>NZ_JBPXMC010000002.1:0-638014 GCF_051918885.1 Streptosporangium sp. OZ121
GACGACGGCCTGCGCAACCCAAACAGGGTCGCGCAGGCCATCATCACGCAAGCCCGGGATTTACCAACAGCGTCCACACGGACGGGGCCCTTCCCGTTTGCTCCGCCCGTCTCCCGTTCGTCCGTTCGCTCCCGTTCCTCGGGAGGCCGGAAGCCGGGCAGGCTGGGCGGTGCGGGCGAAGGAAACGCGAAGGACATGCGAAGAACGCGCGAAGCCCCGGCGGTGCCGTCCGGCGTTTCCGGCGGAGACCCCGCAGGGCATGAGAAAACCGGCGTCGAGGGCGATGTACGCGCCTCGCGCCGGCGAAGGGGAGGAAGGCAGGGGAAGATCGGGGGGCGGCGTACGTGGCCACGTAGCGCCGCCCACGATCCCCGCACGGGTCCGGGCGTGTCCCGGAGAGGCGGGTTCAGACCTCGACCGACATTCAGACCTTGAACGACATGGTGATGAACGTCCCCGAGGCCCCGGTCTCGAACTTGATGTCGGAGCTGACCATCCGGGCCACCCACAGGCCCATGCCGCTGGTCGCGTGCGGCCCGGGGGGTGTCTCCCCCGGGTTGGGGCCGGGGTCCCACTGACCCTCGTCGTGGATCTCCACGACGAGGGTCCGGCCGACCGTCCACATCCGCAGCACGGCCTTGGCGGTGGTGTGACCGTGGGTGACCGCGTTGGTGGCCACCTCGTTCAGCGCCACCAGGAAGTCGGCGAGGCCCTCCTGGGACATGCCGCTCCGCACGGCCTGGGCGGAGGCGAAGTCGCGCACGTCGGGAAGGTCAGGGAGGCAGAAGGCGAGCTCGGCGACAGCGGCTCCGGCCGGGATCATCGGGGAACGGCCGCCGCTCGCCGTGAAGCGAGCGGGACGAACACCGTCCTCGTTCACCCGAGATCCGCCTCCCCTGTCCCAGTCCGCCGTTGTCCTCAGCATCCGGGATCCATTCAAACGCACCTTACGCCACGTCCGTTGTCGCCGACTTGGGTGCCCTGTAACGAGCGGTGTATTCAGCATTCGGCGACAAGTTCCTCGCGGAGCTGGTCAAGCACCTTCCGCAGGATACGGGAGACGTGCATCTGGGAGATCCCGAATTCCGCCGCTATCTCGGCCTGGGTCATGTTGCCGAAGAAGCGCAGCAGGAGGATGTTCTTCTCCCGCTCCGGCAGCTTGTCGATCAACGGCTTGACCGCCTCGCGGTCCACGAGCGTGCCCAGCGCGTCGTCCTCGTCGGGGATGACGTCGCCCAGCGCGGCGGCGTCGTCGTCGGCGCCGAGCGGGGCGTCCAGCGAGAGGGCGCTGTAGGCGGCGGAGGCGTCGAGGGTGAGCAGGACGTCCTCTTCGGAGATGTGCATCTTCTTGGCCAGCTCGGCGACCGTGGGGGCGCGGCCGAGGTCCTGGCTGAGGTCGGAGACCAGGCGGTTCAGCTCGGCTCTGCGCTCCTGGTAGACGCGGGGGACGCGGATGGCCCAGGTGCGGTCGCGGAAGTGGCGCTTGACCTCACCGGTCATGGTGACCACGGCGTAGCCGCGGAAGGGGTGCCCGAGAGTCGGGTCGAAGCCGTTGATGGCCTTCATCAGCCCCACGTACGCGGCCTGCAGGAGGTCCTCCAGCGGCTCGCCGCGGTAGCGGTAGCGGCGGGCGATCTCCATGGCGAGGTGGCGGTGCATCTCGACGATGCGCTCACGCAGACGCTCGGCGCGGTATTCGGAGATCTCAGGCAGGGACATCTCGGCGAGGAGTTCCTCGGCGGTCATGTCGGTGAGTGCGAGTGCCTGAACAGACATTGCTGCTCCCTGGTATTACTGTCGGGCGAGCCGACCACGGAAGCAACATCCGGGCAGACGGCATCGCCTCGACCTGTTTTTCGAGGCGAGGCCCTCTGCTGGACCTCTGGTTCCATTATTGCCCGGAATCCTGGAGTATTACTCGCCCCCAGGTAACAGTAAGGTTGCTAATCGAATGGCACGAGGAGGCCCTGAGTGACGGTGTCGGAGAACGGCGAGAGATCGGCAGCCCTGACTCTCACGTCGGCGCTCGTCAGTGGGATCAACGTGATCCGGGTGACGGGTCTGCTGGACGCGACGACGAGAGATCAGTTCGCCGACTACCTGGCGGCGGAGACCGGCGAGCACGGTCTCGACATGGCGCTGGATCTGAGCGGGGTGACCTTCATGGACTCACGCGCGCTGGGACTCATCGTCCACCACTGGCAGGTCAGCACCACCGCGGGCGCCAAGTTCGCCCTCATCGGAGTGGAGTACGCCAAGACCAAGGTGATGTGGATCACCGGTCTGGCCCAGCGTCTGCCCCTGTACGACACGATCGACGACGCGATCGCCGCCTTCGGCTAGCGGCCGATCGTCTCGGCCGGCCGGGGACCACCCCGGCCGGCCGAGACGATCAAGTACCGATCACCGAGGGCGGGGCCACCGGCAGGGGTTTCAGCCCTCTTTGTTCTCTTTCTTCGCCTCGCGGTTGCGCTGGTGCTCCTCGACCAGCAGCTTGGCCAGGTCGGCGACCTTCACCTGGTGGTGCTGCGAGATGCGGCGCAGCTCGTCGAAGGCCGCCTCGGCCGAGCAGCCGCTGGACTTCATGATGATGCCCTTGGCCTGGTCGATGATCGCCCGGCCGGCGAGGGCCTCCTGCATCTGGGCCGCGTCGGTGCGGACCTCGTCGTAGTCCCACATGTTGGCGAGGGCCACCCCCACCTGCTCGGCGAGCATCTCGGCCAGCGGCGGGACGTTCCTGGCCGCGAAGACGCCGGGGCGCACCCCGTACATGCCGAGGACCAGGACGGCGTGCTCGATGACGATGGGCATCGCCAGGACCGAGCGGACGCCGCAGCGGACGGCCATGCCGGTGTACGCCGGCCAGCGGGGCTCGCGCAGGACGTCCTGGACGATCACGTGGCGCCCGGTGGCGCGGGCCTCGGACGAGGGGCCCTCGCCGAGTTCCTCCTCGCTGTCGAGAAGCACGATGAGCTCGCTGTGGGAGGCTGAGACGACCATACGCTCCCGGCGCCAGAGCTCGGCGGAGCCGCCCGCGCAACCGGGCACACCGCCCGCGAGGGTGGCCGTGAGCCCGCGCAGCACGCTCTCGGTCGACGTTTCCTCACTGACCCTGCCAAGGACCGCGAGGTCCCGGGCGAGAACGGGGGTGACCATGTCCATCTCGCGACTCCCCTTGTCTGTGTCGCTAACTTAACCACTATCCGACCACGCATCGATTCGACCTACCGGGTGGCGTACCGTCTACGACGGGACCAGCCCACTCCGGCCCCTGACGAGGACGAGCATTGACCGACGCCATTGGCCTTCAGACCCTGGAGCAGGCGCTGAACGCGCTGACCACCAGGGTCTCCTCCCTGCGCGAGGCGAAGTCCGCCTACCCCGCCGACCCCCGGTCCACACTCGACGCGGCGCTCGCGGAGCTCGACACCGCCCGCGAGCTGCTGGACGCCTCGGTGCGCGAGCTGCGCAAGGCGCCCAAACGCTCGGGCGAGCGGGAGAGCGGGTCGCAGCGGGAGCTCAAGCTGCTGCGGCAGGTGTTCCGTACCTTCCCCATCCCGGTGGTGGTGCTGGACGCCTCGGGGGTGGTGCGGCGGATCAGCGCCGAGACCTCCCGGATGCTCGGCAGTCCCGCGGGATACCTGATCGGCCGCTCGTTCCCGCTGTTCGTCGACGTCTCCCGGCGGGCGGCGTTCCGCTCGCACCTGACGGCGGTCCAGCAGGGCGGCCAGACCGCGACCCTCCAGACGCGGCTGGCCCACCAGGGCCGCGCGCACACGGTGCAGCTGGCCGTCACCCGGCTCACGATGCCGGGCGAGCCGCAGGAGATGGTCGCGGTCATGATCCTGCCGCTGGAGGCGCAGGTGGCCGGGCCGCCCCACGGCCCGGCCGACCGCTCGGACGCCGCCCTGGTCATGGCCGCGGCGCGCCGGCAGGAGCTGCTGGCCAGGATGACCCGCCTGCTGCTCGACGAGGAGAGCCTGCGCCAGCCGGTGACCGTCACCAGGGCCTCCCGGCTGCTGGCCGCCGAGTGGGCCGACTGGGTGATCGCCGACGTGGTCCGCGACGGCATGCCCAGGCGGGCCTGCGTGCTCGGCCCGAGCGACAAGCCGGTGACCCAGCTGGTCCGCCTCGCCGAGGGGATGAACCCGCTGACCGCGCCGGCCGTCGCGCACGTGCTGACCGGCGGTTCTGGCGTGGTGCACGAGATGCTGGAGGACGACGGGCTGCTCGGCGACGTCCCCGGTGGCCCGCCGCTGCTGCGGGTGATGGGGGCCGCCTCGGTGCTGATCGTGCCGATCGGCGGTGAGGAGGGTGTGCTGGGCTCGCTGACCCTGGTGCGGCTGCGCGACCGCGAGCCGTTCTCGCTGGCCGATCTCGGGCTGATGGAGGAGATCGGCGTCCATCTGGGGCTCGCGCTGCGCGCGCGGCGCAGCTTCCAGACCCGCTCGCGGGCGGCCGACGCACTGCGTACCAGCGTGGTGCCCCGGAGCCTGCCGGACATCCCGGGATTCGAGGCGGCGGCCATCTACAACGCGGGCTCCAGCCCGGTCGGCGCCGAGTTCTACGACGTCTTCCGCGCCGGCGAGGGGTGGGGGTTCGCCCTCGGGGGCGCCGCGGGCAAGGGTGAGGAGGCCGCGTCGGTCAGCGCCATGGTGCGCAACGGCCTGCGCGTGCTCAGCGTCTGGGAGACCGACCCCGGCGAGGTGATGCGCAAGCTGAACCAGGCCCTGACCGCCCAGCACAACGGCATGTTCGTGATGGCGGTGACCGGGTTCATCAAGGCGCGCAAGATCAGGCTGGCCAGCGCGGGGCACCACCCCGCCGCGCTGCTGCTGCCCGACGGCGGGGTGCGGTTCACCGCCGGGGGCGGCGTTCCGCTGGGCATCGCCCCCGAGGCGGAGATGTTCACCGAGGAGGTCACGCTGACCTCCGGCCAGACCCTGGTCTTCTACTCCGACGGCCTGGTGGCCTCGCAGAACGAGCTGGGCGAGTCCTACGGCGAGACCAGGCTGGCGGACGTGCTGGCGCGTTGCGTGGCGCAGTCTCCCGCCGAGATCGTCAAAACCGTGGAGGAGGACCGGCACGCTTTCTCCGGCGGGAGAGTTTGGGATGAGATCGTGATACTCGCCCTCCGTGTCGTATAGCTTGACTAACTCGGTGTGACCCGTCGGTTCCGCCGAGCGACGAGGGGCCGCGCCCGGCGGCGCCCGTGTCCGACGAAGTGGGGCGGGGTATGGGATCGCTTCAGGATCGGCCCTCTTCGGGTCGGGTCGAACCGGGCGAGGGGACCCGTCCCTCCTTCTCCGGCCTGGCCGGGTCCGGGATGCTCGGATGACCTCCATCCACCAGGCCGCGGTGTACGGCTCCGACGGGCGTTTCCTGGCGATGGCGCTGCCCTTCGTCCGGGACGGGCTGGCCAAGGGCGACCCGGTGATGGTCGCGACCACCTCGGCCAATCTGGAGCTTCTCGGGGGTGCCCTGGGCAGGGACGGCAGGCTGGTCGACTACGCGGAGACGGCGTTCCTGGGCCGCCGGACGGTGGAACGTGCCACCGCCTTCCACCGCTACTGGCAGCGGCGCGGCGCCGAGGCCCCGCGCGGCGGGCACGTGCGGATCCTCGCCGAGCCGGTGTGGGCCGGACGCTCGCCCGCCGACGTACGGGCCTGGCAGCGCATGGAGTCGGGCCTGAACCTGCTGCTGCGCGCCACCAACGTGTGGATGATCTGCCCGTACGACGAGAGGACGGCGGATCCGGGGGTGGTGGCGACCGCGCGTCGTACCCACCCCACGCTCTCCGAGGACGGCGTCTCGATGACACCCTGCCCCGAGTACGCCGAGCCCGCGGACTTCATCGGCGAGTGCGACTCCTTCCCGCCCCTCGAACCACCGGGTGACTCGGCCGCCGCGCACGTGGAGACGCTCCACGCCCTGCGGGTGTTCGTCACCGGCCACGCGTCCTTCATGGGGCTGAGCCACGACCGCGCGAAGCTGCTCTCGGTCGCCGCCTGCGAGGTGGCCGCCCTGCTGGGGCCGCCCGTGACGGTGCGGATGTGGGAGCGGCTGGGCGCGATCACCTGTCACGTCGACCGCCGGGGCGGGCGTGTCGCCGATCCGGTCGCCGGCTTCCTCCCGCCGGGTTCGGTGGCCGGCCCCGGCGACGGCCTGTGGATCGCCAGGCAGCTGTGCGACCGCCTCGACATCCACAATGACCGGCGCGGATGCGTGATCCAGCTGCACGTCCCGAGTGCCAGGGCCGAGGAGTCGCGGCAGAGCAGGTCCTATTAGCGAGCCCGGTTCCCTGTCGAGGGTTTGGCTTTGGCGGAGATCGGGGTATGGTTGACCTCATACAGACGTGTGCCTAAGACGCAGGCACCCCTGAAGGAATCACAGGCTTTCCATGCCTAATCTCCTCCCAGAGGTGTGCCGTGAACATTGCATTCGTCTCCTCCGAGGCTCTCTCCTCCACCCAGGACGAGTCCGACCTCGCCGCCCAGCGGGCTCACCTGATGGCAGTCGCCCGTGAGCTCGGCCGCGAGCACAAGGTCACGATCTACAGCCGGAGGAACTCCGACTCGGAGAAGTCCAAGGTCCGCGTGTCGCAGGGCGTCACGCTGGAGAACCTGACCGCCGGGCCCGCGCAGAACCTTCCCGAGGACGGCGTCCTGCCCTACCTGTCCGACCTCGGCGACCAGCTGATGCACCGCTGGGGGCAGGAGCGCCCGGACGTCATCCACGCGCACTCCTGGACCGGCGGGCTGGCCGCGATCGCCGGAGCGAACGGCCTCAACGTGCCGTTCACCCAGACCTTCAGCAGCGAGAACACCCGCGACGCCAAGAAGGTCCGGCTGCAGCGGGCCATCGGGCGCCGGGCCAGCGCGGTGATCGCCGGGTGCGGCGACGAGGAGAGCTCGCTGATCCGGCTGGGCGTGCCGCGCCGCAACATCTCGGTCATCCCGTGCGGCGTCGACGTCGAGCGGTTCCGCCGCCAGGGTCCGGCCGCCGCCCGCGGCACCCGGCCCCGCCTGCTGCACGTCGGCCCGCTCACGGCCGACAAGGGCGTGCACACCGCGATCCGCGCGCTGGAGGGCATCCCCGAGGCCGAGCTGATCATCGCCGGTGGTCCCGCGTCCGTGGACCTGGAGCACGACGCCGACGCGCACCGCATGATGCTGCTGGCCAAGGAGATCGGCGTCGACGACCGGATCACGGTTCTCGGTCACATCCCGCACTCCTCGGTCGCCAAGCTGATGCGCAGCGCCGACGTGGTCGTCTCGCTGCCCAGGGAGGCGCCGGCGGGCGTTGTGGCGCTGGAGGCCATGGCCTGCGGCGTTCCCGTCATCGCCTCCGCGGTGGGAGCCCACCTCGACTCCGTGGTGGACGGGGTGACCGGCCTGCTGGTGCCCGCCGACCGTCCGGCGCAGACCTCCCGCCTGACCCGCGAGCTGCTCGCCGACCCGACCCGTCGCACCGCGCTCGGCTTCGCCGGTGCCGACCGCGCCCGGTCCCGCTACTCGTGGGAGCGGATCAGCCAGGAGCTCGTCCACGTCTACGAGAACGCGCTGTCCGGCTCCGCCCGCTGACCGCGCCCGCCGCGCCGGTCGGCACCGCGGGCCGCGCGGGGAACGCACTCCGAGACCGGGGGTCCTGAGAAGGGCCCCCGGTCTTTCGCGTACGGAACGCGTGGTGACCGGTTCGCGCGGGGCCCCACGACCGAATCGCGTGACACCCGCGACCGGCTTCCGCGCCGCCTGGAACCGGGCCGCACGGTCCCGCGACCGGCTTCCGCGCCGCCTGGAACCGGGCCGCACGGTCCCGCGACCGGCTTCCGCGACGCCTGGGACCGGGCCGCACGGTCCCGCGACGTCTACGACCGGGTCGCGCGGCGGTGCAGGACGACGCCGAGACCGCTGGCGGCCAGCAGGACGACCCCGGCCACGACCAGGATCACCGCGCCGCCCACGGCCCCGTCCGTCCAGTCCCAGACGGCCTCGGGGACGGCGAGCGTCAGCCCGGCCACGCCACTGACGATCAGCACCCAGGTGCGCCGGCGCCCGTACAGCGCCAGGCAGGCCAGCGCGATCACCGCGGTCAGCCAGTATCCCCAGGCGCCTCCGTCCCACAGGACGGGCCACTGGCCGCCGAAGATCGCGATGGCGGCGCCCATGCCCAGCCCCAGGTCGCGAGGGATGAGCAACCCGGCGAGGGCGGCCACCAGGATGAGCACGCCCAGCGCGACGTAGGCCAGGCCCCAGCCGGCGCCCTCCTCGGCGGAGGCGTCCATCAGGCCGGTCACCGTGAGCAGGGCGAAACCGCCGCAGGCCAGCAGGCCGATCGCGGTGGGCAGCAGCGCGTAGGCCGCCGCCGCGACCAGCAGCCCGGCCACGCCGGCGACGAGCACCTCCTGGCGGTCGACCGCCACTCCGGCGCACAGGGCCGCCGTGCCCGAGCCCAGCGCGGCGAGCGTGGCGGCGACCCTGCCCTGCACGGCGGCCGTCCTGCCGGTCGCCGACCGCGCCGCCGCGCCGAGCCCCGCGGCCACCGCCAGCAGGAGGAACGTGACCACGGCGAGGACCGTGATCCTCGCCGGCTGGGTCATCCGGTCCCAGCCCAGGCCGACGAAGGCCGCGGCACCGGCCAGGACGAGCCCCCCGCCGACGTACGCGAGGATCTCGCTCCACCTGACCCGGTCTCCCGCTCCCGGCTCGCGCAGCGCCTCGCCGACGGCGAGGGCGACCGGCTCCACCTGCTCGGCGCGGAGCTCACCGGACTCCACCAGCCGGGCCAGCGCCCGTCGTACGGCGTCAACGTCGTCCATGTGCGAAATCGTGGCACAGCCGGGCAGGGAGAGCACCCCCCCGAACCCGTGGGACGTATGCGAAAACGGGATACCTCTGTTACTGGAGTGCGATCGTTGCTTTGATGTTCCCATGTCGATTCGTGGCGCGTTCCTGGGCGTTCTGGCCGCCTCCCTCGCGTTCTCCTCGCTGACCGCGCCGGGCGCGTCCGCGCAGGCGAGCCCGTCCGCCGCTCCCGGGTGGGGCGCCCCGGTCCTGGTGGAGAACTTCAACGGCACCCGCGTCGACGGCCGCAGGTGGGTCGTCTACCACTCCCCCGGCGCCGAGACCAACCCGCGCACCGGGCGGGCCACGAGCGTGGGCGGCGGCGTCCTGCGGCTCAAGGGCGGGTTCTACGGCGGCAGGGACCTGTCGGGGGGCATCGCGACCCGCAGCGCGCAGCGGTACGGGCGCTGGGAGGTGCGGCTGCGGGCCGAGCGCGGCGCGGGCTACACCCCGGTGGCGCTGCTCTGGCCGTCCGACCAGGGCGGCGGGGAGTACGCGGAGGTCGACTTCGCCGAGATCATCGACCCGAGCCGCAGGTCGGGCGGGATCTTCGTGCACCGCGGCGACCGGCCCCAGGCCCAGCGGCAGATGCGGGCCGACTTCACCCGGTGGCACACGGTCGCGGTCGACTGGCTGCCCGGCCGGCTGACGTTCTGGCTGGACGGCAGGAAGGTGTGGGACTACCGGGGGCCGAACGTGCCGAGGAGCCGCTCCATGCACCTGACGCTCCAGAACGACGTGACGTGCAACGAGTGGTCGCCGTGCCGCAACCGCTCCACTCCCCCGACGGTCAGCATGTACGTGGACTGGGTGAAGGTCTACCGGGCCCCCGTCTGAGCCCTCGTCTGAGCCACAGCCTGAGCCGCCGTCTGAGCCGCCGTCTGGCGGGAGCCGGTGGGGCCGGTGAGGCCGGTTGGTCAGAGCAGGTGGGCCGCCTTGAGGGCGAGGTGGATGAGCAGGCGGTCCTCGCCGTCGGCCAGGTTCCTGCCGGTGAGCCGTTCCGCCTTGGCCAGCCGGTAGTAGAGCGTCTGGCGGTGCACGCCGAGCGCGCCGGCGGTCTCCTGGACGTGGCCGGCGCGGTCGAGGTAGCCCTCCACGGTCCTGGCCAGCTCCGTGTCCTCGGCCAGCCCGGCGATCTCCTCCGCCAGCTCCCGCAGCCCCGCCGGGGACATCCGGGCGAGCAGCCGGTAGACGCCCAGCCCCGGCCAGGTGGCGACGGGGGCCAGCGCGGGCACCCGGCCGGCGACGCCGAGCGCGTGCACGGCCTCCCGCCAGCTTCGCCAGGCCTGCGCGGGTTCTTCCCTGGGGGCGCCGACGCCCACCACCGTCGCGTACATGCCCTGGATCCGGTCGGCCAGCTCCTCCGCCTGGCCCGCCGGGACCAGGAGGGCGACCAGTGGCTCGCCCCGTACCGGGAACGCGGGGTCGGCGAGCACGGCGCGCGGGAGCGTCCACAGGGCGGCGACCCGGTCCGGGGAGGTGCGGGCGGCGATCGCCGCCACCGGGCCGCGCACGTCCTCCAGCCGCGCCAGCGCCCGGGAGCGCTCCTCTGCGTCGGAGGAGAACAGCTCCCGCAGGTTCGCGCCCAGGTCCTGGCGGCTGCGGGCCTCCTGCGCCAGGGCGGTGGCGGCCCGGGAGACCAGGTCGCCGACCGAGGCGAGGGCGTCGTCGCCGAGCGTGCCGTCGTCGAGGAGCCACAGGTAGCCGTAGGTCACCTCGTGGTGCCGCAGCGGCACGCACACCCGCGCGAGCACGCCCAGGTCGGCGTCGGCTGGGATGCGGACCGGCCCGCGGGCCCCGGCGATGCCGTACCCCTCGAAGTAGGCGCGCACCTGGTCCGTCGCGCGGCGCCGCAGGATGGACTCCTGGCGCACCACGTCGATGTCGCCGCTCTGCGCGGCGTAGGCCAGGAGCTGGAAGGCCCGGTCCTCCAGGGTGGCCGAGGCGCCCAGCCTGGCGGCGATCTCGTCTACCGTCTCCTGCAACACCCCACCATTGTCGTACATATGTATGAACGCCCCACCCGTTGGTCGTGGCAGATGCACATGATGGCCGCGCGAGCCGAGGTTTTAGGCTGAGAACATGCTCGGTTCTCTCCTTCTCGGCGCATCCCGGTTGCCGTTGGTACGGCGCACGGTCTCCGGCGTGCCGCTGACGCGCAAGGTCGTCGATCGCTTCGTCGCGGGCGAGACGCCCCAGGAGGCGGTCGAGGCGATCCGCGGGCTCGCCGCCGCCGGCCTGGCCGTCACCGTCGACCACCTGGGTGAGGAGACGCGGGACTCCGCCGCCGCCATCCAGACGGCCGGGGCGTACGTCACGCTGCTCGGCGCGCTGGACGGGCTGGGGCTCGGGGACCGGGCCGAGGTGTCGGTGAAGCTCTCCGCGGTCGGCCAGGCGCTCGGCGCCGACGGCGACAAGATCGCTCTGGAGAACGCGCTGCAGATCTGCGAGGCGGCCGCCGCCTCCGGGGCGAGCGTGACCCTCGACATGGAGGACCACACCACGGTCGACTCGACGCTCGCGATCCTGCGGGCGCTGCGCGCGGACTTCCCCTCCACCGGTGTCGCCGTGCAGTCCTACCTCTTCCGCAGCGAGGCCGACTGCCGTGACCTGGCGTACGAGGGGTCGCGGGTGCGCCTGGTCAAGGGCGCCTACGCCGAGCCCGCCTCGGTGGCGCACCAGAACAAGAACGAGGTCGACAAGGCCTACGTACGCTGCCTGCGCATCCTCATGTCGGGCGCGGGCTACCCGATGGTGGCCACGCACGACGACCGGCTGATCGCGATCACCGAGACGCTCGCCGACCGGTTCGCCAGGTCGCAGGGTGACTACGAGTACCAGATGCTCTACGGGATCAGGGCCGACAAGCAGCAGGCCCTGGCGGGAGCGGGTCACACCGTGCGCGTCTACATCCCGTACGGGGACGACTGGTACGGCTACTTCATGCGCCGGCTGGCCGAGCGCCCGGCGAACGTCGCCTTCTTTCTTCGTGCCCTTGGAGGCAAGTAATGGATGCCATCTCCACCGTTCCCGCCCCGTCCAACGAGCCGGTGCTCGGCTACGCGCCCGGCAGTGCCGAGCGCGCGGCGCTGGAGAACCGCGTCAAGGAGCTGGCCGGGGCACAGCTCGACCTGACGATGACGATCGGCGGCGAGCAGCGGATGGGCGGCGGCGCCTCGATCGAGGTGGTCCAGCCGCACAACCACGCCTCGGTGCTGGGCCGCACGGCGGACGCGAACGCCGACGACGTGCGCTCGGCGATCGACGCGGCGCTGGGGGCGGCGCCCGCGTGGCGCGCCATGCCGTTCGACGAGCGGGCCGCGATCTTCCTGCGGGCCGCGGACCTGCTGGCCGGCCCGTACCGGCAGACGCTGAACGGCGCGACGATCCTGGGCCAGTCCAAGTCCGCGCAGCAGGCGGAGATCGACGCCGCCTGCGAGCTGATCGACTTCCTGCGCTTCAACGTGGACTTCGCGCGGCGGCTGCTCAGCGACCAGCCGGTCTCCTCGCCCGGGGTGTGGAACCGGATGGAGTACCGGCCGCTGGAGGGCTTCGTCCTGGCGATCACGCCGTTCAACTTCACCGCCATCGCCGCGAACCTGCCGTCGGCGCCGGCCCTGATGGGCAACGTCGTCGTCTGGAAGCCCTCCCCCACCCAGCAGTTCTCCGCGCACTTCACCATGCGCCTGCTGGAGGAGGCGGGGCTGCCGCCGGGCGTCATCAACATGGTGACCGGCAACGGCGCGGCCGTCTCCGAGGTCGCGACGACCCACCCGGAGCTGGCGGCCATCCACTTCACCGGCTCCACGCCGACCTTCCAGCACCTGTGGTCCACGGTCGGCGCCAACATCGCCTCGTACCGGTCCTACCCGCGCCTGGTCGGTGAGACCGGCGGCAAGGACTTCGTGCTCGCCCACCCCTCGGCCGACCCCGCGGCGCTCACCACCGCGCTGATCCGCGGCGCGTTCGAGTACCAGGGGCAGAAGTGCTCGGCCGCCTCCCGCGCGTACGTGCCGCGCTCGGTCTGGTCGGTGATCCGCGACGAGCTCGTGAGCACCGCCGAGTCGCTCACCGTCGGGGACGTGGCCGCGGACCTGTCGACCTTCATGGGCGCGGTCATCGACGAGCGGGCGTTCGCCAAGAACAGGGCCGCGATCGACCGGGCCCGCTCGCTCGACTCGATCAACGTGCTGACCGGCTCGTACGACGACTCGACCGGCTACTTCGTGCGGCCGACCATCCTGGAGTCCGCCGACCCCACCGACGAGATCTTCGTCAAGGAGTACTTCGGGCCGATCCTCGGCGTGCACGTCTACGACGACGCGGACTTCGACACGGTCCTGGACCAGATGGAGAGCGTCTCGCCGTACGCGCTGACCGGCTCGATCATCGCCAGGGACCGCTACGCGATCACCTCGGCGTCGGAGCGGCTGCGCTTCGCGGCGGGCAACTTCTACATCAACGACAAGCCGACCGGCGCGGTCGTCGGCCAGCAGCCCTTCGGCGGGGGCCGCGCGTCGGGGACCAACGACAAGGCCGGGTCGATCCTCAACCTGACCCGCTGGGTCAGCGCCAGGACCATCAAGGAGACCTTCGTGCCTCCGGTCGACCACCGCTACCCGCACATGGGGTGAGGTTCCTCGGGTCGGGCGACGCGGCAGCCTGATCTCAAGAAGTTCGGCTTTCCCGGACAGGCCGGAAACGAGTGGCGCCTGGACTTCGTATGCGAAGTCCAGGCGCCACTCGTTTCCGGCCACAGCCGAGGTACGGCCGAACCGGCTTGTGATCACTGGGAGGAGTCCGAGGCCGCGAGCGGACGGGCGAGGACCGCCGAGCCCTCGTGGACGTAGTCCGGCAGGGGGCGCACCCGGCCGTCGAGGTGCCACTGCTCCAGGGCCCCGAAATAGACACCGAACAGGTAGGCGCGGACGGTGACGCGTGCCCGCGTCGGGGTGACGCCCTTGGACAGCAGCGCGGGGACAAGTCGTTCGGCGAGGTCGTCCAGGGCGGTGTACACGGCTTCCCGTACCGCCGGCTCCTCCAGCACGTAACGCATGCCGCGCCAGGGGGTGTACCCCGCCGCCTCGCCGGACGGCGCCGCGGCCGCGTGAACGCTCGCGACGATCCGCTGAAGGGTGCCCGGAAGATCGTCCAGGTCGAGCTGCTCCTCCAGCAGGTCATGGCCGACGGCGGCGTGGGTGTCGGTGGTGAACAGGCCTTCCTTGGTGCCGAAGTAACGGTAGAAGGTGCGCGGCGACACTCCGGCGGCCGCGGCCACCTGCTCGACGGTGACCGCGCTGTAGCCGTGTTCGTCGAACAGATCGATCGCGGTTTCGATGATGTGGTGCATCGCGGCCAGCCGGTTGCGCTGGCGAAGGGTCGGAGGCACCGCCCAAGCGTACCGCCCATATGACCCGGACCCGCTATATGGCAGTGCATGCCATCTTGACATCATATGCCACTAGTTGAAGGATGGGGCCATCCGCCACCACCGGGCGGCGGCCGCCCTCTCCCTCCCGCTCCCGGCTACCGAACGGCGCTGCTCCGGCACCCGTCCCGCGCCGGCGCGCGGTCGTCTCCCCGCGCAGCATCCGATCTTCACCGTATGAACGCGGTGGCCCGCCCCTCCCGGGTGCGGACCCTGTCCGAGGAATCGAGGATGACAATGCCCGCCCACGCCCTCGCAGGGCACCAAGTCCTCGCCGCGGACCCACGTGCCCGCCGCGAGCTGATGGTGCAGATCTGGTATCCCGCGGCCGGTGCGCCGTCCGCTCCCCGTGCCGCCTACGTGCAGGACGACGACGTCTTCGTGGCCATGGCGCGCCTGGCGCGGGTGCTGGATTCCACCTTCGGGCATCTGCGTCACGTGACGACGAACGCCGTCGAGTCCGCACCCGTGGCCGCGCAGCGGTCTCGCTATCCGGTGCTGGTCTTTTTGGAGGGGGCGACGGGCTTTCGCCAGATGAACACCTTCCAGGTCGAGCCCGTTTCGGGGTCACCGGCTCGGTCCCCGCGAAGCGGGCGCACGCCATCCTCAACGCCTACAGTCTGGCGTTCTTCGACCGGCATCTGAGAAACCTCCCGGCACCTCTGCTGGACGGCCCCGCGCCGGGCCATCCGGACGTACTGCTCGAGACACGCCGGTCCTGAAAACGCCTCGCCTCTCGCGGGGAAACCACGAAAGCGCTCCTGATGATGACAAGAGGGAAACGATGGCAGCCATGCCGAACCACCCGAGACCGGGCATCCTCGGCCGACTGTACGCGGTCAAACGGTGGATGTACCGCGGAGGCCGCCCCCATCTGGCGGCACGGGTGCTGAACCGCCTGGCCGCCCTGCAGCACTCGACCGGGCTGCTCGCGCCCCGCCGGGCGGTCACGCTCGAGGTACGCGGCCGCTCCAGCGGCCGGACGATCGCGGTCCCGGTGGTGGTGGCCGACCACGAAGGCCAGAAGTACCTCGTGTCCATGCTCGGCAACGACGCCAACTGGGTCCGCAACGTCCGCGCCGCCGGCGGCCGGGCGGTCCTGCACCGGGGCCGACGCCGACCGATCCTGCTTCAGGAGGTCGATCCCGGTGCGCGTGCCCCGATCCTGCGCCGTTACCTGGCGTTGGCGCCCGGTGCCCGGCCGCATCTGCCGGTCACCCGAGATTCCCCGCTGGAGGCCTTCGCGGCGATCGCCGAAGCACATCCCGTCTTCCGGATCGGCTCATCGCGCACGGCCGGACACGCCTGACCCGCCTCGACGCGGTATGACGGGACTCGGAGTGCAGCGAAACAAAAACACGACGGCACGGTCGTCGGTCACGGCCGTACCGGAGACCACCGGGCCCATGTCTTACGACGCGTCAACTTCCTCATCACCGAGAAGGGCCCACGCGGCGGACTCGCGGCGCTCGACCCGGGCGGTGACGGCTCTTTGGATCCGGCCACCGCCGAACCACGACTCCCGATGACGTGCCACTCCTCGCCAACAGGAATGCGAGCAGCGATAGACAACGCCATCAAAAGAAAGGGAGTCGAGTCGCTCATCGAAGACGAACATCCCTGTAAGGTCGTGCCCCGCCCCCAAGCGGAGGAGAGAGGAGAGCATGTCAGCCTCTGATGCCGGCACGGGAACCGGGGCTGAGGGGACGGGCGCACTGAGCATGCTGCGCGACAACCCAAGGTTCCTGCCTCTGTGGTCGTCGCGAGTCATCTCCGTCGGCGGTGACGCACTCAGCCTCGTCGCGCTGATGCTTCACGTGGCCGACACGACGGGGCAGGCGATCGCGGTCTCCTTACTTCTGCTCGTCGGGGATTTCGTTCCTTCCCTGCTCAGTCCGATCGCCGGCGCGATCAGCGACCGCTTCGACCTCAGGCGGGTGATGATCGTCTGCGAGGTCGCTCAGGGCACGATCCTTCTGCTCATCGCGCTCTCGCTGCCGCCGCTGCCTCTGTTGCTGGTGCTGGTGGGTCTCCGCGCGATCGCGGGGCAGGTGTTCCTGCCGGCCTCACGGGCGGCGATACCGGGGCTGGTGCGAGACAGGGACTTGGAGACCGCCAACTCCACGCTCGGATTCGGGACCAACGCCGCCGAGACTCTCGGGCCACTGATCGCGGCGGTGCTGTTCCCCTTCATCGGCGTCCGCGGCGTTCTCCTGGTCGACGCGGCCTCCTTCCTGCTGGCGGGGGCGCTTCTGCTCCGGCTGAAGTCTCTCCCCCCGATCCCCGCCGAGGGCGGCGAGAAGTCCTCGCTCCTGCAGGACGCGAAGTCCGGGCTGGGTTACATCTGGTCGGCCAAGGTGGTGCGGATCATCGCCCTGGGTTTCTGTGCCGTCGTCGCGTTCAACGGAGTCGACGACGTCGCGCTGGTGCTCCTGGCCAAGGTGACCTTCGCCTCCGGCGACTCGGCGGTGGGGTTGCTTCTGGCGGCGGTCGGCATAGGGCTGCTCCTCGGGTACGCCCTGATGATCCGTTACAGCACTCGCGTGCCGCTGGTGGTCCTGCTGATCGCGGGCTTCGCGGTGAGCAGCGTGGGCAACCTGCTCACCGGGCTGGCCTGGGCCGTCGCGGCCGCGTTCGCCACCCAGTTCGTCCGTGGATTAGGCATCGCGGCGATGGACGTGGCCGCCAACACCATGCTGCAGCGGCTGGTCCCGCCAAAAATGCTCGGCAGGGTCTTCGGCAACCTCTACGGAGCCGTCGGGGTGGCCGCCGCGCTGTCCTATGTCGCCGGTGGTTTCCTGCTCGATGCCACCTCCGCGCCGGTGACCCTCATCATCGCGGGCGGCGGCGGCGCGCTCGCCACCGTACTCGTCGCGCTGACCCTGCCGGGAGTGCTGCGCAGGAACACTCTTGGCAGGGACACGGAGCACATGAAGGGCTGACCCAGGTGTTCGGCGCCGGAGCGGTCTTCGTGATCGGCGTGATTCCGGTCGCTCCGACGATCAGGCCGCGGCCCGGCTGCCCCACTTCGAGTCGGCCGGCTACCGGCGCGCCCCGGTCTCGGTCGCATGTCTGTACATGCCCGGTCCGGCATGGCCGACGATCTGCGATCCGGTCGCGACCGGGCTGGAGGCGCACCACCGCCGTGCGCCGGCACGGTTCGTTCCGGAGACGGGCGACGACCACCCGGCGACCAGCCGATCGGGGAGGCGTCACCTTCGGACCGCCGCAGATTTGCGGTATTTATATAGCCGACTATAAGATAGCCGACTATGGAAATCATCGACGTGCTGGCGATCTGCGGGAGCACCCGGGAGGGATCGCACAACCGATCGCTCCTCCGCGCCGCGCAGCAGCTGGCGGACGCCCCGTTGCGGGTGGAGGTGTGGGACGACCACGCCCGGGTTCCCCGCCTGGACGCCACCCGTGGCCGTCCCTTCCCCCAGGCCGTCAGCGCTCTGCGCGAGCGCGTGGCGGCGGCCGATGTGCTGCTGCTGGTGACGCCGGAGCTGAGCCGCGGCATCCCGGGGCAGCTGAAGGACCTCCTCGACTGGCTGTCGATCCTCGCGCCCCCGCGCCCGCTGGCGGGCAAGCCGGTGGTGCTGATGAGCGCGTCAACCAACCGGTTCGGCGGAGTCTTCGCCCAGTTGCAGCTCGGCGACATGCTGCGGCGGGTCGGCGCCGAGGTGCTCTCCGACTTCGACGTGGCGGTCGGCTTCGCCCACCGTCACCTCGACGCCGACGGAGTCCTGACGGAGGAGGAGGCGCGACACGACATCACCCGGCTGTGGCAGCGTGTCCTCGCCCGCGTCGCGGATGACCGGCCGGCGGTGCCGGCGTGACCGCCGGACGGCAGGTCGCGGCCGAACAGGGGCCGATCGGCTACGCCCTCGCCGAGGTCACCCGGGCGCACCGCGCCGAGATGCAGCGCCGGATGGCCGAGCTCGGCCTGCACCTGGGCCAGGAGCTTCTCATCGTCGACCTTCACCACAATCCCGAGACCACCCAGGCGGACCTCGTCCAGCGCATCGGCATCGAGCAGCCCACCATCGCCAAAGCGATCACCCGCATGGAGCGGGCCGGGTTCGTCGAGCGCGCTCCCGACCCCGGCGATCGCCGGGTGACCCGGTTGCGGCTGACCGGACGCGGCGAGGCCGTGGTCGACGCCGTCGTGACCGCGTGGGCGCAGGTGGAAAGCCGGGCGAGCGCCGGGCTCGGCGAGGCTGACGCCATGCGTCTCATCCGGCTGCTGCACAGCGTCCGCGACAACCTCACCTGACCACCACCCGCAGGAGAACGCATGGAACTCGGACTCGCAGGAAAAGTCGTCCTGGTGACCGGCGCGAGCACGGCCATCGGCAGGGCCACCGCGCTGGCCTTCGCCGAGGAGAAGGCACACATCGCCGTCGGTTACCACACCAACCTCCAGGCCGCGGAGGAGACCGTCGCCATGGCCGAACAGCGCGGAACCCGGGCGATCGCCTGGCGGCTCGACCTCGGCCGCCCCGACTCGCTGCAGGCCGCGGTCACGCACGCCCGCGACCGGCTCGGACCGGTCGACGTCCTGGTCAACAACGCCGTTCGCTGGCCGGACTGGCCCGAGCCGGGCGAACTGTTCGAGACCGCGCCGCCCGAGCGGTTCACCACGTCGGTGAGCGCGAACCTGGTCGGCCCCTACCTGCTGGCCCGCGCCGTGCTGGCCGACATGCGGGCGAACGGATGGGGCCGCATCGTCAACGTCTCCACAGGACTGGTCGAGGACGGTCTCCCCGGCAGCGTCTCCTACGTGGCCGCCAAGGCGGGTCTGCACGGCCTCACCCGGGTGATGTCCAGGGAACTCGCCTCCGCCGGCATCCTCACCAACGTCGTCATGCCGGGCTTCACCCCCGCGGACAAATCCATGCCGCAGCACCTGCTCGACAAGGCGAGCGAGGCCGCCGCGACCAAGCGTGTCAGCCACCCCGACGACGCCGCACGCATGATCGTCTACCTGTGCTCGGCCGCCAACACCAACACCACCGGCGAGGCCATCAGAACCGACGGCCACTTCCTCACCCCCGGCTGACCCTCCGCCCCCCCGGCGCGGTAGAGGAGGCGGCCGTCTCTCCGGTCGACCACCGCTACCCGTACATGGGCTGACGTTCCGCGGACGGGACGGCGGCGGCCCGGCCTCAAGTCGCCGGGCTTTTCCGAGTGACCGCCTCACGGCGAAGCGATGCCCGGGTCTCGAATCGAGAGGCTCGGGCATCGGTCCTGTCGGCTACGGCGCCGCTCATCCACGATCCATCCTCGACGCGTCGGACCCGGCCAGACCGTGGTGATCGAGAAACCGGCCTGAGCCGACCGCCACCGCGTTCGGATCCCGGCCGTCGCGGACGGCCGGGTGGCCGGGGTCGTCGAGGCGGAGGCCGCAGGACGCCGGGGAGACCAGCGCTGCCGCGATCGAGCCGGCGATCATGGAACCGGCCCGTCCCGCCGAGCGGGACGGGCCGGTCGAGGGTGTGGATCGCGCCTACTGGGCGGCCCTGTCGGGACGCTCGCTGACACGGATGGAGTTGACGATGGGATCGCCGGTCCGCGCGGTGAAGCCCACGTTGATCTGGCCGTCGGTGACCTTCACCGTGTACTGGCGGCTGACCGCGGTGTTCTCCCCCGCCTCCCGGGCGAGGTCGAGCGCCGAGATCGCGAGCTTGCCCTCGATGCCGACGTCGAAGACCCGCTTGCCCGGACGCTTGTTCCGGGTCTCGGCGAAGCCCAGTTCGATGGTGTAGACCCCCGTGGGCACCTTGTCGAACCGGTACTCCCGCATGTCCTCGCGGGCGCTCCTGTAGAGCGCCTGCTCGGTGGTGCCCTTGACGGTCTTGCTCGAGGTGCTCGTCTTGTCGCCGTTGCCCACGTAGCCGTAGCCGCCCGGTGTGTACTTCCGGTCGGCCGCCCAGACGTCGCCGACGGCGTCGACGACCTTCCTGGAACCGCCGGCCTCGATGGCGACCTGGAACTTCGGCACCACGACGGACACGCTGATCGGGAACGCCGGGTTGCGGCCGCTCGCCGAGCGCACGACCAGCACTCCGGTGCGGACGCTGCCGGGCTGGACACCCTCGCTGGACGCGGTGACCTGCAGCGTCACGGACCCGCGGGCCGCGATCTGCCCACTGGCCGGGGTCACGCCCAGCCAGCTCTGGCCGGAGGCGATCTCGACGGTGTACGCCGCGTCGGCCCCCAGGTTGGACAGCTCGACCGTGTCCTTCCTGGTGGAGGAGGCCGGCATCACGAAAGTGACCTCGTCGGTCGACGCCGTCACCCGGCCGGTGGCCAGGGCCGTGTCGAGCAGGTTGCGCTCACCGGCCTTGACGGTGACCTGCTTGGTGAGAGTGCCGTAGTTCTCCTCGGAGACCTCGACCTGGTGGTCACCGGCGGGGGCCTGCCCGAAGAAGGTGCCGTCGGTTCCGGTGGTGAAGGTGGCCACGTCGCCCACCTGCACCGTCGCGTCCGCCAGCGGCTTGCCGTCGTTGGCGTCGGTGACGGTGCCGGTCACCAGCCCGTGCCGCCGGGCGGCGAAGGACAGGCTCTGGCCGTCGGCGATGGCGGGGAGAGGATCGGTCTTGAAGGAGTACTGCAGGGCGTCGGTGCCCTCCGCGTTCTCGACGCCGATCGTCGCGGTCGTGCCCGCCTCGATGGGGGCGTCGATTCCGCGGTAACGGAACCCGATCGAGCCGTCCTCACCGAGCAACGCCTCGAACGAGAAGTGGTCGTCGCTGTCGTAGAACTGCACGTTGCGCCACTCCACGACGAAGGTGCGGTGCGGCGCGGTGCCGACGGTGGCGGTGTAGAGCCCGCTGTCGTCCCACATCGCCAGGTCTTCCCAGTACGGGTAGATGGAGGCGTTGGAATCGCCGGTGGTGGGCAGGGAGGTGTTGCTCGGGAAGGCGTAGGTGTTGGCACCGAAGGTCAGGAACCCGTTGGTGGCGACCGCGCCGCGGGTGTAGGTCTTGCCGTAGAACGGGAAGGCGAACGGCAGCGTGATCATCTGGCTCTCGTCGTCGCCGCCGAGCTGCTCCTTGGTGGTGCCCTCGATGTACGGCTCGGTGCCGCTCCTGCAGGTGTAGCCGAAGGAGTCGGTGTGGCTCGCCAGTTCGATGTCCTTGACCAGGTCGCCGGTCACCGTGACGGGCACGGTGGCGTCCTGCGTGCACCGCGAGCCCGCGGCGACCTTCAGGTCGAAGCCCCGGAGGGGCAGTGTGAGCTCGTAGTGGCCCTGGGCGTCGGTGACCGCGCCGGCCGGCGTGCCCGCCGCGGTGACCGTGGCGCCGGCCTGGGGCAGGCCGACGCTGGTGACCGTCCCGGACACCGTGCTCAGGGCCTGCGCCACCAGCGACGCGTCCCGGGTGACCGTCTGGTCGGTCGTGACGGTGACGGTCGCGGTGACATCGTCGTAGGTGAACTTCCTGAAGGTGATCTCGTAGTCGCCGCTCAGGAGACGGGGCAGCGTGTAGGACCCGTCCTGCGCGGTGGTGACCGTACGGCTCACCGGTCCGGAGACGCTGATGGTCGCGCCGGCCAGGGGGGACCCGCCCGAGGTGACCGTGCCGGTCAGCGTGCCCAGTTCCCCGAGCGGGGTCGACTTGACCGCGGCGTAGGCGTCGAGCATGCCCTCGCCCCAGACATGGTTGTCGGCGGCGGTGCCGCCGCAGCTCGTGTCGTCGACGTCGGCCGCGGTCCCGTCGAGCAGGGCGCGGGTGTTCTCGACGTCGTTCTTCAGGCTGGGCGACATCGACCACATCAGCGCCACCGTGGCGGCGACGTGCGGGCTGGCCATCGACGTGCCGGAGTTGGGGCGGTAGCCGCCGTCGTTCCAGGACGAGCGGATGTTCACGCCCGGTGCGGTGATGTTCGGCTTGATCTCGCCGTTCTCGCCGGGACCGCGCGAGGAGAACTCCCCGATGCGCCCGTCGGAGTCGAACGCTCCGGCGCTGTAGGCGGCGATGTTCCCGCCGGGGTTGCCGGTGCTCTCACAGGTGACGGGCGCCCTCAGGGCCTCGTTCCCGTTGGAGAAGGTGGGGAAGATGCCGGCGGCGACCCAGGCGCGGACCATCTCGTCGTACCAGAGATCGAGGCCGGCGCCGCCCCAGGAGTTGTTGACGACGTCGGGCGCGAGGTCGGGCCGCGGGTTCTGGTGGTTCAGATCGGTGGGCGCGAGCATCCACTGGCCGGCGGCGAGCAGCGAGTCGCTCGGGCAGCTCCTCGGCTTCACCGTGCAGGCCTTCGCGGTGATCCACTTGGCGCCGGGGGCGACACCGATGTTGTTGGCGCCGCCGTCGCCACCGACCATGGTGCCCATCGTGTGGGTGCCGTGGCCGAGGTCGTCACAGGGCACGCCGGCCGAGCATACGCCTGTCGTGTCGACCCAGTTGTAGCTGTGGTCGACGCTGCCGTCGGCCTTCGTGCCGCGATAGGCGGAGACCAGCGCCGGGTGGTCCCACTGCACGCCGCTGTCGATGCTCCCGATGACGATGCCCTCGCCGTGGTCGCCGAGTTCGTCCCACACCTTGGTGGCGTTGATACGGTCGACGTTCCACTCGACGGAGGCCGCGGTGGCCTTGACCTCCTTGGCCGGCTCCGGGTCGGGCAGCTGGACGACCTGGGGCGGCTCGATCGCCGTCACCTCGGGGAGCTTGGCGATCTCGTCCGCCAGTTTCGCGTCGCCGGTCACCTTGACGGTGTTGACGATCCAGAACGGGGTGAAGTCGGCGCGTGCGGCCTTGAGGAGCTTGCGCAGGTTCGTCTGCGAGGCGGCGGCGGTCTCCGTCTTCGCCCGGTAGACCTCCTTGCCCTTCTCGGCCTTGGTCTTCGCCGTACGCGCCGCCCGCAGGTCGGCGTCGTCCTTCAGGCGCACCCAGAAGGTGGCCTTGTCGTCCTTGGACAGGTCGGCCTGGACCACCCGGTCGATCTTGTCGGATTCAGGTGCGGCCTGTGCGGCGCTGTACGCCACGCTCTGCTGGATCAGTGAGGCGAGGGTGATGGTCCCGATCAGGACCACTCGCCAGGGGCGGGCTGTGAACACACGATCTCCTTCACGGGCAGGGGATGCCCGCGGGGGAAGCAAAATGGGCGATAAGGGATCTCCCTAACCTCGGGGGAGGGTAATGAATAAATGTTGCATTTGCTTGCAATAAGGGACAGAAAAATTTACGAGGGTTTAATTTGCGCCCGCGTGAGGCGAGGGAATCCGCGCGGTCCCGGCTCGGCGAGACAGACGATGACCTGGGACTTCAACCGTCCCGGCCGGGGGCCGGGGCCCGGAGGCGGGGAGCCTTCTCAGGGGTGGCGTGTTTCCGCCATCTGACGGAACACGACACGAGGGAGCACGAGAGACTCCAGCAGCGCCACGACGCCGCCGAGGTCCACCGGCGGTGGCGTCAGGCCGCCCGTCCCCGTGGCGGCACGACCTCCGCGGCGGGCGGCGGGCCCGGCGGGGTGCCGTCCCCGAACGGCCTGCCGCCGAGACCCTCGCGGCCGTGCGGGGCGAGCCACCCGGACAGGTCCGGGCCTCCGGGCACGATGTGATGGGGATTGCTCTCGTCCAGAACGAGGTGGTAGTGACGCTTGATGTGGTCGAAGTCGACCGTGTCGCCGAAGCCGGGGGTCTGGAACAGGTCACGCGCGTACGCCCACAGCGCCGGCATCTCCGTCAGCTTGGAGCGGTTGCACCGGAAGTGCCCGTGGTAGACCACGTCGAAGCGCACCAGCGAGGTGAACAGCCGGATGTCGGCCTCGGTGATCGTGTCGCCGACCAGGTAGCGGCGGGTCCGCAGCCGCTCCTCCAGCGCGTCCAGACGGGCGAACAGCGCGTCGTAGGCCCGCGAGTACGCCTCCTGGGTGGTGGCCATGCCCGCCTCGTACACCCCGATGTTGACGTCCTGGAAGATCCGCTCGTTCAGCTCGTCGATCTCCGCGCGCAGCGGCTCGGGGTACAGGTCCGGGGCGCCGGGGCGGGCGAGGGCCGTCCACTGGGTCGCCAGGTCCAGGGTCATCGCGTCGAAGTCGTTGGTGACCAGGCGCCCGGTGGCCGTGTCGACCATCGCGGGAACGCTGAACCCGCCGTCGTATTCCGGGTCGGCGGCCAGGTACGCCTCGCTGAGGTGGCGGTAGCCGAGGACGGGGTCCCTGCCGTCAGGGCCGAGGGCGAAGCTCCAGCCGCGGTCGTCCTGGATGGGGTCGACGACGGCCAGCGAGATCGCGTCCTCCAGTCCGAGCAGCCTGCGGCTCACCACGGCCCTGCTCGCGAACGGGCACGCGCGGCTCGCGACCAGCCGGTAACGACGCGGTTCCGCCGGCCAGGCCGAGTCCGGATCCGCGGTGATCCGGGCGTCGAAGCGGCTGGGAGACATCACGGATTCGGACTCTGCTCCGGGCTTCGCGGTCAATTCGCCTCCAGGGATCGTGAACGGTCTCTCCGTTGCGACCTTCCCCGCACGCACCGGGGCATGACGACTTCGAGGAGTCCGCGGAGACCGGATTCGTGGTCGCCGGGAGGGTGCCGCGACCGCGCCCCGGTTCGGGGCACCGCGGCGGTCGCGACGTGGAACGGCGACGCCCGGGTCTCCGATCGGAGACCCGGGCGTCGCCCTCGCGAGCCGCGCGTCATCGGCCCCCGGGGCCCCTCACCTCGCGCCGGACGGCCTCGGGATCCTCGGCGCGGCCCCACGGGTCAGGGGCGCGCGACGGCCGCGTCCGGTCCCCGGACGCTCAGGGAGTCGGGGTGGGGGTCGGGGTCGGGGTTTCCGTCACGGTGGGGGTCGGCTCGGGAGTGGGGACGACCGGCGTCTCCGTGGGAGGCAGCGGGGTCTCCGTAGGCGGGAGCGGGGTCTCCGCGGGAGGCGGCGGCGTGGGGGTCACGACGGGCGGCGTGGGGCAGATGCTCGGCTCGCGCCACTTGCCGATCCGCCACTTGCTGAGGGACCACCAGTCGCCGCCGCGCCAGAACTTCCTGCTGGGCCGCGTCAGGTCGAAGACGTAGGCGGCCGTCGCCGTCTCGCCCGTGGTCGTCTCACCCGGCGTCGTCTCACCGGGCGCCGGGGCAGTCGGGGTCGTCTCACCGGGCGCCGGGGCAGGCGGGGTCGTCTCACCGGGCGCCGGGGCAGGCGGCGGCGTCTCGCCCGGAGTTGTGACGGTCGGAGTTGTGACGGTCGGAGTTGTGGCGGTCGGCGTCGGGGCAGGCGGCGTCGTCGGGATCGTCTCACCCGGGGTCGTGGCGCCCGTCGTCGTGGCGGTCACCGAGACCCAGTCTCCCTGCCTGACCACGTTGCCCCGCCGTCCCGAGAGGGACTTGGTGGAATCGGTGATCGCGTACACCTTCTCGAAGCCGTCCTGGCTTCGCACCGTGATCGAGTCCTCCGCCACGGCGATCGCCTCACCGGTCTGGGCGAACACCGTGAAGCCGCAGCCGTCCTTCGCCGGCAGCACGAACTCTCCGTGCAGCGCGCCGGGGAACGCCACCGGCGGTATCTTGGGCGGCGTCGTGGCGGTGGGGGCCGGGGTCGGCGTCAGGGTCGGGGTCGGCGTGGGATCCGGGGTGGGTGTCTCGCTCACCGTCACCGTCACGCTGGGAGTCGGCGTCTCCGGCGGCGTGGGAACGGGCGGCGGCGATGCCGCTGACGCCGAGGACACCCCGACGCCGCCCGAGGCCGCCAGCACGACGGCGGTGGCGAAGACCATCGGGCGTGGAATGCGCCAGGGTGTTCTGCCCGATCCGCTCGACGACACCTCGTTGGAACCGCCGGGGTTTGTTCGCGTCACCTTGTCCTCCATCTGGTCTGATCCGAAACCAGCGGGGGCGTCGAAGGGGTGCCTACGCCCGCCGCCGGGACCGAGGACCACCGCCCGGTCGTGATCCTCCGTCCAGGGCGCGGGGAACAGTGCCCGCTTCACGCGAACCCATGCAAGAAAAATAAGTGCACGACACCCTAAATCGGGCTTTTCAGCAGCTCACCACCGTGTTTAAAAATTCCAATTTCGACCAGATTCGTCCCTGCAGCGCCCCGCGTGCCGTCGGAGGTCTCACGCCCGGGGGTCACCCGAATCCCGTACGGGATGTCCGGCGGGATCCTCAGTCCGCCACGTCTCGGCCGGCGACGACCCTGCCGACGCGGAGCCTGACCAGCCACTCCCCCGGTACGCCGTTGCGCCGGCCGAACTCGCGGGCGCGCTCGCGGCCCATGTACCGGCCGCCGATCTCGGTGGCCCACCTCAGCAGCTCGTCCGTGTCCGCGGAGAGGGTGACGAGGCCTTCGATCATGACGTAGGAGAACGGCGGGGTCTCGTCGTCCACGCACAGAACCACCCTGGGGTCGCGCCGCAGGCTCCTGCCCTTGACGCTGCTCTCGTGGGTGGTGAACACCACGTCGTCCCCGTCGAGCACGAACCAGATCGGCGTCACGTGCGGCCTGCCGTCGGCCCTGACCACCCCGAGCTTGCCGGTGCGCGTCCCCGTCATCACGAACTCACGCCATTCGGCGTCCGTCATCTTCTCCATCCGACGATTGTCGTCAGCCCGTCTCCCGGACGAGCACCGGGACACGCCGCCGGGCGCGTGCGCGCCTCGGCGTGCTCAGGAGTAGGCGGCGACCATCCCGACGACCACACCGGCGAGCGAGACGAGCGTGAGGAGGCATCCGAGGACCACGGCGGCCCGGCGGCCCCGCCGTGCCCCGGAGACGTGGAGGAGGACGTACGGCAGGAAGCCGAGCACGCCGACGCCGAGGAAGGGCATGGTCAGCGCGGCCAGCACACCGGAGATGCCGGTCGGTACGGCGCGGTCGCCCTCGGGGGTGAGCCGGGCCCGCCTGACGTCACCGGCGGTGGAGTCGGGTGAGGCGGCGACCGGGATCGCGTCGCCGCCGCCGTCGGGCGCGAAAGCGCCCTTGCAGTCGTAGCGGCCCTGGCCCAGGTCCTCGCACGAGACGACCGTGAGAGTGCCGGGGACGCCGATGGAGCCCGTCGCGAGCTTGAGGCCGGGCACCGCGACCACGAAGGGCAGCACGCCCAGCCCCGTCCAGAGGACCAGCAGGATGGCCATGCCGACCTTCCCCGGCGTGCGTCCCGGGCCGGGGGCCGGCACCGGCTGGAAGGCGTTCGCGATGTCGTCGAATGCGCTGCTCATGGGAAGAGGATGGGGCACGCCACTTGTGAACTACCTGTTCATGGCTTGTCGCGGGTCGCCCTGGCCTCCGCCTCGGCGGCGTCCAGCTTGGCGGCCTCCTCGGGGGTGGGCGCGGTGCCGCCGAGGTGGCGGGGCTGCCACCAGACGCCCGGCGGGATCTCCGGGTAGCTCCGCTGCGCCTTGTCGAGCATCTCGGCCATGCGCTCGCGCAGGTCCGCGGTGACGGCGTCGTAGTCGTCGCCGCGCTGGGGGTACATCGGCTCGCCGACCTGGATCGTGATCGGCACGTGCCGCTGCAGCAGCTTCTTGGGGTGACCCTTGGTCCACAGCCGCTGGGTGCCCCACAGGGAGACCGGGATCATCGGCACCTTGGCGCTGACGGCCATCCGGACCGCGCCGTTCTTGATCTCCTTGATCGTGAAGGACCGGCTGATCGTGGCCTCGGCGAACACGCCGACGACCTCGCCGCCCTTGAGCGACTTCAGCGCCGCGCCGAACGCGGCGGCCCCGGCCGCGCGGTCGACCGGGATGTGGTGCATGCCGCGCATCAGCGGCCCGGAGATCCGGTGGTCGAACACCTCCTTCTTCGCCATGAAACGCACCAGGCGCCCGGAGGGACGCGCGGCCAGACCGGCGAAGATGAAGTCGAGATAGCTGATGTGATTGCTGACCAGCACGGCCCCGCCGGTCCGCGGGATGCGCTCGGCGCCCTCGATGCGGATTTTGAGGTCCAGCGCACGGAACAAGGTCAACGCCGCCCCGATGACCGGGGGGTACACGATCTCAGCCATGGCTGAACCGTACCTCAGCTCTCCCCCCGGCCCGACCTCCCCCGATCCTCTCCCGGACGCCCTCGCGGGGCCGGGCCTCAGTGCCCCCTGAACGCCTCCTCCAGCCACCACGATCCGCGCGCGCGGCTGACCCTGGCGTGGACCAGCAGGGGCCGGTCGCGGCCCCCCTCCAGCCACCGGGCCACCGCGACGAGATCCTCCCGGGCCCGTACGGTGACCGCCTCGCAGCCGAAGCCGCGGGCGACGGCGGCGATGTCGGCGGGCGGGAAGGTCACGGTCTCCAGGGGGTACCCGTCCGGGCCGAAGTGGTGCACCTCGGCACCGTAGCCGTCGTCGTCGTACACGACGATCACCATCGGCAGGCCGAGCCGTACGACCGTCTCCAGCTCGGCGACGCCCATCAGCGCGCCGCCGTCACCCAGCGCGGCCACCGGGAGCCGGTCGGGCTGGGCCAGGGCCGCGCCGATCGCGGTGGCAAGGCCGAGGCCGATCGACTGGAACGCCTGCGTGAAGCAGAAACCCCGCTCATCAGGGACATCGAGAAACATCGACGGATATCCCATGAAATTTCCGGAGTCGATGGAGACCACGCGTTCCGCGGGAAGCAGGTCGTCCAGCGCGATCGTCAGCGTCCGGGGGTCGATCCTGCCGTCGCCGCTCTCGTCGGTGTAGGGAACGTCCCGCCAGCGGTTCTCCCCGGCGATCCGCGCGGCCAGCCCCGCCGAGCGGTACCCGGCGCCCGGGACGCCGGCGCTCGCACCGCCCGGGGCTTTCGCCTCGTCACGCGACACGCCGTCCCCGTCGCCGTCACCATCCCCCTCGCCGTCGCCGTCGCCGTCGCCGTCGTCCTCGCCGTGGCCCTCGTCCTCGCCGTGGCCCTCGCCGAGCAGGCGAGTGACGGCCCGCGCGGTGAGGGCGGCGTCGCCGGCCACGCCGAGATGGACGGGCCGGTGAGCACCGAGCGCGGCCTCGTCCAGGTCGACCTGGACGACGGTGGTGTCGCGGCCGATCAGCGTGCCGTGGCGCATGGTCCACATGTTGAGGGCGCAGCCCCAGCCCACGAGCACGTCGGCGTCGCGGATGAGCTCGACGGTGAGCGGCGAGGCGAACCCGCCGCTCACGTCCAGATCCCACGGACTGCCCCGGAAGAGCCCCTTCGCCACGGCGGAGGTGGCCAGCAGCGCCCCGGTCCGCTCGGCGAGTTCCTCGATCTCGCGCCGGGCCCCGCGCGCGCCCCGCCCGGCCACGAAGACGGGACGGCGGGCCGCCGCGAGGATCTCCGCCAGCCGGGCGACCCGCTCGGCCCCGGGTTCCCGCGGCGGGACGGCCTCACCGGATCCCGGCCACCGGACGGCCTGCCCGGATTCCGGTACGGCCGCCCCTGCCCCCTCCCCCTCCGCGACGGCCGCCGGAGCCTCCCGGCCCGCGTCCGGAACGGCCAGGCCCTGAACCTCCAGCGGAAGGTTGAGCAGGACCGTACGGCGTCCGTCGCGGGCGGTGCGGAACGCCTCGGCCGCGCTGGCGGCGGCGGTCTCCGCCGACCCGATCCGCATCGCGACGGCGCCCACCGCCTCCGCCAGCGCGACCTGGTCGACGAAGAAGTTCGAACGGGGCTCGGTCACCTCTCCGGCCAGCACGACGAGCGGGGTGCGGCTCTTGGCGGCCTCGGCGATGCCGGTCATCGCGTTGGTGAGCCCCGGTCCCTGGTGGACGCTGAGCACGGCGACCTCGCCGCTGAGGCGGGCGTAGGCGTCGGCCATGGTCGCCGCGCCGCCCTCGTGGCGCGCGGCGACGTAGCGCGCGCCGTACGCGACCAGGGCGTTGGTCACGTGGAAGTTGCCGCTGCCCACCACCCCGAAGGCGGTGCCCACGCCGAGCGAGGCGAGGGTCCGCCCCACGACCTCGGCGACGTTCACCTCTCGACCAGGGCCAGCACCCGCAGCGGGCTGCCCGAGCCTCCGGCGATGGGCAGCGGCGGGGCGACGACCACGGCGCCGGTCACCGGGAGCCGGTCGAGGTTGCGCAGCTGGGTCAGGCCGTACTTCCCCGCGCCCAGCAGGAACGAGTGGCACGGGAAGGCGGGGTCGAAGCCGTGCGCGGCGCCCGCGTCGGTACCGACGGTCTCCACGCCCAGCCCGGCGATCGGGGTCTCCTCGGCCAGCCACCGGGCGCACTCGACCGAGACGCCGGGCGTGTGCGGGCCCGTCTCGTTCGCGTTCAGGAAGCGCTCCTGGTCGTGGGAGCGGGCGTCCCAGCCGGTGCGGTAGAGCAGCCATCCGCCCTCCGGCAGCGGCCCGTTGGCCTCCTCCCATGCCTTGACGTGCGCGATCTCCAGCAGGAAGTCGGCGTTCTCGGCCGCCTCCGCGGCGAAGTCGAGGACCACGGCCGGGGCGATCAGCCGCTCGACCGGCACCTGCGAGACGTCCTCGCCGTCCTTGCCGGTGACCCAGTGGACGGGAGCGTCGAAATGGGTGCCGGTGTGCTCACCCGTCACGATGTCGTTCCAGTACCAGGCGGGGCCGCGGTCGTCGTAGCGGCTGATCTCCTTGAGCGCGAACGGGACGGTGTTGCCGAACGGCTCCGGCAGCCGCAGGATCGGCGTCTCCGACGACAGTGGCGCCGTCAGGTCGATCACCTCGATCCCGCCGTTCCGGATGCTCTCCACCAGGTTCCGCAACACCGACATGACGCCTCCGACGGGACTCCAACGGGATAGGACCTCGGCAGATCCTCCTACAGCGCCGCCTTCGCCCGCCACCTTCGCGTACCCGCCGGTCCTCCCTGCCCGGCGACGGCCGCGCGCCGGTCCCGCCCGCCCCGGTCCGGCCGGGAATCGGGGCCGGGAATCGGGGCCGGGAAGACGGCTTCCGCGGTCGATGCTTGCCATCGCTCGCGAACAGGGCGAGTTTGGGAACTGTGAAAAAGCTCATCAACGATGTCGAGTCCGTCGTTCCCGATGCGCTGCGCGGCGTCGCGGCGGCCCATCCAGGGCTGCGGGTGGACGTGGACAACCAGATCGTGTTCCGGGCCTCGGGGCCGCGCCCCGGCAAGGTGGGTCTGGTGTCCGGCGGCGGCTCGGGACACGAGCCGCTGCACGCCGGATTCGTGGGGTACGGCATGCTCGACGCGGCCTGCGCCGGTGAGATCTTCACCTCCCCGGTACCCGACCAGATGATCGAGGCCACCGCGGCGGTGGACGGCGGGGCGGGCGTCCTGCACATCGTGAAGAACTACACGGGCGACGTGCTGAACTTCCAGATGGCCGCCGAGCTGAGCGGTGAGGAGGGGGTGCGGGTGGAGAGCGTGCTGGTCGACGACGACGTGGCCGTGCGCGACTCCCTCTACACGGCGGGACGCAGGGGCACCGGCGCCACGCTGTTCGTCGAGAAGATCGCCGGGGCGATGGCCGAGACCGGCGCGCCGCTGGCCGAGGTCGCGCGGGTGGCCAGGGAGGTCAACGCCCGCAGCCGCTCCTTCGGGGTCGCGCTGAGCCCCTGCACCACACCCGCGGCGGGCATGCCCACCTTCGATCTCGCCGACACCGAGATCGAGCTGGGCATCGGCATCCACGGCGAGCCCGGCCGGACGCGCTCGGCCATGCGCCCGGCGCGCGAGCTGGTCCACCTGGCGATGGACGCGATCCACGAGGATTTGCCGATCTCCGGCGACACCCTCGTGATGGTGAACGGCATGGGCGGCACCCCGTTGATCGAGCTGTACATCGCCTACGCGGCCGTCGTGGAGCACCTGGCGGAGAAGGAGGCGCGGGCGGCGCGTAACCTTGTCGGCAACTACGTGACGAGCCTCGACATGCAGGGATTCTCGATCACGGTGTGCCGGTTGAACGAGGAGCTCACCCGGTTGTGGGACGCCCCCGTCGAGACCCCCGCGCTGCGCTGGGGCCGCTGATGGCCTCCGGCACGGACGCCGCCCCGAGCACCGGCACGAACACCGGCACGAACACCGAGACACACACCCACACGGACGACACTGAGATGAACACCGCGATGGACACCGCCCTTTTCGCCGCCTGGATCGAGGAGACCGCCAGGACCGTCGCCGCGGAAAAGGAGCGGCTGACCGGCCTGGACGCCGCGATCGGCGACGCCGACCACGGCATCAACCTCGATCGGGGCCTCACCGCGGTCACCACGGCCCTGGCCGGCAAGGAACCCGGCACCCCGGGATCGCTGCTGGTGCTGGTGGGCAACACCTTGATCCGCAAGGTCGGCGGAGCGTCCGGCCCCCTGTACGGCACGGCGTTCCGCGAGGCGGGCAAGACGCTGGGCGACACCCCCGAGGTGTCCGTCGCACAGCTCCACGCCGCCCTGGAGGCCGGGCTCGCGGGGGTGCGCAAGCTGGGATCGGCGGCCGAGGGCGACAAGACCATGGTGGACGCCCTCGCCCCGGCCGTGCGGGCACTGGAGGCGGCCGTACAGGACGGGAAGGACCCGGCGGAGGCGGTCGGCGCCGCGGCGGCGGCGGCCCGTACCGGAGCCGAGGCGACGATCCCGATGCAGGCCCGCAAGGGCCGGGCCAGCTATCTCGGGCCGCGCAGCGTGGGCCACGAGGACCCCGGTGCCGCCTCCACCGCGCTCGTCCTCTCCGCCCTGCACGCGGTGGTGGCGCGATGACCCGGCACGCGGTGGTGGCGCGATGACCCGTTCCCCGCTCCGGCCGAAGGCGGGCGGCCGCCGGCTCGCACCCGGTCGCGGACCGGCCGGCGGAACCGTGGTGGGCCCGTGGTAGGCATCGTCCTCATCTCGCACAGCGGCCCGCTGGCGGCCGAGGTGGCGCTGCTGGCCGCGCAGATCGGCGGCACGAACGTCCCGCTGGCCGCCGCGGGCGGCACCGAGGACGGCGGCCTCGGGACCAGTCCCGACCTGGTTGCGGCGGCGATCGAGGAGGTGGACCGGGGAGACGGGGTGATCCTCATCCCCGACCTGGGAAGCTCGGTGCTCACCGCCCGGCTCTTCGCGGACGAGCGCGTGGTCATCGCCGACGTGCCGTTCGTGGAGGGGGCGATCTCGGCCGTCGTGTCGGCGGGCACCGGCTGTGCGCTGCCGGCCGTGCTCGCGGCGGCCGAGGAGGCGAGGACCTTCCGCAAGCTCTGACGCCCGGATCCCCCGCCCTCCCCGGAGGGCGGGGGATCCGGGCGTGCGCGCGAGGCCGGGGCGGTGGTGCGGGGATCGTCCTGGTTCGGCGGACGCGCGAGACGGGCCGGCGCGTGACCGGGTGGAGACCGTCCCGGTTCCGGCGGACGCGCGAGACGGGGCTAGCGCGTGGCCAGCAGGCCCTCCAGCAGGCCGAGGACGGCCTGGACCGGAGGGGGCGTGGTGCCGAACTCCACGTCGGTCCCGCTGACGGAGTCCATCACGCTGACCGAGCTCTGCGGCAGCCCCCAGCGCTCACCGCCGTCGTGACCCACGCCGACCTCGATGCCGGCGAAGGTGACGTACTCCCAGTTCTTGAGTTCCCTCCTGAGCGCCTCGTGGCCGCGCACGGTGGCCCACTCGGCGACGGCCGCGAGGATGTCGCTGAGCGTGTTCTCGCGCTCCTTCAGGTCTCCGGACTGGAGTTCCTCGATCTGGCGGTCCAGCTCGGCGCGCTGGGCGAGGAGTGCGTTGAGGTCGCTCATAGGGGGGGCCTTTCAGGGGAGGTGAGAGGTATGCGGGTGGAAGCGGCACGTTCTGTCGAAGGTCGTTCACGAGAGGATCGGGCCTCCACCCGGGCAGAACCACGCCGCGATCCGCGAGCTGCCGTAGGCTTCGCCGATCGCCGGAGAGGACATTGCCGTCATGCGTCACATAATGGTGCCGTACGAGCCCGCCCGGCGTCGATCCGTCTCGGGGAATCATCACCGCTCAGAGGCATCCGGCATCGAGACGGCCCTTCGCATCGTCGTCTCCCCCGCCGCCCGGCGGCCGCCCCGGGAGCGGCGGGTCAGGGTACGGCGTCGCGAGCCCGGGCGGTGAGGTCGAGATACTCCTCGCGGCCCAGCGTCCGTACCTCGAAGCCGAGTCCGCGTCGCGCGGCGAAGCGGTGCGCGTCCTCCGGCGGCCACGGGCCGGGCAGGTGGCGGACGGGCCTGCCCTCGCCGTCCATCACGAAGAGCCCGGACAGCTTCTCGTGGCGGTAGACCATCAGGTCGGCCGCGCAGCCCAGGTCAGGCCCGATCTCCAGGTCGTCGGGGACCATCCGCGCGCCGAGCCCGACGCGCAGCGTCCTCCCGCGCGGGACGCGTACCGTCCTCCCGCGCGGGACGGAGAGGTACGGCCCCCCTGGTGGCCCGAGCGCGGCGCCGCGCCGGATGCGCGAGGCGTGCCACGCCTCGCGCACGGGCTTCAGGACGACGAGCAGGGGGGCGAAGAAGACCGCCAGCCACTTGGCGTCCAGCAGGTCCAGCAGCATCCCGCCCAGCGCGGACAGCCCCCGCCACGCCAACCAGCCGCCCGTCGTGACGACATAGGCCATCGCGAACAGCCCCACCGCCCCGGCGCAGACCGCGACGGTCTTCTTGGCCCTGGACATCCGGGGGACCTCCAGCCCGGTGAGGCGCGTCCAGCCGGGGGCCCGCCTGCTCAGCGCGGTGCGGACCACGCTCGACGGCGCCACCAGGGCATCGTGCACGGGAAGTCTCCGGCCGGCCGCGAAGGCGGCCACCTCATGGGCCGGCCACTCGCCGGGAAGGTCGGCGAGCACCAGCCCATCGGCGTCGAGCACGGCCAGCCCGGTGAGGGAGCGCGTCTCCTCCTTGCCGGAGACGAGCACCCGGCGCTCGTACCGGTAGTGGTACAGGGAGGCGGACGCGAGCCGCAGCGAACGCCCCGCCACCGGATCCGCCGCGACCAGCGTCCGGCCGTCCCAGCTGAGCGTGGTCGCCGGGCAGGGCGTGCCCTCCAGCGCACCCTCGCACGGCCGGAGCTCACCGGACACCTCGTCGTACGGCCGGAGCCGGAGCGCCACCTCGTAGGGAGAGTGGTCGCCGCGCACCGGCAGCCCCACGTCCGCCGTGTTGCGCCACCCGCGCGCCCGGGTCTCGATGTCGGCGTAGCCCTCCCGCTCCGAGGCATGGGGCCGATACTCGAAGCGCAACCCGGCGTGCACGGCGAACGCCTCCACCAGATGACGGGGCCTGGCTCCCGGGGAGTCGAGCATGCCCCTTCCCGCGGCGTCCAGGACCGCGACCCCGTAGACGACCCCGTTCTCGCGGGGAAGGCGGTACATGACCAGGCGGGCCGCGCGTTCCTCACCGGTGAGCGGCAACCGGATCGGATGGCGCCCCGGCACGTCGACGACGAGACAGTCCTCGTCCACACGCATCTCACACCCGCCCCCGGCGAGCGATCGTGTCACCCCTATCGCTACCCCTGCCTTTCCCCCTGGCGATGCCTCTCGCTTTCCTGGAACGACGCATAAAGCGCCCATAAAGTTCCAACGCCGAGATAACATCGTCTCTGATGTTGACGATGTTTCCATGTCCGCCCTAACATCGTCTCTGCCAGAGACGATGTTAGATGGGTCCGTGGACACGGGACCCCGCCTCGGGCGTGGTAGTAATGGGACCCACGGAGGAGGCCGGACAGACAAGTTGGTGCGCCATGACCGAGCATTTCCTCGGCGTTCTCGGCGTCGGCGAGGCGCTGGGGGTGAGCCGGCACGCGGTGCACAAGTGGCGCTCCCGCCATCCGCGCGATTCGCGTCACCCCTTTCCCGAACCCGACGTCGAGGTCGACGGAGCCCCCGGCTGGCGGGCCGATCGGCTGGAGGAGATCGCGCGGTGGCGCGACGGCCTGCCGGGCCGCGGCGCGGGCGGAGGCCGTCCTTCCGCCGCGCGTCAGGAGTACCTGAGAGCGGCGGCGGCGCGTGGCCTGGACCGGGACGAGGCGACGCGCGCACTCGTCACGTTCACCGAAGAGTTCCCCGAGATGACCGAGCCGGAGATCTGCGCCTGGCTCATCGAGAAATGGCGCGGCTAGCACCTCCGGCGACACACACCGAACGGAAGGCGATGACGCATGCCCGAAATCGAGGGAACCACCGCACCGGGGTTCGAAGGGGTGCGCGAGGCGTTCGCGGCCAACCTGGCCGGCGGGCAGGAGGTGGGCGCCGCGGTCGGCGTCTACCTGCACGGCCGGAAGGTCGTCGACCTGTGGGGCGGGATCGCCGATCCCGCGACCGGTCGCCGCTGGGAGCGCGACACCCTGCAGGTCGTGTTCTCCACCACCAAGGGCGTCACCGCCGCCTGCGCGCACCTGCTGGCCCAGCGGGGCGAGCTGGACCTCGACGCGCCCGTCGCCACGTACTGGCCGGAGTTCGCGGCGAACGGGAAGGAGCACATCCCGGTCCGCTGGCTGCTCACCCACCAGGCCGGGCTGCCCGTGATCGACCACCCGATCACCCCGGCGGAGGCGATCGCCTGGGAGCCGATGGTGACCGCCCTGGCCGCCCAGCGTCCCGCCTGGGAGCCGGGCACCGAGCACGGCTACCACGCGCACACCTACGGCTGGCTGGTCGGAGAGGTCGTCCGCCGGGTGACCGGCCGCAGCCTCGGCACCTTCCTCGCCGAGGAGATCGCCGCGCCGCTCGGCCTGGACCTGTGGATCGGGCTGCCGGAAGCCGAACTGCACCGGGTCAGCCGGATCGTCGCCGCCCCCGTCGACCTGGACGCGTTCGCCCGGATCGACCTGGACGCCCTGCCCGAGCCCGCGCGCGAGGTGATGCGGGCCTACGCCGATCCCACCTCGCTGACCAGGCGGGCGACGAGCGTCATCACGCCGATGCCGAACCACGACGACCCCGCCGAGCAGGTCGCCGAGATGCCCTCCACCAACGGCATCTGCACGGCCCGCGCGCTGGCCCGCTTCTACGCCGCGCTCATCGGCGAGGTCGACGGGCATCGCGTCCTCACACCCGCCACCCTGGCCGCGGCGACCGCGGAACAGACCAGCGGCGTCGACCGCGTCCTGCGGGTGCCGGTCCGGATCGGCACCGGTTTCGGCCTGCCGACCTCCGACGCCTTCTGGTACAGCCCGACCGCCTTCGGGTTTCCCGGCTACGGCGGATCGCTCGGCTTCGCCGATCCCGCGACCGGCCTCGCCTTCGGATACGTCATGAACCACATCCAGGAAGGCGTGCCCGACCGCAGAGCCGCCGACCTCCTTGAGGCGGTCCACGACGCGATCGGGGCCGTGGCCGGGGCCCGATAGGACCCCGGCCACGACGACCCCGGCGTGCGGGCGACGGGGAGGTACGGGGCCGGTCGTCCTCCCGGCGTGCTCGAAGATCCTGTCCTGGGCCGCCGGGGGAGCGGGACACTCCCCCGGACGTGACCGGCCGTCACGTCCGCGCCGGCCGGGACACGGCCTACTCCTCGATGGCTCCGCCGACGCGCCGGAGATGCCGCCGGAAGGTGTACGACGGATCGGCGTCGCGCCGGGCCAGGTAGTCGTCGAAGGCCGTCTGCCGGCGCAGCGTCTCGCCCTCCCGGATCCTGCGGGCCTGCTCGCGCTCGGTCCGCCCGATCCGGCGCGCCGTCGCCAGCACCTCCTCGACGTGCTCGGCCGCGACGAACAACACGCCGTCGTCGTCGCCGAAGACGACGTCGGCGGCGCTCACCAGGTGCGGCCCGAATCGCGCGGTGGCCAGCGCCTCGGGTTCCCGTTCGTCCAGCCGCACCGGACCGGGCGGGTAGCGGCCGTAGCTGAACACCGGAAGGCCGATCTCCACCAGCTCCGGCGTGTCGCGGTGCAGCCCCCACACCACCAGGCCCGCCACCCCCGCCGCCTCGGCCTCCAGCACCGCCAGATCGCCGACACACGCCTCGTCCGAGCGCCCGCCGTTGTCGACGACCAGCACGTCGCCGCGCCCGGCCCGGCCGAACGCCTCCAGGAACACGTCCACGCTGCCGTAGTGCCGCGCCGGCAGCGCGCGTCCCGCGATCCGGCGTCCGGGGACGACCGGGTCGATGCCGGGCGGCGCGGCGCGCAGCGGCAGGCCGCCGCGGACGCAGGCATCGGCCACCAGCGGCGTGGACAGGTCGGCGAAAGCCTCCAGCATGGCGTTCTCCCCTGCTCGGGCCTCCTCGGCGCCGGCGGCGCGCGGACGCGGCGAGGGGGACGTCGACGGTGTCCCCGATCTTACCGAGCGGCACGACCGGCACCGGGATCCGCTGACGGCCGGGACGACCGGCCGTGCCGCTCGGGCCGGGACCGTGGTCCGGGCGGCACCGTCAGGGCACCGTCAGGGCACCGCCAGGGCACCGCCAGGGCACCGCCAGGGCACCGCCAGGGCACTGTCAGGGTGCCGTCAGCCGCCGACGGCGCAGTCCCTTCCGTTGAGGTTGAAGCTCGCGGGGGCGGGCGGGGGACCGCTGGACGAGGCGACGAACCCGACCTGCACCGTCGAGCCGGGGGCGATGACCCTGTTCCAGTGCTTGCTCGTGCCGACGATCCGTGAACCGGCCTGGCTCCAGTCCGCCGACCAGCCCGAGACGAGGCGCACGCCCGACGTCGGGTAGTGGACCGTCAGAGTCCAGTCCTCGAACGCGATCGTGCCGTTGTTGCGCACGGTGATGTTCGCGGTCAGCCCCGAACCCCACGTCGTCGCGTGGTACGACACCGTGCACGACGGCGGCAGCGGGCTCGGGGAGGGGAGCCCCTCCCTGGCCAGGACGGACAGCGGGTCGGACGGCGCGCTGAGGTTGCCGGCCGCGTCCCTGGCGACCACGACGTAGGTGTAACGCTGCCCGATGACCACGCCGGGTTCCCCGGAGCTCTGGTACGAGGTGGAGGTGGTCGTGCCGACCTTGGCGTAACCCGTCGCGGTCTCGCGGTAGACGTCGTACCCCGTCACCGCCACGTTGTCGCTCGACGGCTGCCAGCAGAACGCGACGCCCCGGTAGTCCCACAGGCAGGGTTCGCTCAGGCCGGTCGGCTTGGACGGGGGCACCCGGTCGCCGGGCAGCGGGGTCGGTGAGGAGGTCGGGGTCATGCCGACCGTCGCGGACACCGTGATCAGGGTGGAGGGCGGGCTGACGTTCCCCGCCGCGTCCCTGGCCACGACGTACATCGTGTACGAGCGGTTCAGCTCGCCCGAGAAGCCGCCGATCGTGCCGGTCGTGGTGGTGGCGAGGACGAAACCGCCGGCCTCCAGGCGGTACAGGTCGTAGCCGACGACCCCCGTGTCGTCCGTCGAGGGGTCCCAGCAGATGGAGGCGTAGCCGGTCGGGGTGGAGGCGGCCGGCACCGGGCAGGGCCGCGTGTCGGCGGGACGCGTCGGCGGGGTGGTGTCGTCGGCCGCCCCCGCCGGAGCGAGCGCGTACGGGGCGCCCCTCGCCGGGGCGGCGGCCAGCGCCGGCTCTCCGGCCGGGCCGATTATCAGTGCGGCGGCGAGTAACGCCAGGGAGAGGAGTCCGAGGGTGAGAAGGACCGCCACGAAGGATCGCCTGCCGAGTTGCATGATGCCCCTATCGAACCGCGTCGGCGTGTGACCCCCCGCAGGAATTGTGAATCATCTTCGGCACCCCGTAAAGCCGCCATGTCACCGGTCGACGAAAGCGCAGGTGAGCGCGGGTGGATGCGTCATTATGGCCACATATGGGCTCTCGGTGTATCGCGGCGGGAACCAGCCGTTGTCGTCCCCGGTGTTTCGCGCCTTCAAATCTTCCCGGTTGACATGTCCGGCCTTTTGCCTGCCAATTCTCATCGCGGAGGACATCCAGAAATGATCTTGTAAAACAGGCCGAGGCCTTTACGATGTAGATTTGTTAACTGGGGTGCGGTCACGAGGACGGCCGGGTCCCCGGAAGGGGCACGCCGGTCACCGCCCGAGGGTGCTCTCCCTGACCATGAGCCGGTAGCCCGCGCCCACCTCCTTCGGGGGGCGGTCGGCGGGGCCGTCGATCCGCTGCTTGAGCAGGTCGACCGCGGTCCGGGCCAGCTGGGCCTTGTCGGGGGCGACCGTGGTCAGGGTCGGGGTGCTGAAACGGCCGTCCTCGATGTCGTCGAGGCCGGCCAGCGCGACGTCCTCGGGCACTCGCAGGCCGGCGGAGAGAACGGTCCGCATGGCGCCCAGCGCCAGCAGGTCGTTGAAGCAGAAGACCGCGTCGGGCGGTTCGGCGCGCTCCAGCAGCGCGGCCATCGCCGCCGCCCCCTGGTCCCTGCGGTAGCGCTCGACCGTGGCGACCGTCTCGGGCAGCCCGTGGGCGGCCATGGCCTCGCGGTAGCCGGCGAGGCGGAGCGGGGCGGTGCCGCTGGCGGCGTTGTCCTCGGCGCCCAGCGCGGCGACGCGGGTGCGGCCGAGCCCGATCAGGTGCTCGGTGACGTCTCGCGCCGCCCGTACGTTGTCGATGGCCACGTGGTCGGCGGGGCCGTCGTGGATCCGCTCGCCCAGCAGCACGAGCGCGGTGGCGTCGGTGCGCGCCGCGAGCTCGTCGGCGCCGATGGCGATGGGGCTGAGGATCACCCCGTCCACCCGGTGGTCGCGGACCCCGTCCAGGATGCGCCGCTCCCGCTCCAGGCGGCCGTCGGTCTGCTCGATGACCACCAGCCACCTCAGCTCGGCCGCGGCGTCGATGACGAACCTGGACAGTTCGGCGAAGTAGGGGGCGTCGAGCTCGGGCAGCGCCAGGGCGATCACGCCGGTGCGTCCCTGACGCAGGCTCCTGGCCGACAGGTTGGGCCGGTACTCCAGCTGGGAGAGCGCCTCCTCGACCTTGGCCCGTGTCACGGGCGACACGTGGGCGTACCCGTTGACGACGTTGGAGACGGTCTTCACCGACACCCCCGCCAGGCGCGCGATGTCGCGCAGGCTCGCTCCCACCCGCTCCCCCATTCCCGTCGCGGTCTCCGCCGTCCGGCCCGGCCGACGCTCCACGAACCGTACGAGATCCGATTCCGACGATCGTAACGCCCCGGTATCGACTTCCGCAGCGACTGTTTACAACGTTGAAACAACGTTGTAGAAACCCCCTACCACGAAATGTCGCGTTAACAGAGAGGTCGTGTCTTGGCGACCACCGCCCGTCTCACCCTGGACCCCGCCTTCCGGATCGGCCCGGTGGAGCCCCGGCTCTTCGGTTCCTTCGTCGAGCACATGGGCCGCTGCGTCTACACCGGCGTCTTCGAGCCCGGCCACCCGCTGGCCGACGCCGACGGCCTGCGCACCGACGTGCTGGAGCTGACCCGCGAGCTCGGGGTGACGCTGGTCCGCTACCCCGGAGGCAACTTCGTCTCCAACTACCGCTGGGAGGACGGCGTCGGCCCGGCCGAGGAGCGGCCGGCACGGCTGGACCTCGCCTGGCGGAGCCTGGAGGGCAACCGCTTCGGGCTCAACGAGTTCATGGCCTGGGCCGCCAAGGCCGGGGTCGAGCCGATGATGGCGCTCAACCTCGGCACCAGGGGGGTGGCCGAGGCGCTGGAGCTGGTCGAGTACACCAACTACCCCGGCGGCACACGCCTGTCGGACCTGCGCCGCTCGCACGGTGTCGACAAGCCGCACGACGTGCGGCTGTGGTGCCTGGGCAACGAGCTGGACGGCCCGTGGCAGATGGGTCACAAGACCGCCGCCGAGTACGGCCGGCTCGCCGCCGAGACCGCGCGGGCCCTCAAGCGCTTCGACGACGGCCTGTCGCTGGTGGCCTGCGGCAGCTCCAACAGCGGCATGCCGACGTTCGGCGCCTGGGAGGCCGAGGTGCTGGAGGCGACGTACGAGATGGTCGACTACATCTCGCTGCACGCCTACTACGACCCCTCCGACGGCGACGCCGACTCCTTCCTCGCCAGCGGCGCCGACATGGAGCACATGATCCGCTCGATCACGGCCACCGCCGACCACGTGGGCGCGAAGCTGCGCAGCGACAAGCGGATCAGGCTCTCCTTCGACGAGTGGAACGTCTGGTACCAGAGCCGCTTCTCCGGCGAGTCGTCGCTGGACTGGGAGGAGCGCCCGCGGCTGATCGAGGACACCTACGACGTGACCGACGCGGTGGTGGTCGGCAGCCTGCTCATCACGCTGCTGCGCAACACCGACCGGGTCGGCGTCGCCTGCCAGGCGCAGCTGGCCAACGTGATCGCCCCGATCAGGACCGAGCCGGGCGGCCCGGCGTGGCGGCAGAGCATCTTCCACCCGTTCGCGCTGACCGCGCGGCACGCCCGCGGCCAGGTGCTGCGGGTGGAGCCGGAGTGCGAGGTGATCCCCACCGCCAAATACGGGGAGGCCCCCGCGATCTGGGCGACCGCCACGCACGACGAGGCGACCGGCGAGCTGGTGCTGTTCGTGGTCAACCGCGACCGGAACGCCCCCTGCGCGCTGGAGCTCACGCTGCCCGAGGGGCTGCGGCCCGTGGAGCACCTGGAGCTCACCGACGACGACCTGTCGGCGGTCAACTCCGCCGACGCGCCCGACCGTGTCGTCCCCCGGCCGGGCGAGGGCCCGCGCCTGGAGGGCCGTCGCGCCTTCCTGAACCTCTCACCCGTCTCGTGGAACATCGTCCGCTTCGCCGCCCTTTCCCCCCAGGAGTAGGAACATGACCAGTCCTCTGTCCCGTCGCTCGTTCATGGGCCTGACCGGCGCCGCCGGTCTGACCGCCGCGCTGGCCGCCTGCGGCGGCGGTACCAAGCTCGGATCCGGTGCCTCCTCCCCGGCACCGGCCGCGCCGACCTTCGCCGGCGGGGAGTACTCAGGACCCAAGGTGACCCTGGACTACTGGAACGGTTTCACCGGCGGCGACGGCCCGCACATGCGGACCATGCTGGAGGCGTTCAACAAGGAGTACGCCGGCCGCATCGAGGTCCGCAACGTCACCCGGCGCTGGGAGGACCTCTACCCGGCCATGCCGACGGCCATCACCGCGGGCAAGGGCCCGGACGTGGCGGTCATCCACAACGACTGGATCGGCACCTTCGCCACCCGCAAGACGCTGATCCCGCTGGACGACGTGGTCGGCGCGCTGGAGCTCAGCGAGTCCGACTTCATCCCCGCGGTGTGGAACGCCGGGATCTACGAGGGCAAGCGCTACAGCGTCCCGCTGGACGTGCACAGCCTGGCCGACTACTGGAACACCTCCCACCTGGAGAAGATCGACCTCGACGACGCCCCCGCCGACAGGGCCGGGTACGAGGACGCCCTGGGCAGGCTGAAGGAGGCCGGCATCGAGAACCCGTTCTGGATGCCCAGCAAGTGGCCGGCCCACCTGATGTTCATGAGCCTGCTCTGGCAGTTCGGCGGCGAGCTCTACAGCGAGGACGGCGCGAACGCGCTCTGGGGCTCCGAGGCGGGCGCCAAGGCCCTGGGCTGGATGGTCGAGCAGATCGACAAGGGCTTCAGCCCGGCCAAGGTCGCCCAGGACAGCCAGTACGCCGCCTTCAAGAACGACAAGGTCAGCTTCACCTGGGACGGCATCTGGCAGATCAACGACCTGAAGACCAACGCCAGGTCGCTGAAGTGGGGCATGTCCCCGATCCCGAACATCGGCGGCACGGCCGCGGCCTGGGCCTCCTCGCACAACTTCGTGATGACCTCCCAGGCGGGCAAGGACCCGAACAAGGTCCAGGCGGCCAAGTTCTTCATCGACCACATCAGCCGCCAGTCCACCGAGTGGGCCAAGGCCGGGATGATCCCGGCGCGCAACTCCGCCCGCCAGGACCCCGCGATCGCCGACCTGCCGCAGATCAGGCTGGCCTCCGACGTGAACATCTTCCGCTTCCTGCCGCCGCTGCCCGGCGTCGGGGACGTGCAGTCCAAGGCGCTGGAGCTCGCGGTGGCCAAGGCCGTGCTGAAGCAGGCGTCCCCTGCCGACGCGCTGAAGGAGGGCGTGGCGTCCGCCGACAAGCTGCTCGCCGCCAACAAGCGGAAGTACGAGAAGTGAGCCTGCTCGCCGAGCGGAAGGGCCGGTCCCCCGCCGCCGGGGACCGGCCCCCCGCCGCCGGGACCACGCCAAGGATGCGGCCCTGGACGCCGTACGCCTTCCTCGCCCCCTACCTCGCGCTGTTCACCGTCTTCATGCTGCTGCCGATCGGCTTCGGGTTCTGGACCAGCCTGCACGAGTGGGACATCAACCTCCCCGACAAGCCGTTCGTCGGGCTGGAGAACTACGCCGAGCTGTTCGACCCGGCCAGTGTGGACGGCTCGCGGTTCTGGACGGCCATGCGGGCCACCGGCATCTTCACCGTCGCGTCGGTGCCGCTGCTCATCGTGCTGCCCCTGCTGGTCGCGCTGCTGATGAACGGCCGCTTCGCGGGACGCAACGTCTACCGCGCCGTCTACTTCGCGCCGTACGTGCTGGGCGTGGCGGTCGTCGGGTTCGTCTGGCAGTTCCTGCTGGACGGCAACATCGGCCTGGTCAACCACTACCTCGGCCTGGACGTGCAGTGGACCACCGACGTGCCGCCCGCCTGGGTCGCCCTCGTGGGCGTGACGGTCTGGTGGACGCTCGGCCTGAACTCGGTCATCTTCCTCGCCGGGCTCCAGGACATCCCGCGCGAGCTGCACGAGGCCGCGATGGTCGACGGCGCCTCCGCCTGGCACCGGTTCCGCTCGGTGACCCTGCCGGGGCTGCGGCCGGTCACGGTGTTCGTGGTCAACGCCACGATCCTGGCCTCGGCCAACATGTTCGGCCAGTCCTACATCATCACCCGCGGGGCGCCCGCCGACCAGACGAAGACCGCGATCTACCTCATCGCCGAGACCGGCCTGCGCCAGTTCGACATGGGCACCGCGTCCGCGATGAGCTTCATCCTCGCCGCGTTCCTGATGGTGGCCAGCGCCCTGGTATTCGGCGCCTTCAGAGACAGGAGCACGCGATGACCCTCGACACCCGGCGGCTGCGGCGCGCCCTGCTGCACCTGGTCCTGGCGGTGATCGCGGCGCTGTACCTGAGCCCGCTGGTCTACATGTTCGTCACCTCGTTCAAGACCCGCGAGGCGGCCGGCTCCACCGAGCCGCAGTGGATCCCCGACCCGATCTCGCTGGACGCCTACCGGCAGCTGCTCGGCAGCGCCGACAGCCCGATCATGACGTGGTTCCTCAACAGCCTCGCCGCCGCCACCGGCCACGCGGCCCTGGTCCTGGTGACCGCCGCGCCGGCCGCGTACGCGCTGGCCCGGCTCCGCTTCCGCGGCCGGAGCACGATCTTCGCGACGGTCGTGGCGACGCTGTTCGTGCCGCCGGTGGTGCTGCTGATCCCCAACTTCCTGATCATCAACGAGCTCGCCTGGGTGGACAGCCTGCCCGCGGTGATCGTCCCGGCGGCGGCGGGGGCGTTCGGCGTGTTCTTCCTGCGGCAGTTCTTCATCACCCTGCCCGGGGAGCTGGAGGAGGCCGCCGAGCTCGACGGCTGCAACCGGTGGCAGATCTTCACCACCATCGCGCTCCCGCTGGCCCGCCCGGCGCTGGTCACGCTGTTCCTGCTGTCGTTCCTGACCAACTGGAACGACTTCCTGTGGCCGATCTTCGTGCTGCTCAGCCCCGAGTCCCTGACCCTCCCGGCGGGCCTGGGCAACTTCCAGAGCGCCAACAGCATCCGCTACGACCTGCTGATGGCCGGGGCGGTGATCGCCAGCATCCCGGTGATCCTGATCTACCTCGTCGCCCAGCGCTGGGTCATCGAGGGCATCTCCCGTTCGGGCCTGAAGGGTTGAGCGGACCCGCCGCCGGTGGGCTCTCGCCACCGTCCGCCGCCCGCTCGTAGCGTGAGCCCTCCACGACCGGCGCCGCGCCGCCGGCGCGTGCCGCCACCCGGACCCGGCGGCGGTCGCCGTCGCGCTCACCGCCCAACCCCGCGGGGGTGGCTGAGACCGTGCGGGGCGTGCTCGCGGCCGGATCCAGCGTATGGTCCTTTCCGGAAAGACGGCGGCAGGAAGGTGGGGACCCATGGCGTGGGCCGGCTACGAGCTGGAGTTCGAGGACACCTTCGAGGCTGACCGCCTCGACGAGGATCGCTGGGTTCCCCGATATCTGCCCCAGTGGAGCGACAGCGCGGCCTCCGCCGCCCGGTACGAGCTGGACGGCGGGCGTCTGCACCTGCTGATCGAGGAGGATCAGCCGCCCTGGTCACCCGAGCTCGAGGGGTCGCTCCGCGTGTCGTCGCTGCAGACCGGCGTCTTCGCCGGTCCGGTGGGAAGCACGATCGGACAGCACGGGCGCGGTTCCAGGGCCGTCGTGCGTGAGGCCCAGCGCAACGTCCGGCTCTACACCCCGAGGTACGGGCTGATCGAGATGCGGGCCAAGGCGATCGACGACCCGGGATGCATGGTCGCGCTGTGGATGATCGGCTACGAGGACGAGCCGGAGCGCTCCGCCGAGATATGCGTATGCGAGATCTTCGGCCGGGACGTCGGACCGGACAGTGTGAAGGTAGGGATGGGGCTTCACCCGTTCGGGGACCCGGAGATCACCGACGACTTCACGATGGAGACCCTGCCCATCGACGCAAGGGAGTTTCACGTCTACGCCGCCGAGTGGACGTCCGAGCACGTCGCCTTTTTCGTCGACGGGTGCCATGTCCGGACGGTTCACCAGTCGCCGGGCTATCCGATGCAGCTGATGCTGAACATCTACGAGTTCCCCGAGCCGGACGGGCCGCCGAGGCCCGGACACGCCTATCCCAAGCGGTTCACGGTCGACTACGTCAGGGGCTACCGTCCCGTCGCCTCCGGCTGAGCCGGTCGGCGTCGCCACCACCTCAACCGTCGCCACCGCGGCTTCTCCTTCCACTGGACAGTCGGGCGTGTCGTACAGGGGCCGGCCGGAGACGCCCCTGATTGTCCACGGGAGCCGGGGGCCGGGGAGGAGCAGGGGCAAAAATCCGCACACCGGTAGTGATGCGGTTTTGACGACTGCATCCCGCAGCACTGCCTGCTGGACAGCTGATCGTCAAGGTGATGTGTGGCGGCAACCGGCCTGCGGACGGAGGGGCGCCGACGGAACCACGCGCTGAGACAGCTCCCACGACTCGTCAGGAACCAATCGATGACGGTAGGGCGGTGCGGCGCTGCGGGCGGCGGGTGCGCTAGTCGTCGTCCTGCTCGACGGCGTTCCACAGGAAGGCGCTGCTGCCGGTGATCTGGCTGCTGCGGGAGTCGAACGTCGCCGAGCCGTTCACCGCGTCGTCGTCCTCGGCCGCCGTCACGGTGAGAGGCTGAGGGACGTCCCAGTTGTCCGGGGTGAAGGTCAGCGGCGGTCCGGCGGACAGGTCCGTGTCACCGTAGACCCGCGCGGTGCCCACGATGACGTTGCCCGGGGGCTGCTGGCTGAGCCGTACCTGGACGCTCGCCGTGCCGCCTTCGGGCACCGTGAGGTCGGAGGGGGAGATGAGGATCCGCGGCCCGGCGGCGGTCGCCGTCTCGCTCGCCGGTCTACTTGTAGCGGAAGTAGACGAAGAGGCGGCCGTGGTTCTTGGCGTCCTTGTCGATGCGGTGGTAGAGGGCCTTGATCTCCTTCTGCTCCAGGAAGCGCAGGACCTTCTTCTTCAGCTGGCCCGAGCCCTTACCGGGGATGATCTCAACCTCGGTGGCCTTCTTCCTGATGGCCTCGTCGATGATGCCCCGCAGCGCCTTGTCGATCTCTCCGCCCTTGTTGTAGAGGGGGTGTAGATCAAGCTTGAGCTTCAACCGAGCCTCCCGCGTGTCAGGTGAGGCCAGTTTACGCGGGGCGGGCCGCCCCGCCCTCTCGTCCGCCTCACCTTCGCTGCGGGCACGCTCCCGCCGTGATCACGCCGGTCCGTGATCTCACATCGCGCCGGTACGGAGAAAGCCCGACGCCACCGACCTCGGGGAGACCGGAATATCGGCCCAGTCTGCAATCAAATTTGACCAATTCCCATGATTATTGTGTCAATTTAATGATCTAGGCAAACAAATGCCCTCTAGTTAGGCTCCCTGTCATGATCGGCCGCCTTTACCGGGTGGCCGATCGCGCGTCACCCACCGGGGAGGGTCACGGCCTCCCCGGCATGCCCTGCCCCGGGCGCGCGGGTGGCCTCCCTCCCTGTGGCGTGGCGGTTCACGCGTGCCTACAGGGAGGTCTCGTTGGCCAGAAAGCCCTACTCACCGAGGATCAGACGCGTGGCGGTGCTCGCCGCCGGCGTCGGACTCGTCGCGGCGATGGCGCCGCCGGCGAGCGCGGATCCCACCCCCACCCCCACGCCGTCCGCCAAATGGACGGCGACTCCCCTGACCGGGGGTGAGCCGGTCCAGGGCGCGAAGTCCCCCACCGGCAAACTCGCCCGGAGTGACGAGGGGCTGCTGAAGTCGACCTCGGGCGCCACGGTCAACGTGATGGTCAAGCTCGACTACGACTCTTTCGCCGCCTATCAGGGCGGTCTCGAAGGACTTCCCGCGACGAGCCCGGCGAAGACCGGAAAGGCTCTTGACATCAAGAGCGGCGACGCGCGGAAATACCAGAAGCACATCGAGGACGTCGAGAACACCTTCCTCGCCGAGCTGGCCAGGAACGTGCCAGGAGCCAAGGCGGGCCAGAGGCTGCGGACCGTCTACGGCGGCATCGCGCTGCGCGTCCCCGCGAACAAGGCGGCCGCGCTGCTGAAGCTGCCCGGTGTCGCCGCCGTCCAGGAGGACAAGCCCGAGCAGCTGCTGACCGACTCCAGCCCCGCGTTCATCGGAGCGCCCGCGATCTACAGCAAGCTGGGCGGCAGTTCCTCGTCGGGCAAGGGCGTCATCGTCGGCATCCTGGACTCCGGCGCCTGGCCCGAGCACCCCCAGTTCGCCGACCCCGGCACGCTGCCCGCCGTACCGGCGACCAAGGACGGCACGCCGCGCGTCTGTAACTTCGGCGACAACCCGCTCACCCCGGCGGCCGACCCGTTCGTCTGCAACCGGAAGGTCATCGGCGGCGCCCCGTTCCTGGAGACCTACAACGCGAACATCGGCGGCGAGACCTTCCCGGACAGCGCCCGCGACTCCAACGGCCATGGCACCCACACCGCGACGACCTCGGCGGGCGGCCCGGTGGCCGACGCGAACCCGCTCGGCATCAGCCGGGGACCGATCCACGGCATCGCCCCGGCGGCGCACGTGTCGGTCTACAAGGTCTGCGGCGTGGAGGGTTGCTACCCCTCCGACTCGGCCCAGGCGGTCGGCCGGGCCATCCTCGACGGCGTCCGCGTGATCAACTTCTCGATCTCCGGCGGCACCTCCCCCTACAGCGACCCGGTGGAGCTCGCCTTCCTCGACGCGTACTCGGCGGGCGTGCTCGTCTCGGCCTCGGCGGGCAACGCCGGTCCCGGCGCGGCGACCGTCAACCACGTCAGCCCGTGGGTGACCACGGTGGCGGCCTCCACGCAGACCAGGACCTTCCAGTCGACGGTCACGCTGTCCGGTTCCGGCGGCGCGACGGCCACGGTGAAGGGCGCCTCCATCACCCCGGGCATCGCCTCCCCGCTGCCGGTGGTGCGGGCCTCGGCCCCGCCGTACTCCAACCCGCTCTGCACCTCGCCCGCGCCCCCGGGCCTGTTCACCGGAAAGATCGTCGTCTGTGAGCGCGGTCCCGACCGGGTCCTGAAGGGCTTCAACGTCCGGCAGGGCGGCGCGGCCGGGATGATCCTGTACAACGCCACCCCGCTCGACGTGATGACGGACAACCACTGGATCCCCTCCGTCCACGTCGACAAGCCGGAGGGGGACGCCCTGCTGGCGTTCCTGTCGGCCAACCCCGGCGCGACGGCCTCGTTCACCCAGGGCACCAAGACCACCTGGCAGGGCGACGCGATCACCACGTTCTCCTCGCGCGGCCCCGGCGGCGACTTCCTCAAGCCGGACGTCACCGCCCCCGGCCTGCACATCCTGGCCGGTCAGACCCCGCTGCTCGAGGGTCCGGCCGGCGGCCCGCAGGGCAACCTGTACCAGGCCATCTCGGGCACCTCGATGTCGTCGCCGCACGTCGCGGGCTCCGCGGCCCTGCTGTTCGCCCTGCACCCGGACTGGACGCCGGGCCAGGTGAAGTCCGCGCTGGAGACGACGGCCAAGACCTCGGTCACCAAGCAGGACCGCGTCACCCCGGCCGACCCGTTCGACACCGGCGGCGGGCGCGTGGACCTGACCAAGGCCGGCGACCCCGGCCTGACCCTGGACGAGACCGGCGAGAACTTCACGGCCTCGGCCGACGACCCGCTCAACCGCATCGACCTGAACCTGCCGTCGGTGAACGCCCCGATCATGCCGGGACTCATCACCGCCAAGCGGACGTTCACCAACGTCACGAACAAGACGCTCACCTTCACCGCCACGGGCACGACCGTGAGCGGCGCGAACATCACGGTGCTGCCGCCGCTGTTCAGCGTGAAGGCGGGCAAGAGCGTCAAGCTCAGCGTGGTCATCACCGCGCCGGACCTGCCGGAGGGCCAGTACTTCGGCCAGGTGAACCTCAAGCAGGTCGGCGGCTCGCGCAACCTGCACCTGCCGGTCGCGTTCGTCCGCAAGGAGGGCGCCATCCCGGTGGACCAGACCTGCGCACCGGCCACCATCCCGCGCGACACCGGCGAGTCCACCTGCACGGTCACCGTGCAGAACGACACCCTGGAGAACGCCGAGGTCACGGCGGTCAGCACACTCGACGGCAGGCTGCGCCTGAACTCGGTGACCGGCGCCACCAAGGTCGGTTCCCAGATCGCGACGACGAAGACCACCCTCGCGGCCAGGCAACCGGACAGGCCGGGCATCGCCCCGGGCACCGGTCCGGCCCCGTACCTGCCGCTCGACGCCTTCGGCATCGCGCCGACGCCGATCGGCGACGAGCAGGCGATCAACTTCACCGTGCCCCCGTTCCAGTACGCGGGCAACACCTACACCAGGCTCGGCATCGTCTCCAACGGCTACGCGGTCGCCGGGGGGACCTCCGGTTCGGCCGACATCTCGTTGGAGCCGCAGACCCTGCCCGACCCCGCGCGCCCGAACAACGTGCTCGCCCCCTACTGGACCGACCTGGACGGCACCGGCGCGCCGGGCGTCTACGCCGGCACGCTGACCGACGGCGTGAGCGACTGGCTCGTCATCGAGTGGCGGGTCAACCTCTACGGCACGAGTGACCTCAAGGTCTTCCAGCAGTGGATCGGCCTGAACGGGACCGAGGACATCACCTACACCTACGACTCGGCCAACCTGCCCGGCGATCCTCCGGCGGGCTACGGCCTCACCGTGGGCGCCGAGAACGCGGACGGCACCGCGGGCGGCCAGATCAGCGGCCCGCCGGCCGAGGACCTCCGGGTGTCCAGCACGCCCGGCGCCCCGGGAGGCAGCCTGAGCTACACGATGAAGATCAAGGGCGTCAGTCCCGGGATCGGGACGGTGACGACGGGCACGTCGACACCGCAGGTCAAGGGCCTGACGATCGAGGTGGACAGGATCACCGTGCAGTAGCGGGAAACGTGACGGGCCCGGCGCGGCGCGCCGGGCCCGTCCTGGCTCGTGAGCCCGGGCCCGTCCGGGCTCACGAGCTCGGGCTCAGCGGTGGAGATAGTCGACCAGGTGTGCCTTCTCGGTCTCCAGCGCCTCGATGGAACTCTTGACCACGTCGCCGATGCTCACGATCCCGGCCAGCCGGCCGGCGCTCACGACCGGCACGTGCCGGATGCGGTGCGTGGTCATGGTCTGGCGGAGGTCGTCGACGTCGGCGTCCGGCGGGCAGGTGCGGACCTCGGTCGTCATGATCGACGACACCGGCTCGTCCAGCACGCGGGCGCCGCGGTCGTGCAGCCGCCGCACGACGTCGCGCTCGGAGACGATGCCCGCGATGGCCGAGCCGTCCTCGGACACCACCACGGCACCGATGTTCTTCTCGGCCAGAACGGCCAGCAGCGCGGCGACCGTCGCGTCCGGGCGGACGGTCGCCACCTCCGCTCCCTTGCCTTGCAGAATCGTACCGATCAGCATTGACACCACCTCGGTTCAGCCTGGCGCGGGTATCCCATTCCTTTGCCCCTTTCCGCCACACGCTAAGCGCTGAAATGGGCAAAGTGTGTGACTGTCAGGTAACGGGCAGCAGCCGTACCGCGTCAAGGGCCAGCGTGAGTTCCACGATGTCGAGCGGGCGCGCGAGCGACCGGCCGGTGAGCTGCTCGATGCGGCGGATGCGGTTGAAGACCGTGTTGCGGTGGCAGTACAGCTGCCCCGCGGCGCGCATGGCCGAGCCCTCGCACCGCAGCCACGCCTCCAGGGTGCCCAGGAGCACCTCCCGGTCGGCCTGGTCGAGGGCGAGGATGGGCCGCAGCACAGCGCCGCTGAGGTGACCGGCGAGCTCGGGCTGGCTGACCACCAGCGCGGCGGGCAGCCTGTCCTCCAGCCTGGCGATCTCCGGGCCCTCGCCCACGCAGGTCCGCAGGGCCAGCTCGGCGAGCCGCCTGGCGCGGCCCAGTTCCGCCAGCCCCTCGACGACCGGGCTGATCCCCGCGCACCCGGTGACGTGCGGGCGGAGCTCCTCGGCCAGGTCGTCCATGTTCGCGTCGTGCAGCAGCACGACCGACACCTCGTAGTCGGGGCGCATCCGCCACAGCAGGCGCATCACGCCCAGGGCGGTCGGCCTGGGGGCGTCGTCCCCGTGGTCGTGGCGGCCGGGCAGCCGGGTGATGACGACGGCGTACCGGCCCAGTTCCGGCAGGTCGAGCCCGGCGGCGGCGCTGCGGACGAGGGCGGCGTCGACCCGGTCCTCCAGGAGCGCGTCGAGCAGGGCCTGGACCCTCTCGGCTGTACGGCCGAACATCTCGGCCTCCCGTCTTCGGTAGGCCTCGGCGGCGGCGATCGCCTGCCTGTCGATGGCGTGCCACACCTTCGTGGCGCTGCGGAGCAGGACCGGCAGGCTGTCTGACTCCTCTTCGGCGACCACGTCGATGAGGCCGTCCCACATCACCTGCGCGGAGAGCCGGTAGCTGCGCAGCAGGGAGTCCATGGGCAGTCCCTGCTCGGCCCTGCGCCGGGCGGTCTTCTCCGCCTGCGGCAGGTCACACCGTTCGGAGCGGGGCAGCAGGATGGCGCCGATGCCGTCCCGCATCGCCTCGTAGACGCTCTGCCAGTGGTCGTCGGTGGGGACCATCCGCCGGTACGCCTCGTCGGTGTCGCGGATCTTCGCGACGAGTTCGTCGGTGAGCTCGGGAAGCCTCAGCAGCAGCCTGCGGGCGGCCAGGCGCATGATCCTGCGTACTTCTTCGTCCGTAACCGGGCGGGTCCCCATCTGGGGATCGTGACAGCAAGGCGCCTAGCCGAACAAGGTTCTGTTCTGTTTCGTGATGCGGGGTTGTGCGCGCGCACAACCGGCACCCGTCCCGCATGGGCGCCCGCCCCGACTTCACCCTGCCCTCTGGACGCCGGTGAAGCGCCTCGGTTGGGTGCGTTCATCGGCTGTCAGGAGGCACACATGGACGTGCACGACCCTCGCCCGCCCGGAGATTCCGGGCTGGTCGTCAGGGATCTGGCGGTGAGTTACGGCCCGGTCCTGGCCCTGCGGGGTGTCTCGCTGGACGTCCCGCGCGGTTCGGTCGTCGCGGTGCTCGGCGGTAACGGCGCGGGGAAGTCGACCCTGCTGCGCGCCGTGTCGGGCACCCTCAGGTTCCACCGGGGCGGGATCACCGCGGGCGAGGTCGGGTTCGGCGGTACGCGGCTGTCCGGTGCCGCCACCTCGGCCGTGGTGGCGAGAGGCGTCGTCCAGGTGCCCGAGGGGCGCAGGGTCTTCGCGCGGATGACGGTGGAGGAGAACCTGCGGGCCGGCGCCCTCGGCGCGCCCGACCGGCGGTCGGCGGCCGAGGCGAGGGAGAGCGTGCTCGCGCTCTTCCCCGTGCTCGCCGAGCGCGCCGGGCAGCGCGCGGGCCTGCTGTCCGGCGGCGAGCAGCAGATGCTCGCCATCGGCCGCGCGCTGATGGCCAGGCCGAGGATGCTGCTGCTGGACGAGCCCACCCTCGGTCTCGCTCCGATGATGGCCGCCAGGATCGCCGACACCGTTCGCGAGATCAACGCCGGGGGCACCACGGTGCTCCTGGTGGAGCAGAACGCCGCGATGGCCCTGTCCCTGGCCTCGTACGCCTACGTGCTGGAGGTCGGCGAGGTGGTGCTGTCGGGACCGGCCGCCGAGCTCGCCGCGAGCGACGAGGTGCGCCGCCGCTACCTGGGCATCGAGGACCCGGTTCCGGTCGTCCCGGGATCCGCGGGGAAGGCGGCGCCCGCCCGCCCCGCACTGGCGAGGTGGTCCGCGTGAGTGACACATACCAACCGGACGGTACGGATACTTCCATTCCCCGGCTCGACGTGCGTGACGTGACCGTGCGCTTCGCCGGGCTCACCGCGCTGGACGCGGTCGGCTTCAGCGTCGAGCCCGGCAGCGTCCACGCGGTGATCGGGCCCAACGGGGCGGGCAAGTCGACCTGCTTCAACGTCCTGTCGGGCGTCTACCGGGCCACCTCGGGCAGCGTGCGGTTCGGCGACGCGGAGCTGACCTCCCTGGCCCCGCACCGCATCGCCGCCCTGGGCGTGGCGCGCACCTTCCAGAACATCGCCCTGTCGCCGCGCCTGTCGGTGCGGGACAACCTGATGCTCGGCCGCCACCGGCTGACCCGCGCCGGGTTCGTCTCGGCCGGGTTGCGGTTGCCGTCGGCCCGGCGTGAGGCGGCCGCGCACGGCGAGCGGGTGACCGAGATCGCCGCGTTCGTCGGGCTCACCGAACGGCTGGCCACGCCCGTCGGGCTGCTGCCGTACGGCGTGCAGAAGCGCGTGGAGCTGGCGCGGGCCCTGTGCATGGAGCCCCGGCTGCTGCTGCTGGACGAACCGGTCGCCGGCATGAACGGCGGCGAGCGCCGCGACATGGCCGAGCTGATCGTCGCGGTGCGGGAGAGCCTCGGCATCTCGATCCTGCTGGTCGAGCACGACATGGGGATCGTCATGCGGCTCGCCGACGCGGTGACGGTCCTGGACTTCGGCAGGCGCATCGCGGACGGGTCCCCCGGCGAGGTGCAGAACGATCCCGAGGTGGTCCGCGCCTACCTGGGCGCGGCGGCGGAGAGCACACCGGCCAAGGACACCCTGGTCGAGGACGTGCCGGCCGAGAACGCCCAGGACGGGAACGACGAGAACGACGGGAACGCGAAAAGCACCGGGAAAGCCGGGAGCGCGGCGGCCCGGGGCACCGCGGGCGAGAGCACCGCGGGCGAGAGCACCGCGGGCGAGAGCACCGCGGGCGGGAACGCGGCCGGCAAGAACGAGGAGGTCGCTTCGTGATCACTTTTCTCGAACTCCTGGTGAACGGGATCTCCGTCGGAGCCGTGTACGCGCTGATCGCCCTGGGCTTCGTCATCATCTTCAAGGCGACCGAGGTGGTGAACTTCGCGCACGCCTCGCTGCTGCTGGTCGGCGGCTTCATCGTGGCCAAGACGCACCCGTCGGTCGGCTTCTGGACCGCCCTGCTGCTGGGCGTCGCCGGGGCGGCCGTGGTGGGCGCCCTGATCGAGTTCCTGATCATCCGCAGGGCGAACGTCGCCTCGCACAGCGTGCTGGCGATCGTGACGATCGGCGTCGACATCGTGCTGACGACCGAGCTGACCAGGCAGATCGGCACCGACGTGCTCGCCCTGGGCGATCCGTGGCACGACCGGGTGCTGCATCTGGGAGCCGTCAGCGTCGCCCAGACCCGGGTGGTCGCGTTCGCCGTCGCGGCGGCCCTGATCGCCGCGTTCCTGCTGGCGTTCAAGTACACGAGCTGGGGCATCGCCATGCGCGCCACCGCGGAGGACGCGGAGACCGCCGCGCTGATGGGCGTGCGGCGCGGGCGGGTCTCCATGGGGGCCTGGGCGGTCGCCGGGGCGCTCGCCGCCGTCGCCGCGCTCTTCCTGTGCGTCTTCCCCACCCCGGGGCTGGACCGCAGCACCACGTTCGCGGCGATGAAGGCGTTCCCCGCGGCGATCCTCGGCGGCCTCGACTCCACCACGGGTGCGCTGGCCGGAGGGCTGATCATCGGCGTCACCGAGGCCATGATGAGCGGCTACCAGAACGACCTGGCCTTCCTCGGCCGGGGCATCGGCGACGTCGCCCCGTTCCTCGTGATGATCGTTGTCCTGCTCATCCGCCCCGCGGGGCTGTTCGGGACGAGGGAGCTGGCACGTGTCTAAGAAGGTCATCCTCTCCTGCGTCGCGCTGGTCGCGGCGGCGATCGCCGTACCGTTCTACCTGGAGGGCTTCTGGCTGCAGGCCGGGCTCTTCGCGATGTCGGCGGCGATCGGGGCGATCGGCATCAACCTGCTGACCGGCGCCACCGGCCAGCTGTCCATGGGCCACGCGTTCTTCCTGGCGGTCGGCGCGTACGCCTACGTCTACTTCGGCTCCGAGCCGGAGGGCGGCGCGCACGCCCTCGGCGGCCTGGGCCTGCCCACGCCCGTCGCGGCACTGCTCGCGGTGCTCACGGCGGGTGTCGCGGGCGGGGTGTTCAGCCCCATCGCGGGTCGCCTGAAAGGCGCCTACCTCGGTATCGCCACCCTCGCGCTGATCTTCGTCGGCCAGCACGTGCTGTTCAACGCCGAACCCGTGACGGGCGGGTACAACGGGCGGACGGTGCCGCCGATGGAGCTGTTCGGGTTCGCGTTCGCCGACACCCCCGAGCTGGTGGTGGCGCAGGTGCCGTTCGGGTCGCTGGAGCGGCTCTGGTTCCTGGGGCTGGTCCTGCTGACCGGCGCGGCGCTGTTCGCCCGCGGGGTGCTGCGCGGCCGTCCCGGCCGGGCCATGAACACCATCCGCGACCACGAGATAGCGGCCGGGGTGATGGGCGTGCCGGTGGCCCGCTACCGCGCCGGGGTGTTCGTGCTGTCGTCGATGTACGGCGGCCTGGCCGGGGTCCTGATCGCGCTGGTCTTCCAGCGCACCGTACCCGACTACTTCGGTCTGCTGCTCTCCCTCGACTACCTCGCGATGATCATCATTGGCGGGCTCGGCTCCGTCGCCGGCGCGGTGATCGGCGCGATCTTCATCTCGATGCTCCCCCAGTTGCTCAGCCGCTACAGCGACGCCCTGCCGCTGGTGGCCGAGCCGGGCTCGGGCGGGGTGTCGCCCGCCGAGGCGGCCCGCATCCTGTACGGCGCCGCCGTGGTCGTCGTCGTCCTCTTCCTGCCCGGCGGGCTGCTCGGCCTCGCCGGGCGCCTGCGCCTGGCCGTCGACCGGCGGCTCACCCCCGCCTCCGCCCGCCAGGCCCCCGCGACAACAAAGGCTCCGCTGTCTCCCTCCCCCTCCCCCGACACAAGGAACTGATGACATGGGAATCCCAAGAACCCCGGTCCGACGCATCGCGGCACTCGCCGCCCTCGCCCTCGCCGTCACCGCGTGCGCCAGCGAGAAGGCCACCGGGGGCAGCGGCGCGGCCGCCCCCTCCGCCGTCGGGGGGGACGGCGTGAAGACGGGCCCCGGCGTCAGCGCCGACAAGATCACGATCGGCCTGATGACCGACCTCACCGGCCCGTACGCCTCGTTCGGCAAGAGCCTGACCCAGGCGCAGCAGCTGTACTTCGAGCAGACGAACGCGGCCGGGGGCGTGTGCGGGCGGCAGCTGGAGGCACTGGTGCGCGACCACGGCTACGACGCGCAGAAGGCGATCGCGGCCTACACCGAGATCGCCCCGAAGACGGTGGCGATCGCCCACTTCGTCGGCTCGCCCATGGTCAACGCGCTCAAGCAGCGCATCGAGGCCGACCAGATGCTCACCATCCCGCAGGCCTGGGCGACCGGGCTGCTCGGCAGCAAGTCCATCCAGGTCACCGGGACGACCTACGACATCGACATGATCAACGGGGTGGACTTCCTGGCCAAGGAGAAGGGCATCAAGTCCGGGGACAAGATCGGTCACCTGTACTTCGAGGGCGACTACGGCGAGAGCGCGCTGAACGGCTCCAAGTACGCGTCGGAGAAGCTCGGCCTCACGCTCGTGGAGCAGAAGATCAAGGCCACCGACCAGGACATGAGCGCCCAGGTGGCCGCGTTCAAGGCGGAGGGCGTCAAGGCCATCCTGGTCTCCGTCGGCCCCAGGCAGACCGCCTCGCTCGTCGGCGTCTCGCTCGCCAAGGGCATGGACGTGCCGTTCGTCGGCAGCAACTCCGCCTACTCCCCGCAGCTGCTGCCCACCCCGGCCGGGCCCGCGCTGCTGAAGGACTTCTACTACATGACCGCCGGCACGCCGATCAGCGCCGACATGCCCGCCATGAAGAAGCTGGCCGCCGACTACGCGGCGAAGTATCCGGACACGGCCATCGACAGCGGTGTCCCCTCGGGCTACTCGGCGGCGGCGATCGTCGTCGACGCGCTCAAGAAGGCCTGCGAGGGCAAGGACCTGACCCGGGCCGCGGTGGTCACCGCGCACCGCGGCCAGTCGTCCTGGGGTGCGGAGTTCGGCACGGTCATGGACTTCACCACCTTCGACAAGCCCGCCTCGCTGCTGTCGTACGTGGCCAAGCCGGACAAGGCCGCTCTCGGCGGCGCGGTCGTCTTCAAGGAGGCCGCGACCTCCGACCTGGCCAAGGAGTACCAGGTCCCGGTGGGCTGACCCGCGATCCGCGGTGCGGCTCCGTACCTGCCGGGGTGCGGGCCGCATCGCTCCGGGACTAGCGTGGGGGCATCCAGAAGACATCCGGCCCGGGGACACGATGACCCAGAAGCTCAACACCGGCAGCCACGACCTGCCGGTCTCCGACGCCCTCGCCGCGTTCATGAACACCGGCTGGGCCGACACGCACCGCGACGACCTCGCTCCGCTGCCGCAGGCCGCCTACACCGCCAAGCGGCGCGCCGCGCTCGCCGCCCGCTTTCCCGGCGAGCGGCTGGTGATCCCGTCCGGCACGCTCAAGGCTCGCAGCAATGACAGCGACTACCGGTTCCGGGCGCACAGCGCGTTCGCCTACCTCACCGGTGACCAGGAGCCCGACGACGTGCTCGTCATCGAGCCCTCCGGGGAGGCCACGCTGTTCCTGCGCCCCCGCTCGCCGAGATCGGCGCCGGGCCAGGCCGGGCAGGAGTTCTACCGCGACCGCCGCTACGGCGAGTTCTGGGTGGGCCGCCGCCCCGACCTGGCCGAGGCGGAGGCCATCCACCAGATCGCCTGCGCGCCGATCGACAGGCTGGGCGACGCGCTCACCGGGCCCGCGCGGGTGCTGCGCGGGGTGGACGCGTCCGTGGACGGACGGGTCTCGCCCGGCGGCGGCGACGAGGAGCTGGAGACGTTCCTCTCCGAGATGCGGCTGATCAAGGACGAGTGGGAGATCGCCGAGCTGCAGTTCTCGGTCGACGCGACCACGCGCGGGTTCGAGGACGTGGCGCGGGCCCTGCCCACCGCCCTGGGGCACCGGCGCGGCGAGCGCTACCTGGAGGGGGTCTTCGGCCTCCGCGCCCGCCTGGAGGGCAACGCGGTCGGCTACGACAGCATCGTGGCCTCCGGCGCCAACGCGTGCGTGCTGCACTGGATCCGCAACGACGGGCGGCTGGACGGGAACGAGCTGCTGCTCCTCGACGCGGGCGTGGAGACCGACCACCTCTACACCGCCGACATCACCAGGACCCTGCCGGTGTCCGGGCGCTTCAGCCCGGTCCAGCGCCAGGTATACGAGCTGGTGTACGAGGCCCAGGAGGCGGCGATCGCCACCCTGCGCCCCGGTGCGCGCTTCCGCGACTTCCACCGCGCGGCGATGCGCGTCATCGCGGAGGGACTGCACGACTGGGGCGTGCTGAAGATCGGCGCGGACGAGGCGATGGAGCCGGAAAGCGGCCTGTACCGCCGCTACACGCTGTGCAGCAGCGGCCACATGCTCGGCATGGACGTGCACGACTGCGCCAGGGCCCGCTCGGAGGTCTACCTGGACGGCGTGCTGGAGGAGGGGCAGGTGCTGACCGTCGAGCCCGGCCTCTACCTGCAGCCGGACGACCTGACGCTGCCGCCGGAACTGCGCGGCATCGGGGTGCGCATCGAGGACGATCTCGTCGTCACCGCCGACGGCGCCCGTCTCATGTCGGCCGGGCTGCCCCGCCACCCCGACGAGGTGGAGAGGTGGATGGAGGGCTCAGGCCTCGCGGGATGAGCGTCCGGGGGTGGGGAAACACTCGGGTTTTGTCATGTTGCCACATCGCCTACCACGAGCGATCGGCACCTTCTGAGGTAAGTTCTGATCTATGACCCTGAAGCAGGCCCCGCCCGGCGGGCGGGGCGGTCGGCCGGGGGACGGATCCGCCGGAGTCGCGACCACACGCGCGGCGAACGAGAGTGGTGAGCGACCGGTGAGCGACCAGGAGCCCCGCTGGCTGTCCTCGATCGAGCAGCGGGCGTGGCGCGCCCACCTCGCCGTGCACAAGCTCCTCGACCACCGCCTCGACCGTGAGCTCCAGCCCTTCGGGCTCTCGGTCAACGACTACGAGATCCTGGTGAACCTGTCGGAGACCCCCGGTCACCGCATGCGGATGAGCGACCTGGCGGACGCCACGATCCAGTCGCGCAGCCGCCTGTCCCATCAGATCTCCCGGATGGAGGCCGCCGGCCTGGTCGCCAGGGAGACCTGCGCCGACGACCGGCGCGGCACCTTCGCCGTCCTCACCGAGCACGGCTGGGCCACCATCCAGAAGGTCGCGCCGCACCACGTGGCCAGCGTGCGACGGCATTTCATCGACCTGCTCACCGACGACCAGCTGATCGAGCTGGAAGCGGCGTACGCACCGGTGGTGGACCACCTCAAAGGCATCCGCTGACCCGAGACCGGGCGGTGAGACCAGTGAGCCCTTTTCATCCTGAGCCACGGCGCTCCTCGACGAGCCGCAGCACGAGGATCGCTTGAACGGGTGCGGTCGCGCGGTGTGGGCGACAGCGCAGCTTGCTCAGTGCCTTCCAGGACTTCAAGGTCGCGACGGCACGCTCGCCGATGGCTCGGATACGGGCATGGGCGCGGTTGACGTCCCGCTGCCCGCGTGACGGCCAAGGCCGATGGCGATGCCGTTTGAACGGCGTGCGGATCGTGCCGCCCGCTCCTTGATAGCCCTTGTCTGCGAAGGTCTTCACACCGGCGCGGGTCAAGGCGTCGGTCAGGCCGACCGTCCGAGCGGCGGTCACGTCGTGAACGGCGCCCGGCAGCGCCGGCGAGACCCACACCGGCCGGCCTACGGGATCGGCCGGCAGTTGCACGTTCATCCCGTGCTGCTTGTGTTTCCCGCTGTAGTACGGCCGCTCATCGATCAGGCGATCGATGGGGATGAGGGTGCCGTCCACGATGGCGTAGGCCGGCCGGAGCGCCCGCTGAACGGCGGCGTGCACGTCATCGGCCAGTGCAGCCAGCGGATCGACGCTTTCACGCACGTGGCGCCAGGCCGTGGTGGTGCCGATCGCGAAGCCTGCGGCCAGCCGGGCGTAGGTGTCACCATTGCGCAGGTGAGCCAGGACCAGCGGCGCCTGCTGGGCCGGGTCCAACCGCCGCCACCGAGGCCGCGTCCATGGCCGCTCCGGGAAGTCGTGGCGTATGGGCGAACGGCGACAGGTCCATGACCCACCGGTCAAGCTTCAGCAACGGGCCCAGCTCACCGAGAAGGACGAAGGCGAGCAGGACCGCCCAGCCCGCCGCAAGGATCCGGGGGGCCAGGCCGAAGACGGTGTCCTTCTCGTGTCCGCCTTCTCCCGGACCAGATCCCATTCGGCGTAGCGCCGCCGGTTCAGCGCCCGCCTGAAGCAGAGGAAGGCGAAGAACAGCACGGCCGCGGAACTCAGCACGACGAAGACCCCGCTGTGGATGCCCCTGAGTCTGGCTCCGGCCTCGTCGAGGGGCGCCTCGGTCAGCTGACCGTCGGCGTCGATCCAGACGTCCGTGGTCGAGCAGGCAGGCATGGGGGTGTTGACGACGACTTGGCCGGTCCGTTCCGTACCGTCCGGCGACGGCCACCTCACCGTCACGTGCGTCCACTGCTCGACGAACTCTCCGAAGGAGAACATCATCGGGGAGGCGTCCACCGTCAGGGTCGCCTCGACCTGGTGGCGGACGGCACGGTTCGCACGTTCCTGGTCCGCCACCCGTCCCGCCAGGAGCACCGCGGGCCACAGGCTCGCCACGACGACTGCCACGGCGACCCACACCCCCAGAGCCTCCAGCCGGTCGCGCCCTGGCGCGGAATGGGCTCGACGGACGCGGCGGCGACCGAGCGGGTAAGGCCATTCGTCCGATCACGATGGCCAGGCAGGCGAGCAAAAGCGCGGGCACGATCATCACACACCCGACGAACTCGTCAGTTCACGGACGACCCTGCTCACGAAGTCCGCGCACGCGTAGAGGAACTGCCCGCCGAGGGTGATGATGTTACCCACCAGCACGCCGATGTCCTTGGGGTTCTCGGCCGTCACGAGGATGACCAGCGGGATGAGCAGAAGCGTGACGAGCAGCTTCCTCGACATGGATACCTTGGTCGTCATTCTGGTGGACATCGCCTCTCCCTTCGCCGAAACCGGGCCCTTCATCGTCAGGATCGCCACGCGACATGATCGGAACCAGCGACCGAGGTCCCTACGGGCGAAGGCTTCGGTCCTTTCCCGAGCCCGGTGCGCGACAACCCTCTCGCTGGTGAGAAGACCTTCGGCCCAGGGACGGACACGGGACGGACACGGTCGCGGCATCCATGCATGGCGGACACCACGAGTCCGCAGCCCGCAACGCTTTCGGCGAGCCGCTGCCGGCCTGTCGGCCTGCCGCCGGAGCAGGCTGACAGAGCGAATCGTCATCGCCGCGGCGGAGATCCGCTCGGCCACGTCCGCGGGTCTGATCGAGGTCGATCCGATTTACTCCGAAGCGTGGCCCGTGCACACCTGGGCCGCCCAGCAGCCGATGTCCGGCCGGCCGAGTGCCGGCCGGCAACCGCGGAACTCCTGCCTGCGACAGCCGCGACCTCCGACATCGTGCGCCGGACGATCGACGGCGCCGGTTTCGTCGGCGTCCTCTCCAGGTCGCGCAGCCACCGACTCTGATACCGGCACTGCGCTGGTTGTCCGCCAGTGGCTCTCTCGGAGGCCGTTTTCGTGCCGACACGACATATGATCATGGACTTCTCATGGCTGACGTTGGGCGCGCGTCGCCGTGCCGAGATCGACCTCGACATCACAGACCGGAGCGGCATTCGAGAACTGAGGCGTTCACTGAGCTCTTTTCAACCTGACGGTCCTGGCCGCGACGGGCCTGCGCAGAGCGGTGGCGGGTGAGAGGAGGCTCCCGGTAAGACAGCAGTCGACCAAGATCCGATGCCCCGACCGGGAGCCTCGTTGCTGTCTTACCGTGCCTCGATTCCGCTGTCCAACCGCACCCTGGTCCGCCTGGCCGAACTGATCCGCGCGCAGCGGACCGAACGCCGCTGTCGGTGGCGGCGGTTGGACCCGGCCCAGCAGGCGCCGCTGGTCCTGGCTCACCTGCGCAATGGTGACACCTACGCCCGGCTGGCCGCAGGCTTCGCGATCGGCACCACCACGGCCTGGCGCCACGTGCGTGAAAGCGTCGATCCGCTGGCTGCACTGGCCGATGACGTGCACGCCGCCGTTCAGCGGGCGCTCCGGCCGGCCTACGCCATCGTGGACGGCACCCTCATCCCCATCGATCGCCTGATCGATGAGCGGCTGGCTATGAAGGTGGATCCGAGAGCCACGTGTCGGTCGGTTTGAGAGCCATTTGCTGATCAACTGCCTTGGAGTGTTAGTGAAAAAGAGAGCCATGCCCGTGGGTCCGGGACATGGCTCTTGTGACGCTGTGTGAGTGTGGTCATGGGCTCGGTACTGGTGGAGTCACCTATTCGACTATCGCGAGTTCTCGATGCCGAGGGCCGTGGTAGTGACTTTCCGTGATGTCGGCGGCAACAAGCCGGGCTCTCGGGCAGCGGGTGCGCGCGGAAGGGCGAAGTGGGCCTGACTATGTCGGTGGGGCCTGCCAAGATCGCGACATGACAATCGATGCGCTGACGCCGTTCCGCTGGCTGCAACCGCCGTACGGCGATCGGGGCGACCCGCTCGGCGAGATCTATTGCGTGACCTTGGTGCGTGGGCTCGACCCGGCCGAGGTGCTGCGCCGGTTCGGCGCCCGTACGAGCACGCAGATGAGCTTCACCGAGCTGAAGCTGGCAGTCTCCGACTTCACGGTGGCGACCGATGGTGGTGACGGAGGGGGGTATGTCGGAGTGGTCGCAACCGGCGACGGGTGCGCGGCGGTGGAACCGTACGGCTGGTCGGGGACGGGCGACCCGACGCTGGCGCGGCTGTCGGCCGGCACCGACGTGGTGTCCGTCCTGCGGCATAACTATGCCTGCGACTACTTCCACTACGCCGCGGACGGCATGCTGATCACGGCTTTCGACCCGACCTTTCCCGAGCGTCGCTCCGGTGCCGACACCGACCGGCTCGCCGGCCTCATGCGCGAGTTCGGCCTGCCTCTCGAGGAGGGCTCAGATGAGGACTGGGATCAACACTACGACGACCTGTCCCGGCACGGCCTCGCGCGGATGTTCGCGATGGCGGCCCGCCTCACCGGCGTGACGTTCACCGCCGATCTGCTGGACGGACCGTTCCTGGTGGGCGCGATCGCCGACCTGCCACCGTCACAAGAGCCTCAGCCCGGGAAGAGCCTCAGCGCTATACTCGAGCAGCTGAAAGCGGCAGGCGGCCCTGAGTCTGATCATGGCACTGCTTAACCCCCATGAGCCTGCGGTACTGATTGATGTGCTCGCCTATTCCAACCGCCACTACGGACATCAGGGTCGTCGGTGAGCTTGCGGAGCCACTGACATCGCCTCGAAGATCGTCAGATGGACATGTTGCCCAAAGTCGACGCCCTGCTCGTGGTGCGCACCGACTTCTCTGACCAGGAACGATGGCAGGCCGTACGAAACACGCTCGGCGACATCGACAACGACGGCTGGGCAAAGGAGTTCGAGGTCGTCGAGGACCCCGCCTATCAAGACCTCACCGCGCAGCAGATCCTCGCCCTGCTTCCGGACGGCTACCAGGACCCGATCCTCGTCATCGCCGACAAGGTCACCGTCGATTCGCAGGAGATGCCGTTCCTGGTCATCGAGCTGGAATTCACATGGGAGATGCGCGTCATCCCCTCCGAGATCCCCGGGATTCACGCCAACCTCTCCATCGGCAACATGGACTTCGGCGAGTTCGCCGAGAGCGCCGACGCAGACGGCGTCTTCCGCGGGTTCCACGACTGAACCGCCACGCCTCCGGCGAGCACGGAACGTCACCAGTAGGGCCCAGGGGAACGACAACTCGCGACAGTTGAATACGCGACCCCACCAGTACCGAGCACGGGTCAGCTGGCTTGTTCGGCTCTGGCTCGGGTCTGGGCAAGGCGGTAGGAGTCGGTGCCGGTCTCGAGGATGTTGCCGGCGAAGGTAAGCCGGTCGACGATCGCAGCGCAGAGGCGCGGGTCGGTGAAGGTGCGGGTCCACCCGGAGAAGGACTCGTTGCTGGCGATGGCGACGCTGTTCTTCTCTTCGCGTTCGGTGAGGACCTGGAAGAGGAGCTCGGCGCCGTGCCGGTCGAGTTCCATGTAGCCGAGTTCGTCAATACAGAGCAGGTCGACGCGTCCGTAGCGGGCGATGGTCTTGGCGAGGACCTTCTCGTCGGCGGCCTCGACGAGTTCGTTCACGAGCTTGGTGGCGAGGGTGTAGCGGACCCGGTAGCCCTTCATCGCCGCCTCGGTCCCGAGGGCGATGAGCAGGTGGGACTTGCCGGTGCCGGAGTCGCCGATCAGGCAGAGGGGCTGGCCCTTTTTCACCCATTCGCAAGTGGCGAGCGTGTGGATGGTAGCGGGGTCAATGTTGGGGTTGGCGTCGAAGTCGAAGGCGCGCAGAGACTTGTCGCGGGGGAACTGGGCGGCCTTGATACGACGTTCAGAGCGGCGACGAGCACGGTCATCACATTCGGTCAGTAGGAGTTCGGCGAGGAATCCCAGGTAGGACATCTGCTCGCGGGTCGCCTGCTCGGCCAGTTCGGGGAAAGCGGTGCGGATGCTGGGCAGGCGGAGCATCCGGCAGGCCTGGTCGATGGAGGCCTGGGCGGCCTGTTCGGTCATGCCGCGGTGGGGGACGCTCATGGTGTTTCTCCTTGGGCTGGGCGCTCGCCGGGTGGCCGGGCGCGTTTGAGGAGCTGGTCATAGGCCGTCACCGAGGGCAGCGGCCGGGTGTCGCGGGGAGGCTGGGCCAGGCGCCGTTCAGTCAGGAACGTCACCGTTGCCTCGTGGTTGTCGTGCTGGGCAGGTTCAGGAGCAGCTTGTTCGTCTTCCTCAGCGGCTTTGCGGGCCTCCAGAGCGACCGCATCCGCGGTGAGGGCGCCGGCCCGCAGCGCGGCGGCCAGGCCGGTAACCAGATGCTCGGTAGGAATGTGACGGGCCAGGAGCAGCACTTCGATCAGCGCGCGGGTGCCGTCGCGGTCGCCGTGGGCTTTGCAGGCCGCCGCCCACCAAGTGTCGTGAACCGGGGTGAACTTGCCCGCGGCCCGCGCCTGTTCCAGAGCGGTCGCGCCCGGCAGCGCGCCGGGCTTGCGGATCAGGACCTCCAGATAGTGGTCCAGTTCCAGGCGCCGGCCGCCCTTGGCGAACAACCGATCGTGCTCGGCGACGACCTGCTGTCCGTCATAGACGATCAGGCGGGAGGCGCGCAGCATCACCCGCAGCTGGCGGCCAATGAACCGGGCTGGGACCGAGTACCGGTTCGTCCGGACGGTGATCTGGCTGTAGCGATCGACCCGGACCGGGAGCAGCAGGCCGGTCTCGAACGGCTCCTGCGAGACCGTCCGCAGCAGCGGCCGCTCGATCGCGAAGTACTCGCCAACCGTCCTGGCCCGCGCCCCGATCCGCCGTCCCTCGTCGGCCTCGTCCCAGCGATCGATCATCTCGTTCAGCTCATCCAGCGAGCCGATCTCTGGAATCGGGACCAGGTGGTTGCGGCGGAACCAGCCGATGTCGCCCTCGACCCCGCCCTTCTCGTGGGCGCCCTTGATCCCCGGCTGGCAGTAGAACGCCTCGACCCCGTAGTGCTCGCGAAACGCCGTCCAGCGGGCGGACTCCGTCCGGGCCCGGGTGAACCCCAGCACCGCGGAGACCGCAGCCTTGAGGTTGTCGTAGCGGACCTTGCCCGTCGGGACTCCACCCAGCACCCTGAAAGCGTGGACGTGTCCCTCAAAGAACGCCTCCTGCCCTCCGGTGGCCAGCACCCGGTGGACTGCCTTGCCCGAATACGACAGCCGGAACGAAAACAGGAAGCACTTCACCTGCTCTCCCGCGATCCGGACCGTCACGTCTCCGAAGTCGACCTCGGCCTCGACTCCCGGCAGATGCGACTGCGGGACGAACGCCTCCGGCGGACCCCGGCCTGCCTCGACCCGGATCTCGCCCCGCCGGTGAGCGACATAGGCGCGGACGATCTGATACGAGATTTCCATCGCCTGGTGCTCATCCACCAGCCGCGCGAAGATCCGCTTCGCCGTGTGCCGCTGTTTGCGTGGCGCATCCAGGTAGGCCCGCAGCATCTCGTCGATCAGTGGTTTGAACGCATCCAGCCGGCTCGCCCGCGGCGCCATCTTCTTCCTCGGCTCCGGCCACGGCTGACGCAACGCCTCAGCCACTGTGTTCCGGCTGACCCGATACTTGATCGCGATCTGCCGACCCGACAGCCCCGCACGAGAATCCCGGCGAATACCTCCACCTTGGACTGGGGATGTGTCACCAGCGTCTCCTCACACGGAGTAACGCCTTGATACTCGCACCGTTAACCCTCAGGTGGCTCTGGAATTCGGTAACACGATTTCATCCCCACCGAGCGCCACAGAGCCACTGACCGACATCTGGCTCTCAAATTCACCTACGGAGCCAAGCGGCCGTACTACAGCGGGAAACACAAGCAGCACGGGATGAACGTGCAACTGCCGGCCGATCCCGTAGGTCGGCCGGTGTGGGTCTCGCCGGCGCTGCCGGGCGCCGTTCACGACGTGACCGCCACTCGGACGGTCGGCCTGACCGACGCCTTGACCCGCGCCGGTGTGAAGACCTTCGCAGACAAGGGCTATCAAGGAGCGGGCGGCACGATCCGCACGCCGTTCAAACGGCATCGCCATCGGCCTTGGCCGTCACGCGGGCAGCGGGACGTCAACCGCGCCCATGCCCGTATCCGAGCCATCGGCGAGCGTGCCGTCGCGACCTTGAAGTCCTGGAAGGCACTGAGCAAGCTGCGCTGTCGCCCACACCGCGCGACCGCACCCGTTCAAGCGATCCTCGTGCTGCGGCTCGTCGAGGAGCGCCGTGGCTCAGGATGAAAAGGGCTCAGTGAAGGCGTCCGCCGGCGCGAAACCGGGCGGTGAAACCGGCGAAGGCGTCCGCCGACGCGAAACCGATACCGGTCGTTACTCCTTAGTAGACCGGAGTGTCGTTACGATCCGCCCATGTCTGCTCGCCGGATCCTCATCACCGCGGTGATCGCCGCGTCCTTCCTGGTCACCGCGTGCAGCGGCAGTGGTGCCTCCGACGGCACAACGGCCCTTCCCGACGGGGCCGACCTGCTCAGGAAGTCCGCGGACGTGACGCGCACCGTGAAGTCAGCCGCCTTCTCGATGGAGACGGAGGGCACGCCCCCCGTACCGGTCAAGAAGGCCTCCGGCCGTCTCAGCGGGACCGGTGACGCGGACGGCACCCTCCAGATCGACGTGATGGGCAGTCTCCAGGAGATCAATTTCGTACTGATCGGAGAGACCGTCCACTTCAAGGGTGTGACCGGCGGCTTCCAGCGGATGTCGCGGAGCCAGCTGGCGGCGATCTACGACCCCTCCGCCATCCTCAACCCGGACAAGGGCGTCGTACAGCTGCTGGCCAACGCGCTGGACGCGAAGACCCAGGCGGCGGAGAAGCTGGACGGCGTCGACACCTACCGGGTCTCGGCGACGCTCTCCCAGCAGGTGCTCGCCACGATGGTGCCCGGTCTCACGCAGAGCGTCGACGCCGTGCTCTGGATCGACAAGGCCACCGGCCGGCTGCTCAAGGCGGAGCTGCCACTGACCGGCGGCAAGGTGATCGTGGCCTTCAGCGACTACGACGTGCCGGTCCAGGTCACCGCTCCGGCGGAGTGACGGTGACCCGCGCCGCCCCGGAGGGCGCTCCCACGGCCCGGCGGCGGACCGCCCTCGGCGTCGGCGGCACGGCGGTGCTGCTGGCGGCCCTGGACGCGTACGTCGTGGTCACCGTCCTCGTCGACATCGCCAGGGACGTCGACGTCCCCCTCAACCACCTGGAGCGGGCCACCCCGATCGTCACCGGTTTCCTGCTCGGCTACATCGCGGCCATGCCGCTGCTTGGCCAGTTCTCCGACCGCTACGGCAGGCGCCCGCTCATCCACCTGTGCCTGGCGGGCTTCGCCGTGGGCTCGGTCGTCACCGCGCTGGGCGACACGGTGCCCTGGCTGGTCGTGGGACGGGCCGTGCAAGGCGTCGCGGGCGGCGCGCTGCTGCCCATCACCATGGCCCTGATCGGGGACCTGTGGGACGAGGACGAGCGCCCGGTGGCGCTCGGCGCGGTGGGGTCGGCCCAGGAGCTCGGCAGCGTGCTGGGCCCCCTGTACGGCGCGGCCCTCGCCGCCCTGGTCCCGGCCACCCTCCAGATCGGCGGCGTGCAGCTCGGCGGCTGGCGGTCGATCTTCTGGCTGAACGTCCCGCTGGTGGCCCTGGCGGCGATCGCCGTGCAGCGGTCGGTGCCGCCGCCCGCCCGCGACCGGGCCCGCGGGGCGGCCAGGCGCGTCGACGTGGTCGGCGGGCTGCTGCTCGCGCTCGCGCTCGGCCTGCTCGTGGCCGGTCTCTACAACCCCGATCCCAGCGGGTCGGTCCTTCCCCCGTGGGGCATGCCCATGATCGTCGCGGGGGTCGTGTCCGGCGCCGCGTTCGTCGCGTGGGAGTGGCGCTCCAGGACCAGGCTGATCGACATGACGGGGGTGTCGCGCGGCCCGTTCCTCGCCACGCTCGGGGTGAGCTTCCTGACCGGCGCCGCGCTGCTGGTCACCCTGGTCGACGTGCAGCTGTCGGCGCAGACGCTGCTGGGACTGGACAGCCTGGACGGCGCCCTGGTGCTGTCCCGCTTCCTCGTCGCGCTCTCCGTGGCCGCGCTGGCAGGCGGTCTCATGGCCCGCCGCTACGGCGAGCGCGCGGTGACGGTGATCGGCCTCGCGGTGGCCGCCGCCGGATACGTCCGCATCGGCCAGTGGCCCCTTGACCTGGCCTCGGCCGGATACCGCATGGACGCCGACCTGATCGTCGCCGGCCTGGGGCTCGGCCTGGTGATCGCCCCGGTCTCCTCCGCGGTGCTGCGGGCCGTACCCGCCGCCCAGCACGGGGTGGCCTCGGCGGCGGTGGTCGTGGCCAGGATGATGGGCATGCTGCTCGGCGTCGCCGCACTGTCGGCGTGGGGCTTCCACCGCTTCCAGTCGCTCACCGCCGACCTGGACACGCCGCTGCCCTTCGGCGTGGACCCCGTCGTGTACGCCGGGCGGCTCGCCGAGTACCAGAGCAGGGTGAAGGAGGCGCTGCACACCGAGTACAGCGAGATCTTCCTGATCACCTCCGTCCTGTGCGGGGTGGGCGTGCTGGTCGCGCTGCTGCTGCCACGCGGGTCCGGGCGGGTGGACGGGGCCTGACGCCCGGCCGCGGACCGGAACCCGGTACGGGCCGGAACCGGATACGGGCCCGAGCCCGGCACGGAACCGGGCTCGGGCCGGGCACGGTCGTGCGGGTGACGCCCATGTCGGCGATCACTCCCTCCCGCTCGTGGCCGCCCTCGCGCTCCCGCCCGGGGCCGCCGTCACGACGCGAGCCGTTCCGCCCAGCGGATGAGGTCCTCCCGGCGCCGCACCTCGACACGGGTGATCGCCACCAGCGCCACCTCGACGCCCCAGTGGCGGCTCCCCTCGCCGGCTCCGCGGGCGAGGTCGACCCGCTTGGACAGCCGGGACAGGTCGTGCTTCCCGACATAGCGCCGGATCTCCGCTTCGGCGGCGGCCAGCTTGGCGTCGCCCGGCGAGCCCGGGTAGGCGGCGTACGCCACGGGATCGGCGACGAAGGCCCGGGCGGCCCCGTTGACCGTGATCGTGACGCCGTCACGGGTGACGGCGTCCAGCCAGAGAATGCCGACATCGCTCGTACCCATCGCCCTCTCCCGTCTGCCGGTGTTCGTCGCTCCTCCATCCCACCGGCGTCGTCTCTCCGCCGCCATCGGGGCCGGCACCCATATGAGCAGGGGTGGAACATGTAGGAGCGACACGCCGGGATGGGAGGCACCCCGCATGGACGGGCCCGTCCCGCAGCGGGGAAGCTAGTCAGATGAGCGAACGCACCCATCGGCGAGCAGGAGCGCACAGCCCGGGGCGGATCCTGTTCAGACGGCTGTTCGCGATCAACGGGCTGGTCTTCGCGGTCGGTACGCTGGTGCTCGCCCTCTCCCCCGCCACCGTGTCCTCGCCGATGCTCCTGGCCGAGATCCCGGTGCTGACGGTCGGCCTGGCGCTGATGCTGGCGGCCAACGCCATCCTCCTGCGCACCAGCCTGGCCCCGCTCGACGCGCTCACGACCCTGATGCAGCGCGTGGACCTGCTGCACCCCCACGACCGGCTGCCCAGCGGCGGCAACCGCGACCTGGCCCACCTGATCGACACCTTCAACGCGATGCTGGACCGGCTGGAGGCCGAGCGCGGCGCCAGCAGCGCCCACGCCCTCGCGGCCCAGGAGAACGAGCGGCGCCGCATCGCCCGCGAGCTGCACGACGAGATCGGCCAGAGCCTCACCGGGGTCCTGCTGAGTCTCAAACACGCCGCCGACCACGCGCCCCACGACCTGCGCGAGGAGCTGCACGGGGTGCAGGAGAGCGTCCGCGCGAGCCTGGACGAGGTGGGGCAGGTCGCCCGCCGCCTGCGTCCCGGCGTGCTGGAGGACCTCGGCCTGCAGAGCGCCCTCAGCGCGCTGAGCAGCGACTTCTCCCAGAGCAGCGGCGTTCCCGTGATCCGCAGAGTCGAGGCCGACCTGCCCTCGCTGAGCGAGGAGGTCGAGCTGGTCCTCTACCGCATCGCCCAGGAGGGCCTGACCAACGCGGCCAGGCACGCCCGGGCGTCCCGCGTCGAGCTCTCGCTGACCGCCGGGCCCGACGGCCTGGAGTTGCGCATCACCGACGACGGCCGCGGCGGCGTACGCCACGAGGGGGCCGGGATCCGCGGGATGCGGGAGCGCGCCCTGCTCATCGGCGCCCGGCTGACCGTGACCTCTCCGCCGGACGGCGGCACCGACGTCCGCCTCACCGTACCGCCCGACACCGAGCGGAGAGCCCTGTGAACCCTGTGAACCCTGGGAGTCCCGTGAGTTCCGCGAGCCCCGCGCGTCCCATCAGGATCCTGCTGGCCGACGACCACGCCCTGGTCCGCCGCGGGCTGCGGCTGATCCTGGACGCCGAACCCGATCTCACGGTGGTGGCCGAGGCCGCCAACGGCGCCGAGGCGGTGGAGGCGGCCGCCCCAGAGACGGTCGACCTGGCGATCCTGGACATCGCGATGCCCCGCATGACCGGCCTGCAGGCGGCCCGCGAGATCTCCCGGCGCGCCCCCGGCATCCGGCTGCTGATCCTGTCGATGTACGACAACGAGCAGTACTTCTTCGAGGCGCTCAAGGCCGGAGCCTCGGGCTACGTGCTGAAGTCCGTGGCCGACCGCGACCTGCTCGAGGCGTGCAGGGCGGCGATGCGCGGCGAGCCGTTCCTGTACCCGGGTGCCGTCACCGCCCTGATCCGGCACTACCTGCAGCGCGACAAGCTGGGACAGAGCATGCCGGAGAGCATCCTGACCCCGCGCGAGGAGGAGATCGTCAAGCTGATCGCCGAGGGCAACTCCGCCAAGCAGATCGCCGAGACCCTGTTCATCAGTGTGAAGACCGTCGACCGGCATCGTGCCAACATCCTGCAGAAGCTCGGCATGCGCGACCGGCTCGACCTCACCCGGTACGCCATCCGGGCGGGCCTGATCGAACCCTGAGAACCTTCGGAGAAGGGGTCCGGGGCGAAACGCGAACGGCCCGGCGCGGGCCGGGCCGTTCGGGACTCCCACCCCGGACGGGGCTCCCGTCCCAGGCGAAACCGCTGCCCGGGGCAGGACTCCTGTCCGGGCGGGATTCCTGCCCGGACAGGGCTCCCGCCCGGGGCGGAACTCCCGTTCGGGACAGGGCTCCTACTTCTTCTTCTGCCCCTGGCGCTTCTCGCGGATCTTCATGGTGACCTCGATGGGCGACCCGGCGAAGCCGAACTCCTCGCGGATCCGGCGCTCGATGAAGCGGCGGTAGGTCTCCTCCAGGAAGCCCGAGGTGAACAGCACGAACTTCGGCGGCTCCGTCGACGCCTGCGTGGCGAAGAGGATCTTGGGCTGCTTGCCGCTGCGGACCGGTGGCGGGGTGGCCGCGACCAGGTCGGTCAGGAAGGCGTTGAGCCGGGCGGTGGGCACCCGGGTCGACCAGGAGTCGAGCGCCTTCTCGATCGCCGGGACGAGCCGGTCGACGTGCCAGCCGTTCTTCGCGGAGATGTTGACCCGCAACGCCCACGGCACGCGGACGAGCTGGCGGTCGATCTCCTTCTCCAGGTAGTAACGGCGGTCCTCGTCGAGCAGGTCCCACTTGTTGAACGCCACGACCATGCACCGGCCGGACTCGATCACCAGGGAGATGATCCGCAGGTCCTGCTCGGTCAGCACGTCGCTGGCGTCGATGAGCACCACCGCGATCTCCGAGCGCTCCAGGGCTCCCCGGGTGCGCATGCTCGCGTAGAAGTCGGCGCCCTTGAGCTCGCGGTCGCGCCGCCTGATCCCGGCGGTGTCGACGAAGCGCCAGGTCTTGCCACCGAGCTCGACCAGCTCGTCCACCGGGTCGCGGGTGGTGCCCGCCATCGGGTCGACGAGCACGCGCTCGGAGCCCGCCAGCTTGTTCAGCAGCGAGGACTTGCCCACGTTGGGCTTGCCGACCAGGGCGACCCTGCGCGGGCCGCGCTCGGGGCCGAAACGCTGCTCGGGCGTCTCCGGCAGCTTGTCGAGGATCACGTCCAGCAGGTCGCCGCTGGAGCGGCCGTGCAGGGCCGAGACCGGCTGCGGCTCGCCCAGGCCGAGGGCCCACAGCCCGGCGGCCTCCAGCTCCATCTGCTGGTTGTCGACCTTGTTGGCGGCGAGGATGACCGGCTTGCCGGACCCGCGCAGCACGTGGCCGACGATCTCGTCCGCGTCGGTCACGCCCACGACGGCGTCGACCACGAACAGGATCACGTCGGCCAGTTCGGCCGCGACCTGGGCCTGCTCGGCGATCTTCAGCGCCATGCCGGTCGCGTCGGGGTCCCAGCCTCCGGTGTCGACCACCGTGAACCGGCGCCCCCGCCAGGTGGCGTCGTACGTGACCCGGTCGCGGGTCACCCCCGGCACGTCCTCCACGACCGCCTCCCGGCGGCCGATGATCCGGTTGACCAGGGTGGACTTGCCCACGTTGGGGCGGCCCACCACGGCCACTACCGGCTGCGGGGCCGTGTCGGGCCCCACATCCCGCTGCGAGCTGTCGTCGGTCCCTGAATCGGCGAGCTCCGCGTCGATCCAGCCGTTGTCGTCGTCGTATACCCCGGTCACGCCTTTTCCTTAATCACACGCAGTATTTCGGCGATGACCTCTTCGAGGTTCAGCGCCGTGGTGTCGAGCTCGACGGCGTCGGCCGCCTTCGCCAGCGGGTCTGCCTTCCTGGTCGAGTCGAGGGTGTCGCGGCGGGCCATCGCGGCCCGCTGCGCCGCCACCGTGGTGCCGGTGAGCTCCGCCGTGCGGCGCAGTGCCCTGGCGTCCGCGCTCGCGGTCAGGTAGATCTTGACCGCGGCACCGGGCGCCACCACCGTACCGATGTCACGGCCCTCGACGACGATGCCGCCCGAACCGATGATCTCACGCTGCTCGGCCACCAGGCGGTGGCGTACCTCGGGCACCGCGCTGACCGCCGAGACGGCCGCGGTGACCTCGGCGGTGCGGATCGGCGCGACGGCGTCGACGCCGTCGACCGCCACCACCGCGAGGTCCGGGTCGGTGCCCAGCGTGAGGACCGGGTCGAGCGCCCTGGCGGCGATCGCCTCGGGATCGGCGAGGTCGACGCCCTTCTGGAGCATCCACCAGGTGATCGCCCGGTACATCGCGCCGGTATCGAGGTAACGCAGCCCCAAGGCTCGCGCCACCCCTCGTGACGCGCTCGACTTACCCGATCCCGAAGGACCGTCCATGGCGACGACCAGTCCGGTCACGACGCCTCTCCCTTGCAGCCCGCTTCAGTTGTCCGTACGAGGCTACCGGGAGCCGGGAAGGAACCACGCATCGAGCGAGAAGGCGGACGCCCGGAAGCACGGGCGCGGAAGAACCCCTGGGCGATCACGCGGAAGCGAGATCGCCCAGGGGACCAGGGGAAAGGCCACGCGGAGGCGAGGTCAGGCGGGAGAGGTCACGGCAGGTGCCAGCCGTTCTCCCGCAGGGCCTCGGCCAGCGCCGTCACCGCCTCCGGCCGCACCCAGAGCTCGGCGGCGCCCAGCGGCAGGCCGGGGGCGTGCTCGAGCCGGACGTCCTCGATGTTGACGCCCGCCTCCTTGGCCGCCTGGAACAGCCGGGCCAGCTCGCCGGGCCGGTCGCCGACGATGACCTGGACGGCCGCGTAGGTGCGCGCGGGACCGCCGTGCTTGCCGGGGATCCGGCCCGTACCCGCGACGCCCCGGTGCAGCAGTTCGGTGACGCGCGCCATGGCGTCGGGATCGCCGGAGCCGGCCGAGGTACGGAGCGAGGCCGCCGCGGCGGCCAGGTCGGCCGCCACCGCCTCCAGCACCTCGGCCACCGGCAGCGCGTTGCCCGACAGGATCCCGGTCCAGAGCCTCGGGTCGCTCGCCGCGATGCGGGTGACGTCGCGCACCCCCGGCCCGGCCAGGCCGAGCGCGGCGGCCGACGCCTCCGCGAGGCGGGCGGCCACCGCGGAGGCGGTCACGTGGGGGGCGTGTGAGACGACCGCCACGGCCCTGTCGTGCTCCTCGGCGCCGATCCTGACCGCCTCGCCGCCGCAGAGCTTGACGAGCCCGTACAGGGCCTCCACGGCGTCGGGCGAGGTCTCCTCGGTCGGGCACAGCGCCCACGGGCGCCCGAGGAACAGGTCGGCCCGCGCCGCGGCGGGCCCGGAGCGCTCGCGTCCGGCGAGCGGGTGCCCGGCGACATAGGTCGTCAGGTCGCAGCCGAGGCTCGCGGCCTCCCTGAGCGGGAGCGCCTTGACGCTGGCCACGTCGGTGTAGAAACGGGCCGCACCGGCCTGCTGGAGGGCGGCGAGCCGCTCCGCGACCGCCTGCGGCGGGACCGCGATGATCGCGACGTCCACCGTCACGCCCTCGGCCCACTCGACGCCCGCGCCCAGCTCCCGCGCCAGCCGCAGGGATCCCGCGTCGCGGTCGGCCAGGTGGACGGCCACGCCCTGCTCGCGCAGGGCCAGCGCGATCGAGGTGCCGATCAGTCCCGTGCCGACGACCAGGACGCTTCCGAGGCCGCTCACCCGCACTCCCTGGAGGTGGTGCCGCATAAGGCGCTCACTGGGCGATGTCCACGCGAAGGGCGACCGCGCCACGCAGGTAGACGTGCTGGATGTCCTGGCGGGGCCGGTCGACCTCGACGTGGGCCATCAGCCGCACCACACGGGGCAGCGCGCCGGGAACGTCGATCTCTGAGGCGCAGATCAGCGGAACGTCGTGGAAGCCGAGCTTGCGGGCGGCCAGGGCGGGGAACTCGGCGGTGAGATCGGGCGTGGCCGTGAAGATCACGCTGATCACGTCGTCGGTGGTGAGCCTGTTGCGCCCCATCACCTCCGCGACCAGTTCGGTGACCCCGGACAGGATGTCGTCCCGATCGTTGGACTCGACCTGGATCGCACCGCGGATCGCCCGCACCATCGTCGTTCCTCCAGTCCCTCCGCGCCGGACCACCCCCGAGGATGATCCAGCGCGTCCTAACACGCGTTCAGGGAAGGCTACAACCCGACGGCGGCGTAGAGTTCCCCGACTTCCGTGAGGGTCAGCGCACGCACGGTGCCCGGCTTGAGGCGGCCGAGCTTGACCGGGCCGAACTCGATGCGGGCCAGGTCGATGACCGGGTGCCCGACCTCCTCCAGCATGCGGCGGACGATGTGCTTGCGACCCTCGTGCAGCACGATCTCGATCAGCGCCTGCTGGCCGTGCTCCTGGACCAGGGCGAAGGAGTCGGCCTTGGCGAGGCCGTCCTCCAGTTCGACGCCCTTCTTCAGGCGGCGGCCGAGGTCGCGCTCGATCCGGCCGGGAACCTTCGCCCAGTACTTCTTCTGGACGCCGTAGCTCGGGTGGGTGAGCCTGTTGGCCAGCTCGCCGTCGTTGGTGAGCAGGATCAGGCCCTCGGTCTCGGTGTCGAGGCGTCCCACGTGGAACAGCCGCTCGGTGCGGTCGGCCACGAAGTCGGCCAGCGAGGGGCGGCCGTCCGGGTCGGACATGGTGCTGACGACGCCGATCGGCTTGTTGATCGCGAGGTAGACCAGGTCGGGCATGGTCGGCAGGCGCTTGCCGTCGACGTGGATGACCTGCTTGGCGGGGTCGACCCGGGCGCCGAAGCGGCGGACCACCTGGCCGTCGACCGTCACCCGGCCCTCACCGATCATGTCCTCGCAGGCCCGGCGGCTGGCGACGCCCGCCTGGGCGAGGACCTTCTGCAGCCGGATGCCGTCGGGAACCTCGGTGGTGTCGCGCTCGTCGACGTAGTCGCGGTCGTAGAAGTCGGAGTCGCGCTTGGGCTGGCGAGCGGTCTTGAACCGGTCGTTCGCGATCGCGCCCGGCCTGAGCGGCCCCTTCGCCGCGGGAGCCCGGCCGGTGGATCGATCACCGGAGCGGCCCGCGGGGGGCCGGCGCTCGCCGTACGCCCCGGCGCTGCCGCCACCGATGGTCTGGACGTCGTCCCGGCGCCCGGTCCTGCCGAAGCGGCCGCGGGAGCCACCGGCGGGCGCGTCGCCGCGGCCGCGGTCGGAGCCGGGCCTGCCGCGCGAGCCGTCACGGTCGGCGCGGAAGCCGCCGCGGTCGTCGCGACGCGGGCCGTCCGAACGGAAACCGTCGCGGTCGTCGCGGCGCGGGCCGTCGGAGCGATAGCCGCCCTGCGAACCCCCCTGGGAGCCGCCCGAGGGCCTGCCACCGCCGTACTGGCTCCTCGAACCGTCCCGCTCCGCCCGGAACCCACCGCGATCATCACGACGCGGGCCGTCCGAACGGAAACCGTCGCGGTCGTCGCGACGCGGGCCGTCGGAGCGGAAGCCGTCGCGGTCGTCGCGGCGCGGGCCGTCGGAGCGGTAACCGCCCCGCGAACCACCGAACGACGAACCCCCACGGTCGTCGCGGCGCGGGCCGTCCGAACGGAAGCCACCGCGATCGTCGCGGCGCGGGCCGTCGGAACGGTAACCGCCCTGCGAACCCCCCTGGGAGCCGCCCGAGGGCCTGCCACCGCCGTACTGGCTCCTCGAACCGTCCCGCTCCGCCCGGAACCCACCGCGATCATCACGACGCGGGCCGTCCGAACGGAAACCACCGGACGACGAACCGCCGCGATCATCACGACGCGGACCGTCGGAACGGTAACCGCCCTGCGAACCCCCCTGGGAACCGCCCGAGGGCCTGCCACCGCCGTACTGGCTCCTCGAACCGTCCCGCTCCGCCCGGAACCCACCGCGATCATCACGACGCGGGCCGTCCGAACGGAAACCACCGGACGACGAACCGCCGCGATCATCACGACGCGGACCGTCGGAACGGTAACCGCCCTGGAAGCCACCGCGGGACCCCCCGGAGGAGGACCCGCCTCGGGAGGAGCCGCCGCGGAATCCACCGGACTGCGAGCCCCCACGGGGATTGCCACCGCGCGGGGCTCCGCCACGGCCTTGACCGCGTCCATCACCGGACGGGGTACTGCGCCTGTTGTTCACTACTTCTGCTCCTCTAGGGATTCCATGTCGTCGGGCAGGAAGGGTGCCAGCTCGGGAAGCTCGTCGAGCTCCCGCAGGCCCATCCGCTCGAGAAAATACGAACTCGTCCGGTAGAGCACGGCTTGGCTCTCCGGTTCGGTGCCGGCCTCTTCGACCAGCCCCCTCGTCATCAGCGTGCGCATGACGCCGTCACTGTTGACACCGCGGATGGCCGCCACCCGGGCCCGGCTCACCGGCTGCCGGTAGGCGACCACGGCCAGGGTCTCCAGAGCGGCCTGGGTCAGGCGCGTCTGCTGGCCGTCGCGGACGAACCGCTCCACGAGTGGCGCGCACTCGGCCCGCGTGTAGAACCGCCAGCCGCCCGCGACCTCTCTCAGGTCGAAACCCCGTCCGGCGGCGGTGTATTCCGCCGAGAGCTCACGGATCGCCCGCCCGATCTCGTGGACGGGCCGTTCCAGAACCTGGGCGAGCGTCACCTCGGCGACGGGCTCGTCGACCACCAGCAGGATGGCCTCCAACCCGGCGCGCAGGTCCGGCTCGGCACGCGGACCGGGCTCGGCGCGCGGACCCGGCTCGGCGGACGGGCCGGCCTCGGTACGCGAACCGGGCTCGGGTGCCAGGTCAGTCATCGGCGGGCTCTCTCTTCGGGCTGTTCGGGGTCTCGTCGTAGTCGTCGGCCACGGCGACGTCGCCGTCGTCGCTGCCGGTCCAGGTCACGTGCAGCTCTCCGAGAGGCTCCACCTGCTCGAAGGACACGGCCGCCTCCCGGTAGAGCTCCAGGACGGCCAGGAAACGCGCCACGACCTCGAAGGTTCCGGCGCAGTCGGAGGTGAGGGCCCGGAAAGTCGCCCGGCGCATCCGCCGCAGCCGCTCGACAAGGATAACCGCCTGCTCGCGGACATTGGCGAGCGGTTGGTAGATGTGGGCCGTCGAGACCGACGGGGGCACCTTGGGGGCGAAGGCCCGCTGAGCGATCTCCGCGAGGCGGTCGGGGCCGATGCCGAGGATCAGCTCGGGCAGCAGGCTCGCGAACTCGGCCTCCATCGGCACGGTACGGGGGAAGCGCAGCGCCTCCTCGGCCATCCGGCTGGAGAAGACCTTGACGACCTCCTTGTAGGCCCGGTACTGCAGGAGCCGGGCGAACAGCAGGTCACGGGCCTCCAGGAGGGCCAGATCCTCCTCGTCGTCGACCTCGCCCGAGGGCAGCAGCCTGGCGGCCTTGAGATCGAGCAGGGTCGCCGCGACGAGCAGGAAGTGGCTCGTCTGGTCCAGGTCCCACTCCGGGCCCCTGGCCCGGATGTAGGAGATGAACTCGTCGGTCACCTGGCTGAGCGAGACCTCGGTGATGTCCAGCTTGTGCTTGGAGATCAGACCGAGCAGGAGGTCGAAAGGACCCTCGAAGACCTCCAGATGCACCTTGAAGGTGTCATCGTCGGTCTTCGGCTGCTCGGTCATCCCGCCATTGTCCCGCACCCAGGGGTGGGATCACCGCTCCAGCGCGGCCCACCTGGCCAGGACTTCCCTGGCGAGCTCGCGGTACGCGCTGGCGCCGAGCGACGACGAGTCGAAGCTGGTGATGGGCTCACCGGCCACGGTGGCGTCGGGGAAGCGAACCGTCCGGTTGATCACCGTGTGGTAGACCTTCTCGTCGAAGGCCTCGACCACCCGGGCCAGCACCTCGCGGCCGTGCAGGGTGCGCGCGTCGTACATGGTGGCGAGCAGGCCCTCGATGACCAGCTCGTCGTTGATGCGCTCCTGGACCTTGATGATGGTGTCCATGAGCAGCGCGACACCGCGCAGCGCGAAGAACTCGCACTCCAGCGGCACCATGACGCCGTGCGCGCAGGCCAGCGCGTTGATCGTGAGCAGTCCCAGGGAGGGCTGGCAGTCGATCAGGCACACGTCGTACTCGGGCAGGAGGGGCTTGATGACCCGGCCGAGCACCTGCTCGCGGGCGACCTCCGTGACGAGCTGGACCTCCGCGGCCGACAGGTCGATGTTGCTGGGCAGCAGGTCCATGCCCTCGACACCGGTCTCCAGCAGCACGTCCCTGGCGGTGATCTGCCGCTCCATGAGGAGGTTGTAGACCGTCAGGTCGAGCTGGAGGGGATTGATCCCGAGGCCGACCGAGAGGGCACCCTGCGGGTCGAAGTCGACCAGCAGGACCTTGAGCCCGGCCTCCGCCAGCGCGGCGCCCAGGTTGATGGTGGTCGTCGTCTTGCCGACGCCGCCCTTCTGGTTGACCATGGCGACGACCCTCGCCGGCCCGTGCACCGTACGGGGAGGCGGGTCGGGAAAGACCGGCCGGGGACGCCCGGTCGGGCCGAGGACTCCCCCGCTGCGAGGGGTCCCGGCGGTCTTGGTGTCGCCCCAGGGATTCTCGGGGTTTGCCGGGGTCGTTCCCCGGATAGAACCGTCGGTGGTCACAGTCACCAGTCGAACCTCCCTGACGGCCTCTAACCGGACCGTCCGGACGGACACTATGGCGTCAACACGTATGCGGCAAGGCGGCACGCCCGGACATAAGCAAGGTCAATCCCGCGTGCGCGGATGCGCGGCGGCATAGACCTCGCGGAGTTTGTCGACCGTGACCTGTGTGTACACCTGGGTGGTGGTCACCGAGGCGTGGCCGAGTAGTTCCTGAACCACCCTAACGTCCACACCCCCGTCAAGGAGGTGGGTTGCGAACGAATGTCGCAACATATGTGGCGACACTCCTTCGAGCCCGCCACGCTCGGCGGCGGCCTGGAGGACCTCCCAGGCGCCCTGGCGGGTGAGCCGCCCGCCCCTGGCGTTGAGGAAGAGCCCCGAGGTGCCCCGGCCGTGTGAGGCGATGCGCGGGCGCGCGCGGGTGAGGTAGGCGCGCAGCGCCTCCCCCGCGAAGCCGCCCAGGGGCACCAGCCGGGTGCGTCCGCCCTTGCCGCGCAGGCGCACCCGCTGGGCCTCGGCCCCCAGGTCGACGTCGTCGACGGTGAGCCCCACGGCCTCGGAGATGCGCGCCCCGGTGCCGTACAGCAGCTCGAGCAGCGCCCGGTTACGCAGCGTGAGCGGGGCTCCGTCGGGCCCCGAGGCGGCGATCAGGCGCTCCACGTCGCGGACGCTGATCGCCTTGGGAAGCCGCCTGAGCTGGCGCGGCGGGCGCACCTCGTGGGCCGGGTCGTGGCGGCAGACGCCCTGGCTCAGCGCGAAGCGGTGCAGGCCTCGCACCGCGGAGACCGCCCGCGCCGCCGAGGCGGCGACGAGGGCCTGGTGCCCCCCGTCGCCCTCCCTGAGCGCCGCCACGAAGGCGGTGACGTCACCCTCGGCGACCTCGCCGAAGGTGACGCGGCCGCGCTGCTTGAGGTGCTCCACGTACCGCAGGAGGTCACGGCGATAGGAGGCCAGGGTGTTGGCGGCCAGGCCCCGCTCCACGGCCAGGTGGGCGAGGTAACTGGACAGGACGGCCTCCGTCTCGCTCAGGGTGTCCTCCTGTCATGCCTCCGGTGCGTCAGCGGGCCGCAGTGAGGCGAATCCGTCCGCCGAAGCGGCGTATGCGGCGAGAATACCGGCCACGGCTTGGGAATTGTGGATCATTCCCGCCATGGCACGCCGAACCGCGTCGGACAGGGGAATCCAGACCACCGGCATGTCGGCCTCCTCGTGCCGGTGGACGAAGTCCAGCTCCCCCTCCGGGATGGGGCTGACGTCCCTGGCGAGGAAGATGCGGGTGCGCTCGTCGCTCATCCCTGGCGAGGTGAAGGCGTCGATCAGGGTGTGCCAGGTGCCCGCCCGGTAGCCCGCCTCCTCGGCGAGCTCGCGGGCCGCCCCCGCCTGCAAGGCCTCGCCCTCGACGTCACGCAGTCCCGCGGGCAGCTCCCACAGCAGCCGCCGCACCGGGTGACGGTACTGGCGGATCAGCAGGATCCGCTCCCGCTCGTCGAGGGCGACGACGGCCACGGAGCCCGGGTGGGTCACGTAGTCGCGGTCGACGACCTCACCGTCCGGCATCACGACCGCGTCGGTGACCCCGGCGATGACGCGGGCGCGGAAGTGCTCGGTGGAGGAGGCGACCTTCCACTCCTCGGGAACGTCCACGACGTCCCGGCCGTCCCGGCCCTCCTGGATTTCCCCCGTGCCCGCCTCCTCTCGCGAGCCGCTCACTTTCCCCGCCCCGCCTTGGCGGCGGTGCCGCGGATGTCGGCGTACGTCAGGGCGGCACCGATCAGGCCCTTGAACAGCGGATGCGCCCGGGTCGGCCGGGAGCGGAACTCGGGGTGCGCCTGGGTGCCGATGAAGAAGGGGTGGACGTCGGCGGGCAGCTCGGCGTACTCCACCAGGCGGCCGTCGGGAGAGAGGCCGGAGAAGACCATGCCGACCTTCTCCAGCTGCTCGCGGTAGGAGTTGTTGACCTCGTAGCGGTGGCGGTGGCGCTCGTCCACCTTCGCCATGCCGTACAGCTGGCGGGCGAGCGTGCCCTCGCCGAGCCTGGCCGGGTAGAGGCCCAGCCTCATGGTGCCGCCCATGTCGCGCTCGCCGGAGACGACGTCCTCCTGGTCGGCCATGGTGGAGATGACCGGGTGGGTGGTCTCGGCGTCGAACTCGGTGCTGCCGGCGTCCTCGATGCCCGCGAGGTTGCGGGCGGCGTCGATGACCATGCACTGCATGCCCAGGCAGATGCCGAGCAGCGGGATCTTGTTCTCCCTGACGTGACGGATCGCGCCGACCTTGCCCTCGATGCCGCGCACGCCGAAGCCGCCGGGGACCAGGACCCCGTCGACGCCGTCGAGCTCGCGGGCCGCGCCCTCGGGGGTCTCGCAGTCGTCGCTCTTGACCCAGCGGATGTTGACGCGGGCGTCGTTGGCGAAGCCGCCCGCGCGCAGCGCCTCGGTCACCGACAGGTAGGCGTCGGGCAGGTCGATGTACTTGCCGACGAGCGCGATCGTGACCTCGTTGGCCGGGCGGTGCACCCGGCGCAGGAGCTGCTCCCACTCCTTCCAGTCGACGTCCCTGAAGGGCAGGCCCAGGCGGCGCACCACGTAGGCGTCCAGGCCCTCGGAGTGCAGGACCTTGGGGATGTCGTAGATGCTGGCGGCGTCGATGGCGGAGACGACCGCGTCCTCGTCCACGTCGCACATCAGGCTGATCTTGCGCTTGAGCGAGTTGGTGATCGGCCGGTCGGAGCGGCACACGATCGCGTCGGGCTGGATGCCGATGCTGCGCAGCGCGGCGACCGAGTGCTGGGTCGGCTTGGTCTTCAGCTCGCCGCTCGGCCCGATGTACGGCAGCAGCGAGACGTGCAGGAAGAACACGTTGTCGCGGCCGACCTCGTGGCGGACCTGCCGGACGGCCTCCAGGAAGGGCAGCGACTCGATGTCGCCCACGGTGCCGCCGACCTCGGTGATGACCACGTCCACGTCGGGCCCGGCCATCGACCGGATGCGGTCCTTGATCTCGTTGGTGATGTGCGGGATGACCTGCACGGTGTCACCGAGATACTCGCCGCGGCGCTCCTTGGCGATGACGTTGGAGTAGACCTGGCCGGTGGTCACGTTGGCCGAGCCGTGCAGCTCGGTGTCGAGGAACCGCTCGTAGTGGCCGACGTCGAGGTCGGTCTCGGCGCCGTCGTCGGTGACGAACACCTCACCGTGCTGGAACGGGTTCATCGTGCCGGGGTCGACGTTGAGATAGGGGTCGAGTTTCTGCATGGTGACCCGCAGGCCGCGCAGCTTGAGGAGGCGCCCGAGGCTGGAGGCCGTCAGTCCCTTCCCAAGACTGGAGGCGACGCCGCCGGTGACGAACAGATGCTTGGTGTGTGCGGCGCTGCGCAAGAAGGCTCCCGTGGTCGTTACAGATCGTCGGCGCACCCTGATGAATGGCCTACAGGTCCACGGGCTCTCAGAATATCAAACGGTGCAGGCGAAGTGCCCGAACAACCCCCCACCCGCATTCTCCTCAAACCCAACCAAGCGGTAATTTGATCCGTTATGTCACTTCATGGTGTGGTACGGCGTGCCTTGGGCAGCCTCGTCCACCGGATCTGGGAGGCGGTCCGCAAGGTCGGCGACGTCACCCCCGCCAGCCCCGCCGGATACCGTTTCCGCCGTCTCGGCGAAGGCGCCTGCCTGTCGTTCCCGCTCGGAGCCGTCTTCGGCGAGGCCTGGATCGAGATCGGCGAGCACACCCTGATCGGCGAGCGGGTCTCCATCTCCACGGGCATGGGCCCCGGGGTGGACCTGGGCCCGGACTCGATCGTGCGGATCGGCGGGGGCTGCTCCATCGGCAGGGGCAGCCACATCGTGGGCCACCAGTCGATCGACATCGGCAACGACGTCTTCACCGGCCCGTACGTCTACATCACCGACCAGAACCACGTCTACGACGACCCCGAGGCGCCGATCGGCCGCCAGTGGCCGCGCAACAACCCGGTGTCGATCGGGTCGGGCTCGTGGCTGGGCACCGGCGCGATCATCCTGCCGGGCACCCGGATCGGCAGGCAGTGCGTGGTGGCGGGCGGGGCGGTGGTGCGCGGGGAGTTCCCCGACCACAGCGTGATCGCGGGCATCCCCGCCAAGGTGGTGCGCCACTACGTGCCGGGCCAGGGGTGGCTGCCACCCCACCCGGAGGTCGCGGAGGCCGGGAACGCCCGGGACACCAGGGATGCCAGGGACGCCAGGGACGCCGAGGACGCCGAGACCGGAGTGATATCGCGATAGGGGACGGATCGGGATCGATCGACGGCCGGGAACCGTTGATGGAGGAGAGAGACACTACGGAGGTGCGATGCTCGCGGCACTGACAGGCCTCGGACTCTCCACCGCGGCCGGGCTCAACGCCTACATCCCGCTGCTGGTGGTCGGCCTGCTCGCCAACTTCACCGACCACGTGCGGCTGCCGCAGGAGTTCGCCTGGCTGTCCAACGGCTGGGTGCTCGGGATCATCGGCGTGCTGCTCCTGGCGGAGTTCGTGCTCGACAAGGTCCCGGTGGTCGACAGCGTCAACGACATGATCCAGACCGTCGTCCGCCCCGCCTCCGGCGGCGTGGTCTTCAGTGCCACCGAGGCCGCCGCCCGGCTGGACGGCTCGACCTGGATGGCCCACAACCCCTGGCTCAGCTGGGTACTGGGCATCGCGATCGCCCTCGCCGTGCACACCATGAAGGCGACCACCAGACCTGTGGTCAACGCCACCACCGCCGGGGTGGGAGCGCCCGTGGTCAGCACGGTCGAGGACGCCGGGGCACTGGGCATCAGCCTGGTGGCGATCTTCCTGCCGGTCCTGGTCGTCGTGGTGGTGGCGGGGCTGGCGCTGTTCGCCTGGTGGGCGACCCGCAGGATACGGCGACGGCGGCGAGAGGCCGCCCCGAGCCTGCGATGAGACCGCACTCGCGCGACACCGTCACAGGCCCCGGCGCGGTCCGTGTCACGGACCACACCGCGGTGCCCGTCATGACCGGTGCCACGCCCCCCGCCGGGGGCGTGGCACCCCTGTCCGCACCGGCCGACCCCGCGAGGACTGAGGCCCGCGCGGGGACCGCGGCGCGGGCTATGCTCGAAACACCCTGTCCAGCCCGTCCAGTCCCTGCCGGGAGGTGGCTCCGATCGGCGATTTCCTCATCGTCCTGCTGGTGATCCTGTTCTTCTTCCTCCTCCTGGGAGGAGTCGGGATCTACCTTCTGGTCAAGGTCGGCAGGAAGGCCACGAAGAAGGCCAGGGCCGTCTCCACCAGGGTCGCGACCCACATGGCGGCGATGGGCACCGGCGACGCCGCGGAGACCGAGCGGATGCGCATCGACCTGCGGCGCGAGGTCTCCCTGACCCGCCAGGCCGTGGACCACGCGCTGCGCGACGGCTGGGGCCTGGGTGACCTGCCCCACCTCGTGGCGGAGATCTCGGTGCACGCCGACCAGCTCGACGCCCAGCTTGCCCACTACGCCCAGGAGCGCCGGGTCTCGCCCTACGTCGACCACACGGCGCTGAGCCGCCTGCGCGAGCACCACGCCAAGCTGACCACGTCCTGCGCCAGGATCAGGGCCGACCTGCGCGACGACCAGATGGCGCACTCGGCCGGGAGCATCGAGGAGATCCAGGGGCGCACCGACCTGGAAATCGAGGCACGCCGCCGCGCCCCCGACCCGCTGGACCAGATCGACGAGCTCTACAACCGCACGATGATCAACCGCACCCACCCCGACGACTCCCGCTGACGGTCCCCTCACGGCGGCTCCCGCCGCGAGGGGACCGTCGCCGGGCCGGTCGCCGGCGAAACCCGCAGATGACCTCTCGTGGTCGTCGCATCCCGAACGGCCCGCGAGCCGCACACGGTGAGTGTCAGGATGACTCCGTCAGGTAATGTTTCCGGATGTCGCCGAAAGCGGTTCTCTGATGGCAGCCGTTCTCCCCGAGTGGTTCCACCCGGGGCCGGTCGGCGGATGGACCGCCGACATGCTCGATCACCTTCCCCCGGCGCGCCCCGGCATGTCGAACTGATCGACGGGTCGCTCGTCATGAGGTCTCCGCAGACCGCTTTCCACATGTTCGTCATCAACTTGATGATCGATAAGCAACGTGGCATACGACCGCCGGCTCATCTCAGGGTCGTCCGGGAGATGACCGTGACCTTGGGCATGAGGCAGCGGCCCGAGCCCGACATCATGGTGGTGGCGAGTTCCGCGCTGACGAGCCTGAGGACGACCTCGTTCAAGCCCGAGGACGTGCACCTGGTGGTCGAGGTGGTCTCCCCCGAGTCGCTGGAGCGAGACCGCACCACCAAGCCCATCGAATACTCCGACGCCGGGATCAGGCACCTCTGGCGCGTGGAGCAGGAGGACGACAGGCCCGTCGTCTACACCTTCGAGCTGGAGCCCGCCGTCAAGGCCTACGTCCCGACGGGCATCCATCGGGGGCGGTTGAAGACGGATGTCGGCTTCGAGGTCGACATCGATCTCGACCTCGGTGAGTTCATCGGTTCCTGACATCCTCCCGGCGGCCGGGGCCGGGGGCCTCCGCGCCGGAGGCGTTCGACGAGTCCCACATCCCGGCGAGGTCGTCGTAGCCGGCTCCGGCGTTGATGCGGGCGCGCATGGCCTGGGCCTGGGCGGTGGTGGGCAGGAAGCCGTCGAGCAGGGCGGGAAGGCCGAGGCGCCAGCCGAGCAGGGCGCGTGGCGACTGCCGGTGCCCGGCCCGGATCACCGAGACGCCGACCCTGATCGCGTGCTCGTTGCCGGGCGGGACGTCCGGGCGGTCGGTCTCGACGGCCGAGTAGCGGAAGCCGTCGGCGAGGTCGCAGGGCGGGCAGCCCAGCGGGCCCCTGCCCAGCCGGTCCCCGCAGCCGGGGCAGGTCAGCCGGTCGAGGGCGCCGTCGACGACCCGCCAGTCGTGCCGGTCGGGCTCGTCGGCGACCATCTCGGCGATCGCCGACTCCTCCTCGGCGGACAGTCCGGTCCCACCGAATCGCTCTTGCAGGAACCCCCGCCAGCCGTCCTCGACGATCCGGTCGACCAGCGCCGCGCACCGGGCACAGCCGGGCGCCCCGCCGTACTCCCAGCAGCCGCAGCCGGCGCATCGTCGCATCAGGCGACCCTACCGGCCGCGGCGGCCAGGAAGAAGGCGAGGTCAGGAGACCCCGGCCTCGCGCATGTCGCGCACCTCCCGCTTGAGCTCCTTGATCTCGTCGCGGAGCCGGGCGGCGACCTCGAACTGGAGGTCGGTGGCGGCCTGGTGCATCTGCTCGGTGAGCGACTCCATCAGCGCCTCCAGCTGGGCCCTGGGCATCTCTCCGGCGATCGCCCTGGCGTGCTGGCCCGCCTGCTTGATCGCGAAGCCGGGGACGGGGGCCTTGCCGCGCGACTGCTGGCGGCCGCTGCCGCCGAGGAGCTGGGCGGTGTCGGCGTCCTCGCGGTTGAGCGAGTCGAGGATGTCGGCGATCTTCTTGCGCAGCGGCTGCGGGTCGATGCCGTTGGCCTCGTTGTAGGCGATCTGCTTGGCCCGGCGGCGGTTGGTCTCGTCGATCGCCCGCTCCATGGAGGGGGTGACCCGGTCGGCGTACATGTGCACCTGGCCGGAGACGTTTCTGGCCGCGCGGCCGATGGTCTGGATCAGGGAGGTCTCCGAGCGCAGGAAGCCCTCCTTGTCGGCGTCGAGGATGGCCACCAGCGACACCTCGGGCAGGTCGAGACCCTCCCGGAGCAGGTTGATGCCGACCAGCACGTCGAACTCGCCCATCCGCAGCTCGCGCAGCAACTCGATGCGGCGCAGGGTATCGACCTCGCTGTGCAGGTAGCGGACCCGGATGCCGAGCTCCAGCAGGTAGTCGGTGAGGTCCTCGGACATCTTCTTGGTCAGCGTGGTGACCAGGACCCGCTCGTCCTTCTCGGTGCGGGTGCGGATCTCGTGGACCAGGTCGTCGATCTGCGACTTGGTCGGCTTGACGATCACCTCGGGGTCGATCAGGCCGGTCGGCCGGATGACCTGCTCGACCACGTCGCCCTTGGAGCGGCCCAGCTCGTAGGAGCCGGGGGTGGCCGACAGGTAGACCGTCTGGCCGATCCGCTCCAGGAACTCCTCCCACTTCAGCGGGCGGTTGTCCATCGCGGACGGCAGGCGGAAGCCGTGGTCGACGAGGGTGCGCTTGCGGGAGGCGTCCCCCTCGTACATCGCGCCGATCTGCGGGACGGTCTGGTGGGACTCGTCCAGGACCAGCAGGAAGTCCTCGGGGAAGTAGTCGAGCAGGGTGTTGGGCGCGCTGCCCGGGGTGCGGCCGTCCATGTGGCGCGAGTAGTTCTCGATGCCGGAGCAGGTGCCGATCTGGCGCATCATCTCCAGGTCGTAGGTGGTGCGCATGCGCAGCCGCTGGGCCTCCAGGAGCTTGCCCTGGCGCTCCATCGTCTCCAGGGTCTCGGCCAGCTCGGCCTCGATGCCCCGGATCGCGCTCTCCATCCGCTCGGCGCCCGCGACGTAGTGGGAGGCGGGGAAGATGTAGAGCTCCTCGTCCTCGGTGATCACCTCACCGGTGAGCGGGTGCATGGTCGCGAGCTTCTCGATCTCGTCGCCGAACATCTCGATCCGCACGGCGAGCTCTTCGTACTTGGGGATGATCTCGACGGTGTCGCCGCGCACCCGGAAGGTGCCCCGGGTGAAGGCCACGTCGTTGCGGGTGTACTGCATGTCGACCAGGCGGCGCAGCAGGGTGTCGCGGTCGATCTCCTGGCCGACCTTGAGCCTGACCATGCGGTCGACGTACTCCTGCGGGGTGCCCAGGCCGTAGATGCACGACACGGAGGCCACCACGATCGTGTCGCGGCGGGTGAGCAGCGAGTTGGTCGCCGAGTGGCGCAGCCGCTCGACCTCCTCGTTGATCGAGGAGTCCTTCTCGATGTAGGTGTCACTCTGCGGGACGTACGCCTCGGGCTGGTAGTAGTCGTAGTAGGAGACGAAGTATTCGACCGCGTTGTTGGGCATCATCTCGCGCAGTTCGTTGGCGAACTGGGCGGCGAGCGTCTTGTTGGGCTGGATGACCAGGGTCGGCCGCTGGAGGCGCTCGATCAGCCAGGCGACCGTGGCGGTCTTGCCCGTGCCCGTGGCGCCCAGCAGGACGTTGTCCTTGTCGCCGGCCTTGACGCGCCGTTCGAGCTCGGCGATCGCGGCGGGCTGGTCGCCCGATGGGGTCATGTCGGTGACGACTTCGAAGGGCGCCACCCTGCGCTGCAAATCTGTTACCGGCCTCACCTGTCCCACTGTAGGTGGCGTGACCGACAATCCTTCTTCATAGGTCCGCGCACCGGCGGACCGCCGTCAACCGCACAGGTCCGTGTACGGGCGGACCGCCGTCAACCGCACAGGTCCGTGTACGGGCGGACCGCCGTCAACCGCGTGGCAAGCGATCCGCAAGCGGGATCCCCTTGACTGTCTCGCGTGCCAATGATCACAAAGCGTGATATATCGGGCTCTCGATCTATCACCAACCCGGAGGTGTGATGTCCCGGCCAAGAGAAGCCGCGCAGTACGCGAGGGCCGCAGCCCAGGCCATAGGACAGGGCGGCGACGTTCGCCAGGTCGTCGGGCAGGTCGTGGGGCAGTACGCCGGCCAGTCGGCGGGACAGTACGCCGGGCAGGTGGCCGAGCAGTTCATGGGCCAGGCGGGCGCGAACACCGGCTCCGGCGATTCCGCCGGCGAGAAGGGCTTCGCGCTCAACCCCTCCGACTTCATGGCCGCCCGCGACCAGGGCTCGTCCCTTGGCACGGTGATCGAGGCCCGCAGCGCCCCGCTCAACGAGGCCGGGGAGATCGTCAACCGGAGTTTCAGCGGCAACGGCCCGAACGGCGAGCCGGTCCACGTCATCTCCCCCGTGGTCATCCCCAAGGGCACCACCGCCAGGGTGGTCGTCCCGCTGGTCGTGCTGGCCGGGCTCGGCCTGGTGGGGCTCGTCGCCACCGGCCTGCCCGAGGGGGCCCGGGTGCTGTTCGGCCCGCACTACTGGGCCGTGCTCGTGCTGGCCGCGGCGTTCCTGTGGTGGCGCAGGAGCGTGGTCATGGTGCCCGAGGGCTGCAAGGCGCTGATCACGAAGTTCGGCAAGCTCGTGCAGATCGCCGAGCCCGGCCGGGTGACGCTGTTCAACCCGTGGAAGCGGGTCAGCTACATCGTCAACACCACCCGCGAGTATCCCTTCAACGCGCCCATCCGCGAGGCCCCCACCCAGCAGGGCGTCAAGGCCAGCGTCGATCTGTTCCTGCAGTTCCGGATCGAGGACCCGGCCGAGTTCATCTTCGTGCTCGGCTCGGTGAGCGGCTTCCAGGCCAAGCTGCAGAACGCCATCAGCGAGGTCACCCGCTCCCTCATCTACGCCCAGCGCGCCGAGGAGATCTACGACCTGGTCGGCGAGAGCACCATGGGCATGCTGGACAACCTCAACCAGCAGTTCCTGCCCGCCGTACGGCTCACCGACGTCAACATCACGCACGCCGAGCCGTCCAGCCAGGAGTACCGGATGGACCTGGCCGCCCCCGAGATGATCAGAGTCGCCAAGGAGGCGTACACCTACGAGTACGAGCTCCAGCTGCGCAAGGAGCAGAACGAGGGCGACCTGATCAAGGAGCTGGCCGGGCTGCAGGAGCAGCTGTCGGCCATCCACGCCGAGATCGCCGGGCACCAGGCCAGGATCGACACCGCGCTGGAGCGCGCCTCCCACCAGGCCAAGGCCGCCGGCGGCCAGCGGCTGGTGGAGGCGGAGTCCACCGCCAAGGCCAACGCGGCGCTGCTGGAGGCGCAGGCGCTGGACATCCGCTCGCTGAGCGCCGCCGAGGCGCCGGAGATCCTCGACTACCGCTTCCAGCAGGACCTGCTCGACAAGCTGGAGTCCGTCGCCTCGCACCTGCCGCGCCTGGTGCAGGTCGGCGACGCCGTCGACATCGACCTGCTCGCCCTGGCCAGGCAACTGGTCGGCAACCCCGAGGCCCAGCTGTTCTCCCAGGCGGACATGGCCGCGATCAGGGCGCGGATGAGCGAGATCGGCAGCCGTGTCGAGGAGCGCGGGGCGGAGATCAGCTCCTTGCTCAACCCGCCCGCCGACACCACCGTGCCCGTCCCCGTCCCCGTCGCGGGCCGGGCCGCCCAGGAAGTCCAGGAAGAGGTCCGATGAGCGGCAGAGAGTTCTCCAAGATCAAGGAATCCCTGGCCTCCTGGTCGGAGATCCGCCAGCTGCTGCGCGGCGGCGAGTCGGGCCAGCTGGTCCCCGTGGTGATCCCCAAGGACCGCCGCGGCTTCGCCTGGGTGGCACTGCTCCTCTTCGCCCTCTACCTGGCCGGCACGGCGGTGTTCGCCGGCGGGGCGATCTCCTTCCTGGCCGCGGTCGGAGCGGTGTTCTCCCTGGTCGTGGCGCTGGTGTGGCTGTGGCGTCGGGCGATCATCGAGATCGAGGAGGGCACCACGGGCGTGCGCAGCCGGTGGGGCGCCATCGTCGGCACGCTGCCCCCGGGACGCCACTACCTGTGGCTGCCGTGGGACCGGGTGGACGCGGTGGTCGACACCTCCACCGAGATCCCCTACTCCGCGCCGATCGTGGCCTGCCCGACGGCGGAGAACGTTCCGCTCAAGTCGATCGAGTTCTTCCTGAAGTTCCGCATCGTCGACCCGGTGGCCTTCGTCCGTACGATCGGCGCCGGTAACTTCGACCTGGTGCTCAGCAGTGCCGTACAGGACGCCATCCGCCAGCGCAGCCGCCTGGTGAACACCGAGCGCGCCTACGACCTGCGCGGGTCCGACGTCGGTGACATGCAGGAGCTCCTCACCCGCCAGCTCGGCCGGTACGGCGTGCGCATCACCGGCGCCAACATCCCCGACGTGCAGTTGCCCGACCAGTACCAGCAGCATCTGGCCACCCGCGAGAAGGTCGCCAAGGAGCTGTCGGCCTTCGAGCGCGAGTGGGAGCTCACCCGCAAGCGCAGGATCGACACCCTGCTGATGGAGATCGAACGTTCCAAAAAGACGCGTGACGCGCGTATCGTCGAGGTGAGAGCCGCCGCCAACACCGCCCGTAAGGACGTCGCCCGCATGCTGGAGGAGCACGAGACCGAGGCGCAGCGGGTGCGCTGGGAGATCGAGGCGAAGGGCCGGGCCGAGCTCACCTCCGCCGAGAACGAGGCGAAGGGGCTGCGCAGGCTGGCCGACTCCTACCGCGACAACCGCGCGGTGCTCCAGTACGAGCTGGCCCGCCGCAGGCTCGACGTGGGCGCCAGGCTCGCCGAGAGCGCCCCGCGCCCCGTCGTCGTCCGCACCTCCGGCGCCTCCGGCGACACCTCCGCCCTGTCCACCCTGCTGCTGGCCCAGATCCTGCCCCAGCTGAACGGCGGCGGCAACGGCCAGGCCAGGCCGCAGAACCAAGCCCCTTGATGAGAAAAAATCTCCAACCCCTGGGAGTCCTAGATGGTGTTCCGTAAGTTGATGGCCGCGTTCGGCGCCGGTGTCGAGGTCGACACCGTGCTGCAGAACTCGCAGGTGCGGCCCGGCGAGGTCCTGCGCGGACAGGTCAACTTCCGCGGCGGCGGCTCCGACTACAAGGTGGAGGGCATCTTCATCGACTTCACCGCCGTCGTCGAGGTCGAGAGCGGCGACAACGAGTACAAGTCGACGTACAGCTTCCTGCGCCAGCAGATCACCGGCTCCTTCCACCTCGCCGCGGGCGCCCCGCAGTCGGCGCCCTTCGAGATCCAGGTCCCCTGGGAGACCCCGATCAGCGCCATCGGCGGCCACCCGCTGCGCGGCATGAAGCTCGGCGTCTCCACCGAGCTCGCCCTCGCGGGCGCGCTCGACAAGGGCGACCTCGACCCGCTGTTCGTCAACCCGCTGCCCGCCCAGGACCACGTCCTGGGCGCGCTGGACAACCTCGGTTTCCGCTTCAAGAAGGCCGACCTGGAGCGGGGCACCCTGCACGGCTCGCGGATGCCGTTCTTCCAGGAGATCGAGTACTACGCGGGCCACGAGTACCGCCGCCACTTCAACGAGCTGGAGCTCACCTTCATCGCCGGCCCCCAGGCGATGGACATCATCCTGGAGGCCGACAAGCGCGGCAGCTTCGGCTCCAGCCACGACACCTACAGCCGCTTCACCGTCCGCTACGACGACCACCCGGGCCAGGTGGAGCAGTCGCTGCGCGGCGGCCTGCAGTCCATGGCCCAGAAGCGCGGCTGGTTCTAGCCTTCCTCGCGTGCGTGCGGGTGTGCCCTGACTGACGGGGCACACCCGTTTCGCTGTTCACACGGCGCGTTCCGCTGCTCGCACGACGTGTGAGGAGCGCTGGGCCGCGCCTCCGCCATGTCTGTCGTAGGGTTCCCCGCAAAGGCCGGCCGGTGGCCGGAGTACGGGCGAAGGGCGGTCGGGTGGGCGCGGGTGACGGCGACGCGGTGGTGGCCGCCGCGCGGGCGGGCGACGAGTCCGCGTTCGCGGCGCTCGTCGAGCGTCATCGGGGCGAGCTGCGGGTGCACTGCTACCGGATGCTGGGCTCGTTCGACGAGGCGGAGGACCTGACGCAGGAGACGTTCCTGCGCGCCTGGAAGAGCATCGGCGGTTTCGAGGGGCGCTCGACGTTCCGGGCCTGGCTGTACCGGATCGCGACGAACGTGTGCCTCGACGCCCTCGACGGCCGGGCGCACCGGGTGCTCCCCCGCCACCTGTCAGGGCCGTCGGATCCGAGTGCCTCGCTGTCGCCCCCCGCGGACATCGCGTGGCTGCAGCCGTTCCCCGATCGGCTGTGGGAGCCGGTCGCGCCGAGCGAGACCGAGCCGGATTCCGTGGCCGTCACCAGGGAGACGATCGAGCTGGCGTTCCTGGCCGCGCTCCAGCGCCTGCCGGCCCGGCAGCGGGCGGTGCTGATCCTGCGCGACGTGCTCGGCTGGCCCGCCAAGCAGACCGCGGCGCTGCTGGAGGGCAGCGTTGCGTCGGTGAACAGCGCGTTGCAGCGGGCCAGGGCGACGATGAAAGAGCACCTGCCGCAGCGCCGCCTGGACTGGGCGCCGCCGGCGGAGCCCACCGGGCGGGAGCGGGCGGTGCTGCGGCGCTACATGGACGCGATGGAACGCGCCGACCTCGCCGCGGTCGCCGACCTGCTGGCCGAGGACGTACGGGCGGAGATGCCGCCGTGGCCCATGTGGTTCCGGGGCCGCGACGCGGTCGTGGCGGCGCTGGCGGAGAGCTGGGACGCCGGGTCGCCCGACTACGTGGGCCGGTTCCGGATGGTGCCCGTCCGGGCCAACCGGCAGCCGGGCGTGGCATCCTACGTACGGCGCCTCGGCGAGCCCGTCTACAGCGCCTTCGCGATCGGCGTGCTGCGGATCGAGGACGACCGGATCGCGGAGATGACCGCCTTCCACGATCTGAGCCTGTTCCCGGCGTTCGCCCTGCCCGCGACGTTGCCTCCCGGAGACCGATGAGTTCTCGCGCGATCCGCCGTCTCAGAACGGGTCAACCACAATTGATCCCGACGGAGGCACCTCATGGGCAAGATGCTGTATTCGGTCACCATGTCACTGGACGGTTTCATCGCCGGTCCCGGCGGTGACATGTCCTGGCTGGCCGAGCACCTCGGCCCCGACCCGGCGGTGGACGAGCTCATCGGCGAGATCGGTGCGCTTCTCGTCGGCAACCGCACCTTCCGCGGCGACGACCCCCACCGGGGCACGGACAGCGAGGGCAAGCCGTTCGGCGGCGGGTGGACCGGGCCGCAGTTCGTGCTCATCCACCAGATCCCGGACACGCCGCTGCCGGGTATCACCTTCGTCGACGACCTCGGCAGCGGCGTCGCCGCGGCCAAGGCCGCCGCGGGTGACAGGTACGTCAACATCCTCGGCGCCCACGTCGCCCGGCAGTGCCTCGAAGCGGGTGTGCTCGACGAGATCCTCGTGTTCATCGCGCCCGTCATGCTGGGCGACGGCGTCCGGCTGTTCGACCACCCGGGCGGGACCAACGTGAGGCTGGAACGCATCGCCCTGAACCACGTGCCGCACGCGACGAGCATCCGGTTCCGCGTCGTCCGGTGAGCCGTCCCCGGGCGGTGGGACGCTCGGCCGGTCGGCTGATCGGCGTCCTGCCACCACGGACCGAGCTTGCCGCCATATCGTTCCCGGTGGCGGCGAGGCGCTCAGCGGTCGCCGCCACCGGCGCCCCTGGAGGGGGTCACAGGTCCAGCTGGTACTGAAACGTCCTGTGGGTGGGCCGGTAGCCGAGCGAGTCGTTGACGGCCCGCATGTGGGTGTTGCCGTCGGCCGTGTCCGCCAGCAGCCCGCCCAGGTCCGGGTAGCGTTCGCGGGCCTGCCGGATCGCCTCGGCCTTCATCCACCTGGCCAGGCCGTGGCCGCGGTGTTCCGGCAGGACCCCCGTACCGTAGTGCTGGCCGTCGCCCTTGCCGTCACCGGGGACGACCAGCTCGGTGAACCCGGCGATCGAGCCATCGGACTCATCGACGGCGACGACCGTGTGGAGCGACTCGCCACGGTCCGCGATGGCCTTGGCCGCCGCCCTGACCCGCTCGACGTCCCAGACCACGACCCCGTAGTCGGTGTCGTCCATCGGCATGTCGTCCATCGCCCGGCGGGAGGCGGTGAAGGTGTCGGCCAGCTCGTCCGGCACCGTCCCGTCCCAGGAACGCAGCCGGTATCCGGCGGGCGGGCTGCCGGTGACCGTGTCCACGGTGGCGTGGGCCGGCGCGGCGGTGTCCACGGCGGTGTCCACGGCGGCGTCGGCCAGCGCGAGCCTGGCGTACGTCAGGGTGAGAACCTTCCTGAACCCCCTGGCCGCCAGGAAGTGGTCACCCGGCGTACCGGCGTCGGCCTGGGCGAGCACGCAGCGCCGTCCCTCCGCCTCGGCGCCCGCCACCGCCCGCGCCAGCAGCTCGGAGCCGACGCCCGCGCGCCGCTCGGCCGGGTGCACGTTCAGCTCCAGCTCGGCCAGGTGGTCCTGGCCCTCCCGTTCGAACAGGCGCAGGAACGCCGTTCCAACCGGGACCCCGTCGTCGTCGGAGGCCAGCCACACCAGGCGGCGGCTGGACGCGCTCGGTTGGGGATCGGCCAGCGGGACGATCTGAATCGACAAGGTGACTCCATCTTCCGGTTCCGGGGGGCCTCGCGAAAGCCGAGAACCGAGGGGTGAGCGAGGTGAGGCACGCGGCGACGTAATCATGACAGCAGGCGCATCCCCCATCCCAGGCGATTCGCCCAGAAATGTCAGACCGAGGTTAGAAGATGATCAGCACGTGCCTGATCACCGAATCTCGGGAAAGGACCTGTGGCGTGGACGACACCCCTCCCTTCTTCGAAGGCCCCTTCGACAGCGACGAGGGCTCTGACGCCATCGCGGACCTGGTGGGGAAGGACGACGCCGCCACGACGATGGCCGAGTCGCTTGACACGTTCGTGCGCGAGAACGAGGAGTACGCCGAGGAAGGGGCCGTGGACGAGGCGCTGGCGTTCGCGTGCCTGGTCGCCGCCCGGATCTCCGGCATCGCCCCCGACGAGGCCGCCCATCACTGGCTGGACCGCACCCCCCTCACCGTCTCCGACGACCTGCGCCGGCTGGCCGTCGCCGCGTTCGCCCTGGCCACCCGTTCGCGGGACAACTGGCTCATGGAGGTCCAGGCCGGGGACTGGCAGGCGTTCCTGGAGCACCTGGAGCCGTACCGCAAGGCCCTCCACGGTGAGCCGCAGGATCCACCCGTCCCGTTTGTCCCGGACTTCTCCGACCAGAAGAAGCAGTGGCTGCAGGCGTACTGGAGCATCGAGGACCAAGGCCTGCCGGACGACACCGCCTACGCGGACGTGGCGGGACGCCTCGTCCTGGCCGTCAACGAGGCACCGGCCTGGCTCGCGTGGTGGCGTCCCGCCAACCTGCAGGAACTCACCGTTTTCGGGCAGCTCACGCCAGGCGCGTACACGGAACGGATCTCTCGTGGCCGCACCACGGCCGAGGCCTGGATCGACTTCGGTCACTCCCACGAGGGCTTCGAGGCACCCGTCACCCGGCAGGTCTCCGACGATCTCCGCAGGGCTCTGGAAGCCACCGGCCGCCATCTCGGCCTCGACCCTGTCCCCCCGCTTCCCGCCCTGCCGAAGTGAGCCCACAGGGCGCGGAGCGTGACACACGCGTCAGGGCCCGTACGTGGATGTCACCGCAGGCGGTGTCCGTGGCTCCAGAGCCTCCGATGTCCTGGCCGGGGAAGCACTCGGATCGCGTTGACCGCTGCGACGTCCGGATCGAAGCCGCGTCTCTCGGTCCGAGGGGCGCGGACCTTCCGCCGTGTGTCTAGCCGACAAGGGCCTCGGTGATCTGACGGGTGGTCTGTACGGCGACCCGAGGGTCGACGGCGGCGTAGTGGGTGTAGGCGTTCAGGCCGGTGGCCAGTGCCCAGCCGCGGCCGCGGGTCCAGGTGGCGTCGTCCACGCCGAGCGCGGCGCGGAAGGCCGCCCGGCTCCTGGCCGACATCAGGGTGAAGGCGATCATCAGGTCGCAGGCCGGGTCGCCGACGCCGAGCCCGCCGAAGTCGATGACCGCGCTGAGACGGCCGCCGTCGACCAGCAGATTGCCGGTGTGGAAATCGCCGTGCACCCAGACCGGAGGGCGCCCCCATCCGGGGGCGCTCAACGCCGCGTCCCACAGCTCGGTCATGGCCGCGGTGTCGAACGCGCCGCCGACCTTCGCCATGGCGGCCCGCGTCGCGTGGTCCCGGTCGGCCAACGGCCGGATGACGAGGTCCCCCCGGGCCTCCACGGCCGGGAGCTCCTCGGGTGCGAACCCCTGAAGGGCGGTCAGGAACTCCGCCAGTTCGACGGCGGCCTCGGACGAGTCGGCCAGTGCCTCGACGGTCGCCACCTCGCCCTCCAGCCAGCGGGACACCGCCCACGGCCACGGATAGCCGAAGCCGGGCTCCCCCACCCCCACCGGTGCCGGGATGGCCAGCGGCAGGTGGGCGGCGAGCCGGGGCAGCCACTCGGCTTCCTTCCTGGCCTGCCCGATGGCGTCGGCGTGGCGGGGCAGCCGAACGGCCAGTCCCTCCCCGAGCCGGTAGATCACATGATCCGATCCGGCCGGGTCGAGCAGCTCCAAGGGCGCCCCGGCCCACTGCGGGAACTGCGTGTCGACCAGGCGCCTGACCAGCGCGGCATCGATCGCGGGGCGGATGTCCGCGGTTCTCACGGTTGCCAAGAACGGCTCTTGCGATCGGCCCGCTCCGCGCGACGGACAGCAATGATCATCACAGCATGTCGCGCTTGTCGCCCGGGTTTCCCGGAGTCGGTGCTCAGCACTGTCCCGTCCCGGTGAACCTCGTGGACACCGGGCTCACCTTGCGGGCGAGAGTGAGCACGTGGCCGCTGACGCCCAGCAGGGAGGGGACCGACTCCAGGCGGCGCTGGGCGTCGAGCATGAGAGCGCGGCGCTCGGGGTCGTCGAGCCAGTCGTCGACGTCACCGTACAGCCAGAAGGCTCCCTCCAGGCCGTAGCGGGCGACCTCGGGAAGTCCCGCGTCGGCGAACTCGGCCGGAACGTCGTCGGGGTCGTGCATGTAGGCGGTGAAGCCGATACCCGGACCGGACAGGACCCCGTCCACCAGGGCCGCGTTCACCGTCTCCCTCGGCTCTTCCCGCAGGTACAGCCCCTGGTAGACCATGTCGTGCACGGCCGCGTAGCGGTTGATGGTCGCGGCGGCCACCAGGCCGCCGGGCCGCACCACCCGTACCGCCTCGGCCAGCGCGCGGACCCGGTCGGCGCGGTCGGCGAGGTGGTAGAGCGGGCCGAGGAGCAGCACCGCGTCCACGCTCTCGTCGGGCACCGGCAGTCGCCTGGCGTCACCCTGCCGCGCGGTGACCCCGGCCAGCCGCGCCGCCCGCTCCACGTGCGACGGCATGAGGTCGATGAGCTCGACCCGGTATCCGTCGACGGCCAGCCACTCCGCGTGCACCCCGGTGCCGCCGCCCACGTCCAGCACCCTGGACGGAGCCGGAGGCAGCGCCCTGCGCAACACGTCCTGCGTCCGCCAGAACTCCAGCCGCCCGCGCCCCGCACGGAGCCTGCCGTCTTCCTTGTCCTGCTCGTAGTAGGCGAGCAGTTCCGGTGTCATCGCCATGCTCGATCATTTCTTCACCCCTGGTCCACGGGCAAACGAATTAGACGACCGGACGAACAGCAGACATATGCCCTAATGTCCATGACCATGAAAATCCGCGTGATCATGGCGACGGCCGCCGCCTCCGTCCTGCTCTTCCCCGGTACGGCCACCGCCCTCGCATATCCGGTCGAGGACGCCCCGCTCCTGACCGGCAACGCCCTCTACGCCGCCGGCAAGCTCCCCGCCGCGGGGTGCGCGAGGAAACCCGCCAAGGGCAAGAGCCTCGCCTCGGTGAAGAAGCACGTCAACGCGCTCATCACCTGCATGAACGACACCTGGGGCCCCTACATGAAGAAGGCCAACCTCCAGTTCGTGCCGCCCAGGGTGGAGGTGCACGGAACCGCCCTGGATAAGAAGTACGAGCGCTACTGCTTCGGGGCCAAGATGAATCCCGCCAAGTCGGAGGCCGTCCACTGCTTCGGGACCAACCTCTCCATACGCGTCCGTCCCGACTGGATCAAAGCATCCGATGACATCCCGATCCTCGCGGAGTTGAGTTCCGCCTACGCCGAGCACGTGCTGAGCCTGGTCGACGTCACCGAGGGCTACAACGCCCTGCACGCCGACGACAGCGACGAGATCCTGGAGCAGTTGCGCCGTTTCAACCTGCAGGCGAAGTGCCTGGGCGGGATGACCGCGAAGAGCCTGTGGTCGGCCCTCGGCTACCCCGCCAAGAACGCCGGGCGCCTGCTGGACCTGGCCAAGGCCGAGGCCGACGCCAAGGGCGAGTTCCGTTACTTCGGCAAGAGCGCCAACCTCGTCTACTGGACCAAGCGGGGCTACTCCACCTCAGACCCTCGCTCCTGCAAGACCTGGGTGGCTCCCTCCTCCAAGGTCTCGTAACCCCCTCCCGGACTCCCCCGGCCCCGCAGCCCCGTCGCCCCGTCCACCGGCCTGGTTCCCGCTCGTCGGGACCCAAGCCGGTCAAAACCCGAAATTTCAGGGTTTCGCCTTTCCGGGGAACGGTTTGGATCCGTCAGGCGAACATCGGCGCATTCAGAAGATTCAGCGGGCATTCGAACGACCGAGAATCACAATTCGGCTCGCCTGCCGCGCCATCCGCACACGAAGAACCGCGACCGAATTCAAAAACCTTCCACTTCCGCCTCCCGGATCATTGTCCCGGCACTCGCCCCTCGCGCTCATTCTCGGCCGCCAGGCGGCGTGCCATTCCCCCGAGGGTGACGGCGCACATCACGTTGGACAGGTTTCTCCTGTCGAGAACCTCCTCGGACAGGCTGTGGCGGCGTACGGCGTAATAGCCGCCTCCCGCAGCCTCGGAGATGAGCCAGTGCCTGCCGTACCGGGCGACGAGGATGGCTATCGTCCCGGGTTTCGGATCGTCCGGTGTGCCGGTCATCGCCGGGCCAGCTGGAACCAGACGACGCGCCCGCGCCCTGCCGCACCCTCGTACCAGCCCCACGACAGAGCCACCTCGCTGACCAGCCAGAGCCCACGACCACCCTCGGCCTCCTCGTCGGGCTCGTCCGGTTCGGCCGGAAGCCTGGGCACGCAGGTGGAGGACCCCTCGTCGATCACCGCCACCCGGATGACGTCGCCGAGGTTCGCCACCACGACCGTCACCCGGCCGCCGGCGCGTCCCGACTCCGAGTGCCTGACCGCGTTGGAGATCAGCTCGCTGACCAGAAGCTCGGCGTCGTACGCATCAAGCTGACCCGAGTCTTCCAACACGCTCCGCACGTATCGCCGGGCCGTGGAAACCGACTCGGCCACCCCGGGCAGATCCACTCGGCCCAGCAGACCGAGCGCGGGAACCGTTTCGGCACCCATCGGATCACCGCCATTCCTGTGAGGTAGCAGGCGTCGAAAATTCGCCTGCCCCAATGACTCCAATAACCAGGCGAATTGTCCTTTTAGTTCCCTTGCATCGCCCGGATAAAGTCTTGGCCTATAGAGTGCACACAGTTATGCTGCCGTTGCAGAACAAATCGGCCGACGAATTGACGACAAAAAGCCACACAGGCTGTAGGCGTTTGTCGTTCATTCGACGGCCGACGTCATCACGACGATTGAGAGGCGAACATGGGAAACGACCTCGACCCACGCCTGACACCGGCTCAGCGCTTCGGCCGCGAGCTGGGACGGGCCCGCAGGGAGGCGGGTCTGTCGCAGGCCCGGCTGGGCGATCACCTGGGCGTCTCGTCGTCGTTCATCGGGCACATCGAGACCGGCAACCGGAGGCCCGGCACCAAGCTGGCGGCCGACTGCGACAGGTTCTTCAAGACGGACGACCTCTTCACCCACCTCTGCCGGAACATCACCGCCCCCACCGGACCGGCCTGGTTCCTCAGATGGTCCGACGAGATCGAGCCCCGGGCCCGCGTGCTGCGCAGTTGGGACCCGCTGCTGGTCTCCGGCCTGCTCCAGACGGAGAACTACGCGCGAGCCGTCTTCCGTGGCGACCTGGCGGGCTCGGAGGAGGAGGTCCAAGAGCAGGTCGACGCCCGCATGCGACGGCAGCTGATCCTCAAGAAGGACAACCCACCCGTGCTGTGGGCACTTCTCGACGAGTGGGTGCTCCGCCGCCCCGTCGGAGGTCCCGAGGTCATGTGCGAGCAACTCGACCACCTCGCGACCATCGCCGGTCGCCAGAACGTGACGGTGCAGATCGTTCCGCACGACGCCGCCTGCACGGCTGGCATGATGTCCGGATTCGTGCTAGCCCAGCTGGCGGACGCGCCGACCGCCGTCTCCGTGGAGTCGGCGGGAGAAGGCGAAGTTTCAGCGGAACACAAACTGGTAGGCGTCGTCTGGGACAGATATGACAGGATCCGAGCAGAGGCGCATCGTCCCGGCCAGTCGCTAGAGATGATCAAAGAAGCGAGGGACCAATGGAAGCAGCAGACCTGACCCGCCTTGACCTCTCCGAGGCCGCTTGGAAGAAGAGCTCCCTCAGCGGCGGGAGCGGCGGAAACTGCGTCGAGGTCGCCGGAAACCTCCCGGGAGCCGTCGCCGTCCGCGACAGCAAGAACCCCGCGGGCCCGGTGCTCGCCTTCACCCCAGGCGAGTGGAGGGCTTTCCTCACCACCGTGAAGTCGGGTCGATTCGGCTGACCTCTGCTCTGGTTTCAAACAGCTGATCAGAGACTCACCCTTCTCTGAGAGTCACGCACCCCTGCCGTTCCAGCGGTCGGATGCTGTTTTGGTGTGCCACACAGCCTTCCAGCGTCGGCGATCCGTCCAGAGGCGAGCGGGCACCAGCGACCTCGACGCTTAGCCGATCGACCCAACATCTGCCTAGGATCACGCTCTTGGCGTGCGGGGCAACTTATGTCGAAAATCTATTCACTGAACCACTTTTTGGCCTCGGCGCTGAGCAGCAAGGCGATGATCACGACGGTTAGTATAGATAGGGCCAACGTGGCGATCTTCCAGGCAAGTAACCCATAAAAAAATGAGATTCCTCCTGTTGTTAGAGCTACTATTCTCACCCAGCTCCGCCCGGAAGAACAATAGAACGCAAGCAGCCCGTAAAAGGCACCGAAGAGAACGGAAAAAATATTCACCGGCGGCAAAAGCCGCCATAGCCACAGCGGAGGTGGCGGCGGAATCAGGAGATTTACAAAGCAAGAGGTCCAGATAATAGATGCGACCAACAGAAGGATCCGTACGGTCGATATAGCCCTTGACGTTTTCCCGGAAAAATACGGTTCAGACATCGAACACTCCTTTTCGACGAGAGGGCCATGCAGGCACGAAGCATCGTTTCGCGCCTGCATGGCCCAAAGGTTCGCCCTAGAGGGCTAGCTCACATCCGTTTAAATCCATTTTGTAACGGCCGCCCGCCATGGGGACTCCAGCCTCATAGGGTCCCCTATATCCCAGTCCTCGGGGTTTCCGGTTGCCTTATAATCTAAACTAACGTTCATCGCATGCCGGATGGAATCGAACGAACATGCCAATCCATCACAACCGACGGTGAACGGCCTGATCTTATCTGGCGCTGGAGTGGCGATAGCCCTACTACTAGCGCTACCTTGCTTTGAATATTGAGCCGACGAGTTCGAAGTACTGAAGCCTATTCCGGGACCTCCCCCATCCATGGAAACGCTTCCGCCTCTGATAGAGAAGCCTGCGATGGTATCCAGCTTCACTACGAGGCTTTTGAGTAGAGTCTTGTTCTTCTTGGCCTTGGCGAATGCAGGAGTCACATTGACTCGAGCCCAACCTCTTAGGTCGGTAACGTCAATCGCCGTCGGGCCGAACGTAATCCAGTTTTGATAACCCTTATAGCGGAGCGCGCCTCCGGCTTCGAGAACCATGCCGGCCATGACATTCTGCTTCGCGTAAGTATCGAACATGCAACCGTCACCAGCACATTTATGTTGATAGCCCGTGACATCGTTCGGGTTCGGCCCTCTGGGCCCACCTGCCGCGCCGCATCCGCTCGCCTGCATCTTCCCTACCGCGAATCCCTCCTGTGCACCGCACGTACCGCCTTCTCCATCGGGGCCGGGGCCTTCGATGACCATGTCCATCCCATCGGTGTCCACCTCGATCGCCACCGAGACAAGTGTTCCCCAGCCGCCACATTTTCCGAAAGAAAAGTCGTAGAGGCCACCTAAGGAATTAACCTGACGATCCTCACGCCCCTCGCTGTCGACAGCGACATCGGTCCAGCTGTGCTGGACTGTGGCTCTGACGGTGATGTCGCCGCTCGATGCGTTGTAAGCGACGGCATTACTGATGGAAACCGATGAGTCCTCCCTCCTCCTATTCTCTGCATCCATATCTTCTTTGGCGGCGACGAGGTTGCTGTTGGCCAACGCAAGCTTGGCTGCCATTGAATGATTGGAATCCAACGTTCCGTCCGATTGGATGATTGCGCGCGAGATGCCACCGATCGTGCTGCTCCACACATCTGGATAGTGACCCTCCAGAACACCGTTTTGGATATTGTAATATTCTTCCAGTTTAACCGTGAGCGTCTGCGTTCCCACAGATGTGGGACATATCCGAGCGCCTGGCGTTTGGGGCGGTAGTTCTACGCGCCTGGGCGTAACTGTAACGCTCTCCCAAGGGCTTTCACCAAAGCGGGTCCGCGCCGCAACACGAAGGCTATAGGTGGTGCCGTTAGACAGGCCGGTGACGGTAACCGAAGGATCCTCGACCTGAAGCGTGCGCACAACATCACCACCAGGTGCGAGAACTTCCACATCGTAGCCGTCCAAAAGGGCCAGCGAACCAGTCGTTTCCGGCAGCGCCCACGTCGCGATGGCTCCCCCATCTCCAGGAACTGCCGTCAAATTGCGAACCGCGCTTGGTGGCCCTGGAGGCAGGTAACCGACCGTGAGTGACATCTTGGTAGCTGCGTTTGGTGCACCGAAACTGACAACAGTCTCACTGTCAGATTCCAACAGCAGCCATGTCAGTTCGTCCCCAACAATATCGCGCCTAGGTTCAGTGATGCTGATGCTGTACATCGAATCAGCATTGATGGTTCTAGACAGATCCGCAGTCGTGGTTTCGGCGTTAACCTCATTATCTATACGGGTAACCTTAATTGTGGCATCTGCTGGACAAGTGCTTTCTCCACAACTAGGTGTGCCGAGGTCCAGCAGCGATTCGACGGGGATGGCTCCGGCGGGGATCTCATCCAGTCTGATCTTCACAACGCTTGCCAGTTTTTCGTTGCCCAGTCCGCCAACCCGGATCGTTGAGCTGTTGGCGAATGTACAGGCGACACCAATACACGCATTGGGCTCAATCTTCGCTGTCTTCATGACGAAGTGATCCTGCTGGAGCGCAATCGGTGTGGGATCGTACTCCTCCGGCGGCGCCTCACCGGGCACAGTGAAGGTGACGAAGGCGGTCTTGGCCGTGCAGATTTCCTCCACGCCTTCGTCCTGCGCGGTCACTGCCGCGCCTTCCCGGACCAGAGGTGCGGTGTTCGACTTCGAGGCCGCGGGGGCCTGGCCGCCGGGGGTGTAGAACGTCCACTGGTAAGGAGCCATGGTGTTGCCGGCGAGGTCCTTCGCGCCGGTCACCTTGACTACGAATCGCCCCTCTTCCTGCAGGTAGTAGGGCTCGAAGGTCAGTATTTTGCCGGTGGTGTCCATCTGCGCCGTGCCAGATACCGGCCGGGAGAACTCGGGGTTGTGCTCCATAACCTCGATCTGGGCACCCGTCACCCGCTCGCTGAACGTCGCCACCACATCGGTGTAGGGGCCGATCTCTGTCGCACCGTTGACCGGGGCGGTTCCCACCACCGTGGGAGGGGTCGTGTCTCCCGTAGGAGTGGGAGTCGGGGTCGGCGTCGGCGTCGGGGTCGGGGTCGGGGTCGGGGTGACCGACGGAGTGGGAGTGACCGTGGGAGTGGGCGTCGGGGTCGGATTGGGGTCCGGGTCGGGTGACGTGCCGCTGCCGACGACGCAGGCCTGCATCTGCCACTTGTAGGTGCGACCGGCCTGGACGGTGTTCTCCGGCACCTGGAAGGACGCGCGCTGACCGCCGTTGACCGACCTCGCGCCCAGGGGGCTCGATCCGATCGGCGTGCCGGCGTTGTCGTACAGGAAGTACTTGGCGGTGACCGGTCCGCCCGAGGGGCGGTTGACCATGCCCGACAGGATCGGCCTGGTCGGGTCGGCCATACCGGTCTCGGCGTCCGTGGGAACGTACGGCGCGTCGGTGGTGATGCGGTAGTACGGGCTCTCGCTGCAGGTGATGGGGGTGGCCCCGTTGATGCAGGCCCTGACGGAGAACTTGAAGCTGTCGACGTTGCTGACGTCGTAGGTGATGGACGCGCTCTGGCCGGAGGGCAGGTTGGCGTTGGTGGGCGGGGTGAGGTTGAGCATCCACTGGATCTCGGTGGGGCTCAGGGCCCGGTCGTAGGCGCGGATCTCGTCGTAGGCGGCCTTGACCGAGGAGTAGGCGACGCCGCCGCGCCTGCCGTTGCCGAGCTCGAAGGACCGGTCGGCCTGCCACGGGGTGACGGTGTGGTCGGCCTCCGCGGCCTGGACGCCGTTGACGTACAGGCGGATCTTCTTGGCGGTGGCGTCGTAGACACCGGCCAGGTGAGTCCAGGTGCCGGTCGACGCCGTCGTGGAGGACTTGATCTCCGTCACCGGGCTGGTGGCGGTGTTGTCGTGGTACATCTGCATGTTCCACTTGCGAGCGGTGGAGTCGTAGCCGACGCTGAAGGCGCTGTTGACGGTTCCGTTCTGGCTGATCAGCGGGATCGTGGAGGTCCCGACGTCCAGCCTGACCCAACCCGCCGCGGAGAAGCTCTTGTCCGTCCGCAGCACCGGACCTGCGGTCGAGGCCTGGGAGGGACTCCCGGCGGTGCCGTTCAGGAGGAGCGCCTTACCGTCCTTGCCGTCGATCCACGAGTAGCGCCCGTCGACGAAGGTCAGGAGGTTGCCCTTACCGCTGGAGTCGGTGCCTCCGGTGCCGTCGGTGAAGCTCCACTTCCCGACCTCACCGCCGCCGGTCGTCCAGGAGGGAAGCGGCGCGGTGGACTCGACCACGGAGACGTAGTAGTCGATGTTCCTTCCGTCGACGGAGGTGGACTTGTAGCCGACCTTGGCCGAGCTCTTGCGCACGATCGCGTGGTCGCCGTCCATCGAGTCGACCGACTCGGCGGTGACCGTGGGGATCTCGGGCGGCAGGATGTACTGGGTGATCAGCTTGGGCGGGGTGGCGCCGGTGCCGGTGGTCTCCGCGGAGTGGTAGACCGCCGAGTAGCCGCTGTAGCGGTCGACGCTCTCGGTGGGACCTTCGAGCCCGATACCGTAGTTGGGCTGGCCAGCGGCCCAGTCCTTTACCCAGTTGGTGATCGGCCAGGTCATCACGCCGGGCGTGAGGACGTTCGTGGTCGGGCATGGGGTGGCCACGAAGTCGAGGCTGGCGGGCTTGTTGGACCAGGTCATCCTCCCCGCCGTCCAGCCGGTGTTGACCCGGGTGGCGTACACCCTGCCGTTGCCGCGCTGGTGACAGCCGGGTGACTCGGTGCGCCACAGCTGCATGGTGGAGGAGATGATGGGCTTGTTGGCCAGGCCGGCGACGTCGAACGTCAGGTACGAGCGCCAGTAGTTGACCGCGCTCACCCCGTTGCAACTGGAGTAAGCGGCGCCGATCTTCAGCAGCGTCGCGCCCGGCTGGTCGTAGGTGGTGCAGTCCGCACCGCTGGAGAGCAGCGTGTCGGTCTTGACGGTCAGCGTGGAGGTGGGGTCCACCACGACGGGGTAGACGGTGGCGGGGTCGGCCAGCCAGCCGGCGTCCGGCTTGAGGACCAGCGTTCGTTTGCCGCCGTCCTCGATGACAGAGGTGGCGATCGGGGCGTTGCGCGGAACCGCGGTGGCCTTGGGATCCCGCGCGCCGACGCCGGTGCTGTCCCACATCACCGGCTTCGGCGCCTGGGCGACGACCTTGTCCTTGCCGTCGGTGAGCTCCAGTCCGCCCCGCTTGGACATGGCGAGGGTCAGCTCCGGAGACTCGACCGGAATGCGGATCTCCAGCGCCTTCTTGGGACGCTCACGCAGCACCACGTCGTGCCGGAAACCGGTGGGCAGTGCGGTGACGACCAGGTCGGCCCCGGGTCCGGCGGCGTCCGGGTAGGTGGCGACGTTGCCCTTCACCGCCGGGCGGGGCAGTTTCCCGTCCCAGGAGAGGCTGAGGCTCTGGTCCGCGTCACGCTTCATCACGGCGAACGGGGCGTCGTCCCCGCCGAGGGAGAAGGCGAGGTCGGCCTTGCCCACCTTGGGCTTGAGGACGCCGTCCTTCTCCACCAGCGTGGTGTCGATCCACGCCCACAGGCCGTTGTCCTGCCTGACCTGCGCCGGGCCCGAGTACGACTCCGTCTTCAGGCTGCCGTCCGGAAAGGCCCAGGTGCGCGAGGCCTCGGTGAAGGCCCCGATGGCCTCGACCGGTTTGTTCTGCTTCCTGGCCTCCTCGATCGCCGCGCGCAGCGGGGCGTCGGGGTCCTTCGGGCGGGGAAACGGCGTCTGGAGCGGCGCCGAGGGTGCGGGTTCGGGATCGGCGGCCTGTGCGGGCAGGACGCCGCCCGACACCAGGAGCGAGGCCGCCAGGGCCGAGACGGTCACGACCGTGGTCGTGACCCGTCTGTTCGGTCTGCGCCGCCGGGGCGGTGCGAAGGGACGGTTCGGTAAGGGGAACCCCACCGGTGCCTCCATCGTGAAAGGGAGATTGAACCGGCCGGGCAAGGAAATGGGAGGGCCCGGCCGAAGATGATCGCGGTAAGCATCTCGGCCAGTGCTGTTGATCTTGTCGTATAGAATGTCTTGATCTTGCTATACGGTCGGATTCTGCGCATTAAACAGGGGATGAGTCACGTATGAAGCAGTCCAGGGCAGGAAATATGTGCGGGGCGCACACGCACCACTTCACTCAGCGATGACCGTACGGAGAGTCGAAACACAGCTTCGCGTCCTTGGTCCGGTCGACGTATGGCGCGATGAGCGTTCGGTCAATGTCGTAGGGCCCAAACAACGAACATTGCTCGCCCTTCTCGTGCTGCAGGCGAATCAGATCGTCCCCCACGACCGATTACTGACGGCCCTGTGGGGAGGAGCCATTCCGGCGACCGGCCGGCGACTGCTCCACAATCACCTGTGGTCCGTACGGCGCCTGCTCGACGACGCGAACGCCCTGGTGGGCACGCCCACCGGATACTCCCTGCGGCTGTTGCCGGGCGGCTCCGACCTAGATGTCTTTCTCACCGAGACAACGGCGGGACGCTCCGCCATGGTCGAAGGTGAACCCGCGAAAGCCTCTGATCACTTCCGTACGGCGCTGGCGCTCTGGCGCGGCCCCGCACTCGACGGCACCCAACCCGAATTTCAGGCCGCGGAAGGAGGCGCACTCGAAGAATTACGCATCGCCGCGGTCTTCAACCGTATCGAGGCGGATCTCATCCTGAAGCGGCACGCGGAGTTGATCGGCGAACTACGTCTGCTGGTAGCTGAGCATCCCCTGCACGAGGGCTTCCGGGGTCAGTTGATGCGGGCGTTTCACCGAATCGGCCGCACGGCGGAGGCACTGGAGGAATTCAGGATCGCCAGGCAGCACTTCCGCGAGGAACTCGGACTGGATCCGGGCGAGGAACTCGCCCGGATCCACCGGTCGATTCTGGCGGGTGGACCGACCGCTGAAACCACCTCGGAAGGGCCCATCCCCTCCTCTCCGGTATCTCCCTCTCCCGCTGCACCGCCCACGACGGCCGTGCCCAGGCAACTGCCGGCCGACATCGCTCGCTTCACCGGTCGTGAGGAGAGTCTGCGACGTCTGGACCTCCTGCTCTCCGCAGATCGGAACGGTGCGTCAGCCGTGGTGATCACCGCCATCACCGGCACTCCCGGGATCGGGAAGACCGCGCTCGCCACGCGGTGGGGACACCGTGTGGCGAACCGGTTTCCCGACGGGCAGCTGTACGTGAACCTCCACGGCTACTCCCAGGGAGAGCCGGTCACGGGTACGCAGGCGCTGCATCAGCTCCTGAGGGGGCTCGGGGTCGCCACGGACCAGATTCCCCACGAGGCCGACGAGCGGGCGTCGATGTACCGATCGCTTCTGGCGGACAGACGAATGCTCGTGGTGCTCGACAACGCGGCCAAGCCGGAACAGATACGTCCGTTACTCCCCGGCTCGTCGCTGTGCAAGGTCATCATCACCAGCCGGGACTCTCTGCGGGGACTTACGGCGACGCACGATGTCGACACCCTCACCCTCGACCTGCTCTCATCCGATGAGGCGAAGGCACTGCTCGTCGCCGTCCTGGGGAAGGACCGGATCAACGACCAGGCCGACGCCGTACTCGAACTCGCTCACCTCTGCGGATATCTCCCGCTCGCACTGCGGCTGGCCGCAGCGCATCTGGTGGGCCAGCCCACGCTGCCCATCGCCGACTTCACGGCCAGGCTTCTCCGGGAGAACCGGCTGACGGCGCTGGACATCGAGGAGGACCCGCACATAGGCGTCCGGGCCGCTTTCACGATGTCCTACAGAGGCCTGCCCGAACCCGCCCGGCGGACCTTCAGGTTGCTGGGCATCCACCCCGGCCCCGACATCGGCGTCGATGAGGTCATCGCCCTGACCGGCTCGTCCATCGGAGCCGTGAACGCCGCTCTCAACACGCTCATCGGCGCGCACCTCGTCCAGCACGGCACCGACGGGCGTTTCGTCGTCCATGACCTGGTGAGCCTGTTCGCCCGCGAGCAAGGCGAGGCCGAAGACGCAGAGGCGACTCGGCACGGCGCGCTGATCCGGCTGTTCGACTGGTATCTGCACACCGCCAGAGCCGCCATGAACCAGGTGCATGCCGACCACAGCGAGATCAAGCTCGTCTCGGAACCCCCCTCGCGCGGCATTCCAGCCTTTGACGATTATGGTTCCGCCACCACATGGCTGGACATTGAATATCCGGCACTGATTTCCGCTGTCAACTACGCGGCGGGTCACGGATGGCCGGGTTACGCGTGGCAGATCGCATACACGCTGGACTACTTCTTCTACCTCAGGGATAGAACCGATGATTGGTTGACAGTTTTTCAGACCGCCTTGTCTGCCGTCCGCGAGGTCGGCGACCAGCATGGGGAAGGACGGATACTGAATGCCCTGGGTGCGGCGAACATGTTTGCCGGGAAAATAGATGAATGTCTTGAGTATCAACGGCAGGCACTGGACCTCAGCCGGACGATCGGGGACCGGAAGGGCGAGGGCTATGCCTTGGGCCGGATCGGATACAGCCTGCTCTGGACCGGTGGCTTCCGTCAGGCCAGGGAGAGCTGTCTGGAGGCGATCGGGTTGTTCCAGCGGCTTGACGATGAGCAGGGCGAGGTGACGGCGATGTTCACTCTGGGAATCGCCCATCTCCGGTTGGGCCGCCCACTGGAGGCGCTTCGCTGTCTCGAACGCTGTCTGGCCTTCGACCGCAAGACAGAAAACCAAAACGACGAGGCTTACACGCTGGCGATTCTGGGGGAAGTTCACGAAATCCTGAACGATCTGGAGACGGCTCTGGAATTCCAACAACAATCGATTCTGCTGAACAGAGCAGTGGGAAACCGGCGATTTGAAGCAAACGCCATGAGCAACATCGGCAGGATACGCAGACAACAAGGGCAATATAGCGAGGCCATAAAACAGCACAGACAGGCTCTTATTCAGATAAGGGAGGTGGGAGACCAGTATGCCGAGTGCGATATCTTGATGAATCTCGGAACAGCCCTCCTGGGAATTGGAGAAAAACAGTCAGCGCTGGAGAATCAACATGCCGCTCTGGATATAGCCATCACCGTTAAAGATCGGTATCGGCAAGGTCTGGCTCGCGACCATCTCGCCCATGCGCTACACGCACTCGGCAGCACCGAAAAGGCCACTACCCAGTGGAAAACAGCTTTCGACATTCTCTCTCCCATGGGAGTCCCGGAAGCCAGAGAGATCGCCCGGCGGATGCGTGAGACGTCGGCTTTCGCAACACGATCACCAGGGTGATCGCAGGTCAACGAGGGCCCGGGAAGAAAGGCTTCAGGGACTTCATCAGGACGTCCGCATGATCCGCGTCCTGTTCAGACCGTGAGCAACAGCACCGTCACCGTGGCGATCACGCCCACCGCGACCAGCGCCGTCCCCGCCAGGACGAACGTGAGCATCGGCACCCGCGCTCCCATCTGGCGGCACCACTCGAACCACAACAGGGTGGGGAGGGAAGCCCACGAGGTGTTCGCCGAGGCCAGGCCGTACCGGCTCAGGGTGGGCACCACCAGGAACAGGCCGACGACGAAGACGAGCAGCCGCCGGGGGAACAGCGCGAGGGTGAGCTTCGAGCGGTCGCACCAGGCGAAGGCGGCGACCATCAGGGCCGCTCCGCCCAGAGCGGCGAACCGGATCGGCGGCTCCAGCAGGATCGCCGCGACGAACAGCGCGCACGCCGAGGTCCCCCGGACGGCTTTTCCTCTCAGGTGGCGGCGCGGGCCGTCAGGTCGGCCCAGATGCCGTCCATCCGGGCCTCCAGCTCCTCCAGGGTCCCCTCGTTCGGGACGACGATGTCGGCGATCTCCAGCCGCTCCTCGCGGGTCGCCTGGGCGGCGAGCCTGGCCCTGGCGTCCTGCTCGCTCATGCCGCGCAGCTCGATCAGCCGGGCGAGGCGCACCTCGTCGGCGGCGTCGACGACGATCACCACCTCGTACATGGGGGCGAGCTTGTTCTCCGCCAGCAGCGGCACGTCATAGATCACGATGCTGCCGGGAGGCGCCTGCTCCTGCAGCTCGCCGACCCTCGCACCGACGAGGGGGTGGACGATGGCGTTGAGGGAGGCGAGTTTCTCGGAGTCGGCGAAGACGATCGAGCCGAGTTTCTCCCGGTCGAGCGAACCGTCCTCGCGCAGGACCCCCGTGCCGAAGACCCCGGTCACGCGCGCCAACCCGGGGGTTCCCGGCTCGACCACCTCTCTGGCGATCTTGTCGGCGTCGATGACCACGGCGCCGCGGGCGCCCAGCCGACGGGAGACCTCGCTCTTGCCCGACCCTATGCCACCGGTAAGCCCCACCTTCAACATGATCCGCAGCATACGCCGTACGGGCCGCGCTCCGGAGCGGTCGCCGCCGGGCGCGCTCGGCGCCGCCCTCCCGCAGGCCGGCGAGAATCGCCCCCGCGGCGCCGGAGACGACGCCTGCCGCCCCTCGGGCCGCGGCCCTCACTCGGGCACCGAACGACGTGCGGGAACGCGCCTGGGGCTGCTACAGCTCCCTGCGCAGGTGCACCAGCGTCAGGTGGTCGCTCATCGGCTCCCTGCGGGTCTCGCGGTAGCCGTGGCGGCGGTAGAGGCGCAGGTTGCCCTCCGACAGGTGGCCGGTGAACAGGTCGAAGGCGAGTGCCGTGGCGGCCTCGTCGTGCAGGGCCGCCAGCAGGGCTCCGCCGATGCCCTCGCCCTGCCGGTCGGGGGCGACCACCAGGCGGCCGACCAGGCAGGTCGTGCCGGACATCCGGCCGCGGACCGCCCCCACGATCCTCGCCCCGTCGCGGGCGACGAGCACGATGGCCGTCTCGACGGCCTTTCTGACCTGGGCGGCCGACTCCACGAGCGGCGGGATGAACGGGTCGCCGTAGAGCTGGGCCTCGCCCACGTAGGCGGCGCGCTGCACGGTCAGGATCTCGCCCGCGTCCCCGGGCTCCGCCACCTCGATCACGATCACGGCGTCACCCTAGCGGCCGGGCGGGCGGCCGGGTGCGGAGCGGTCCCACCGGGAGCCGTCTCAGGTGTCCCGCGGATTCCATCCCGGGAGCCGTCCCAGAGATCTCACGGATTCCATCCCGAGAGCCGTCCCAGAGGTCCCGCGGATTCCATCCCGGGAACCGTCCCAGAGATCTCACGGACTCCATGGATGCCAGGCCCGGAGTCCACGGAGGTCCGGAAAGAGCGCCCCGGGAACCCCCGGAAACCCCCGAGAACGCGGAAAGGGCCCCGCCGGAGCGGGGCCCTTCCGTCGATCTTCTACCGCGTTGTCAGCTCGGCGCCGTCGGCACCGTCAGTTCTGGCCGCCCGCGAGCTTCTCGCGCAGAGCCGCGAGAGCCTCGTCGGAGGCCAGCGCGCCCGCCGCCGGAGCGGAGGAGCCACTGCTGCTGGAGGCGCCGGTGGAACCCGAGGACGGGGTCTCGCCGGAGTAGGACGTGGGGGCGGCCTCGCCCGCCTCGGCCTCGGCCTTGCGGGCCTCCTCGACCTGCTTCTTGTGAGCCTCGAAGCGGGTCTGAGCCTCGGCGTACTGCCGCTCCCACTCCTCGCGCTGCTTGTCGAAGCCTTCGAGCCACTCGCCGGTCTCGGAGTCGAAACCCTCGGGGTAGATGTAGTTGCCCGAGTCGTCGTAGGTCGCCGCCATGCCGTACAGCGTGGGGTCGAACTCGACGTCGGCGCCGATCGCACCCTCGTTCGCCTGCTTGAGCGACAGCGAGATCCGGCGGCGCTCGAGGTCGATGTCGATGATCTTCACGAAGATCTCGTCGCCGACCTGAACGACCTGCTCGGGGATCTCGACGTGGCGCTCGGCCAGCTCGGAGATGTGGACCAGGCCCTCGATGCCCTCCTCGACGCGGACGAACGCACCGAACGGCACCAGCTTGGTGACGCGGCCCGGGACGACCTGACCGATCTGGTGGGTGCGGGCGAACTGCTGCCAGGGGTCTTCCTGCGTCGCCTTGAGCGACAGGGAGACGCGCTCGCGCTCCATGTCGACGTCGAGCACCTCGACGGTGACCTCCTGGCCGACCTCGACGACCTCGGAGGGGTGGTCGATGTGCTTCCAGGAGAGCTCGGAGACGTGGACCAGACCGTCGACGCCGCCGAGGTCGACGAACGCACCGAAGTTGACGATCGAGGAGACGACGCCCTTGCGGACCTGACCCTTCTGCAGGGTGTTGAGGAACGTCTGGCGAACCTCGGACTGGGTCTGCTCGAGCCAGGCGCGGCGGGACAGAACCACGTTGTTGCGGTTCTTGTCGAGCTCGATGATCTTCGCTTCGAGCTCGCGGCCCACGTACGGCTGGAGGTCGCGGACGCGCCGCATCTCGACCAGGGACGCCGGCAGGAAGCCGCGCAGGCCGATGTCGAGGATGAGTCCACCCTTGACGACCTCGATGACCGTGCCGGTGACGATGCCGTCCTCGTCCTTGATCTTCTCGATCGTGCCCCAGGCCCGCTCGTACTGAGCGCGCTTCTTGGACAGGATCAGGCGGCCTTCCTTGTCCTCCTTCTGGAGGACGAGGGCCTCGACGTGCTCGCCAACCTCGACGACATCCGCCGGGTCGACATCGTGCTTGATCGAGAGCTCGCGCGAGGGGATGACACCCTCGGTCTTGTAGCCGATGTCGAGCAAAACTTCGTCTCGATCGACCTTGACGACGGTGCCCTCGACGATGTCGCCGTCGTTGAAGTACTTGATGGTCAGGTCGATCGCTGCGAGGAACTCTTCCTCAGAGCCGATGTCGTTGACCGCTACCTGCGGGGTGCTCGAGGTGGCCTCAGTGCTGCTCGTCATGTGTGGAGTTGCTCCGAACGCGGACAGATGTCGATGTGGCGAACGCGCGGCAGGCCTCTTACCGTCAGCCGAAGAATTCATCGGCGTGATCGAGCGCGAGCCCACTCCGTCCGAGACGCGCGCGAGCCCACAACGCAGCGATCAGCATATGAGACCAGACGGGTATGGTCAATCCAACGACTCTACGCGCCCGCGTGCCGAAAGGATAACGATCTCGCTCAATAAGCGTTGATCTTCTGCTCCCGGTCCGCCCTGATATTACCGCGAAGCCCGCGAGGGATGGAGATCCGATCGGGGTCGCCGTCAGCCGTATAGCGCTCACGGGGATGCTTGTCCAGCCATCCGAGCCAGTACTCGGAGCACCACTTGCGGCACTCCCCCTTCCTGCCGTTGCTCTGGATCCGCTGGATCGCGCGCCAGTCGTAGTCCTTGACGAACGGCGAGACCGACGGTTCGGCACCGGCCAGGAAGACGCCCTTGAACCGGTACGACACTCCGTGCCATTTTCCCGTCTGCACGGTAGATCTTTTGCGGGGCATCGCGCCGAACGGCAGCGCCATCGTCTCGGAGGGGGGAACGCCGAGTCCTTTCAGCAGCCGCTCGATCCTGGCCACCTGCTCGACGACCTTCTTCTTGGACAGGCGCGGCAGGTGGGGGTGGCCCCAGGTGTGGTTGGCCACCTCGAAGCCCCGCGAGGCCAGCCACCGCACGGCCCGCTCCTGGTCCTTGCGCTCGCGCAGGCCGAACGGGTCCCGGTTGACCCAGAAGGTGGCGACGGGCCGGAATCCGGGATGCTTCACCGCCACCTGGTAGATGATGCCGACCGCGGTGTCCTTGGCCGGGGCCCCGTTCGCGTCGAGGGCGAAGTGGCTGGGGTGGCCGTCGTCGAAGGTCAGCACGACAGGGTGCCTGCCCGCCGGGATGTCCATCCTCCCGGTGGCGAACTCCCGCGCGGTGACCGGCACGTAGCCACCCCTGGCGAGCCGCTCCAGCTCCTTGCGCAGCTGGGCGGGGGTGCGGTCGATGGAGGCCAGCCTCTTGCGGGTGATCCGGTGGTACATCAGGATCGGGACCGCTCCGGCCTCGTTGGCCTTCACCTGCCGGGCGAACTCCTCCGACGCCGTGATCGGCGGCGGCAGCTCGGCCGAGGGCAGGTCGGGTGCCGGCGAGGGGGGTGCGGAGGGCGGTGAGGACGCCGGGCCGCTCGCCGCCGTGCCCGGCCGGGCGCCGGGTGGCGCGGAGGCCGGCGGGAGCACCAGGAGCACCACCACCGCCACCACGACGACCAGCACGTTGGCCAGTAAAATGACCTTCGTCAGGGGGATTGGACTCCGCACAGAACTCCCGTGCCCGTCGAGCTTCTCGGCTTGGATCACCAGCCTAGAACAGACTCGGACAGGCCCGGCCAATCAGCGAAGTCCGGCATCCCGCGACCGGTCTCCGCCTCCAGAAGGCGCCCTGGGAAGCACCTCGCGGGAGCGACCGTCCCCTCCCCGGGAGACCCTCCGAGAAACGCCTCGCGGGGGCGATCGTCCCCGGGAGGCGCTCCGGTGAGCACACCTCGCGGGAGCGACCGCCGACTCTCCTGGGAGACGATCTCCGGGGAGCGCCTCCCGAGAGGGGTCAGTGCCCGGCGTCCTCCCAGGTGCGGCCGACGCCCACCGAGACGGCCAGCGGGACGCGCAGGGAGTACGCGGCGTTCATCCGGTCGGTGACCAGCTCCCGCAGGGTCTCCAGCTCGCCGGGCGCCACCTCGAACACGAGCTCGTCGTGGACCTGCAGCAGCATCCGGGAGCCGAGCGACGCCTCCTTCAGCGCGCTCTGCACGTTGAGCATGGCGACCTTGATGATGTCGGCCGCGGACCCCTGGATGGGCGCGTTGAGCGCCATCCGCTCGGCGATCTCGCGGCGCTGGCGGTTGTCGCTGTTGAGGTCGGGCAGGTAGCGGCGGCGGCCGAGGATGGTCTCGGTGTAGCCGTCGTTCCTGGCCTGCGCGACGATCGCGTTGAGGAAGTCGCGGACGCCGCCGAACTCCTCGAAGTACTCCTCCTTGAGCGCCCGCGCCTCGGAGACCGCGATGTTGAGCTGCTCCGACAGCCCGAAGTCGGACAGTCCGTAGGCGAGGCCGTAGTTCATCGCCTTGATCTTGGCCCGCATCTCCCCGGTGACCTTCTGCGGCTCGACGTCGAAGACCCTGGCCGCGGTGGCCATGTGGAAGTCGTGCCCGGACTCGAAGGAGGCGATGAGCGCCTCGTCCCCCGACAGGTGGGCCATGACGCGCAGCTCGATCTGGCTGTAGTCGGCGGTCAGCAGGGTCTCGAAGCCCTTGCCCACCACGAAGCCCTGCCGGATGCGGCGGCCCTCGGCGGTGCGGATCGGGATGTTCTGCAGGTTGGGCTTCTCCGAGCTGAGCCGCCCGGTGACCGCCACGATCTGGTTGAACGTGGTGTGGATGCGGCCGTCGTCGGCGATCTCCTTGATCAGGCCCTCGACCGTGACCTTCAGCTTGGCCTGGTCGCGGTGGCGCAACATGATCGTCGGCAGCTCGTGCTCGGTCTGGGCGGCGAGCCAGGCCAGCGCGGAGGCGTCGGTGGTGTAGCCCGTCTTGGTCTTCTTCGTCTTGGGCAGGTTGAGCTTGACGAACAGGATCTCCTGGAGCTGCTTGGGCGAGCCCAGGTTGAACTGCTCGCCGCCCACGGAGGCGTGCGCCGCCTCGACGGCCTGCTTGACGGCGGCGCCGAACTCGGCCTCCAGGGCTCCGAGATGCTCCCGGTCGGCGGCGATGCCGGCCCGCTCCAGCTCGGCCAGCACGGTGACGAGCGGCAGCTCCACGTCGCGCATGAGGTGGGTGCCGCCCAGCGGCTCCAGGAACGCCTCCAGCGCGTCGGCGAGCTCGCCGACCGCCAGCGCCCGCAGGGCGAGGTCGCGGGCGCCGTCGTCGTCCTGGTCGTCGAAGAGGCTGGCCTGGCCGCCGTTGTCGGCCTCGCTGCGCAGCTCGCGCCGCAGGTAGACCCGCACGAGGTCCTCCAGCGGGAACGAGCGCTGCCCCGGCATCGCCAGGTAGGCGGCGAGCGCGGTGTCGCAGGTGAGGCCGCGCAGCTCCATGCCCTGCGCCCACAGCGCGAGCATCGGGCCCTTGGCGTCGTGCACGGCCTTGGGCTTCGAGGCGTCGGCCAGCCACTCGCGCAGGGCCGCCTCGTCGGCCTCGGTGAGCGTGGTCGGGTCGATGAACGCGGCGCCCGGCCCGCCCTTCGCCGCCCGGCCCGCCTCCGGGCCGGCGCCCGCTCCGGCCGCCGCGACGGCGATGCTGTCGACGCGGCCGGTGCCGCTGCCGTACGCGCCCTTGAAGGCGAGGCCCGCGCGGCCCTCGGGCAGCGCGCGCAGCCAGGGACCCACCTCGTCGGGGCCCAGGGTGACGGCCTCGACCTCGAAGCCCTCCTCCGCCTCCGCCTCGGCCGAGCCGATCGTCTTGAACAGCCGGTCGCGGATCTCACCGCGGAACTCCAGCGTGTCGAGGATCTTGTTGATCTCCTCGCGGTCGGCGGCGCCGATCTGCAGGGCGGCGACCTCACGCTCCAGCGGCACGTCGCGGATCAGCTGGGTCAGCCGCCGGTTCATCAGCACCTGGTCGAGGTGGTCGCGGAGCTTGTCGCCGACCTTGCCCTTGACCTCGTCGACCCGGTTGACCAGCTCCTCCAGCGAGCCGAACTCGCGGATCCACTTGGCGGCGGTCTTCTCGCCCACGCCGGGGATGTTCTTCAGGTTGTCGCTGGAGTCGCCGCGGATGGCCGCGAAGTCGGGATACTGGGCCGGGGTGAGCTCGTACTTCTCCAGCACGGCCTCGGGGGTGAACCGGGTCATGTTGCTGATGCCGACCCGGGTCATCAGCACGGTGACCCGCTCGTCGACGAGCTGCAGCGCGTCGCGGTCGCCGGTGACGACCAGCACGTTCATGTCCTGCTCGGCTGCGCGGGTGGCGAGGGTGGCGATCAGGTCGTCGGCCTCGTATCCGGCCAGCGACAGGTGCGGCACGCGCAACGCGTCGAGCACCTCGTGGATCAGGCTCATCTGGCTGCGGAAACTGTCGGGGCTCGCGCTCCGGTTCGCCTTGTAGTCGGCGTACTCCTCGTGGCGGAACGTCGGCTCCGAGCGGTCGAAGCAGACCGCCACGTGGGTCGGCCGCTCGTCGCGGAGCACGTTGACCAGCATCGAGGTGAACCCGTAGACCGCGTTGGTCGTCTGCCCCGTGCTGGTGGAGAAATTCTCCTCCGGCAGGGCATAGAACGCCCGATAGGCCAGTGAATGCCCATCCAGCAGCAGGAGACACGGACGAGTGGGGGTCGCTTCGCTCTTCGGCACACCGAAAGCCTAGTCTCCTGGTGCGACAGAAAACCTGGCCCCGTACGACAGGAGACGCCCCCTTGACCGTGACAGACCGCGAAGAAACCGCCCGGCGCATCGAAGAGGCGCTCGGCGCGTCGCACAGGAACACCCTGGTGGACCGGATGGGCATCGAGATCACCGAGGCCACCGCCGAACGGGTGGTCGGCACGATGCCGGTCGAGGGCAACATCCAGCCGTACGGCCTGCTGCACGGCGGCGCCTCGTGCGTGCTGGCGGAGACCCTGGGCTCGACGGGCGCGGCGATCCACGCGGGTCCCGGGCGGATCGCCATGGGCGTCGAGATCAACGCCACCCACCACCGCTCGGCCACGTCCGGGCTGGTCACCGGGGTGGCCACCCGGATCCACGGCGGCCGTACGCTCGCCACCTACGACATCGAGATCGTCGACGAGCGGGGCCGCCGGGTGTGCACCTCGCGTCTGACGTGCATGCTGCGCGACGCCTGACGGCCCCTGATCACGTCGGCCGATCGTCTGATCACATCTCGTCCTCGATCATATTCGGACCGCCTTTTTGCCCACCTGGAGCAACGAGTCCGCTACGGTGGGTGACGGCGATGCCCGTGGGGAGGCCGAGTAGAAAACGTACGGGGTCGGGGAAGCTCCGTATGGCGCCAAAGGCCTCCCCCGGGCTCGCCACGTTCGGCGCCACCTCGACGACGCCCGCGAGACCCGCGGGCCGGCCGGGATCCGTTCCCGCCCCTCACCGTTCCCACCGGCCTTTCCGCGGCCCGTCCCCATGCGAAACCCTCGCGGCACACGGACCCTCGCGACATGCGGACCCCGGCACACGGACCCTCGCGGCACAACACGTACCCCGGCACGTGTACGGCCCGCGCCGGGCGGGCGCGGGCCGTGACGGCGAAACTCAGATGTCGGTGTGCGTCGGGTCGAGCACGCGGCGCAGGAAGGCCTTGGTGCGCTCGTGCCGCGGAGCGCTGATCACCTGCTCCGCGGTGCCGTCCTCCACGATCACGCCGCCGTCCATGAACACGACCCGGTCGGCCACGTCGCGGGCGAACGCCATCTCGTGGGTGACCACGAGCATGGTCATCCCCTCCTCGGCGAGCTTGCGCATGACGGTGAGCACGTCTCCGACGAGTTCGGGGTCGAGCGCCGAGGTGGGCTCGTCGAAGAGCATCAGCGCCGGGCTCATGGCCAGTGCCCTGGCGATGGCCACGCGCTGCTGCTGCCCGCCGGAGAGCTGGGCGGGGAAGGCGTCACACTTCTCCCCGATGCCGACCTTGTCCAGGTTCTCCCTGGCGATCCGCTCGGCCTCCGCCTTGCCCCGCTTCAGCACCCGGCGCTGCGAGATCATCACGTTCTGCAGGACGGTCATGTGCGGGAACAGGTTGAACTGCTGGAAGACCATCCCGACGCCGCGGCGGGCGGCGTCGATGTCGACGTCGCGGTGGGTCAGCTCCACGCCGTTGACGACGACCTTGCCCGACGTGGGCTGCTCCAGCAGGTTCACGCAGCGCAGCAGCGTGGACTTGCCCGACCCCGAGGGACCGATGACGCAGACCACCTGGCCGGGGTCGACGGCGAAGTCGATGCCCCGCAGGACCTCGTTCTTCCCGAAGTACTTGTGCAGGTCACGGATCTCGACCGCGTGGGTCGCCGGGGTCGCCGGAGTCTCTGAAGTCGTCGGAGTCACTGTCACCGTCCCCTCGCCTGTCGCCGTTCCAGCCGGGACGCGAGGTAACCCAGCGGGATGGTGACCAGTAGATACGTCACACCTACGACCAGGATGGGCGTGGCGTTGGCATAGGTCGAGGCCATGTCGTTGCCGAACTTGGTGAGCTCGACGTAGTCGCCGGAGACGCCGAGGAACAGCACCAGCGAGGAGTCCTTGAGAAGGGACACGAACTGGTTGGTCGTCGGCGGGATGACGATGCGCACGGCCTGCGGGATGACGATGGTGACCATGGCCCGCGAGTACGACATGCCCAGCGAGCGCGCCGCCTCCATCTGCCCCTTGGGCACCGCCTGGAGCCCGGCGCGGAGCGTCTCGGCCATGTAGGCCGAGCCGACGATCGTCAGGCCCAGGATGCCCTGGCCGTACGTGCCGCCGGGCACCTCGAAGCCGGTGATGGCCAGCGGCAGGAACAGGATGAGCAGGAAGATCAGCAGGGCGGGCAGGCCACGGAAGATCTCGATGTAGGCGACCGCGATCCACCGGTAGGGCCGCACCGACGACAGCCGCATCAGCGCGAACAGCAGGCCGAGCAGGAAGGCGAAGACGAAACCGCCGACCGAGTAGATGATCGTGTTCTTCAGCGCGATCGTGAACAGGTCGGGAAGCGTCTGTTCGGCGACGTCGAGCTTGGTGAAGTTCTCCCCGAGCTTGCCCCACTCGATGCGCAGGACGAGGAAGACGACCACGGCCACCAGCACGGCGTACTGGACGCCCCTGCTGATCTGCTGCCTCTTGCGGGGACTGAGCCCGCTCCCGCCGGGGGCGCCCCCGGCGGGAGTGGGCTCGGTCGTCGTTGGCTGGTCGGTCATCGATTAACCGAGCTCCCCGGGCTTCTTACCGAACCACTTGACGAAGATCTGCTCGTAGGTGCCGTCGGACTTGGCCTCGGCGATCGAGTCGTTGATCGCCTTGAGCAGGATCGGGTCGGAGCCCTTCTTCAGGCCGATGCCGTACTGCTCGCCGGTGTCGAGGCTGGCGACCAGCTCGAACTTGTCGGCGATCTCGGGCTTCTTCAGCCAGGTCAGGACGACCGGGAGGTCCTGGACGATCACGTCGGCCTGGCCGGACTGCAGGCCCAGCAGTTCCTTGGAGGAGTCGGCGAACTCCTTCGGGTCGAGGCCCTTCTCCTTGACGTAGTCGAGGCCCGTGGTGGAGGCCTGGGCGCCGAGCTTGAGGCCCTTCGCCTTCACCTCGTCGAGGGTCTTGACGCCAAGGCCCTTCTTGGCCAGCAGAGCCTGCGTGGCGTCGAAGTAGGGCTCGGAGAAGTCGATGTTGGCCTTGCGCTCCTCGGTGATCGTCATGCCGGCGGCGGCGACGTCACACTTGTTGGTGGCCATCGCCGCGCCGCTCTTGATGACGGCGAAGTCGATGTCGACGATCTCCTGCGTCAGACCGAGCTTCTTGGCGGCCAGGTCGACGATGTCGACGTCGAAGCCGACGACCTTGTCGCCCTCCTTGAACTGGAAGGGCTCGTACGGAAGGTTGGTGCAGGTGGTCAGCTTGCCGGGGGTGACGAGCTTGGGGCCCTCCGCGGCCGCGGGGGCGCTTGCCGAGGCACCATCGCTCGGGCTGGCGGAGGTGGCCTCGCCGCCACCGCCGCAGGCCGAAAGGCCGAGCGCACCGGCGACGACCATGGCGCCCACCGCCATCGCACGACGGGAAACAAAACTCAGGCCCACGAAGGCCTCCTTACGGTCAATGTCGCTTCTTGTATGGATACCTCAGTGCAGGTCATGCTTCATCACCTGCATAATCATGCAGATCACCAGTACGACACAATTCGGACAACAACCGCGTCCGGAGTTTTCTGTTCAATACCCTGCCGCCACGCGGATCCGGGCGCCGGCACTTGCCGGATCGACGACCCCCGTCGGGGGGAGCCGTTGAACTTCAGGATCTACCTCGGTTACGTTGCCGGATGTGCGTGACCCCCTGATCCTGCTCACCGGTGCCGCCCTCGCCGCCGCCCTCCTGTCCGGCTGCGCCGGGGCGGAGCCGGACCCTCCCGCCTCTCCCCCGGTCACGCCCACCCCGACCTACGAGCTCCCGCCGCGTCCGGTACGGCCGGGCGAGAACCCCGTCAGGTCCGCGCCGGTCACCGACGGCGACACCCGGTTCCAGGTGATCGGCCTGCAGAAGGGCCTGAGCGGCTTCTTCGGCAGCCACGCCGAGTGGCAGGCCAAGGGGCAGTACGTGGTCGTGCGGATCCTGGTGGAGAACCCCGGCCGCACCAACGCCCGTTTCGACGCCAAGCGCCAGAGACTCGTCGCCTCCGACGGCACCACGTACGCGATCGACAAGTTCGCGCAGGCCATCAAGCGGCAGCCCGACGAGCTCCCGCTCGGCGCCCAGGTCAGGGTCGAGCTGGACCTCTGGTACGACATCCCCAAGGAGGCGAAGGTCTCCGCGATCCGGCTGTTCGGCGACCCGCCCCTCGGCGTGACCGGCGGCACCGAAGGCGTGCGGGTGCCGCTGCCCTGAGCCGCCTTCACCCCGGGTGCCGCCCGGGGCCGCTCCTGGACCTGTGACGCCGTCCCGGCGGGAGATCCCCGTACCGGCGTGGACGGGCCCGCCGCGCGAGCGCGCGACGGGCCCGTCACCTGCCGTCGGGCCGGTGAAGGCCCCGTGGGAGCCCCACGGAGGCGGGAGATCACCGGGTCAGGGCAGCTCTTCCGGTTTCGTGAAGTCCTGCTTCTCCTGCGGGGTGGCGGCGGGAGGCGGGACCGCCGGAGCGGGCGCGGCCTGCGCCGCCTCCGCCTCCAGGTCGAGCTCCGCGCCGCCGCCCAGGTAGGCGGCCTGCACGGCGGGGTCGTTGAGCAGCTCGTCCGCGGGCGCGCTCTTGACCACCTTCCCGGTCTCCAGGACGTAGGCGCGGTGGGCCAGCTTGAGCGCCTGCTGGGCGTTCTGCTCCACCAGCAGCACCGTGGTGCCGCGGCGGTTGATCTCCTCGATGATCTCGAAGATCTGCTGCACCAGCAGCGGCGCCAGGCCCATCGACGGCTCGTCGAGCAGCAGCACCTTGGGCTTGGCCATCAGCGCGCGGCCGATGGCGAGCATCTGCTGCTCGCCGCCGGACATCGTGCCGCCCATCTGGGTCCTGCGCTCCGCCAGGCGGGGGAACAGCTCGTAGACCTCGGCCAGGTCGGCGCTGAAGTCACCCGAGCGGGTGTACGCCCCCATGAGCAGGTTGTCGTGCACCGTCATGCCGGGGAACACGCCCCGGCCCTCGGGCGCCTGCCCCAGGCCCGCGAGGACCCGCTTGTGGCCGGGCATCTTGCTGATGTCCTTGCCGTCGAAGGTGATGCTCCCCGACGACAGGCCGCGCAGGCCCGAGATGGTCTTCAGGGTCGTGGTCTTGCCCGCCCCGTTCGCCCCGATGAGCGTGACGATCTCGCCCTCGTTCACCTCGACCGAGATGCCCTTGAGCGCCTCGATCTTGCCGTAGTGGACACGGATGTCCTTGACCTCAAGAAGCATCGGCGGGAGCTCCCAAATACGCCTCGACGACCCGGGGGTCGGTCCGCACCTCGTCCGGCAGGCCATCGGCGATCTTCTGGCCGAAGTCCAGCACCGCGATGCGGTCACTGATGCCCATGATGAGGCTCATGTCGTGCTCGATGATCAGAATCGTCCGGCCCGCGTCGCGGATGTCCCGGATCAGCTGCTGCAGCGCCACCTTCTCCGCCGGGTTCATACCGGCGGCGGGCTCGTCCAGCAGCAGCAGCTTCGGGTCGGTCGCCAGCGCGCGGGCGATCTCCAGGCGGCGCTGGTCACCGTAGGGCAGGTTCTTGGCGTGCTCGTTGGCGCGGTGCGAGATGCCGACGAAGTCGAGCAGCTCCATCGCGAGCTTTCGCCCGTCCTTCTCGGCCCGGCGGTGCCAGGGAAGCCCCAGCGCCACGCTGACCATGCCCGATTTGTGGTGCGCGTCCGCGCCCACCATGACGTTCTCGATGGCCGTCATGTTGTGGAACAGCCGGATGTTCTGGAACGTGCGGGCGATGCCCCGCTTGGTGATCTTGAAGCGCTTGACGCCGCTGATCTTCTCGTCCAGGAAGCGGACCTCACCCTCGGTCGGCTGGTAGACGCCGGTCACCACGTTGAAGACCGTGGTCTTTCCGGCGCCGTTCGGGCCGATGAGGGCGAAGATCTCTCCCTCGTTGATGGTCAGGTTGACCTCGCGCAGGGCCGTGACACCGCCGAACCGCATGACGAGGTTCTTCAGTTCCAGCATGACGCGGCCGCCGCGCTCCGCCTGGACCGCCTTGGGGTTCGTACCGGCCGGATTCACCTCGGCCGGGTTCACTTCGGCGCTCACTTGGAAGCCACCTCCTCACCATGCGACTCGGGCCCGGGAACCTCGGCTCCGAGCGTACCCATCCCGCCTGACCCCTCTTTCAGCTCCGCCTTGCGTTGGCGCGATGGCAGCAGACCCTCCGGACGGAAGATCATCAGCGCCACGAGCACCGCGCCGAAGATCAGCATGCGGTACTCCTGCAGGCCGCGGAACCGCTCGGGCAGCCACGCGACCACGAAGGCGCCCAGCATGACACCCGGCAGGTTGCCCGCGCCGCCCATGACCACCGCGGCCAGGATCGTCGCCGACAGCAGGAACTGGAAGTCGTTCGGGTTGATCGAGATGGCCTTCGCCGCCCACAGCACGCCCATCGCGCCACCGATGGAGGCGCCGATGGCGAAGGCGAGCATCTTGAAGCGGAACGTCGGCACGCCCATGACCTCGGCCGCGTCCTCGTCCTCGCGGATCGCCGCCCAGGCTCGCCCGACCCGGCTCTTCTCCCAGCGCTTCACCAGGATGATCACGATGACGGCCAGTGCGACCAGCAGGTAGTAGTAGGGTCGCGGATCCAGCACGCCGTACTTGAACGGATCGACCCCGAACACGTTGGGGATGCTGATCCCGAACAGGTGCAGGTCCTCGTAGCTCGGCGGGTGCGGGATGCCGCGGATGCCGTTCGGGCCGCCGATCTCGTCGGTGTTGCGGGCGGTGATGCGAATGATCTCACCGAAGCCCAGCGTGACGATCGCCAGATAGTCACCGCGCAACCGCAGCGTCGGAGCGCCCAGCGTGATGCCCGACAGGGCGCAGATCCCGATGCCGACCAGCAGGATGAGCCAGAAGTTCCAGCCCAGCCGGGTGCCGATCAGCGCCATCGCGTAGCCGCCGACCGCGTAGAACGCGACGAAGCCCAGGTCGAGCAGGCCCGCCTGGCCGACCACCACGTTCAGGCCGATCGCCAGGACCACGTACGTCCCGATCGGGAAGAACAGGATGCTCGCCCAGTCGGTGTAGGGCGACATGAAGGGGGCGAGGCTCTCCGACGGCAACAGCAGCGCCGCGACGATCAGGACCACATAGAGGATCCAGCGCTGCCAGCCGGGAGTGTCCTGCCAGCGATCGTGCATGACGTCGCCGAAGCGGCCGAGGCCGTTGCGGAAGCCTGCCAGGGGATTCTTCTGGTTCATGCGCGCGCCTGCTGGAGTGATTCACCGAGGATGCCGGTGGGGCGGAACATCAGGACCAAGACGAGGATGGTGAAGGAGATCACGTGCTTCCAGTCGGAGCCGAAGAAGATGGCCCCGTAGTTCTCCACCAGCCCGAGCGTGATTCCGCCGACCAGGGCGCCGCGCAGGTTACCGATGCCACCCAGGACCGCCGCGGTGAACGCCTTGATACCGAAGAGGAATCCGATGTAGTAGTTCGTGTTCTCGTACGAGATCAGGTAGAGCGCCCCCGCCACACCGGCCATGCTGCCGCCGATGAGGAAGGTCATACGGACGATCCTGTTGATGTCGACGCCCATCAGGACGGCCGCCTCGGGGTTCTGCGCGGTGGCGCGGATACCCCGGCCGATCTTCGTCCGGTTCACCAGGGCGTCCAGCGCGATCATCATGCCGATCGCGGCGACGATGACGAAGATCTGGTCGACCCGGACCGAATGGCCGAAGATCGAGAAAAGCTCGGTCCGCTCCATGATGCGGGGCAGACCCATCTGGATCCTGCCCTGCTCGGGACGGTCGAAGACGTTCGGGATCACCAGGAGCGCGAACAGCTCCTGCAGGAAGATCGAAGCGCCGATCGCCGAGATCAGCGCCGCCAGCCGGGACGCGCCGCGCTGGCGCAGCGGCCGGTAGGCGATTCGCTCCAGCGCCACCGCGGTGCCCGCCGAGGCGAGCATGCCGGCCAGGATCATCGCCACGATGAGGCCGACCAGCGCGATGCCCGTGAGGGGCGAGTTGATGCCGAACACGAACGGTACGAACATCGCACCGAAGGTGCCGATCATGAAAACTTCGGAATGCGCAAAGTTGATCAGCCGCAGCACGCCGTACACCATGGTGTAACCGAGCGCGATCAGGGCGTAGATCGAGCCGAAGGCCAGGCCGTCGATCGTCGCCGGCCAGAACTGATTGATGAAGTCATTGAGCACTAGGGATTACCACTTCTAGCGGGGGTCGCCTGCACGTCCGGGTAGCACACCGCCTCCAGCAGAACCTCGTGGACTCTCTGGAAGTACGCGAGAAGCGGGAACGCATTCGCGGCGTTCCCGCTCCCCGCGCGTCGACTACCTAATCTCCTTCAGCGCCGGACTAACCCAGCTTGGCCTCTGTGGCCTTGCCCAGGAGGCCGATCGCGCCATCCTTGACCTGGTAGATGTAGATGTCCTTCGCCGAGACCTCACCGTTGGCCTCGAACTTGACCTGCTTCGAGACACCCGCGAGGTCCACCGTGGCGATGAACTCGTTGATCTTGTCGGGGGTGACGTTGCCCGCCTTGATGGCGTCGACGAAGACCGTCGCGGCGTCGTAGCCCTCGGCCGCGTAGATGGCCGGGTCGGCGCTGTAGGCGGCCTTGTAGGCGTCGGCGAAGGCCTTCACCTTGGCGTCGGTGACGTCCGGGGTGGCGATGTAGCAGGGGCAGCCGACCAGGGCGCCCTCGGCGTTCTCGGCACCGGCGCCGTCGATCAGGCCCTTGTCCAGCGAACCGTCGCCGGACAGGAACTTCGCGGTCACGCCCTTGTCGCGGAGCTGCTTGAGCAGGTTGCCGCCCGCGGCGTAGTAACCGCCGAAGAAGATCGCTTCGGGCTTGGCCGCCGCGACCTTGTTCACCACGGAGGAGAAGTCGCTCTCGGCCGGGTCGAGCGAGTCGGTCTCCGGCGTCACGCCCTTGGCCTCGAGCGCGGCCTTGACCGCGTCGGACAGCGGCTTGCCGTACTCGGACTTGTCGTCGATGACGAAGACCTTCTTCGCGCCGACGCCGGTCGCGATGAAGTCACCGATGCCGGGGCCCTGGATGCTGTCGCTGGGCAGCACGCGGTGCCAGTACTTCCAGCCGTTCGTCGCCAGCGCGGCGTTGGTGGCGGAGGCCGAGATGCTCGGCAGCTTCGCCTCCTCCAGCACCGGCGCCACCTGGGCGGACTCACCGGAGAAAGCGGGGCCGATCATACCGACGATCTTGTCGGTCTTGATGGCCTGCTGGGCCAGGGCGACCGCCTTGGACGGGTCCGCCTGGCTGTCGTATTCGACAAGCTCGATCTTCACAGCCGGGTTGGTCTTGTTGTACTCGTCGATGACGAGCTTCGCACCGTTCCGGGGGGGAATGACGATGCCGGCGTTGGCACCGGTCAGGTCACCCATGAAGCCAAGCTTGACGGTGCTGGGGGCGGCAGCACTGGAGCCACCCTCAGCAGCCGGCGTGGCCTCCGTGCCACCGCTGCTGCAGGCAGCGAGACCGAGGGTGAGCGCCACACCGGCGGCAAGCACTCCACCGAGGCGTGCAGTCTTAGGCCGCAAGGTTGCCTTCCTTTCGCCCGGTCCCTCGTCGAGACCGAGTTCACAGATGCCCTTCCCTGGCGGGTGGCCAGGGGTTGTGTCGGTTAGTACAACTAGCGGATGTCACGGGTCGATACAGGACGGCCCACCGTTGCCGCTTCGTTATAACACCGATCCTTTTCGGCTATCAGATGCAAAAGCCGTGGTCACTGGCAACCTTAGGGTCTCCACGGGGATCGCTCCGACCGCCCGGAGGTCCGCGCCGCACCCTCTGGAACGCGCTCTGCGGACGCCTGGCGGGCGTGACCCCCCAAAGGGGACGAAAGACCCCGATCAGGCCTCCGGGGTCTCCACCTCGGGCTCCGCCCCGTCCGCCACCACGATCTGCGCCACCTGCCGCATGCTCAGCCGGCGGTCCATCGAGGCCTTCTGGATCCACCGGAACGCCTGTGGCTCGCTCCACCCGTGCCGCTCCATCAGCAGGCCCTTGGCCCGCTCCACCAGCTTGCGCGTCTCCAGCCGCTCCGAGAGCGTCCCGACCTCCCGCTCCAGCGCGGCGATCTCCTCGTGCCTGCTGACCGCCATCTCGATCGCCGGGACCAGGTCCGACTTCGTGAACGGCTTCACCAGGTACGCCATCGCGCCGGCGTCCCTCGCCCGCTCGACCAGATCGCGCTGCGAGAAGGCCGTGAGGATGAGACACGGCGCGATCCGCTGCGACACGATCTGCTCGGCCGCCGAGATCCCGTCCAGGATGGGCATCTTCACGTCCAGGATCACCAGATCCGGCCGCTGCTCCATCGCCAGCTTGACCGCGGACTCCCCGTCCCCGGCCTCCGCGACGACCGCATACCCCTCCTCCTCCAGCATCTCCTTGAGGTCGAGGCGGATCAGTGCCTCGTCTTCCGCGATCACCACTCGCCGCTGCGTACTCACGAGCAAGAGAGTACCGACGTCCGCTAGATTGGGACCACGCCGGTGCCCGAGAGTGATCTACTTCTAGGTAAGCTCTTAGCTGGCGCGCAAGATCCGGACAAATAACGAAAAATGCCCCGATAGACCAATCGGCAGAGTCGATGGACTCAAAATCCATTCAGTGTGGGTTCGAATCCCACTCGGGGCACCACCGTCCGATTCGGCCGATCCGGAACCGGCTGGTCCGGACATCTCCCGCACGGCACGTGGCGGCCGGAAAACCGTCGCCGGCGCCCGGCACGGTGGCCCCCTCCCCGCACTCCCGCGAAACCGTCGACCGCGCTCTCCGTCCCTCGACGATCACTGCTCGGCGCTCACCGCTCGGCGCCCTGCCCCCGGCCTCATTGGCCGACGGGTGGCCGGACCCTGCGGTGCCCCCGCGGAAGCGGTCCGGGAACGGCGCACCGGCGACGCCTGACACCGGCCACGAATGCCGGATCCGCGAGCGGAGTAGGTTGCTCGGAAGTGGCATGAAGTGGTGTGACGGAAGGTGGCGGCGTGGGAACTGCGGGGGACGGCCGGACGGAGCGGGGCGATCTCGGTGTCGGGCGGGTGTGCCTTCCCGAGCGGGTGAGGCTGAGCGGGCACGGGGTGGTGCTGCGCGAATGGGAGGACGACGACCTGGCGGCCATGGTGGAGCTGTTCGACGACCCCGAGGTGGCCTACTGGACGCCGCTGGCCTCGCCGTTCGACCCGGAGGCGGCGCGGGCCTACCTGGATCGGGCCCGGCGGCGGCGGGCGGCCGGGGAGCGGGTGCAGCTGGCGATCACCGTGGACGGAGGCGAGCCGGCGGGCGAGGTGTTGCTGATGCTGAGCGGGCTGGGCCTGGACGTCGCGGAGATCGGTTACGGCCTGGGGGCCGCCTACCGGGGGCGGGGGCTGGCGTCGGGGGCGGTGCGGGTGATGACGGAGTTCGCCCGCAAGACGGTGGGGGTGTCCCGGCTGCTGCTGGAGATCGAGGCCGGTAACGCGGCGAGCGTGGCGGTGGCCCGCGCGGCGGGATACCGCCTGACGGACGCGCCGCCCGTCCCCTCCGAGGAGAAGGGCCGGTCGCTGGTGTTGCGGACGTGGGAGTACGAGGAGACCGATCCTCGCGGGTGACGACGCGTGCGTGACGGCGCGGGAGACAGCCGCCCCGCGGGTAATCGGGTTGTGTTGTTGATCTCGACTCAGTCAGACAGATATGTATGAATGTCATTAATCCTGAGGAAAGGTAAGCGGTTTAGGAGAGACCTGACGCGTTTCCCGTCCGCGGAGCGCGTCTCAGCCCCCTGCGGAAAGTGAGCCACGTGTGACGTCCTCGCCTGGCCGGTCCCTGAGCAGCACACAGCTTTCCGACGCCAAGCGAGCACTGCTGGAGAAACGGCTGCGCCGTCGCGTGCCGGATCCGGTCTTCACGATCCCCCGGCGGCCGCAGGGACAGGACGCGCCGCTGTCGTTCGGGCAGGAGCGGCTGTGGTTCATGGACCAGTTCGCTCCCGGCACCGCCGCGTACACGATCCCGATGACGTTGCGGTTGACGGGGCCGCTGGACGTCGCGGCGCTGGAGCGGGCGATCGGGACGGTGGTGGCCAGGCACGAGAGCCTGCGGACGCGTTTTCCCGCCGACGAGGACGGGCGTCCGACGGCGGTCGTGGAGGAGCGGGTCGAGATTCCGCTGGAGAGGGCGGAGGCGGACGGCGAGCGGACGGCGATACGGCTGGTGAGCGACGCGGCGGCGCTGCCGTTCGACCTGGCGCGGGGACCGCTGCTGCGGACGCTGCTGGTGCGGGTGGGCGGCGAGGACGGCGGGGACGGCGAGGACGGCGAGGACGGCGAGGACGCTGCGGGCGCCGAGGATCACGTGCTGCTGGTGGCGCTGCACCACATCTGCGGCGACGGCTGGTCCACCGACATCCTCGCCGAGGAGCTGCGGGCCTGTTACTCGGGGACGGAGCTTCCCGAGCCGCCGTTGCAGTACGGCGACTACGCGCTGTGGCAGCGGGACCGGCCCGTCTCCGAGGCCGGCCTGTCGTACTGGCGGTCACAGCTGGCCGGGGTGGTCCCGCTGGAACTCCCGGTGGACGGGCGGCGGCGGGGCGAGCAGACGTTCGCGGGAGCCTCGCACGGTTTCGACATGGGCCGGGAGCTGGTGGAGGGCCTGACGCGGCTGGCGCGCAGGTCCGACACGACCCTGTACATGGTGTTGCTGGCGGCGTACCAGGTGCTGCTGGGCCGGTACGCGCGCCAGGACGACTTCGCGGTCGGCTCCCCGGTGGGCGGGCGTCCCCGGCGGGAGCTGGAGGGCGCGATCGGCATGTTCGTGAACGTGCTGGCGATGCGCGCGGACCTGTCGGGCGACCCGGGGTTCCTGGAGCTGCTGGAGCGGGTCAGGCGGACCACGACCGAGGCGTACGCGCACCAGGAGCTGCCGTTCGAGCAACTGGTCGGGGAGCTGGGCATCGAGCGGGACGTGAGCAGGTCGCCGGTGTTCCAGGCGGTCTTCGCGCTGCAGAGCTACGGGCGCAGGGAGGGGACGCGCTGGCCCGGCCTGTCGGTGGAGCCGTTCGTGTTCGAGGCCAGGGCGACGCGTTTCGACCTGGAGCTGTTCCTGACCGAGCAGCCGGACGGGATGGGCGGGTTGTTCGTCTACAACCGCGACCTGTTCGACGCGGCCACGGTCGAGGGGATGGCCGCGCAGCTGGAGACGCTGCTGAGGGCGGTGGTGGCGGCTCCGTCGGCGCGGATCTCGGAGCTGGACGTCCTTCCCGCCGACGAGCGGGAGCGGGTGCTGGCGTGCGCGACGGGTCCCGGCGAGCCGTACGCGGACGGGGCGACACTGGGCGGGATGTTCGAGGCCCAGGTGGCCCGGACGCCTCACGCGGTCGCGGTGGAGTTCGAGGACGAGCGCCTGACGTACGCGGAGCTGGAGACGCGGGCCAACCGGCTGGCTCACCGGTTGCGGGGGCTGGGGGTGGGTCCGGGCACTCTGGTGGCGGTGTGCGCGGAGCGGTCGGTCGAGCTGGTGGCGGCGCTGCTGGGGGTGGTGAAGGCCGGCGGGGCGTACGTGCCGCTGGATCCGGAGTATCCGCCGGAGCGGCTGGCGTTCATGCTGGCCGACGCGGCGGTGCCGGTGCTGCTGGCGCAGCGGGCGGTGCTCGGCGTGCTCCCCGGGGACCCGCTGGGCGCGGCTCGGGACGCCGCCCGCGAGGTGCCGGACCTGGGCGCGGGCCCGGGGGAGGCGCCCCCGGGCGGCGGGGTGGTGACGGTCGTGCTGGACGACCCGCTCGACGGGCCGGACACGCCCGTGGAGCCGTCGGCGACGTCGGCGGACGCGGCTTACATGATCTACACCTCGGGGTCGACGGGACGGCCCAAGGGGGTGCCCAACACGCACGGGGGCATCCGCAACCGGCTGGGCTGGATGCAGAACGTCTACGGGCTGACCGGCGACGACGTGGTGGTGCAGAAGACCCCGGCGGGTTTCGACGTGTCGGTGTGGGAGTTCTTCTGGCCGCTGGTGACGGGCGCGCGGCTGGTGCTGGCCCGTCCCGGCGGGCACCGGGACGCGGCGTACCTGCGGGACCTGATCGTGGACCGGGGGGTGACGACGGCGCACTTCGTCCCGTCGATGCTGGCGGCGTTCCTGGAGGAGGAGGGCGTCGAGGCGTGCGGGTCGCTGCGCCGGGTGGTGTGCAGCGGCGAGGAGCTGACCGCGCACGTGGCCGAGCGGTTCTTCCGGCGGTTGCCGGGGACGGGGCTGTACAACCTGTACGGGCCGACGGAGGCGGCGATCGACGTGAGCCTGTGGCGGTGCCGCCCGGGTGACGCGACGGTGCCGATCGGGCACCCGGTGGAGAACACCTCGCTGTACGTGCTGGACCGGCACCTGCGGCCGGTGCCCTTCGGGGTCCCCGGCGAGCTGCACATCGGCGGGGCGCAGGTGGCGATGGGCTACCACGCCCGGCCTGGCCTGACGGCGGAGCGGTTCGTGCCCGACCCGTTCGGGACGGCGGGGGCGCGCCTGTACCGGACGGGTGACCTGGTGCGGCTGCGCCGCGACGGCGCGATCGAGTTCCTGGGGCGGATCGACCACCAGGTGAAGATCCGCGGGCAGCGGATCGAGCTGGGCGAGATCGAGGCGGTGCTGCGCGGGCTCGTGGGGGTGCGCGAGGCGGTGGTGACGGTGCGGGAGGACGGCGCGCCGGGTGACAGGCGGCTGGTCGCGTACGTGGTGCCCACGGACGCAGGCACGGACACAGGCACGGACACGGGCACGGACGCGAACGCGGCCGGGGCGGGACTCGACGGGCTCGACGGGCTCGACGGGGCGGAGCTGCGGCGGGCGCTGAAGGTGACGCTGCCCGACCACATGGTGCCGTCGGCGTTCGTGGTGCTGGAGGCGCTGCCGCTGAGCCCGAACGGCAAGCTGGACCGCAAGGCGCTGCCCGCGCCGGAGCGGCGGGGCGCCGAGTCGGCGGGGCCGGGGGCCGAGCCGCGGACGCCGGTGGAGCGGGCCATCGCCGACATCTGGCGGGAGCTGCTCGAGGTGGAGTCGGTCGGCGCCGACGGTGACTTCTTCGAGCTGGGCGGCCACTCGCTGGTCGCGATCCAGGCGGTGGCGCGGATGCGCAAGGCGCTGCCGGTGGTCGGCGGGCGCGCGGTCGGGGTGATGGACCTGTTCAAGCACCCCACGGTGCGCGAGCTGGCGGCCCTGGTGGAGCGGCCCGCGGGTCCCGCGGGGCCGCGGAGCCTGCTGTACGAGCTGACCAGGCCGGGACCCGCGCTGATGACGTACGTGTGCGTGCCGTACGGCGGCGGCAGCCCGCTGATCTTCCAGCCGCTGGCCGACGCGCTGCCCGACGGGTGCTCGCTGCACGCGCTGGCCTTCCCCGGGCACGACCCCGGGTTGCCGGACGAGGAGACCAGGCCGATCGACGAGGTCGCGGACCTGTGCGTGACCGAGATCCTGGAGAACGTCGAGGGTCCCCTGGCCCTGTACGGGCACTGCGGCATCGGCGGCGCGCTGGTGGTGGAGGTGGCGCGCCGGCTGGAGGAGCGGGGCCGCGCGCTGGAGGCGGTGTACATCGGGGCGATCTTCCCGTTCGCCAGGCCGCGGGGCCGGATCGCCGGGCCGCTGGCGCGGCTGACGCGCTACGACCGGTTGCGCGGCGACCGGGTGTACGAGAACCGGATGAAGTCGATGGGCACCGACATCTCGGGGCTGGACGACGAGCAGATCCGGTTCATGGTGCGCAACCAGCGGCGTGACACCCTGATCGCGGAGGAGATCTTCACGCGGGTGCTGGCCGAGCGCGTGGAGCGGCTGCGGGCGCCGGTCATCTCGGTGGTGGGCGAGCAGGATCCGACGACCGACTACTACCAGGAGCGCTACCGGGAGTGGCACTTCCTGAGTGACACGACGGCGCTGGTGATCCTGGACGAGGCAGGTCACTATTTCCTGAAATATCGGGCTGCTGAGCTGTCGGAGATCCTCACCAACACACACATCGCCATGGGGTACGGCGCGGCGGGCACGCTCGACCGGTCCTCGCGGGGTCCCGGGGCGGGCTGGTGGGTCGAGGAGGTCTCCGTCGACTCCCCCGCCCCGGATCTCTCGGAGGGGGCGACGGATTCCGCTCAGGAAGGGGGCGGTGAGGACGGTGAGGACGCGTCCGGCTCCGTGACGGTCGCCGCCTCCCGTGAAGCGCCGGGCTCCGGGAGGAGGTCCGACAGGTCTGACGGCAAGGACGCGGCGGCCCCGGCGGGCGGGGGCGGTGCCGGAAGGGCCAACGGGAGCGGCCCCGGGAAGGCGGGCGGTCCCCGCAGGGCGCGGGCCGGGATGAAGGCGCCGCCGCCCAGCCTGCGGCGGTTCCTGGTGGTGGCGGCGTTCCAGCTGGTGTCGATGGTGGGCACCGCGATCACGGACTTCGCGATCCCGGTGTGGATCTACCTGACCACCGGGTCTCTGGTGGACTTCGCCCTGTTCGTGGCGTTGTCGATCATGCCGGGGGTGGTGATCGCGCCGCTGGCCGGGGCGATCGTGGACCGGTCGAGCCGTCGTTCGATGATGATCCTCGGCAACTGCATGGCCGGTGGCACGCAGCTCGTCCTGGGTGCCCTGTTCTGGACGGACACCCTGCAGATCTGGCACATCTACCCGCTGACCGCGTGCCTGTCGATCGCGCTGATCTTCCAGCGGCTGGGCTTCACCACCGCGCTCCCCCAGCTCGTCCCGAAGGAGTACATGGGACACGCGGCCGGGGTGGTGCAGATGGTGATCGGCACGGCGCAGTTCGCGGCGCCGCTGGTGGCCGTCGCGCTGCTGTCCACCATCGGCCTGGGCGGCATCCTCGTGGTCGACGTGGCGAGCTTCGCGCTGGTGCTGGGCGCGCTGCTGCTGATCCGCTTCCCTGACACGATGGCGCACTCCCCCAGGGAGCCCCTGTCGAAGGAGATCGCGCAGGGGCTGCGGATGTCGATCGGCAACCGGCACCTGCGGGCGGCGATGATCTACTTCGCGACGCTCAACGTGATGCTCTCGGCGCTGCTGCTGTCGATCACGCCGCTGGTGCTGTCGTTCTCCACGCTGACCGTCGCCGGGCAGATCTCCTTCGTCGGCGGCCTGGGCGGGGCGCTGGGCGGCATGGTGATCGCGCTGTGGGGCGGGCCGAGGCGCCGGCGGATGCGCGGCGTGATGCTGGCGACGCTGGGACTGTCGGTGTTCGCGGTGATCACCGGGTCGCAGCCCGTCGCGTGGGGGGTGGGGCTCGGGGCGTTCGGCCTGTGGGGCTGCCTGTCGATCGTGAACGGCACCTTCCTGACGATCATCCACACGAAGGTGCCGCAGCGCTTCCACGGCCGCGTGCAGTCGTTCAACCAGATGGTGTCGTGGTCGACGCTGCCGATCGGCATGGCGGTGGTGGCGCCGCTGGGCGAGCGGCTGCTCAACCCGCTGCTGGTGCCCGGCGGCGCGCTGGCGCCGACGGTGGGCGCGGTGATCGGCGTCGGCCCGGGCCGTGGCGTGGCGCTCATGTACATCGTGCTGGGCCTGGGCATCGCGGCGCACGTGCTGATCTCGATGCGCACGCGGGTGCTGTCGCGGTTCGACGACGAGATGCCGGACGCCCCGGCGGACGACCTGGTCGGGGCCCAGATCCTGCGCGAGCGGGTGGGCAACCGGGTGAGCGTGTCCTGGACCGCCCCGGCGTTCGCCAAGGCCATCACGATGCCGCTGCCGCTGGAGCGCGCGAAGGCGGTGCTGCGCACCCCGTACCCGGACGCGGAGGTGCGGGAGGTGGTGCTGCGGACCGGCGGGGAGATCAGCGCGGTGTACGAGGTCAGGTGCGCCGACCGCGACCTCATCGTGAAGATCTACCCGGACGTGCTGGCGGCGCGGCTGCACAAGGAGGCGCGCGTCTACGAGCTGCTGCGCGGCAGCGGCGCCTCCTGCCCAGAGATGGTGCACTGGGACGTCTCGCGGCGCGAACTGCCGCACGCGTACGCGGTGATGACGAAGGTGCCGGGACGGCCGCTGTCGGAGGTCTCCGGCGGGCTCGCGGCCGAGGAGGTCGCGGTCCTGTACCGGGAGATGGGCCGGACCCTGCGGGCGGTGCACGGCGTGCGGGTGGAGAGGTTCGGGCCGATCGACGGGCCGCAGGAGAGCTCCAACGAGGCGTACGTGGGCGGGCAGCTGGACCTGAGGCTGTCGCAGTTCACCGAGTTCGGCGGGGACCCGGAGCTGCACGCGGAGCTCTCCGCGTACGTCGCGCGCCACCGCCATCTGACGGCGCGCTGCGACTCCCCCGTGCTGTGCCACAACGACTTCCACGAGCGCAACGTCATGGTCGCCGAGGAGGGCGGGCCGGGGGGCCCGCTGCGGATGACCGGGGTGATCGACATGGAGAACGCGCTGGGCGGCGACCCGCTGATGGACCTGGCGCGGACCGACTACTTCGCGGTCAGGGGCGACGAGGAGCGGCGGCGGTACCTGCTGGAGGGGTACGGCGACCTGCCCGACGACTGGCCGGAGCGGCTCGCCTTCTACCGGCTCTGCCACGCCCTGGAGCAGTGGCACTGGCTGGCCACCCTGGGCGAGACGGCCGCCCTGCCCGTGATCGCGGAACAGCTTCGCGAGTGCCTGAAGGAGAAAGTCTAGATGGACGTCTTTCCCGCCTCGTTCGCCCAGGAGCGGATCTGGTTCCTGCACGAGCTCCTGCCCGACCTGGCCGTCTACAACACCGCGATCCGCTCGGAGGCGGCCGACCTGCGGCCGGTGGACCCCGACCTCCTGGAGCGGGCGCTGGCGGTGCTCGCGGGCAGGCACGAGTCGATGCGGACGGCGTTCGAGCTGCGCGACGAGCGGGTGGTGCAGACGATCGCGGACCGGGTGCCGGTCTCGGTGGCCAGGACCGACCTGTCCGAGCTGCCCGCCGAGGCTGCGGCGAAGGAGTTCGAGCGGGTCGCCGCGGAGGAGGCGCGCGCGCCGTTCCGGATGGACAGTGCCCCGCTCTGGCGGGTGCGGCTGGTGACGCTGGGCGGCGGGGAGTGCCGGCTGCTGCTCGTCCTGCACCACACGATCTTCGACGCCTGGTCGGCCGGCGTCCTGTGGCGGGAGCTGACCGAGGTCTACCGGGCGCTGCGCGAGGGCCGCGAGCCCAAGCTGCCCGAGCTGGCGATCCAGTACGCCGACTACGCGGTCTGGCAGCGCGACCGGCTGGGCGGCGGCGAGCTGGACGGCGACCTGGCCTACTGGCGGGAGCGGTTGCGCGGGAGCGTCCCGCTGGAGCTGCCGTCCGACCGGCCGCGCCCGGCGGAGATGAGGTACGTGGGCTCGGCGCTGGACTTCGCCGTGCCCGAGGAGCTGACCGAGCGGGTGGGCGCGCTGGCCAGGCGGCGGGGCACCACGCCGTTCACGGTGCTGCTGACGGCGTTCTCGGTGCTGCTGGCGCGCTGGAGCGGGCGGACCGACGTCGTGGTGGGCTCCCCCGTCGCCGGGCGGGAGCTGCCGGAGCTGGACGGGCTGATCGGCATGTTCGTCAACACCCTGCCGCTCCGCACCGACCTGGGCGGCGACCCGACGTTCGGCGAGGCGCTGGACCGGGTCCGCACGACCGTGCTGGAGGCGTTCGACCACCAGAACGTGCCGTTCGCGAAGCTGGTGGAGGTGCTGAGCCCGCCCCGCGACCCCGGCAGGACGCCGCTGTTCCAGGTGGGTTTCAACCAGGTCGCGGCGGACGGGCGCGGCCGGTACAACAACGGCACCTCCAAGGCCGACCTCACCATGGAGCTGCACAACCCGGACGGGCGGATGGAGGGCTGGGTCGAGTACAGCACGGACCTGTTCGACGAGGACACGATCCACCGCCTGGTGTCGGCGTTCCTGACGCTGCTCGGCGCGGCCGTCGACGACCCGGAGCTGCCGGTCTCCCGGCTGCCGCTGATGGACGGGCGGGAGCGGGCCAGGCTGCTGGCCTCCTGGCACGGCCCGCGGGCCTCCTACCCCGAGCGCTGCCTGCACGAGCTGATCGCCGAGCGGGCGGAGCGGACGCCGGACGCCCCGGCGGTCGTCTCCTCCGAGGGGACTCTCACCTACGGGCGGCTGGAGGAGCGGGCGGGCGCGCTGGCACGGCGGCTGCGCGAGCGCGGGGTGGGGGCGGAGACGCCGGTCGCGGTGTGCCTGCCGAGGAGTCCCGAGCTGATCGTGGCGCTGCTGGCGGTGCTGAAGACGGGCGGCTGCTACGTGCCGCTGGATCCGGAGTACCCGGCGGAGCGGCTGGGGTTCATGCTGGCCGACTCCGGCAGCCCGCTGCTGCTGACCCGCTCGACGCTGGTGGAGCGGCTGCCGTCGGACCATCCCCCGGCGATCCTGCTGGACGCGCTGCCGATGAACGGGGCGTCCGACTTCGTTCCCGGCCCGGTCTCTCCCGACTCGCCCGCCTACGTGATCTACACCTCGGGGTCGACGGGAGTGCCCAAGGGGGTGGTGGTGCCGCATCGCGGGGTGGTGAACCTGGTCACCGGGCTCGGGTTCACCGAGCGGGAGCGGATGCTGCTGCTGACCTCGCTGTCGTTCGACATCGCGGCGCTGGAGATCTTCGGCCCGCTGACGGCGGGCGGCGCGGTGGTCCTGGCTCCCCCGTACGGCAACGGCGGGCTGGGCGAGCTGGTGGCGGAGGCGGGGGTGACGACGGTGCAGGCGCCGCCGTCGGTGCTGGAGGAGATCCTGGAGCGGCTGCCCGCCGGGCTGCCGCGCGTGTTCAGCGGCGGGGAGCCGCTCCCGGTGTCGCTGGCCGGGCGGATCCACCGGGTCGCCGGTGAGCTGTGGAACCTCTACGGGCCGACGGAGACGACGATCTGGTCGCTGGCGCACCGGGTGCCGAAGGGCGCGGAGTCGATGTCGATCGGCATGCCGGTCGCGGGCACCACCGCGTACGTGCTCGACGAGGCGATGGAGCCGGTGCCCGCGGGGGTGGCCGGGGAGCTGTTCCTGGGCGGTGACGGGGTCGCCCGCGGCTACCGGGGACGGCCGGGCCTGACCGCCGAGCGGTTCCTGCCCGACCCGTTCGGCCGGGGCGGGCGTCTCTACCGGACCGGCGACCTGGTCCGGCGACTGCCGGACGGGACCCTGGAGTTCCTCGGGCGCGCGGACGACCAGGTGAAGGTGCGGGGGGTGCGGATCGAGCTGGGCGAGGTGGAGGCGGCGCTGGCGGCGCACCCGGGCGTGCGGCGGGCGGTCGCCGCGGTCAGGGAGGACGCCCCAGGCGGCCGGGCGCTGGTCGCGTACGTGGACACGGGTGCGGGCGCGGGCCTGGGCGACGGAACGGGCGCGAGCACGGACGCGGGAACGGGCGCGGAGGCAGGCGCGGGAACGGGCGCGGAGGCGGTGGCCGGGGAGGTGACGGCCGGGGAGCTTCGGGCGTTCCTGGCGTCGCGGCTGCCCGCCACGATGGTGCCGAGCCTCTTCGTGCCGGTGCGGGACTTCCCCCGGCTGCCCAACGGCAAGCTCGACCGCGCCTCGCTGCCCTCCCCCGTCGCGGAGGGGGCGTCGGCGGCGCCCGCCGGGCCGGTCACGGCGAGTGAGGGGCTGGTGCACGAGATCTGGTGCGAGGTGCTGGGCAGGAACGGCATCGGGATCGACGACGACTTCTTCGACGTCGGCGGGCACTCGCTGCTCGGCACCAAGGTCGTCGCCAGGATCTGCTCGGCGGTCGGCATCGATCTGCCGCTCAACGCCCTGTTCACCACGCGTTCGGTCCGCGGGCTGGCGCTGGTGGTGGAGGAGTGCCTGGCCGCGGAGATCGACGATCTCACGGACGAGGAGGCCGAGCGGATCGCCGGAGAGTACGACCGAAATGACAGCTCGGTGAACTAAGGCCGAAATTGGCATTTTGGACACTTGCTCTTGGTAGCCTCCCGCCACATTCGGTGTCCACAGAGTGAGACGGCTTGCGACGCAGGGAAGCGGCAGGTCACCTTCCGTTCCCGATATCGCCGTGAACTGCGGCGATATCGGAGCGTGAGAACGGCCAACGATCTTCCCGCGCGGCCGAAACCGGCATTCCGACACACGTTTAACTTTCAATCCTTGACTGCCGATGACGCAAATAATAGGAATGATCTGGCTTATCGCTTGTGAATACTTGACAGGGCAAAAACCCTGTTTAGGGCTATGGGGGGTGAATGCTCGAAGCGATGCGGGGGGACTCGTCGTCCGCCTCGTTGCACGGTCCGTCGTCCACTCCACCGGCGCCGCCGACGGCTCCCGCTCCCGCCGCCTGGACGGCCGGACCGTCCCACATCGCCCCGGACGCGCTGCTGTGCGACCTCGTCGCCGCCCAGGCGGCGCGGACGCCCTCCGCGCCGGCGATCCGCCAGTGGGAGACCAGCCTCACCTACCGCGAGCTGATCGGCGCCGCCACCGCGCTTGCGCTGCGGCTACGCGTCCTCGGGGTGCGTCCCGAGGACCGGGTCGGCCTCTGTGCCAGGCGCACACCGCTGATGACCGTCGCCGTCCTCGGCATCATGATGGCGGGCGGCGCGTACGTCCCCCTCGACCCGGCGCATCCACGCCGGCGGCTCGAGGAGGTGCTCGACGACGCGGGCGTCGCGGTCGTCGTGGCCGACGGCCACGGCCGCATGCTGCTGGACGGATGCGGGCGTCCCCTGGTCGAGCCGGAAACGCGCGCCGCGACCGGAACCGTGTCCGAAACCAGCTCCGGAACCGCCGCCGGAACCCCGGCCGGGAACCTGACCGAAATCGCTGCGGAACGCGCCGCCGAGATCGTCGGCGGCGGCCCGGCGCTGCCGGGGAACGCCGCCTACGTTCTGTACACGTCCGGATCGACCGGGCGGCCCAAGGGCGTGGTCGTGAGCCACGCCTCCGTGGTCGCGTTCGCCTCGGCCGCGGCGGCCCACTTCGGCCTGGACGGCACCTGCCGGTCGATCGCGTTCTCCGCGCTCGGGTTCGACGTCTCGGTGCTCGACATGCTCGCGCCGCTCACCGTGGGCGGCTGCGTGCAGCTGGTGCCGGACGAGGACAGGACCGACCCGGGCCGCCTGCAGCGGTTCCTGGAGGCGCACGACGTCACCTGGGGGTTCGTCCCGCCCGCCCTGCTGCCGCTGGTCGACCCGGCCCGGCTGCCGCACCTGCGCGACCTGGTCACGGCCGGCGAGCCGCCGGGTCCCGAGCAGGTGGCCCGCTGGTCGGCGCACACCCGCTTCCACAACTGGTACGGCCCCACAGAGACCACCGTCTGCGTGGTCGGCACCGAGCTGTCGGGGACCTGGGAGCGGTCGCTGCCGATCGGGTACCCCCTGCGCGGTTGCCGGGCGCACGTCCTGGACGAGGACATGCGCGAGTGTCCCGTCGGCGTTCCCGGCGAGCTGTACATCGGCGGGCCCCAGGTGAGCCGCGGCTATCTGGGCCTGCCCGCCATGACGGCCGAGAGGTTCGTGCCCGACCCGTTCGACGGCGTGCCCGGGGCGCGGCTCTACCGCACCGGCGACCGCGTCGCCTGGCAGGAGGACGGCCGGATCGCGTTCATGGGCCGGCTGGACCGGCAGGTGAAGATCCAGGGGCAGCGGGTCGAGATCGGCGAGGTCGAGTCGGTGGTGCGGGCGCACCCCGGGGTGACGCAGGCGGTGGTCGACGCCCCCGGCGAGCTGGTCGCCTACGTCGCGCCGCTGGACGCGCCGGGGCTGGCCGCCCTGCGGGTGCACTGCGCCGGGCGGCTGCCGGTCTACATGCTGCCCACCCGCGTGGTGCACGTTCCCTCCCTGCCGCTGAACGCCTCCGGCAAGGTCGACCTCACCGCCCTGCGCGCCCTCCCCAGGGACGCCTCCGGGACACCCGGGGACACGAACGGGACCGCGAGCGGAGGCACCGCCGGGAACACCACCGGGAACACGGCCGAGGCATCGGGACTGGCGGGGATCTGGGCGCGGGTGCTCGACGCCCCCTCCCCCGGCCCCGACGACGACTTCTTCGAGCGCGGCGGGCACTCGCTGCGGGCGATGCGCCTGGTGTCGGCCGTCAGGGCGGAGCTCGGCCGGGACATCTCGGTCGAGGACGTCTACGCGGCCCGCACCTACGGCGCCCTCTCCTCCGGTGTCGAGAACGCCCCCCGGCGGGACGCCGAGGGGTCCTCCCCCTCGGGCGAGCCTCCGTCGCTGTCGCCCGCGCAACGGCGCATGTGGTTCGTGGAGCGGCTCGCCCCCGACACCCCCGCGCACAACATCGCGATGGCCGAGCGCGTGCGCGGCCCGCTGGACCACCGCGCGCTGCGAGGCGCCCTGGAGTCCGTGGTGGCCGGGCACGAGACGCTGCGCTGGCGGATCACCTCCCGCGACGGCGTGCCCCACGTGACGGTCGTCCCGCCCGGCGAGGTGCCGCTCCCGCTCGACGACCTCTCCGCGCTCCCCCACCCCGAGGCGGCGCTGGAGGCGGCGCTGGAGAAGGAGGCGCGGACACGGTTCGACCTGGCGCGCGACCCGCTGGTGCGGGCCAGGCTGATCCGGCTGGCCGAGGACGACCACGTGCTCGCGGTGACCGCGCACCACATCGTCTTCGACGGCTGGTCCCAGGACGTCTTCTACCGGGACCTGAGCGCCGCCTACCGCGGCGAGCCCCGGGTGCCGGCGGGCGCGTCGTTCGCCGACTACGCGCGCTGGTCGAGGGAGCGCTCGGACGGCGACGGGGTCGACTGGTGGCGAGAGCACCTCAGGGACGCCCCCATGGTGCTCGACCTGCCCAGGGACACCCCCCGCCCACCTGTGCAAACTTTTTTTGGAGCGCTCCGAACAGCGGAGATTGACGCCGAGATCGGAGGCCGTGTCAGGAAGCTGGCGGTCCGGCTGGGGGTCACCCCGTACCCGGTGCTGCTGGCGGCGTTCGCGCAACTGCTCGCCAGGCTGTCGGGGCAGCGGGACCTGCTCGTCGGCACCCCGTACGCCGACCGGGGGCACGTCGCGTTCGAGTCGCTGATCGGCATGTGCGTGCGGATGCTGCCGCTGCGGCTGCGGCTGGATCCCGAGGCCTCGTTCGAGGAGCACGTGGCCCGCTGCCGCGACGAGCTCGCCGAGGTCGTCTCCCACGGCGACGTGCCGCTGGAGCGCGTCGTGGAGGCACTGCGCGTGCCGCGCGACCTGGGGCGCAACCCGGTGACGCAGGTGCTGTTCAACATGTACAACTTCGCCGAGCCCAAGCTGGACCTGCCGGGGTGCGTGACCGAGCCGCTGCCGGCCGGGCTGCCGGGCGCGCTGTTCGACCTGACGATGTACGTCAGCGAACGCGGCGACGGATACGCCCTGCAGCTCGTCTACAACCCCGACCTGTTCTCCGCCGCCAGGATGGACGCCCTGCTGGCCGGTTACGCGCACCTGCTGGGCGACCTGCTCGCCGACCCGGGCGGGGCCGCGCGCGAGGCCCGGCTGGCCCCGCAGGAACCGCCCGCCGCGCTGCCGGTCTGGGACGGTCCCGGGCCGCTGGACACCCTGCACGGCGACGTCGTGGTGGAGGGCGCGGGGCGGGTCCTCGGGCACGCCGGGCTCACCGCGCTGCGCCACCGCACGACCTCGGCGCTGCGCGCGGCCGGGGTGGAGCCGGGCCAGGCCGTCGCGGTGCTCGCCGCGCGGGTCCCCGAGCTTCCCGGGCTGCTGCTGGGGGTGCTGGCCGCAGGGGCCCGCTGGGTGATCCTCGACCCGGCGCACCCGGCGCCGGTGCTGGCCCGCCAGGCCGCCGCCGCCGGGGCCGTGGCGGCACTGCGCTGCCCGGGCGCGCCCTCCCTGGAGGGCCTTCCGGAGATCACGTTCCCGGAGACCGGGCCGTCCGGAACCGGGCCGTCCGGCGCGCGGACGCCGGAGACGGGCGAGGCGCCGCGGGAGCCGCACCCCGAGCGGGGCTACCTGTCGCTCACCTCGGGGACCACCGGCGACCCCAAGCCGGTGGTGACCGGCGAGGGGCCGCTCGCGCACTTCGTCGCCTGGTACGCGGCGACCTTCGCGGTGACCCCGGCCGACCGCTTCGCCCTGCTGTCGGGCCTGGCGCACGACCCCGCGCTACGCGACGTGTTCGTGCCGCTCGCCACCGGCGCCCGGCTGTGCGTGCCGGAGCGGGAACTGCTCCGCGACCCCGTCCGGCTCGTCGCGTGGCTGCGCGAGCACCGCGTCACCGTCCTGCACCTGACCCCGCAGCTGGCCAGGATGCTCTGCGGGACCGGCGCGACGCTGCCCGAGGTCCGGCTGGTCGCGACCGGCGGCGACCGGCTCACCCACGCCGACGCCGCGCGGCTGCGCCGCCTGGTCCCGGCAGCCCGCCTGGTGGCCTTCTACGGCACCACCGAGACCCCGCAGGCCCACGCCTGGTACGAGATCCCCGCCGGGGTGCGCGAGAGCGCGGAACCCGTCCCCGCCGGGCGCGGCATCGAGGGCAGCGAGCTGGTCGTGGTCGCAGGGCACGGCGGCCGGGCCGGGGTGGGCGAGCTGGGCGAGGTGGTCGTGCGCAGCGCCAACCTGGCGACCGGCTATCTCGACGCCGGGCTCACCCGGCTCCGCTTCACCGGGGACGCCTTCGCCACCGGCGACCTCGGCCGCCTCAACCCCGACGGCACGGTGACGATCGCCGGACGGCGCGACGACCAGGTGAAGATCCGCGGCTTCCGGGTGGAACTCGGCGAGGTGGAGGCGGCGCTGTCCGCCCACCCCGAGGTCCGCGCCGCCGCCGCGGTGGCCGACCGGGACGAGCGGCGCGAGACGGTGCTGCACGCCTACGCGGTGCCCCGCAGGCCAGGGCTGGCCGCGCCGCGGCTGCTCGACCACCTGCGCGCGGTGCTGCCCGAGCACGCGGTGCCCGCCGAGGTGATCGTGGTTCCCACGCTGCCGCTCACCCCCAACGGCAAGGTCGACCGCGCCGCGCTGCGCCGCCCCGCGTCCCGGCCGGGAGGCGAGGCGGGCGGGGAGGTGTCCGGCCCGACCGAGCGGGCCGTGGCCGAGGTGTGGCGGGCCGTGCTCGGCGTGCCGCGGGTGGGCGCGGCCGACAACTTCTTCGAGATCGGCGGCCACTCGCTGGCGATCGCCGCCGTCCAGGCCCGCCTGGGCTCGGCCCTCGGCCGGGAGATCCCGATCGTGGACCTGTTCCGCCACCCGACCATCCGCGCGCTGGCCGCGCATCTCGACGGTGGAGGCCCCACTCCGGGCCTCGACCGCGCCGCACGGCGGCTCGCCGTGCGGCGGGACCGCCTCAAGGACCGCTCAAGGAAGCCGAGCTGACAACCGCGCCATCACCCGCACCCGAATCCGAGCCCGGACGCGGCCCCGCAGCCGAATCCGGGCCAGGGCCCGCATCCGAACCGACATCCGCACCCCCTTCGGCCCCCGGGGCCGGACCGACACCCGTCCACCCCCTCACATCCGAGACCGAACCGGCTACCGCACGACCTCCCGGAGCGCGAACCCGGCCGGTGACCCATCCGACGACCGAGCCGGCGATCCCGTCGCCACCCGCACGACCTCGCGCACCGGAAACCGCACCGATCCCCGTCCAACCCCCCGCACCGGCGCCGACCGCGCCAGGCATGGAAGAAAGGGACCCCCGCATGGCCGAGGAGCCCACCGTCGAACCGATCGCGATCATCGGCCTCTCGTGCCGGGTGCCGGGAGCCGGGGACGCCAGGCAGTTCTGGCGCAACCTCGCCGACGGAGTCGAGTCGCTGACGCACTTCACCCGCGAGGAACAGCGGGCGCTCGGCGTGCCCGACCACATTCTCGACGACCCGGACTTCGTACCGGCCGCGATGATGCTCGACGACCACCAGGGGTTCGACGCCGCGTTCTTCGGCATGTCGATCAGGGAGGCGGAGATCCGGGACCCGCAGCACCGGCTCTTCCTCGAACTGTCGCACACGGCCCTGGAGGACGCGGGTTACGACCCGTTCAGGTATCCGGGCGAGATCGGCGTCTACGCCGGTTCCGGCGGGGACTTCTACCAGTGGATCAACATCAGGAGCAACGCGCAGGCCCACGCGAACGCGGGCTGGCTCGCCGTCATGGTCGGCAACCACGTCGACTACTGCGCCACGCTGTCGTCGTACAAGCTGGACCTGCGCGGCCCGAGCTACACCCTGCACACCGCGTGCTCGACCTCGCTGGTCGCGATCCACGTCGCCGCCGAGGCCCTGCGCAACGGCGAGTGCGACATGGCCCTGGCGGGCAGCGCGATGCTCGACCTGCCGCAGGGCCAGGGCTACGTGTACGACGAGGACGGGATCGTCTCCCCCGACGGCCACTGCCGGGCCTTCGACGCCAAGGCGGCCGGGACGATCTGGGGCAGCGGCGGCGGCGTGATCGTGCTGAAGCGGCTGTCGGAGGCGATCGAGGACGGCGACAACGTCCGGGCGGTCATCCTGGGCAACGCGATCAACAACGACGGCGCGAGCAAGGTCGGGTTCTCCGCGCCCAGCATGGACGGCCAGGCCGCGGTGATCGCCCAGGCGCTCGGGGTGGGCGGGGTCGACCCGCGCACCGTCACCTACGTCGAGGCGCACGGCACGGGCACCGCGCTGGGCGACCCGATCGAGGTCGCGGCGCTGAGCAGCGTGTTCGGCCAGGACACCGACGACACCCAGTGGTGCGGCATCGGCTCGGTCAAGAGCAACATCGGCCACCTGGGCCAGTCGGCGGGCATCGCCAGCATCATCAAGGCGGTGCTGGCCCTGGAGAACGGGCTGATCCCGCCGACGCTGCACTACGAGAGCCCCAACCCGAAGATCGACTTCGCGCGGAGCCCGTTCTACGTGACGGGGACGCCGACCAAGTGGGAGCGCAACGGCTTCCCCCGGCGGGCGGGCGTCAGCTCGTTCGGCATCGGCGGCACCAACGCGCACATCGTGCTGGAGGAGGCGCCGGCGCCCTCCCGCCAGGAGCGCGAGGGGCGCGAGGGGCGCGAGCCCCGCCCGGCGCACCTGCTGCGGCTGTCGGGCAGGACCGACACCGCGCTGGCCGCCGCCGCCGAGCGCCTGGCCGCGCACCTGGAGGCCCACCCCGACGCCGACCTCGCCGACGTCGCCCACACCCTGCGGGTGGGGCGCAGGGAGCTGTCGCGCAGGAGCGCGGTGGTGGCCTCCGACGTCGCCGACGCGGTCGCCGCGCTCCGCGACCCCAAGCGCACGGTCTCCGGTGCCGCCTCACGCCGCACCCCGCGCCCGGCGTTCCTGTTCTCCGGGCAGGGCTCGCAGTACGCGGGCATGGGCGCCGAGCTGTACCGCACCGAGGCGGTCTTCAGGGACGCGGTCGACGAGTGCGCCGAGATCCTGCGGCCGGTGCTGGGCGAGGACCTGCGCGAGCTGATCTTCGCCACCGGCGAGGAGGCCGACGAGCGGCTGCGGCAGACCGCGCTGACCCAGCCCGCCCTGTTCACCGTGGAGTACGCCCTGGCCGCGCTCTGGCGCTCGCTGGGCGTCGAGCCCGCCGGGATGATCGGCCACAGCATCGGCGAGTACGTCGCGGCGACCGTGGCCGGGGTCTTCAGCCTGCCGGACGCGCTGCGGCTGGTGGCCGCCAGGGGCCGCCTGGTGCAGGGCATGCCCGCCGGGGCGATGCTCGCCGTGCAGCTCGCGCCGGACGAGATCGGGCCGCTGCTGCCCGACGGCGTGTCGGTGGCGACCGTCAACGGACCCGGCACGTGCGTGGTGGCCGGCCCCCCGGCCTCGATCGCCGAGCTGTCGGCCCTGCTGGAGGAGGAGGGCGTCGGCAGGATGGAGCTGCGCACCTCGCACGCCTTCCACTCCTCGATGATGGACCCGATCCTGGGCGAGTTCCACGCGCTGGTCGCCGGGGTCGAGCGGTCGGCGCCGAGCCTGCCGTTCCTGTCGAACGTGACCGGCACCTGGATCACCGCGGACGAGGCGACGGACCCGTCGTACTGGGCCCGGCACATGCGCGAGCCGGTGCTGTTCGGCGACTGCGTGGCGGCCCTGCTCGCCGACGGCGACTGGATCATGATCGAGTGCGGCCCCGGCAGGCAGCTGTCCGGGCTGGCCAGGGCGCAGACCCCGCCGGGCGCGGTCGCGCCGCTGCCCTCCCTGCCCGGCCCCAAGGACGCCGGTGGCGACACCGGAGACACTGCCGTGCTGTCGGCCGCGTACGGCACCCTGTGGGTGAACGGCGTCGCGCTGGAGGCGTTCGGCGAGGAGGGCAACCGGGTCTCGCTGCCGACCTACCCGTGGGAGCGCCAGCGCGCCTGGATCGACCCCGACCCGCAGGGCGCGTTCGTCGGCGGCGTGGCCAACCCCGCGCCGGTCGAGGACGACCTGCCGCTGGACCGCTGGTTCAGCGTGCCGGTGTGGCGGCAGGTCCCGCCGGGACCGGCGCCGCTGTCGCCGGTCACCCGGGCCCTGGTGTTCGCCGACGACGGCTCGGCCGGGCTGGTGGACGCGCTGCGCGCGACGGGGACCGAGGTGATCGAGGTACGGCCCGGCGACGGGTTCTCCTCGGAGAACCCGGAAGGCGTTCACACCGTGCGTCCCGCCGAGCGGGCCGACTACGACGCGCTGCTGTCGGCCGTGGGCGAGGTGCCGGGACGGGTGGTCCACGCGTGGACCGTCGGCGGTGAGCCCGCCGCCGGGACCGAGGGGACCTGGAAGGCTCAGGACCGCGGCTTCTTCAGCGTGCTGGCCCTGGTGCAGGCGCTGACCGCGGCGCAGCCCGCCGACGCCGCCGACGGGGTGGAGCTGACGCTGTTCACCTCGGGGGCCCAGGACGTCACCGGCGGCGACCTGCTCCGCCCTGAGCACGCGACCCTCGCCGGGTTCCCCCGGGTGGTGCCGCTGGAGACCCCGTGGCTGCGGGTGCGCCACGTCGACGTCGAGGGACGCGACTGGGCCAGGCACGCCGCCGCGGAGCTGGGCAGGAGGCCCGAGCCGGACGAGGCGGGGCTGCTGCCCACCGTGAGCATCAGGGGCGGCCGCCGCTGGCTGCAGCACTACGAGCAGCTGGAGGTGCCCGCGTCTTCTGCGGAGACGGCGGAGACGGCCGAGGCGGCCGGCGGGCAGGCGGGCCCCCGGGACGGGCAGGTCTACCTGATCACCGGCGGCCTGGGCGGCATCGGCATCTCGCTCGCCGAGGACCTCGCCGCGCGGGCCCGGGTACGGCTGGTCCTGCTGTCCAGGTCCGGGCTGCCCGACCGGGCGGAGTGGGACGCGCACGAGGCCGGCCGCGCGGGCCGGGCGATCGCGGCGATCCGCAGGATGGAGGAGGCCGGGGCCGAGGTCCTGGTGCTCGCCGCCGACGTCACCTCCCCCGCCGACATGCGCAGGGTGCGGGAGGAGACGATCGCCGGGTTCGGCCGGGTGGACGTGATCGTGCACGCCGCGGGACTGCCCGGCGGCGGCATGGCCGAGATCAAGGAGCGGGCCGCCGCCGAGGAGGTGCTGGCGCCCAAGGTGGTCGGCACGCTCGCGCTGCGCGAGGCCTTCGGCGACCTCGACCTGGAGTCCGTGGTGCTCTGCTCGTCGATCACCGCGGTCGCGGGCGGCTTCGGCCAGGTCGACTACTGCGCGGCCAACAACTTCCTCGACGCGCACGCCAGGGGCGAGCACGGCTGGGGCTCGGCCACGGTCGTCTCCGCCAACTGGGGCAAGTGGCTGGAGGTCGGCATGGCGGCCGAGGTCGCCGCGCCCGCCGGGTTCGTGGCGCTGCAGCGCGGCGACCGGATCAGGGCCGTCGACCACCCCGTGATCTCCGCCTGGCACGAGGCCGACGGCGAGGAGCTCGGCTGGGCCGGGGGCAGCCTCTCCCCCGAGACCCACTGGGCGCTCGACGGGCACCGCATCTCCGGGGTGCCGGTGCTGCCGGGCACCGGCCACCTGGAGCTGGCCCGCTGCGCCAGTGAGGTGGTGCTGCCCGGCCCCGGCGCCGTCGAGCTGCGCGACGTGGTGTTCGTCGAGCCGCTGTCGGTGGCCGACGGGTCCTCCGCGGAGGTACGGGTGACGTTCAGCACCGAGGCCGACGGCGCGGACTTCCAGGTGCGCAGCGTCATCGGCGGCGAGCAGCGCACCCACGCGCGCGGCACCGCGGCCAAGGTCGACGCCGGGCCGGCCGGGCACGCCGACGTGGCGGCGATCATCGAGCGCTGCACCCCCGCGTCCGACGAGCAGGGCGGCGTGCCGCTGTCCGGGCTGCTGACGCTCGGCCCCCACTGGGGCCACATGAGCAAGTGGTACATCGGCCAGAACGAGGCCCTGGGCCTGTTCGAGCTGCCCGCGGAGCTGTCGGAGGACCTGGACGGCTGGGGCCTGCACCCGGCGCTGCTGGACAGCGCCACCTCCTTCACCTGGATCGACGTCGTCGGCCACTACCTGCCGCTCGGCTACGGCCGCATCACCGTCAGGGACCGGCTGCCCGGCAGGTTCTGGAGCCACATGCGCTTCCGCGACAGCGGCACCGACGAGGTGCTGGCGGTCGACGTGACGCTCATCGACGCGGACGGCAGGATCGTCACCGAGATCTCCGACTACGTGCTGCGCCGCATCAACACCGACGCCGTGGTGGCCGGGGTGACGGCCGACGCCGGAGCCCAGCGGGCGGGCACGGTCACCGTCCCCGACCAGGGCGGCCAGGTCGCGACGACCGCCGGAGGCCCCGACGCGGTCGGCATCCGCCCCGCCGAGGGCGCCGAGGCGTTCCACCGGCTGCTGGCCACCCCGCTCGGCGCGCAGGTGGTGATCGCCGCGACCCCGGTGGCCGCCTACCTGGCCGGTGTCGGGTCGGTCACCCAGGAAACGGTCGAGACGGAGCTGGACCCGGCCGCCGTGTCGGACCGCCCCCGTCCCGGCGGCGCGGCGGCCGACGACTACGTGGCGCCGCGCGGCGACGTCGAGACCGCCATCGCCCGGCTGTGGAGCGAGGTGCTCGGCGGCGAGCGCATCGGCGTCGACGACGACTTCTTCGAGCTCGGCGGCAACTCGCTGATCGCCGTGCAGCTCATCGCCCTGATCCGCAAGGAGCTGGGCGTGCGGCTGCCGATGCGCAGCCTCTTCGAGGAGCCCACGGTGGCCGGCGTCACCGCGCTGATCGAGCAGGCACGCGCCACCGCGCCGGCGGCGGAGACCGCCCCGGCCGCGAACCAGACCATGATCCCCCGTCTCCCCCGCAGGAGTGAGCAGCAGTGAGCGAACCCCTTCCCGACACCAAGGTCGTCCTCAACGACGAGGAGCAGTACTCCATCTGGCCCTCGGGCCGCGACAACCCTGACGGCTGGCACGACGCGGGCTTCACCGGCACCAAGGACGAGTGCCTGGCCCACATCGAGCAGGTCTGGACCGACATGCGTCCGCGCAGCCTGCGCGAGGCGATGAAAGCGGGAGACGCGGGATGACAGAACAGGTGGTGGACGTCTTCCCGTCCTCCTCAGGGCAGGAGCGGATGTGGTTCCTCGCCCGCTTCGAACCCGAGCTCGCCGTCTACAACATCGGCATGCTCATGCCGATGAGCGCCCGCCAGCCGGTCGATCCGCGCCGGCTGGAGGCCGCCGTCGCCCACGTGGTACGCCGCCACGAGGTGCTGCGCACCGTCTTCGAGTTCAGGGACGGCCAGGTGGTGCAGATCGTCAGCGGCGCCGTCCCCCCGGTGCGGCTCACCGAGACCGACCTCACCCACCTGCCCGCCGGCGAGCGTGAGGCCGAGCTCGCCAGGCTGGCCAAGTCGGACTCGGTCACGCCGTTCGTGCTGGACCAGGCGCCGCTGTGGCGGCTGCGGCAGGTGCGGATGGGCGAGAACGACCTGCGGCTGATCTGCGTGTTCGACCACACCGTGTTCGACGGCGTCTCCAGCCACGTCTTCGTCAACGAGCTGGAGGAGTGCTACGACGCCATCGGCGAGGGGCGCGAGCCCAAGCTGGCGGAGCTGCCCATCCAGTTCGCCGACTTCGCCGTCTGGCAGCGGGGCAGGCTGACCGGGCAGTTCGTCGAGGACGAGCTGGCGCACTGGCGGGAGAGGCTGGCCGGGATCCCGGCCGACCTCGCCCTGCCCGCCGACCGGCCGCGCCCGCGCAGCCGCTCCTACCGGGGCGAGATGCAGCTGGGCGCGTTCTCCCCCGAGGTGTCGGCCGGGATCCAGCGCCTGGCCAAGGACCTGAACTCGACGCTGTTCACGGTCATGCTCACCGCGTTCGCGACCGTGCTGGCCCGCTGGTCGGGGCAGTACGACGTGGTGGTGGGCACCCCCATCGCGGGGCGGCTGCTGCCCGAGACCGAACCCGTCATCGGCATGTTCGTCAACGCCGTGGCGCTGCGCGCCGACCTGACCGGCGACCCGACGTTCGCCGAGGCGGCCGGGCGGGTGCGCACCACGGTCGCCGAGGCCCTGGACCACCAGGAGCTGCCGTTCGAGCGGCTGGTGGAGGCGCTGCAGCCGACCAGGGACCTGAGCGTGCCGCCGATCTACCAGGTGATGTTCAACCTGGCCGCCGACACCAACGAGGGCCAGATCGCCAACGGCACCGCCAAGGTGGACCTGCAGCTGGACCTCAACATGCGCGAGGGGCGGCTGCACACCCGGCTGGAGTACAGCACCGACCTGTTCGACCGGTCCACGATCGAGCGGTTCGGCGCCTGCCTGGAGACGCTGGTCGAGGCCGCGGTCGCCGCCCCGGAGACGCCGATCTCCCGGCTGCCGCTGCTGACCCCCGCCCAGCGGGACCACGTCGTCGCGCTCGGTACCGGTGAGGACTCCGGGCGCGTCGTGGACCTCCTGGCCGGCGCGGCGGGCGTGGCGGGCACGGTGGGCGGGACCGGTCCCGCCGGCGCGCGGGACGCCGTGACCTCCGGGGCCGGTGCGACGCTGACCTCGCTGATCGAGGCTCAGGTGGCCAGGACGCCGGACGCGCCCGCCGTGGTCACCGGCGACGTCACGCTGACGTACGCGGAGCTGGACGGGCGCGCCACCGAGCTGGCCCGCTGGCTGCGCGGGATCGGGGTGCGGCGGGGCAGCCCGGTGGCGGTGTGCGCCGAGCGGTCGGCCGAGCTGGTCGTCGGCCTGCTCGCGGTGCTCAAGGCGGGCGGGGCGTACGTCCCCCTCGACCCGGAGTACCCGCCGTCGCGGCTGGCGTTCATGCTGGCCGACAGCGGGGCCCGGGTGATGCTGACCCAGCGTCACCTGCGCGACCTGCTCCCCGAGGGCGCCGTCAAACCGGTGCTGCTGGACGCGCCCGACACCTGGGGACCGCAGCCCCCGGGAACGCCGCTTCCCGCGACCGGCCCTGACGACGCCGCGTACGTGATCTACACCTCGGGTTCGACCGGGCGTCCCAAGGGCGTCGTCAACACCCACCGGGGCATCGTCAACCGGCTCGCCTGGATGCAGGACAGGTTCGGCCTCACCCCGGCCGAGGCGGTCCTGCAGAAGACCCCGACGAGCTTCGACGTGTCGGTCTGGGAGTTCTTCTGGCCGCTGGTCACCGGGGCGTCCCTGGTGCCGGTCCGGCCGGGCGGGCACCGCGACCCCAACCACCAGCGCGACCTGATCAAGGCGCACTCGGTGAGCACCGCGCACTTCGTCCCCTCGATGCTGGCCCTGTTCCTGGAGGAGACCGGCATCGAGTCGTGCCACTCGCTGAAGCGGGTGATCTGCAGCGGCGAGGAGCTGCCGCCGCGCCTGGCCGCCCGCTTCTTCGAGCGGCTGCCCGGGGTGGAGCTGCACAACCTGTACGGGCCGACGGAGGCGGCGGTCGACGTGACCGCCTGGCGGGTCGAGCCCGAGGGGGTCGACGCGCTGCACACGCTGCCCATCGGCCCGCCGATGCCGGGCAACCGCCTGCACGTCCTGGACGACCTGCTCCGGCCCGCGCCGGTCGGCGTACCCGGGCACCTGCACATCGGCGGGGTCCAGGTGGCGCGCGGCTACGCGGGCCGCCCCGGCCTGACGGCCGAGCGGTTCGTGCCCGACCCGTACGGGCCGCCCGGCTCGCGGCTGTACGCGACCGGCGACCTGGCCAGGGTCCGCGCCGACGGGGACATCGAGTTCCTGGGGCGACTGGACGACCAGGTGAAGGTGCACGGCTGGCGGGTCGAGCTCGGCGAGATCGAGGCCGTGATCGCCGAGCACCCGAAGGTGCGCCGGGCGGTCGTGGCGCTGCGCGACGACGCCCCCGGCGGGCGCGGGCTGGTCGGCTACGTCGACTGGTCGGGAGACGCCTCGGCGCTCACCGCGGAGCTGCGCAGGACGCTCGCCAAGAAGCTGCCCGCCGCGCTCATCCCGCAGGCGTTCGTCGGGATCGACCACCTCCCGCTCGGTCCCAGCGGCAAGCTCGACCGGGGCGCGCTGCCCGCGCCGACCGGTTCTGGCCGGGCCGACCTCGGCACGCCGTACACGGAGCCGCGCACCCCGCTGGAGACCGAGCTGTGCGCGCTGTGGAGCGAGCTGCTCGGCCGCGAGCGCATCGGCGTCGAGGACGACTTCTTCCAGCTCGGCGGCCACTCGCTGCTGGCGGTGCTGCTGGTCACCCGCTACCGGGAGACGTACGGCGTGGAGATGCCGCTGCGGCGGTGCTTCGAGATCACCACGGTGACCGAGCACGCCCTCGCCGTGCTGGAGCTGCAGCTCGGGGACGACGACGAGGAGCTGGCGGCTCTGCTCGCCACGCTGGAGGACCCCGCGGATGAGTGACCTGAGGGCCAAAGAGGAACCGGCGGCTCTGCTCGCCACGCTGAAGGGTCCCGCGGATGAGTGACCTGAGGGCCAAACTGGCGCGGCTCAGCCCGGAACAGCGGGCCGCGCTGGAGGAGAGGCTGCGGCGGCAACCGCCGCCGCGGCGGCCGTCGGGCATCCCCCGGCGCGCGGACGGCGGGGGGCCGCCTCCCCTGTCGTTCGGCCAGGAGCGCCTGTGGTTCCTGCAGCAGCTGGACCCCTCCGACGCCTCGTACAACATGTTCATGGTGCAGCGGCTGCGCGGGCACGTCTCGATCGAGGCGCTCCGGTACGCGCTCGGCCGGCTGGTGGAGCGGCACGAGACCCTGCGCGCCCGCTTCACCTCGCACGAGGGCAGCCCGGTGCAGGAGATCGGGCCGCCCCTGCCGGTCGAGCCCGACCTGATCGACCTCACCGGGCTGCCCGCCGCCGAGCGGGAGGCCCGCGCGACCGAGCTGGTCGCCGACCTCACCAACCGCCCGTTCGACCTGGCGGCCGGGCCGCTGCTGCGGGTCCACCTGATCACCATGTCGGAGACCGACCACGTGCTGTGCGTGGTGCTGCACCACATCGTGGCCGACGGCTGGTCGCTGAAGATCCTGCTGGGCGAGCTCGCCGCCTGCTACGGCGCGCACCTGGAGGGCCGCGAGGCGGACCTGCCCGCGCCGGTGCTGGAGTACGCCGACTACGCGGCCTGGCAGCGCGCTCTGCTGGACGAGGAGCGGGTGCGCCGCCAGCTCGACTACTGGAGCGGGCAGCTGGCCGGGGTGCCCGCGCTGGACGTCCCCGCCGACCGGCCCAGGCCGCCGGTGAAGTCGTCCAACGGCGACTACGCGGCGCGGCGGATCGGGCGGGAGCTGACCGCCCGGCTGGACCGGCTGGCCAGGGACGAGCGGTGCACCCAGTTCATGGTGCTGCTCGCCGCCTTCCAGACGCTGCTCGGCGCCCACTCCGGGCAGGACGACGTGTGCGTGGGGTCGGTGATCGCCGGACGGGAACGCCCCGAGCTGGAGCAGATCGTCGGGTTCTTCCCCAACACGCTCGCGCTCCGCGGCGACCTGTCGGGCGACCCCGGCTTCAGGGAGCTGCTGGGCCGTGTCCGGGCGACGGTGCTCGACGCCTTCGCCCACCAGGACATCCCGTTCGAGCGGCTGCTCAACGAGCTGCGCGTCGAGCGCGACCTGAGCACCACGCCGCTGTTCCAGGCGATGTTCGTGATGCAGGACAAGGAGGCGTCCGAGCTGGTCATGCCCGGCATCGAGACCGACGTGTTCGATCCGGGGGCGCGGCAGGCCAAGTTCGACCTGATGCTCGACGTGACGCCTCGCTCGGACTCGCTGTACGCGCTGCTGTCCTACAACGCCGACCTGTTCGAGCCGGACACGGTGGCCAGGATGCTGCGCAGGTACGAGCGCGTGCTGGAGGCCGTCGCCGACGACCCCGACATCCCGCTGTCCCGGCTGCGGGCCGCGATGCTGCTCCCCGAGGACCGCCTGCCCGCGGTCACCGCGTCCCTGTCCACCGCGCTGCCCGTACCTCTCGATACCTCCGGTCCGGCCGGGGTGGTCGAGCTGTTCGAGGAGCGGGTGCGGCTGGCGCCGGACGCGGTCGCCGTCAGCCACGGCGACCGGCGGCTGAGCTACGCCGAGCTGCGCGAGCGCGCCGCGAGGCTGGCGGCGCGGCTGGCCACCGAGGGGGCCGGCCCCGAGACCGTGGTCGCGGTGTGCGCCCGGCGCGGTCCCGAGCTGGTCGTGGCACTGCTGGCGACGGCCATGGCGGGAGGCGCCTACCTCCCGCTCGACCCCGCCTACCCGGCCGAGCGGCTGCGCTGGATGCTGCGCGACAGCGGGGCCGCGCTGCTGCTGGCCCAGGACGGCCCGCCGGGGTGCGACCTGCCGACGATCCCGCTCGACGGCGTCGCGGACGGCCCCGCCGACGGAGAGGACCAAAAGGCCGCAGAGGATCCGAAGGCCTCGGACGGCTCACCGTCCGGCGCGCGCCTTCACGGGCCGGGCGAGCCCGGCGCCCCGGCGTCCACCGGGGAGGGCCGGGTGACGAGGCCCGGCGGGCCGGGGAACCTGGCGTACGTGATCTACACCTCCGGTTCGACCGGCACCCCCAAGGGCGTGCAGGTCGAGCGGCGGGCGCTGGACGCGCGGGTGGCGTGGATGCGCGCCGAGTACGGCATCCGGCCGGACGACCGGGTGCTCCAGTTCGCCTCCGTGGGCTTCGACACGCACGCCGAGGAGATCTACCCGGCGCTCACCTCGGGGGCCGAGCTGGTGCTCGCCCCCGACGAGCCGCTTCCCGACTTCCTGCGGACCCCGCGGGGCGCGTCGCTGACGGTGATGGACCTGCCCACCTCCTACTGGCAGGAGCTGGTCGCCGCCCGTGCCTCCTGGCCGCCCGCGCTGCGCCTGCTGATCCTGGGCGCCGACCCGCTGCCGGGACCGGCGCTCGCCGCCTGGTACGAGGCGCACGGCGAGCGCGTCACCCTGGTCAACAGCTACGGGCCGACCGAGACGACGATCATCGCCACCGCCGGGGAGCTCGACCCCGCCGAGGCGTCCAGGCGGCCGACCGTGGGTCACCCGCTGTCCGCCACCCGCGTCCACGTGCTGGACGAGCACGGCGCCCGGGTGCCCGCCGGCGCGCCCGGCGAGCTGTGCGTCGGCGGCGACGGGCTCTCTCGCGGCTATCTGGGCTCGCCCGCCCTGACGGCGGAACGCTTCGTGCCCGACCCGTACGGCCCGGCCGGTTCGCGCCTGTACCGCACCGGCGACCGGGCCAGGTTCCGGCCCGACGGGCGCCTGGAGATCCTCGGCCGCCTCGACCGCCAGGTGAAGGTCCGGGGCTACCGCGTGGAACCCGGCGAGATCGAGGCCCGCCTGCTGGCCCACCCGTGGGTGGGCCGGGCGACCGTGACGGTCAGGGAGGACACCCCCGGCGACCGCCGCCTGGTCGCCTACGTCGTACGGCACGACCGGACCACAGGCGAGGGGGCGGCCGATGAGCGGGCGGAAGGTGCCCGCGAGCGGTCCGGGCACCGGCCGGACGGCGGGGAGCTGCGGGAGTACCTCGCGGCGGAGCTGCCGCCGCACCTGGTGCCGAGTGCCGTGGTGGAGGTCGCGCGCATCCCGCTCACCCCGAGCGGGAAGGTCGACCAGGGCGCGCTGCCCGCCCCCGAGCACCGCTCGGACGAGGGGTACCTGCCCCCGGAGACCGCCACGCAGGAGCTGGTGTGCTCGGTGTGGGCCGAGGTGCTGGGAGTGGAGCGGGTGGGGGCACTCGACGACTTCTTCCAGCTCGGCGGCCACTCGCTGCTGGCGACCAGGACGATCGCCAGGCTCTCCGCGGCGACCGGGCTGGACGTGCCGCTGAAGCTGGCCTTCAGCCACCCGTCCGTACGGAGGCTGGCGCAGGCGCTGGACGCGCTGGCGGAGGCCGGGCCCGGCGCGGGTCCCGAGGTGGGGCCCGGACCGGTACGACGTCCCGAGGGCACGGCGCCACCGCTGTCGTTCGCGCAGGAACGGCTCTGGTTCATGGAGCAGTTCAGCCCGGGGACCGGCGCCTACGTGCTGCCCGCCGCGGCACGGCTGCGCGGGCCGCTGGACCTCGCGGCGCTGGACGCGCGGCTGGACGCCGCCGTGACGCGGCACGAGAGCCTGCGGATGCGTTTCCCCGCCTCCTCCGACGGAAGGCCCGAGGTGCGGGTCGTCCCGGCCGGGGATCCGGAGGCACGGATCGCGATCCGCGTCGTCGAGGCGGGGACCGCTTCGACGGGACCGGCCACGACGGCCGGCTCCGGGACGGCGGAGGCGGAGGCGCGGCGGGTCGTCAGCGCCGACGCGGCACGCCCCTTCGACCTCGGCGACGGCCCGCTGCTCCGGGTGACCCTGGTCAGGCTCGCCCCCGCGGACCACGTGCTGCTGGTCGCCGTCCACCACATCGTGGCCGACGGCTGGTCGGCGGAGCTCCTGCTGGACGAGCTGCTCTCCGGGCCCGACGGCCGCGACGAGCGCGCCGGCCGGCCGGAGCCGCGCGTCGGGTACGGCGACTACGCGCTCTGGCAGCGCGAGCGCCTGGCCGGACCGCGCCTGGAACGGCACCTGGAGTTCTGGCGGGAGGAGCTGACCGCGCTGCCCCCGCTCGACCTTCCGCTCGACCGGCCCAGGCCGGCCCGGCAGGGGCACCGAGGCGCCTGGCACGACCTGCGACTGGACGCCGGGCTCACAGGGGCGCTCGGCGACCTGGCGCGGGAACGCGGCGCGACCCTCTACATGGCGCTGCTGTCCGGGTTCCAGGCCGTGCTGTCCCGCTGGTCGGGGCAGCACGACTTCGCGGTGGGCTCGCCGGTCGCCGGTCGCGACCTGACGGAGTTCGAGGACGTGGTCGGGTTGTTCGTGAACCTGCTGCCGCTCCGGGCCCGACTCGCGGGCGATCCCACGTTCGCCGAGCTGCTCGGCCGCACCCGCGACGCGGCCCTGGAGGTCTACGGCCACCAGGAGCTGCCGTTCGAGAAGCTGGTCGCCGAACTGGACCTGGCCAGAGACGCCACCCGCCCGCCCGTGGTGCAGGTGCTCTTCGCCCTGCAGAACTACCTGGGCGGCACGGTCCCGGCAGGACGGTCCGCACCGGTGGCCGGATCTCCGGCCGGGCCTGTGGCGTCCACCCCTGGGGAGGGGACCGGGGCCACGACGGCGGCCGGGCGGGTGACCGGGGCCACGACCGGGGAGGGGGCCGGGTCCGCGGCCGATCGGGCGGGAGGGCCGGTGGCCGAGCCGTTCGCGCCGGACACCACCTCGACCCGGTTCGACCTGGAGCTGTACGCCTCGGAGACCGGTGACGGTCTCGCGGCGAGGTTCGTCTACAACCGCGACCTGTTCCTGCCGGAGACCGTCGAGCGGCTCGCCGCGTCCTTCGAGACGTTCCTGCGCGCGGCCGTCGCCGCTCCGGGGACCCGCGTGGGCGACCTGGAGATGCTCTCCCCCGGGGAGCGGGACCTGGTGCTGAACGGCTGGAACGCCACCGAGACCGCGTACCCGCCCGAGGAGACGCTGCACGGTCTCGTCGAGGCGCAGGCCGCGCGGACTCCCGGCGCCCCGGCCGTGGTCTTCGAGGGCGAGACGCTGACCTACGCCGAGCTGAACGACCGCGCCGACCTGCTCGCCGCGCGGCTGCGCGCCGGTGCCGGCGAGGACACCGAGCGGGTGTTCGCCGTGCGGGCGGAGCGCTCGCTCGACCTGCCCGTACGGCTGCTCGCCGTGCTCAAGGCCGGGGCCGCCTACCTTCCCCTCGATCCGGGGCTGCCCGAGCGCCGTGTCGAGGCCATGCTCGCCGACGCCGGGGCCGTGGAACTCACCGCCGCCCTCGGCTCCGCGGCGGAGCCGGCGGACGCGGGCCGCCGGGCGGGGAGTCCGCCCGGCTCGCTCGCGTACGTGATCTTCACCTCGGGGTCCACGGGGAGACCCAAGGGCGTCGGGGTGCCGCACCGGGCGATCGTCAACCGGCTGCGCTGGATGCAGGACACGTACGGCCTGGACGCGGGCGACGCCGTGCTCCAGAAGACCCCCGCCGGGTTCGACGTGTCGGTGTGGGAGTTCTTCTGGCCGCTGATCAGCGGGGCCCGCCTGGTGCTCGCCCGCCCCGACGGCCACCGGGACACCGCCTACCTGCGCGACCTCGTCGTCGAGCGGGGGATCACCACGGTGCACTTCGTCCCCTCGATGCTCGCCGCCTTCACCGCGGAGGAGCGGATCGAGGAGTGCGGCTCGCTGCGCCGGGTGATCTGCAGCGGCGAGGAGCTGACGGCCGGGGCGGCGGAGCGGCTGACCGCGCGGTTGCCCGGGGTGGAGCTGCACAACCTCTACGGGCCGACCGAGGCCGCGGTCGACGTCTCCTGGCACCGCTACACGCCGGGAGAGAAGGTCGTGCCGATCGGACGCCCGGTGGCCAACACCCGCCTGTACGTGCTGGACGGGGCGTTGCGCCCGGTACCGGCGGGGACGCCGGGCGAGCTGTTCATCGGCGGGGTGCAACTGGCCCGCGGCTACCTGGGGCGCCCCGGCCTCACCGCCGAACGGTTCGTCCCCGACCCCTACGGCCCGCCCGGCTCCCGCCTGTACGCCACCGGGGACCGGGCGCGGTGGCGGCGCGACGGCGAGATCGAGTATCTCGGCCGCCTCGACGCCCAGGTCAAGATCCGCGGCATGCGCGTCGAACCCGGCGAGATCGAGGCCGTGCTCGGCGGGCACCCGGACCTGAGCGCCGTGGCCGTCGGCGTGTGGCACGACGGCGCCGGAGCCCGGCTGGTCGGGTACGGGGTGCGGCGCGAGGGGGCGCGGGACGCGGCGGACACAGCGAACGCCGGGGACGCTGCGGACGCCGGGGACGCTGCGGACGCCGGGGACGCTGCGGACGCTGTGGACGCCGATCCCCGCGAGTGGCTCAGGGGCGAGCTGCCCGAGCACATGATCCCCACCGCGTGGGTGACGCTGGAGGCCCTCCCGCTCACCCCCAACGGCAAGCTCGACCGGGCCGCCCTGCCGCCGCCGCCCGGCCGGGGCGACCTTCCCTGGGAGCCGCCGCGCACCGACGCGGAACGCGCCGTCGCCCAGGTGTGGCAGGACGTGCTCGGCCTGGACAAGGTCGGCCGTCACGACGGGTTCTTCGGCGTCGGGGGCGACTCGATCCGCAGCCTCTCGGTGGTGGCCAGGCTGCGGGACCTGGGCTACGGGCTCGACCTGCAGCAGCTGTTCACCCACCAGACCGTGGCCGAACTGGCCGGTGTGCTGCGCGCGCCCGGCCGCGGGCCCTCGGCGGAGGCGGAACGGGCCCCCGAACCGGCGGTCGAGGCGTTCGGCCTGCTCAATCCGGCCGACCTGGCCAAGCTAAGGAGAGACGGCCGATGATCGAGGACGCGTATCCGCTGGCCGCGCTGCAGGCGGGCATGCTGTACCACAGCGAGCTCGAACCGGACAGCCCCACGTTCCACGACCTGATGACGATCACCCTGCGCGGTGAGCCGGACGTCCCCGCGCTGACCAGGGCGCTGGCCGAGGTCGCGGCCAGGCACCCGGTGCTGCGCACCTCGTTCGACCTGACCGGGTTCAGCGAGCCGCTGCAGCTCGTCCACGACACCGTGACCATCCCCCTGGAGGTCGCCGACCTGCGGGAGGGCGCCGTACGGGAGACCGGGCCCGGCCGGGGCGACCCTGGCGGGAAGATCCCGGACGAGGAAGGCGCGGAAGACTCGGAAGACGCGGAGGCCCCGCACGGGAAGGGGTCGCGGGAACGGCTCGCGGCGTGGCGGGAGAGGGAGAAGCACACCGGGTTCGACTGGTCGTCCCCGCCGCTGCTGCGGGTCCACGTCCACCTCCTGGACGGCGGCGAGTTCGCCCTCAGCCTCAGCTTCCACCACGCGCTCCTCGACGGCTGGAGCGTCGCCACGCTGGTCACCGAGATCCTGCACCGCTACGCCGCCCCGCCCAGGGACGCGTCCGCTCCCCTCGCGCCGCCGTCGGCCCGGTTCAGGGACATGGTGGCGGCCGAGCGGTCGGCGACGGCCTCGGCGGAGACCAGGGAGTTCTGGCGGGAACGGGTCACCGACGCCCCGGAGAGCCGTCTGCCCCGGCTGCCCGGGTTCCCCGTCGACGGGCCGCGTGACGTCACGGTGCTGGCCGTGCCCGTACCTGCGGAGACGGTGGCCGCGCTCGAACGGGAGAGCCGCGAGCTGCGAGTTCCCCTGCGCACGATCCTGCTGACGGCGCACCTGCGGGCGCTGGGCCTGGTCACCGGCGAGCGCGAGGTGATGACCGGCGTCCTCAGCCACAGCAGGCCGGAGAACGAGGACGGCGGCGAGGTCCTCGGACTGTTCCTCAACTCGCTGCCGATCCGGGTGCGCCTGGACGCCGCGAGCCGCGCCGACCTAGTGCGGCGGGTGTTCGACGCCGAGATCTCCGCCGTCCCGCACCGGAGCTACCCGCTGTTCGAGATCCAGCGGGCCGCGGGCCGCTCGCCGCTGCTGGACACGTTGTTCGACTTCAGGGACTTCCACGTGTACGGCGGGCTGCCCGGCGAGGGCGCGGCCATCACCGGGCAGGAGTTCTTCGAGCAGACCGACATGCCGTGCACGGTGGCCTTCGTCCGCGTGCCCGGCGGCGGGCTGACCCTCACGATCTCCTACGACCGCACCCAGTTCCCCCGTGACCAGATCGAGGCCCTGGCCGGCCGGGTGCTCGCGGCCCTGACCGGCGAGCCGGGCCTCGGCGAGGCGGAGACCGAGGCGATCACCCGGTGGAACGCCACCGGTCGCGACCATCCCGGCGGCACCCTGCACGGGCTGATCTTCGCCCAGGCCGCCCTGACGCCCGACGCGCCCGCGGTGGGTTTCGAGGGAACGTGGATCACCTACCGCGAGCTGGCCGCCCGGGCCGTCGCGATCGCCGCGGAGCTGCGCGCGTCGGGAGTGGAACGGGACCAGCCGGTCGGCGTCTACCTCGAACGGAGCACGGACCTTCCCGTCGCCCTGCTCGGCATCCTCGCCGCCGGAGGCGCCTACCTGCCGCTCGAGCCGGGCCATCCGGCCGAGCGCCTGCGGACCATGCTCTCCGACGCCGGGGCCTCCGTACTGCTCACGTCCGCCTCCCTGGCCGGCCGGGCTCCGCGGGCCGAGCGCACGGTGCTGCTGCCGGACGGGGCGGCCGTGCCCGCCGGCCCGGGCGACCTGAGCCCGCCGGACGGTCCGGGCCACGAGGACGCGCTGGCCTATGTGATCTTCACGTCGGGGTCGACCGGGCGGCCGAAGGGCGTCGGGGTGTCACACCGCGCGATCGTCAACCGGCTGCGCTGGATGCAGGCGGACCACGCCATCACCCCGGCCGACCGGGTCCTGCACAAGACCCCGATCTCGTTCGACATCTCGGTGTGGGAGCTGTTCTGGCCGCTGGTCACGGGTGCCGGGCTGGTGGTCGCCAAGCCCGGCGGCCACTACGAGCCCTCCTACCTCGCCCGGCTGATCGTCTCCGAGCGGATCACCACCGCCCACTTCGTCCCCTCCATGCTGGACCCCTTCCTCGACACGCCCGAACTGGCCCCGGGTGAGCTGCGCAGGGTCGTCTGCTCGGGCGAGGCGCTCCCCGCCGACCTGGTGCGGCGCTTCGCCGAACGGCTGCCGGAGGTGGAGCTGCACAACCTCTACGGCCCGACCGAGACCGCCGTGGAGGTCTCGACGCACCGGTGCGACCCCGCCGAGCAGGTGGTCCCGATCGGCCGTCCGGGTGACAACACCCGCCTGGAGGTGCTCGACGACCGGTTCGAGCGAGCCCCGGTGGGAACCCGGGGGCAGCTGTTCATCGGCGGGGTGCAACTGGCCCGCGGCTACCTGGGCCGCCCCGGCCTCACCGCCGAACGGTTCGTCCCCGACCCCTACGGCCCGCCAGGCTCCCGCCTGTACGCCACCGGGGACCAGGCCAGGTGGCGGCCGGACGGCGAGATCGAGTATCTCGGCCGCCTCGACACCCAGATCAAGATCCGCGGCATGCGCGTCGAACTCGGCGAGATCGAGGCCGCCCTGCTCGACCAGCCCGAGGTACGCGCCGCGGCGGTCGTCGCCGACGGCGAGCGCCTGATCGGGTACGTCGTCACCGGCGGTGACACCGACGGTGACACCGACGGTGCCGTCGGCGGTGACACTGACGGTGCCTCGGTCGACTGGCGGGCGCGGTTGCGCGTCCGGGTTCCCGAGCACATGATCCCGTCGGCGTGGGTGGTGCTGGACGCCCTGCCGGTCACCCCCAACGGCAAGCTCGACCGCGCCGCCCTGCCCGCCCCCGGCCGGACGGGCGCGGACGAGTTCAGGGTGCCGCCGAGGGACCCGGTCGAGGGACGGATCGCGGCGATCTGGGAGGAGCTGTTCGACGTCCCCATGGTCGGGGTGTTCGACGACTTCTTCGACCTGGGCGGGCACTCGCTGCTGGCGCTCCGGCTGGCCGTGCGGATCAGGCAGGAGTTCGGCAGGGAACTGCCCGTGGCGACCGTGCTCGCCTCGCCGACCGTGGCGGGCCTGGCGGACGTGCTGCGCCGCCCGGAGGACCTGGGCGAGCAGCGGGTGGTGACGCTCAACGCGGACGGCGACCGCGTCCCGATCGTCCTGGTGCACGCCCTGGGCGGGCAGGTCTTCCGCTACCACCCGATGGCCCGCAGGCTCGGCCCCGACCAGCCCGTCTACGCGATCGCGGCCAGCGGCCTGGCGCCCGGCGAGGAACCGCACACCACGATGGCCGACATGGTCGAGGACTACGTCGACCGGTTGCGCGCCGTCCGTCCCAGCGGGCCGTACGTGCTGGGCGGGTTCTGCATCGGCGGGAACATCGCGCTGGAGATGGCCAGGCGGCTGCGTGACCTCGGCGAGGAGGTCCCGCTGCTGGTGCTGTTCTACTCCGACGCGGACGAGCCGGTGATCACCAGCTCGCTGGAGGACGACGCCTCGCTCATGACCCACGCGCTGGCGGGAGGACCGCTGGAGACGGACACCGCGGAGTTCGCCTGCCTCGACCCCGAGGAGATGCTGATGGCGGTCATCGCCGCCGCCGGGCGGGAGCAGCGGCTGGCGCCCGACACCGCCGACGTCGAGCAGGCCCGGCGTTTCCTGCGGGTGTTCCGGGCCAACGCCCACGCGGTCGGCCGCTACCGGCACGAGCCGTACGACGGTGACGTGGCGCTGTTCGCCCCCGCCGGTGACCGGCCCGATCTGGGCTGGAGCGGCGTGGTGAAGGGGAACCTCGCGATCGAGGCGATTCCCGGCGAGCGCGTGGTCATCCTGTTCGAACCCCTGGTCGCCGAGGCGGCCGCCAAGCTGAGGAGTTGGATCGACCATGGCGTCACCGGACACTGAGAGCCCCAAGAGCGCGGGGCCGCCACAGGGCACCGGGAGCACCGCGACGGCCGGGGCGCCCGGAACGGCCGGCGGTGCCCGGAGCACCGGGAACGGCGAGCCCGCCGCGGGCCCCGAGGTCCTCGACGTCCCCCAGGACGCCCCGGTCGCCGGAGCCTCGGAAACTCCCGGAGCCTCCGGCGGTCCCGAGACCTCCGAGGGCTCGGGAGGCGCCGGAGGGCCCGGGGAGTCCGGGGATCCCGGCACCCCCGGAGGCGAGAAGCGGCCCGAGGGCACCGGCGGCGACGACGGTCTCTGGCGCAACCAGGACTTCCTGCGGCTGTGGACCGGCCAGACCCTCTCACAGTTCGGCTCGCAGATCTCGTACGTGGCGATCCCGCTGATCGCCGTCGTCACCCTGGGCGCGAGCGCGACCGAGATGGGCGTCCTCGGGGCGCTGATCCGGCTGCCGATGCTCGGATTCCTGCTGTTCGGCGTCTACATCGACCGGATGCGCAAGCGGCCCGTGCTGATCTGGTCGGACCTGGGCCGGGCCGCGGTGCTCGCCCTGGTGCCGCTGCTGTACGTGATGGACAGCCTCACGCTCGGGGTGCTGTACGCGGTCGTGTTCGTCCTGAGCCTGCTGTCGGTGCTGTTCCAGGTCGCGTACCGCTCCTACTTCCCGTCGCTGGTCCCGCTGCGGCACCTGGGCGACGGCAACGGCAAGCTGCAGCTGAGCGAGTCGCTGGCGCAGACCGCCGGTCCCGGCGCGGCGGCGGCGCTGATCAAGGTGGTGGCCGCGCCGCTGCTGATCATGATCGACGTGCTCTCCTACCTGTTCTCCGCGATCGCCATCCTCCTCATCCGCAAGCGCGAGGAGGTGCCCACCCCGGACGACGAGACGGCCGTGAGCGTGCACCGGGCGATCTGGGCGGGCTTCCGGTGGGTGATGGACCAGCCGATGATCCGGCCGCTGGCCATCGCCAGCGGGCTGTACTCGTTCTTCGTCATGGGCGCCATGCAGTCGATCTACGTGCTGTTCCTGCTGCGGGGCGGCCCCGACCTGCCGGTGGAGTGGGTGGGGATCGTCATGGCGACCGGCGGCGTCGGCGCCATCCTCGGCGCGACCCTGTCGGTGCGGACCATGCGCCGCATGGGGATCGGCCCGACGCTGCTGTGGAGCACGATCGTCGGCAACTGCGCGCTGCTGCTGGTGCCGTTCGCGTCGGGACCGGTCTGGCTGGCCGCCGGGATGCTCGGCCTCTCCCAGTTCGTCGTCTGGGCGAGCAACCAGGTCTTCTTCGTCAGCAACATGACCCTGGTGCAGTCGATCACCCCGCCGCACCTCCAGGCCAGGGTGATCGGCACGATCTACTCCCTCGGGCTGATCCCGGCCCCGCTCGGCGCCCTGGGCGCGGGCCTGCTCGGCGAGACCCTCGGCCTGCGCCCGGCCATCCTGTTCGCGGTGATCGCCGGAGCCATCCTGCCGATCCTGCTGCTGGTCTTCTCCCCGATCCCGAAGGTGAAGGAGATCCCCGGCACCTGACCGCTCGCGCGACGGCGCCCGTCCCCGGACCCCACCGGGGACGGGCGCCGGTACGGGAGAGGATGATGGTAGGCCAGGCGGAGGGCGGATCCCAGGCGGCCGCCCGGCTCGATCGCGCGGCCTACGGTGCCGTCGTCCCTCACATCCCGCTTCCATCCGGTAGGAGAACCATGACCACACTCGCCGACAGGACCATCGCGGCTCTGCGTACCACCCACGACGAGCTGGCGGCCTTCGTCCGGGGGCTGGACGCCGCCGACCTCACCCGGCCCTCCGGCTGCTCGGAGTGGAGCGTCGCCCAGGTGCTCAGCCACCTCGGCAGCGGCGCCGAGATCGGACTGGCGACGCTGCGCGCGGCGCAGGACGGCGAGGAGGCGCCGGGCCAGGACTTCAACCACCCGGTGTGGGACCGCTGGAACGCGAAGGAGCCCAAGGAGCAGGCCGAGGACTTCCTCGCCGCCGACGCCGACATCGTCTCGGCGTTCGAGAGCCTCGACGCCGGCGCCCGCGAGCGGCTGCAGATCAAGCTGGGATTCCTCCCCATGCCGGGCAGCGTCGCGCTGGTGGCCGGGATGCGCCTGAACGAGGCCGCCCTGCACGCCTGGGACGTCAAGGTCGCCTTCGATCCCGAGGCCACCGTCGGGCGGGACGCCGCCGGGGTGCTGACCGACCTGTACGCCGGGCCGCTCGATTTCCTGATCGGCTTCATCGGCAGGCCGGACGGCCTGGACCCGCGCCTGGCCACCACCCTGCGGGTCGAGACGACCGACCCCGCGAACCTCCAGGGACTCACCCTCGGGGAGACCGTCGGCTTCAGCGAGGCCCCGGAACCGGCCGACGTCACCCTGACGCTTCCCAGCGAGGCCTGGACGCGCCTGCTCAGCGGCAGGCTGGCGCCCGAGCACACCCCGCCGTCGGTGACCGTCACCGGCGACGACGTCACCCTGGACGACCTCCGCCGGGTGTTCCCCGGTTTCTGACGGCCACCCGGCCTGGCCGCGCGAACGACGAGGATCAGTACACGTCGCGTACGTAGCGCCTGCTGGTGGCCAGGTGCTTGACGTACACGGCGGCCTCGTCGTCGCCGAGGCCGCCGTGGACGGTGGCGATCTCGCGCAGGGTCCGGTCGACGTCCTTGGCCATCCGGCTGGCGTCACCGCAGACGTACAGGTGGGCGCCGTCCTGAAGCCAGGACCAGAGCCGGCCGCCGTGCTCGCGCATCCGGTCCTGGACGTAGACCTTGGCACGCTGGTCGCGGGAGAAGGCGAGGTCCAGCCGGGTCAGCAGCCCGTCCTGGTACAACTCGTTGAGCTCGTCGCGGTAGTAGAAGTCGCTGGAGCGCCGCTGCTCGCCGAAGAAGAGCCAGTTGCGGCCGGAGTGGCCCAGTGCCCGGCGCTCGTCCAGGAAGCCGAGAAAGGGCGCGACGCCCGTACCCGGGCCGATCATTATCATCGGGGTGGCCGGATCCGCCGGGGGGCGGAAGTGCCTGTTGCGCTGGACGAAGACGGGCACGGAGGCGTGCTCGGGGCTGTCCGCGAGGAAGGACGAGCACACCCCCTTGCGCGCCGTACCGCGCGGGTTGTCGAAGCGGACGATCGAGACCGTCAGGCGCACCCGGTGGGGGTCGACCAGCGGGCTGGAGGAGATGGAGTACAGGCGCGGCCGCAGGCGCTTGAGGACGTCCGCCCACTCCTGGGCCGTGGCCCGTACGGGGAGTTCGCCGACCACGTCGACGGCCTGGCGGCCCCAGGTCCACTTGGCCAGCTCTCCCCCGTTGCCCGAACGCAGGAACCGGGTGAGATCGCGGTCGCGGGTACGTTCGGCGACGAACCTGAGCAGGCCGGAAGTGATCCTGGTGATCTCCAGGTGGTTTCGCAGGGCCTCACCGAACGGGACGGAGCCGAGGCCGGGGATCTCGACGACGTCGTCGGGGTCGAGACCGGTCACGGCCAGCCACTCGGCGACCAGGCCGGGGCTGTTGACCGGCAGCACCCCGAGCGCGTCACCGGCCTGGTAGGCCAGCTCGCCGCCGGTGTCGAAGGTGAACTGCCGCACCTCCTTGGCCGATCCCGGCAGGCTGAGCAGCCGGTTACCGGTCAGGGGGGCGCTGAACGGCGCGGTCCTGCCGAATCCCGTCGACGACTCGGGCTCCGAGGACGTCGGCCCGATACCTGGGAGGGGCCGCCCGGGACCCGGGGACGCCGATCCGGGGCCCGAAGGTGCCGGCTCGGGGCCCGGGGTCGCCCCAAGGTCCGTGCGGCCCGGGAACACCGGCCCGGGGCCCGGCGTCGATCCGGGATCCGCCCGCGTCGGTTCGGGCTCCGAGCTCGCCGGGGACGGCGCGGAGGGCGGGGAAGGCTCGGTGAGGGTGGTGAGCAGTTGCTCGAGCCAGCCCAGGGCCCGCGAGTGGTCGTCGGGCTCGCAGTCCACGCGGGGTGCCAGGCGCTGGGCGCCCAGCTCCTCGAGGCGCTGGTCGAGCCGTCGCCCGTGGCCGCAGAAGTCGTCGTAGCTGGAGTCGCCGAAGGCGAGGACGGCATAGCGCACGCCGTCGAGCCGGGGGGCGCCGGACCCGATGAGGGCCTCCCAGAATCCGACGCCGTTGTCGGGGGCCTCGCCGTCGCCGAAGGTGCTGGAGATGACGAGCAGGTCCGCGCCACGGGGAATGCTGTCCGGGGCGCAGTCGGCCATGCTGACCAGCCGGGGGACTCGCCCCGCGCCGGTCAGCCGGTCGGCGCTGGCGGCGGCGAACTCCTCGGCGTTCCCGGTCTGGGAGGCCCACAGGACGACGATGTCGCGCGCCGGCGGCACCGGGTCGCCGGTCGCGTGCCGGGGTGGCGGCGCGAGGGTGCGGGAGAACATCCCGGCCAGCACCCCGTTGATCCACAGGGCGTGGGCGGGGTCGACGGGCGCGTGCTCCGGCAGGACCGGCACGACCGTACCGGCGGACCCCGTGCCCCCGGGGGCGGATGCCGTGCTGTCGAGGGCGGACAGGAAACCGGCCATGTAGCGGCGCTCGTGGTCGGCGAGCACCGGCGGCGGCAGGTCGGCCACCCCGAGCAGGCCGGCCAGCGCGGCGATCCGGGCGGGCTGAGCGGCCTCCGGCGCCGTTCCGGCGGCCTCCGGAACCGCGTACTCCGGCCCAGTGGGGAAGGCGATCGCCCGGGCCTGCTCGGAGATCGCGGGGAACCCCGCCGTCCCCGCGGGTTCCGAGGCCACCGGGGATGCCGGGGACGCCTCGGAGGCGACCCTGGTGAGGGAGACCGCGCACACCTTGAACTCGGGCTGGAAGGAGACGGGATCGACGGCGTCGCTGGTGACCGCGTTGACGCTGAGGTACTCGCCGAACAGGTCGTTCCAGTGGAACGGCGCGAAGCAGTTGCCCGGCATGACGCGGTCGCTCAGCCGGGCGGGCAGCACGGCCCTGCCGCGCCGGGAGGCGATCTCCACCAGGTCGCCCTCGCCGATCCCCTGCCCGGCCGCGTCGCTCGGGTGGATCTCGACGAAGGGCCCGGGGTTGAGCTTGTTGAGCTTGGCGACCCTTCCCGTCTTGGTCAGGGTGTGCCACTGGTGCTGCAGCCGGCCGGTGTTGAGGACGAAAGGGTAGGCGTCGTCGGGCAGCTCGGCGGCGGGCAGGTGCGGGCGGGGGAAGAAGGCGGCCCGGCCGTTCGGGGTGGCGAAGGCGAGGCGCGGGCGGCTGCCGTCGGGCCGGGTGAGCGGTGCCTGGCTGGTGCCGTCGTTGAGATAACGGACGGGATTGCGGTCACCGCCGCCCGGCGGGCTCGGCCACTGGACGGGGGTCTCGCGCAGCCGCTCGTAGGTGACGCCCCGCAGGTCGTAGCCGGTCTTGGGATTCCACGTCCGCTTGATCTCCTCGAACACCTCCTCCGCGCCGGCGTACGAGAAGGCGTCCTCGAAGCCCATCTCGCAGGCGACGCGGGCGATGATCTGCCAGTCGGGCAGCGCCTGTCCCGGCGGTTCCACGGCCTGCCTGAGCAGGGTGAGGTTCCGCTCGGAGTTGACCATCACGCCCTCGGTCTCGGCCCACATGGCCGCGGGCAGGACCACGTCGGCGTAGGCGTTGGTCTCGGTGGCGGCGAAGACGTCCTGGGTGACGACGAACTCGGCGGCCTCCAGGCCGGCGATGACGGTCCTGCGGTTGGCGACGCTGGCGACCGGGTTGGTGCAGATGATCCAGCACGCCTTGATCTCGCCCTCGGCCATGCGCGAGAACATCTCGACGGTCCCCTGGCCGACGTCGGTGCGCAGGGTGCCGGACGGCAGGTTCCACAGCTCCTCGGTGAAGAGGCGGTCCTCCTCCACCAGCACCGAACGCTGGCCGGGCAGTCCGGGACCCATGTAGCCCATCTCGCGCCCGCCCATGGCGTTGGGCTGGCCGGTCAGGGAGAACGGGCCGCTGCCGGGGCGGCAGATCGCGCCGGTGGCCAGGTGCAGGTTGCACAGCGCGTTGGTGTTCCAGGTGCCGTGCGTGCTCTGGTTGAGCCCCATCGTCCAGCAGCTCATCCACTCCCCCGCCGCGCCGATCCACTCGGCCGCCTGCCGCAGGTCGTCCTCGGGGATGCCGGTGAGGGCGGCGACCGTCTCGGGCGGGTAGTCCCGCAGGAAGTCCGGCATCGCCTCCCAGCCGTCGGTGTGACGCTCGACGAACTCGTGGTCGACGTGGCCGCCCTCGACCAGCAGGTGCAGCAGCCCGTTGAGCAGGGCCAGGTCGGTACCGGGCCTGATCTGCAGGAACAGGTCGGCCTTGTCGGCGGTGGCGGTACGGCGGGGGTCGACCACGATGAGCTTGGCCCCGGCCTTGACCCGCTCCATCATCCGCAGGAACAGGATCGGGTGGCAGTCGGCCATGTTCGCGCCGATCACGAAGAACAGGTCTGCGTGGTCGAAGTCCTGGTACGAGCCGGGCGGGCCGTCCGACCCGAGCGACAGCTTGTAGCCGCTGCCCGCGCTGGCCATGCACAGCCGGGAGTTGGACTCGATCTGGTTGGTGCCGACGAAGCCCTTGGCGAGCTTGTTGGCCAGGTACTGCGCCTCCAGCGTCATCTGGCCGGACACGTAGAACGACAGCGCGTCCGGCCCGTGCTCGTCCAGGATCTGTCGCAGACGCCGGGCGGTCTCGCTGATCACCGCGTCCACGCTCGCCGGCACGGGCTCGGCTCCCCGGTCGGGCCTGACCAGCCCGCTCTCGAGGCGGCCGGGGGCGGCGAGCATGTCCGCGGTGGTGGCTCCCTTGGTGCACAGCCGGCCGGCGTTGGCCGGGTGGCTCTTGTCGCCGGAGGCCTTGACGACCCGGCGCCGCCCGTCCACCTCCAGCACGATCCCGCAGCCGACGCCGCAGTACGAGCAGACCGTCTTCACTCTCTCTGACGCCGCCATTAGGTCCCTTCTCCCTGAGCAGGGGCCCCTGACGCCCTCCACCGGACAGCGGGGACGCCAAAGCCGCATCGGGCGGATCCAACGACGGAAACATAAGAAACAGGCGTTACGTAGATGTCACAGATGTCCGCGCTCGGCTGTTACATCCACCTAACCGCCGATCTCCCCCGGCCACGCGCGCGGGTCTCTTCGAGACTCCTTTGACCTCGGACACTCGAAAACGCCCCACTCCAGACCGAAGCGGGACGCCTTCTCCTGGCTACAGGCGCTTCACGAGCCCCTTGGCGCGGGCACCCACGGATTGGGCGGCGAGCCCGCGCGCTCACTTCCCGGGAAGGCAGGATCGATCACATCGCGACTCCGGCAATTCGTACGCACTGGAGACCGCCCCGTGGATCTATGACGTCAATCACCTTAACCTGGGGCGATGTCGGTTAGCGGTACGGCGGCATATGTCGATCTCGCGGGATTGCCCCCACTGGTCAAGCGTGCGCTCCAAACGGCACAGCAGGCGGGCTTTGGTTCTTCCTGCCGTCCTGAGCAGGGGCGACTGCTGTACGCTCTGGCGGCCGGCGCCGACGTTATCGGGGAGACCGGAACCGGGTGCGGAGTGGGCCTGGCATGGCTGGCCTCAGGCGCCCGGCCGGAGGCCCGTCTGGTCAGCGTTGAACAGGACGCGCGTCGAGCGTCCCTGGCCGCCCAGGTCTTCCTCGATCATCCGCAGGTCTCGGTGATCCGTGGTGACTGGCGGGAGATCTATCGGGACGGGCCGTATGACCTGCTCGTGCTCGATGGAGGCGGCCAGGGCAAGAGCAGTGAGAAGCCGGCTGATCCGCACAGGTTGCTCAGGCCAGGAGGCGCGCTGGTCATCGACGACCTGACCCCGGCCCGGCACTGGCCACCGCTATTCGACGGCGCTGTCGACCAGGCGCGGATGCACTGGCTCGATCACCCTGGGCTGGATGCGACGGAACTTCGGCTCGCGCCGGACCTGGCAGCACTCGTGGCCACTCGTCGTTTCGCCGAGACGTCCAGCACGACGGGTCACTGAACCGGGTCACGCAGCCGGCTTCCTGATCGAGGCGACATCGATGGTGCCCTGGTAGACCCGATCGCGCTTGTCGGTGCGCGGCGGTACGTCTCGGTGTTCGACTACCTCAGGGCCGCGGCCCTCAGTCCCGCCGACACCGCGACTATGCTGATGAACGCGCCGAACAACCTGGCGTGAGTGTCCAGCCGAAGGGGCGCGCGATGTCCAAACCGGTAGACCTGACCAACGCCGCATGGCGCAAGAGTTCGCTCAGCGGAGCCAACGGAGACTGCGTGGAGGTCGCGGACCTGGGCGATGTCGTGGCCGTCCGCGACTCCAAGAACCCCGGCGGCCCCAAACTCGTCTTCACCCGCGACACCTGGTCGACCTTCGTCACACAGCTGAAGAACGACGCGTAATTCCCCGGGGTGGTCTGCCGGGATCGCACGGGCCACAACCCGCACGATCCCGACAGGGACCGTCAGGTGACCAGGTCCGCCACCAGTTCCAGTTGTTCCAGGCGGAGCCTGAGCGTCGGGGTGACCAGGCCGACGATCAGGGAGGTGGCGCCCGCCTCGCGGTAGGCGGCGACGCGTTCGCGGAGCTTGCCGGGCGGCCCGCACATGGTCATCGCGTCGACCAGGCCGTCCGGCAGCAGCGACATCGCCTCGCCCTGGCGCCCGGCCAGGAACGCCTCCTGGATCGCCTCCGCCTCCTTCTCGAAGCCCAGGGAGCGGGCCAGGCGGTTGTAGAAGTTGGTACGGCGCGAGCCCATGCCGCCCAGATAGAGGGCGAGCATGGGCCGCATCATGTCGTAGGCCAGTTCCTCGTCGTCGTCGACGAGGGTGAGGATCATCGGGGCGACGTCGAAGCCGTCCAGGCTGCGACCGGCCCGCGCCGCGCCCGCGCGCAGGTGGGCCGTGCGCTCGGCCAGGTGCTCGGGCGGGAAGTGGATCGCGAGCCAGCCGTCGGCCAGCTCCCCGGCGAGCGCGGTCGTCTCCGGGCCCATCGCGCCGAGATAGACGGGAAGGTGCTTCTGGACCGGGGAGACGCCCAGGGACAGCTCCTTGCCCTGCCCGCCGGGGAGCGGCAGCGTCATGGTCCGGCCCGAGTAGCTCACCGGGCGCCCGGCCAGGGCGAGCCGCAGCACCGACAGGTAGTCGCGGGCGCGGGCCACCGGCCGGTCGAAGCGTTCCCCGTGCCAGCCCTCCACGACCTGCGGCCCCGAAACGCCCACGCCCAGCCGGGCCCGGCCGCCGGAGACCTGGTCGATGGTGGCGGCCGTCATCGCCGCCACCACGGGCTTGCGGCCCGACATCTGCAGCACGCCGGTGCCCAGCGCGATCCGCTCGGTCTGCCCCGCTATCCACGCCATCAGGCTCGCCGGGTCGGTGCCGTACGTCTCGGCGGCCCACACCGACTCGTAGCCCAGCCGCTCGGCCTCGCGGACCAGGGCGAGGTGGTCGGCGGGACCGAGCCCGGCGCCGCCCCAGTAGCTCATGCTGTAACCGAGACGCATCCGATCTCCTCTGCGATGACGGTGGCGAGCAGGTCGGGGGTCTCCTCGGCCAGCCAGTGCGAGGCGTCGAGCTCGCGCATCGACGGCCGCGCGACGCTCTGCCTGCGCCAGCCGAGCAGCCCGCCGCGCGACATGGAGCCGTCGCGGCTGCCGTACAGGACGGTGACGGGAACGGGCAGCGGCGGCCCCTGCCGGTGCCGGTACCTGGCGAGCATCCCGAAGTCGGCGCGCAGTGCGGGTTCGAGGATCGGCCTGAGCACCTCGCGCTCGGCCACCTCCGCCGGGACCCCGCCCAGCTCGATCAGCTGGTCCCAGAACAGCCACGACGGCAGGGACGGCAGCCTGCGCAGCAGGAGCGTGACGTCCGGCGCGGCGAAGGATCCCACGAGCAGGCGTTCCGGCCACCGCCCCCCGGACTCCGGCGAAGGAGCCGGTCCCGCGAGGTCCGCCGGGAGCCCGGTCCCGATCGCTCCGGAGGCCGGGGCGAGTTCGACCAGGCGGCGGCAGACCAGGTAGGCGAGCAGCGCGCCGCTGCAGTAGCCGAACAGCGCGTACGGCTCGCGGGCGTTCGCCAGCAGGTCGCGGGCCAGGTCGTCGACCAGCTTGTCGAGGTCCTCGACCGGCGGCTCGGCCAGCCTGGCCTGGCGGCCGGGGAGGTTCACCGACCACACGCCGACCTCGTCGGGGAACCGCTCGGCCAGGTCGGTGAGCGAGGCGGGGCCGCTGCCCGCGTTGGGGAAGGTGTACAGGCGGATCCGGCCCCCCGGCCGCTCCCCCACCGGTACGAACCACGGCGCGGTCATCTGGGTCCTTCCAGCGTGAAGACGTCGGGTGCGGGCTCCGGGGCTCCCGGCACACGGGTCCGGCCTCCGAGCCCTCGGGAGAACGCCGGGGGTCCTACGACAGGCCCCGGCGCCGGGAAGACGATCAAGAGCCCGCCCCTTCCTGGATGAACGCGGCCAGCTCGGCCGGGGTGGGATGGTCGAAGACCGCGCGGACGTTGATCGCCCGGCCCGCGAGCTCCTCCAGCGGGGCGATCAGCCGTACGGCGAGCACCGAGTGCCCCCCGTTGAGGAAGAAGTTGTCGTGCTCGCCGAGCCCCGGGCGGCGCAGTGCCTCCCTCCAGAGCCGCAGCACCCCCTCGGCGAGTTCCGAGCTCGCCGGGGCGCGGGAGGCGGGCGAGGAGTCGTCCTCGGGGACGGTGAGCCCTCGATAGTCGATCTTGCCGTTGGCGGTCGTCGGGAACTCGTCGGCCAGGACGATCCCCGAGGGGACCGCGTAGTCCGGCAGCCGCGTCCCCGCGTACCGCCACAGCTCCTCGCGCAGCGCGGCCCCGGTCTCCCCGTCGGGCAGGTCCGTCGGCTGCACGAACGCCACCAGCCTGTCGTCGTGGACGATGACGGCCGCGACCTTGACGGCGTCGTGGTGGTGCAGCACCGCCTCGATCTCGCCCAGCTCGATGCGGTGCCCGCGCAGCTTGATCTGGCGGTCGTCGCGGCCCAGCAGTTCCAGTGCCCCGTCGTGCCTGAGCCTGGCCATGTCCCCGGTCCGGTAGAAGCGCCCGTGGCGGGGGTGCTCGCCGAACCGCTCGGCGGTCAGCTCAGGCCGGTTGACGTACCCGGCGCTCACCCCGGCGCCCGCCACGCACAGCTCGCCGGGTACGCCCGGCGGGGCCTCGCGCCCGTCGGCGTCCCTGACGAAGATCCGGGTGTTGGCGAGCGGCACCCCGATCGGCACCGGGTCGGCCGGAGGGCCGAGGATCTCGGCGGCGGTGGACCAGATGGTCGTCTCGGTCGGCCCGTAGACGTTGAACAACCGGCAGCCGAGGCCCAGCAGGTCCGCGGCGAGCGCGGCGGGCATGGGCTCCCCGCCGCAGAGCACGATGCGCCCGGCCAGCTCGTCGCGCGCCTCGGGGGCGATGAGCCGCCACGCCGTCGGGGTGGCCTGCACGACGCGTACGTCCCGTGCCGCGATGAGTTCCAGGAACCTGCGCGGCTGGAGCTGGTCGTCGTCGGAGGCGACGACCAGGGTGCCGCCGACGGTGAGCGGGAGCATCAGCTCCAGCGCCGAGATGTCGAAGGAGGTCGTGGTGGACCACAGCACCGCGTCGGCCGCGCCCGCCCCGAGCCTGTCGGCGAAGTCGAGGACGAGGTTGGCCAGGTTGCCGTGGGTGACGGCCACCCCCTTGGGCCTCCCGGTGGATCCCGAGGTGTAGATCACGTAGGCGATCGACTCCCCGGTGACCGCCGCGGCGGCCTCGGCCGGATCCAGCCGGCGCGCGGGCGCGCCGGCGCGGTCCGCCTGATCCGCCTGATCCGACGCCCCGGCTCCGGGGGCCTGCGGCATGGAGAGCACGGGGACCTCCCCCGCCCAGGGAGCCTCGGAGTCGGCGATGACCAGGCGGGCCCCGCAGTCCTCCACCTGGTAGGCCAGGCGCAGCTCGGGCTGGCGCGGGTCCAGCGGCAGGTAGGCGGCCCCGGCCGCCCAGACGCCGAGCACCGCGGCGACCGTCTCCGCCGAACGGCTCAGGCCGAGCGCCACGATGTCGCCGGAGCCCGCGCCGTGCGAGACGAGGGTGTCCCTGACGGCGGCCGCCCAGGTGAGCAGCTCGTCGTAGGTGACCTCCCGGTCGCCGTCGCGGATCGCCGTACCGCTACCGGGCTCGTGGACGCCTCCGGTGTGGGCGGCGATCCGCTCCAGCAGCGTGGCCGGTCCTTCCCAGGTCCGCGCGGTGTCGTTGAGCCGGTCGAGCAGCCGCCGGTCGGCCGCGGAGAGGGAGTCCAGCTCCCGCTGCGGGCGCCGCGCGTCCTCGGCGGCCCGCCGCAGCAGCGCGGTCATCCGCGCGACGAACGCGGCGATCTCGGCCTCGTCGTGGACCTCCGTGCTGTGCCAGACCCTGAGCGTGAGCCTGCCGGGCTCCTGCACCGCGATGCACTGCAGGTCCAGGCGGCTGCGGTCGAACAGGTCCTCGACGTACTCGGGGACGGAGCCCAGGATGCTGACCTGGTCGTCGGTCCACGGCCGGTAGTTGAACATGTGCCGGAACAGCGGCACCCTCCAGTCGCCGGTACCGTACCCTCGCTGCCCGCGCTCGACCAGCACCGCCTCCACCGAGGCGTCCGCGTGCTCGACCCCCTCGAAGAAGACGTCCTCGACCCGCCTGACCAGGGCGGCGAAACCCTCGTCCGGGTCGGCGCGCACCCGCATCGGCAGGGTGCTGACGCCGTAGCCGACATGGCCGCGCATCGCGGCCGTCCTGGTGGTGACCGGCATCGCGGCCACCAGCTCGGGACCCGCGCCGTGGGCGCGCAGGGTGAGCATGAACGCGGCGGCCAGCACGATGTTGTCGGTGGTGCGCAGGCCGGTCCGCAGCGTGTCGAGCGCCCGCCGCGTGTCCGCGTCCACCTCCCAGGAGCAGGTGTGCCCGGCGAAGGTGGGCCGGGCGGGCGACGGCCTGCTGCCGGGGAGCACCATCGCGGCCGGATCGACGTCCCTGAGCCGGTCGAGCCAGTAGTCCAGCGACTCCCGGGACGCCTCCCCCGGCTCCAGCATGGGCGCGATGCCGGAGAGCGCGGCGGGGAGCGGCTCCTGGCTCGTCTGCGCGTCGTAGAAGCCGCCCAGTTCCTCGACGAGGAACTGCATCGAGGTGGCGTCGATGACGATGTGGTGGGCCACCAGGCAGACCACGCTCCCGCCGCCGTCGGGCAGCGCGAAGTGCCCGGCCCGGAAGAGCAGGTCGCGGCCAAGGTCGAAGGGCTCGTCCAGGAACCCCTGGAGGTCGGAGACGAGCGTCTCCTCGGTGGTCTCCCCGTTCACCAGCTTGATCTGCGCGTCCTGCGGGGCGGTGAGGTGCCGCACGGGCGCGCCGTCCACCACGGGGAACCGCAGGCGCAGCGCCGGATGCCGCTTGAGCAGCCGGTTCACCGCGATCTGCAGCGGGAACCTGCGCAGCGGCTCGCGGGTCCTGAACGCCACCGCCAGATTGGACACCCCGCTCGACCCGGCGAGCTGCTCCAGCACCCAGAACGAGTACGGGACCGCCCCGGGCCTGCGGAGCGGCTCGGCGGGCTCGGGCAGGCCCTCCGGGGCCCGTGGCGCGCCCTCGCGTTCCCGCGACACGGAAGCCGACGCGAAAGCCGGTGCGGAAACCGGCGCGGAAGGACGCGGCGAGAGACCGGGAGAGATCGACGCCGGGGCGTAGCGGTGCCCTCCCGGGACGGGCAGGCGCTGCAGAGGGTGGTCGGGGTCGAGGGCGGCCCAGTCCACCGGGCAGCCGAGTGTCCACAGCCGGGCGAGCGCAGCGAGCAGGCCCCGGCGGTCGTCCCCGCAGTCGATCGTCCCCTCGTCCGAGGGCGCCTCCGCCGTCCCGATCAGGAGGGACAGCGTGTCTCCCGCGCCGGTGGTCCCCGGTCCGGTTCCCGCCCGGGGCGAGGTCCCCTGCCCCGGGGCCGTCTCGCGACGGGTCTCCGGTTCGTGGAACGTTTCATGGCCGGGCACCGGCTCGGGCGCCGTCAGGTCGGCCGGCACCGATTCGGGCACCGTCAGGTCGGCCGGCACCGGCTCGGACACCGCCATCGCGTCGTCCGCCACCGGTTCGGGCACCTGTCCGGGCGCCCGCTCGGCCACCGGCTCCGGCGCCTGCTCGGGCACCTGCTCGGGCACCGCGACGGAGACGGCGACGACGGAGGCCGCGACGCGGGCGATCGCCTCGTCCAGTTCCAGCGTTCCCGAGAAGGCGGCGGCGGTGAGCTCGCCGACACCCTCTCCCGCGCATCCCACGGGTGTGACGCCCCAGCCGGTCAGGGTCGCCGCCAGGGAGTAGGTCACCGCGAACGTCACCGGGTCGTCGTCACGCTCCCCGGCGAGCCAGGCGTCGTAGAGATCGACGCCGTGCCGCTCGAAACCTTCCAGGCAGACGTCCATCGCCTCGCTGAACAGCCGCTCGGCCCCGTACAGCGAGGCCCCCAGCCGCCCGGCGCCTCCGGCGGGAAAGACGAACCTCACATCCCCTGCCGCGCTCGTGAAGAGCGGCACATACCTGAGCGTCGTTCCTTCTGGTGAGGCCTCGGGAGTCACGGTGACGGCCGCCGGAGTCACGGCGAGGGCCGCGAACGCCTCGGCGGGGGTGGCGGCCACGACCGCGCCCCGGACGGGATGCTGGGGGCGGCCCAGCTGGAGGACGGCCACGGCGTCGGCGAACCGGTCGGCGCCGAGGGTGGCGAAGAACCCCGCCAGGCCTTTCCTCACGGCGTCGGCCTCCGCCGGCGTGCGTCCCGACCAGGCGACGACGCGGGGCCGGGAGTCCCCCGGGAGGTGGACCGGCGGGAAACCCTCCTTCACCCTCAGCGGTTCCCGCAGGCGCGCGGTCGAGCCGCCTCCGCGCCGACCACCGCGCCCACTGCGGGTGGGAACGGTGCGGGCGGGAACGGTCCTGGTGGAAACGATGCGGGCGGGAGCGAGGCCGGGCGGGGATTCGATCACTGCCTCGATCACGGCGCTCACGAGGTCGCCGTCGAGGAGAGCGTCGTCCAGGCGCTTGAGCACGATCGTGGTGCCCCGTTCCGCGAGAGCGTCGAGGCTCGGTCCCGATACCGAGACCACGAGGTCGCAGTCGCCGACCGCGAGGGCCAGGCAGGCCTCCTCGGCCGGCTCGTAGACGGCGAACACTCCCGGGGAGCGCATGGGGTCGTATCCGGCGTTCTCCAGCGCGCCCTCCTGGGTCTCCGCCAGGACGACACCGGGAGGAGGGAGCGGGGCGCGCGGGCCCATGCCGATCACGGCGATCGACGCGGTATCCGTCACCGAGGCGCCCCGCCGTCCCTGCGGATGCGGGCGCGCACGTCCCTGCGGCTGCCCCCGACGGGGCGCAGGCGCGCGGGTTCGCTCCTGACGGGTTCCCGCGCGCCCTCGACGAGGCGGCTGAGCGCCCGCACGTTCGGCCGGGTGAACATCGAGGTGACCGGGATGTCGATACCGAGCACCCCCGTGATGTCCGCGTGCAGCTCGACCAGTGCCATCGAGTTGAGCCCGGCCTCGAAGAAGTTCTCGTCGGGGTCGACCGTCCGGCCCAGGCGGGCCTCGATCATCTCCGCGACCGTGTCGGCGGCCGACGCGCGCGGCCCCGGTGGACCCGGAGGTCGCCCCTCGGCCTCCTCGCGTTGCCGCTCCGCTCCCACCGGCCGACTGCCCTGGATCATCCGGCGCCTTTCGTTGAGTTTGTCCGGTTCATCAGACGGGCCCCGTCCGGGCACGCCATGCACCGATCCTCTGACACCTATTCGGACACGACAAGAGCGTATTTTTCGGCATTTTTGAATCCGTAGCCGTGTGAAAAGGCCCCGGAAACGCGTACGGCCACCGCCGCAGCGGTGGCCGTACGCGATCGCGCAGATCAGCCGGGGTTGGAGACCGCCGCGCCGATGGTGTGCACGCGCAGGGCGTTGGTGGAACCCGCGGTGCCGGGAGGCGAACCGGCGACGATGACGACCTTGTCGCCCTTCTCCAGGCGGGAGTTGGCGAGCAGCGAGGCCTCCACCTGGCGGACCATGTCGTCGGTGTGGTGGACGAACGGCACCTCGAAGGTCTCCACGCCCCAGGTCAGCGCGAGCTGGTTGCGGACGTGGCTGGCGGAGGTGAACGCCAGCAGCGGGATCGGCGAGCGGTAGCGGGCCAGGCGGCGGGCCGTCTCACCGGACATGGTGAACGCCACCAGCGCCTTGGCGCCGACGATGGCGCCGACCTCCGCCGCGGCGCGGGCGATGGCGCCGCCGGTGGTCTCCGGCAGCCGGTCGAGGCTGTGCGTGGCCTGCAGGGAGCTCTTCTCCGCGGTCGTGGCGATGCGGCTCATCGTCTCGACGACCTCGACGGGGTAGTTGCCGACCGACGTCTCGCCGGAGAGCATGACCGCGTCGGCGCCGTCCATGACGGCGTAGGCGACGTCGGAGGCCTCGGCGCGGGTGGGCCGCGGGGAGGTGATCATCGACTCCAGCATCTGGGTGGCGACGATGACCGGGCGGGCCTTCTCGCGGCAGAGCTCGATGGCGCGCTTCTGCACGATGGGCACCTCCTCCAGCGGCAGCTCGACCCCGAGGTCGCCGCGGGCGACCATGATGCCGTCGAAGGCCTCGATGATCTCCGGAAGCCGCTCCACGGCCTGCGGCTTCTCGATCTTGGCGAGCAGCGGGAGGCGGATGCCCTCCTGCTCCATGATGTTGCGCACCACGTCGGCGTCGGAGGGACGCCTGACGAAGGAGAGGGCGACCAGGTCGAAGCCGGTGCGCAGGGCCCAGCGAAGGTCGGTCTCGTCCTTGTCGGTCAGGACGGGGGCGCTGACGTTGACGCCGGGCAGGTTGAGGCCCTTGTTGTCGGAGATCATGCCACCGATGATCACCCGGGTGGTGACGCGCTGGCCGTCGACCCGGGTCACCTCCAGCCGGACGCGACCGTCGTCGACCAGGATGCTGTCCCCGGGACTGACGTCCTTGGGAAGCCCCAGGTAAGACGTGGAGACCTGGTCACGGTCGCCGGGAACCTCCTCAGTGGTGATCGTGAAGACATCACCGAAGCCGAGGCGGACGGGGCCCTCACCGAACTTGCCGACCCGGATCTTGGGGCCTTGGAGGTCAGCCAGCAGACCCACGCCACGCCCGAGCTCGGCGGCGGCCTCCCTCACCCTGTCGTAAACCTCCTTGTGCAGCTCGTGGCTGCCATGGCTGAGGTTGAAACGGGCCACGTCCATCCCGGCCGCGATCAGTTCGCGGAGGCGTTCGGGAGAGGAGGTGGCAGGGCCGAGAGTGCAGACGATTTTCGCGCGACGAGTCACGGATCCCACCCTAATTGGTACAGACCACTTGGTCGTGACGTTGGTCAGAGCGCCGATGAAAAAATCGGTGACACAAAGCTACCCCGGATGAACGGCAGGTTGCGAATCGCCCTTTTTCTCAGACTTTGAGACCACATGTCGCAACAGGCGGGATCGGATCAGGGAGCGGAGGGGGTGGCCTTGGCCGCGTTGGCGGCGCTGATGACGCCGCGGCCGTAGAAGCCGTTGTGCGTCTTCGGACCCTCGCACTTGTGGACCTCGTCCATCACGAGGTCGATCTTGTAGGCGTACTCGCGCGGCGAGGGGCAGGCCTTCTCGGTGGCGGTGGAGTACATCAGACGCTGGACGTCCGCGGCGGGCAGCGCGAGGCCGCCCTTGCCCGGCTTGCCGAAGCGGCTGATCAGGATGGCGGCGACGCCGGTGGCGTGCGGGGCGGCCATGGAGGTGCCGACGAGGTACTGGTAGTAGGCGCAGGTGCCGCCCTCGCACTCCCGCACGATCGACGGGGACTTCGGCGTGCCGTCGGCGGCGAGCTGCCCCTTGGCCTTGAGCGCGTTCTCCGGCGCGGCGGCCAGGATGCCCCGGGTGGGGTCGTACGTGCCGCCGCCGTCGAACTCGTCCCCGCCGGGGGCCGCCAGGTCGGCCTGCTCGACACCGTAGTCGGAGTAGTAGGCCTTGCGCCCGCTCTGGCCCACCGAGGTGACCGAGATGACGCCCTTGGACTCGGCCGGGACGTTCAGGCAGGAGTTGTCGACCTTGCGGGTGCGCTCGGTGTCCTTGGGGTAGTCGGGGCTGGTCGCGTCCTTGCTGGGCCTGCCGAGGTCGGTGGAGCCGTTGCCGATGGCGCTGATGAGGGTGACGCCGCGCTTGCGCGCGTAGTCGAGGGCGCGCTGCATGCCGGTGATGATGCCGCGCTGCTCCAGCTGCTCGGCCTTGGAGTCGGCGGGGTTGGCCTTGCAGTTGAACAGCCACGGGTCGACGTAGAAGCTCATGTTGACCACGTCGATCCCGGCGTCGGCGGCGTAGGTGAGCGCCTCGATGCTGGGCTTGAGGAAGAACAGGCCGGAGTCCTGGCCCGCGCGCAGGTTCACCAGGGACACCTGGGGGGCGACCCCGGCGATGCCCACGCCGTTGAGCGGTGAGGCGATGGTGCTGGCCACGTGGGTGCCGTGGCCGTCGTCGTCCCAGTCGACCGGGTCCTTGCAGCTCTTGAACTCGCAGGGCCCGTCGAGGGTCTTGCCGTTGGGGTCCTTGGGCCGGTCGGTCACGAAGTTGCGGCTCAGGGCGCGGTTGAAGTTGGGGGCGATGTCGGGGTGCCTGCCGTCGACGCCGGTGTCGATGACGCCGACCAGCACCCGCTTGTCACCGGGCTCGGTGGCGTAGGAGCCGTCCACGGTGGCGCCGATCATCTTCATGTCCCACTGCCGTCCGGCCAGCGGCTCCGGCGTGCCGGTGGAGGGCGTGGGGGCGCTGGGGGTGCCCGCCCGCCCGAGAGCGTCCGCGGAGGGGAAGGCGAGCGGGGTCCTGACCTGGGAGGCGGTCTCGGCGCCGGGAACCCTGGCCGCGGGAGCGGCGATCTCAGTGGCGGGCGTCCCTGCCGTGGAGGCGGCGATCGCGGTGGTGGTCGCGGTGCCGGGCGTCCCTGCCGTGGAGGCGGCGATCGCGGTGGTGGTCGCGGTGCCGGGCGTCCCTGCCGTGGAGGCGGCGGTCCCGGGGGCGGTCGCGGTGCCGGGTGTCCCGGCCGTGGAGGGGGCGATCGCGGTGGCGGAGCCGATCCTGCGGTCGGAGGAGACCCCCTCGACGGCGTCGCTGCCGGCCAGGCTCTCCACGAAGCGGGAACCGGGACCGTCGGCGAGGACGTAGCCGATCCTGGTGTCGGTCGACAGGGCGGTACCGCCGCTCGCGGTGATCGCCTCGATCGCCCGGTCGCGGGCTCCGTCCGCGTAGAAGACCAGATACTCGCGGTTCTGACCCGCGTCTGTCGTGGCCCCGCCGCCCAGGGCTCCCGCCGTGAGGGTCGCCGCCAGGGCGAGCACCGTCGCCGTGCCCGTCAGGCTTCTGATCCCGCGATTCATCGATCCTCCGCACCTGGCCTGATCAAGAAGAATTATTTTTCAGGCATATGTACGACAAAGCAATTTGAACACCCGCTCTGCGCATTTTTACCTGAAGCCGCCGGTAAGACACCTGCCACGCCGGACGGTTCCCGGACGTGGCGGGCGACGCCGCCCCCGGGTGAACCGTGACGTGCCGGAACCCGCCGTGTTCCCGCCGTGTTCCTGCCGTGTTCCCGCCGGACCGGCCCGGTCTGACCGGGCCGGCCATGACATCCACGAACCGGCCATGACATGCATTAACCGGTCCGGGAGTGCATTGACCAACCATGACACACCCGGACCGGCCATGACATGTCAGCCGGAGGCCGCTTGGACCGGTCGCCGTTCAAGACCGGCGACCGTCCAGGACCGGCGGCCGCTCAGACCAGTGGCCGCGCCGTCGGCGGGATCGCCACCGGCAGGGCCGTCTGGCCCGTGAGGTAGCGGTCGGCGGCCGAGGCGGCCGAGCGGCCCTCGGCGATCGCCCACACGATCAGCGACTGGCCGCGGCCCATGTCCCCGGCGACGAAGACGCCGTCGACCGAGGACATGTAGCCCTTGTCCCTGGCGACGTTGCCCCTGGCGTCGAAGAACTCGCCTCCGGCGACCTCGGCGAGCTCCTCCAGCAGGCCCTTCTTCTCCGGGCCCACGAAGCCCATCGACAGCGTGACCAGCTCGGCCGGGATCTCCCGCTCGGAGCCGGGCACCGGCTTGAACCCCGCCGCGGGCCCCTCCACCTCGACCAGGCGCAGCGCACGGACGTTGCCGTCGGCGTCGCCGACGAACTCGGTGGTGGAGACCGCGTAGACCCGGTCGCCGCCGCCCTCGGCCAGCTCCTCGTGGGCGCTCTCCATCTTGAACAGGATGGGGAACGTGGGCCACGGCTGGCTGCCGGGGCGGGCCGCCGGGGGCTGGGGCATGATCTCCAGCTGGGTGACCGAGGCGGCCCCCTGGCGGATCGCGGTGCCGATGCAGTCGGCGCCGGTGTCACCGCCGCCGATCACGACGACGTGCTTGCCCTCGGCGCTGATCGGCGAGACCGGGAAGTCGCCCTCCTGGACCTTGTTGGAGGGCGGCAGATACTCCATCGCCTGGTGGATGCCCTTCAGATCGCGCCCGGCGACGGGCAGGTCCCGCCACTGGGTCGCGCCGCCGGCCAGGACGATCGCGTCGAACTCCTCGCGCAGCCGCGCCGCCGTGATGTCCACGCCGACGTTGACGCCGGTACGGAACTCGGTGCCCTCGGCCCGCATCTGGTCGAGACGGCGGTCGATGTGCCGCTTCTCCATCTTGAACTCGGGGATGCCGTAGCGGAGCAGGCCGCCGATCCGGTCGGCCCGCTCGAACACGACCACGTCGTGCCCGGCCCTGGTGAGCTGCTGCGCGGCGGCCAGGCCCGCGGGACCCGAGCCGACGACCGCGACCCGCTTACCGGTCCTCGAGGCGGGGATCTGGGGGGTGACCCAGCCCTCGTCGAAGGCGCGGTCGATGATCTCGACCTCGACCCGCTTGATCGCGACCGGGTCGGAGTTGATGCCGAGCACGCACGCCGCCTCGCACGGAGCCGGGCACAGCCGGCCGGTGAACTCCGGGAAGTTGTTGGTGGCGTGCAGGCGCTCGATGGCCTCCTGCCAGTCGTCCCGGTAGACCAGGTCGTTCCACTCGGGGATCAGGTTGCCCAGCGGGCAGCCGTTGTGACAGAACGGGATGCCGCAGTCCATGCACCGCGCGGCCTGCTTGGTCAGCGCGGGCTTGGGGAAGTCCTCGTAGACCTCCCGCCAGTCGCGGATGCGCACGTCCACCGGGCGGCGCGCCGGCAGCTCGCGTCCGTGAGCGAGGAAACCCTTGGGGTCAGCCATCGGTCGTACCTCCCTTATCCGTGAAATCCGTGAAAAGCCTGGAGAGCCCGGGAACCCCGGAACCCCTGGAACGACCGGGAAACGTGGGCGACATGAACGGTCTTCGCCATCGGAACGGACATCGGCCTCACCCCTGGACCGCGGCGGTCATGACGGCCTCGTCGATGTCGCGGCCCTCCAGCCGGGCGGACTCGGCGGCGCGCAGGACCCGCTTGTAGTCCGTCGGCATGATCTTGCCGAACCGGGACGGGTCCCAGTCGGCGAGGATCGCCTTGGCCACCGTGGAGCCGGTCTCGGTCAGGTGGGCCTCGACGATCTCGCGCAGCGCATCGGACTCGGCCTCGTCCAGCTCCTCGATCTCGACCATCTCCCGGTTGACCCGCTCGGCGTCGAGGTCGAGCAGGTAGGCGACGCCGCCCGACATGCCCGCCGCGAAGTTGCGGCCGGTCGGGCCGAGCACGACCACCTTGCCGCCGGTCATGTACTCGCAGCCGTGGTCGCCGACGCCCTCGACCACCGCGGTGGCGCCGGAGTTGCGGACGCAGAACCGCTCTCCCACGACGCCGCGGATGAAGGCCTCACCGGAGGTCGCGCCGTACAGGCCGACGTTTCCGGCGATGATGTGCCCGTCGAGCGGGGCCGCGTCGTGCGGCTGGACCGTGATCCGGCCGCCGGACAGGCCCTTGCCCACGTAGTCGTTGGCGTCGCCGGTCAGCCGCAGGGTGATCCCCCTGGGCAGGAAGGCGCCGAAGGAGTTGCCCGCGGAGCCGGTGAAGCGCACGTCGATGGTGTTGTCGGGCAGGCCCGCTCCGCCGTACCGCTTGGTCACCTCGTGGCCGAGCATGGTGCCGACCGTGCGGTTGACGTTGCGGATGGGCAGGTCGAGCGTGACCCGGGAACCGCCCTTGAGCGCGCCCTCGGCGAGCTGGATCAGCGTGTTGTCCAGCGCCTTGGCCAGTCCGTGGTCCTGCTCCACGGTACGGCGGAGCGAGGCGCCCTCGGGCAGCTCGGGCTGGTGCAGGATCGGCGCCAGGTCCAGGCCCGAGGCCTTCCAGTGGTTCTCGGCCGGGGTGGTGTCCAGCAGCTCGGCGTGGCCGACGGCCTCCTCGATGCTGCGGAAGCCCAGCGCGGCGAGATACTCGCGGATCTCCTCGGCGACGAACTCGAAGAAGTTGACCACGAACTCGGGCTTGCCGGTGAACCGCTTGCGCAGCTCCGGGTTCTGGGTGGCGACGCCGACCGGGCAGGTGTCCAGGTGGCAGACGCGCATCATCACGCAGCCGGAGACGACCAGCGGGGCCGTGGCGAAGCCGTACTCCTCGGCACCGAGCAGCGCGGCGATGATCACGTCGCGGCCGGTCTTGAGCTGGCCGTCCACCTGCACGACGATCCGGTCGCGCAGGCCGTTGAGCAGCAGCGTCTGCTGGGTCTCGGCCAGGCCGAGCTCCCAGGGGGAGCCCGCGTGCTTGAGCGAGGTCAGCGGGGACGCTCCGGTGCCGCCGTCGTGGCCGGAGATGAGCACGACGTCCGCGTGGGCCTTGGACACGCCCGCCGCGACCGTGCCGACCCCGACCTCGGCCACGAGCTTGACGTGCACCCGGGCGGCCGGGTTCGCGTTCTTCAGGTCGTGGATGAGCTGGGCGAGGTCCTCGATCGAGTAGATGTCGTGGTGCGGCGGCGGCGAGATGAGGCCGACGCCCGGGGTGGAGTGCCGGGTCTTGGCGATCCACGGGTAGACCTTGTGGCCGGGCAGCTGGCCGCCCTCGCCGGGCTTGGCGCCCTGGGCCATCTTGATCTGCACGTCGTCGGCGTTGACCAGATACTCCGAGGTCACGCCGAACCGGCCGGAGGCCACCTGCTTGATGGCCGAGCGGCGGGCCGGGTCGTGCAGCCGCTCGGGGTCCTCGCCGCCCTCACCGGTGTTGGACTTGCCGCCCAGCCGGTTCATCGCGATGGCGAGCGTCTCGTGCGCCTCCATCGAGATGGAGCCGTACGACATCGCGCCGGTCGAGAAGCGCTTGACGATCTCGCTGACCGGCTCGACCTCGTCGATCGGCACCGGCTCGCGGACGCCCTCCCGCAGCTTGAACAGGCCGCGCAGCGTCATCAGCTTCTCCGCCTGGGAGTCCACCAGGCCGGTGTACTCCTTGAAGATCTCGTAGCGGCGCGAGCGGGTGGCGTGCTGCAGCTTGAAGACGGTCTCGGGGTTGAACAGGTGCGGCTCGCCCTCGCGGCGCCACTGGTACTCGCCGCCGACCTCCAGGCGGCGGTGGGCGTTCTCGGCCCGGGGGTAGGCGCGCAGGTGACGCTGCGCCGCCTCCTCGGCCAGGACGTCGAAGCCGACGCCGCCCAGACGGGACGTGGTCCCGGTGAAGCAGGCGTCCACCACCTCCTGGCTCAGGCCGAGCGCCTCGAAGATCTGCGCCCCGGTGTAGGAGGCGACCGTGGACACCCCCATCTTGGACATGACCTTCAGCACGCCCTTGCCGTACGCCTTGATGAGGTTGCGCACGGCCTTGTGCCGGTCGATCTTCAGGACGCCGGAGTCGACCATGTCCTCGACGGTCTCGATGGCGAGGTACGGGTTGACCGCGCCCGCCCCGTAGCCGACCAGGAGCGCCATGTGGTGCGCCTCGCGCGCCTCGCCGGTCTCGACGACCAGACCGATCTTGGTGCGGGTCTTCTCGGCGATCAGGTGGTGGTGGACGGCGCCGGTGAGCAGCAGCGAGGGGATCGGCGCCAGGGCGGCGGAGGAGCCGCGGTCGGACAGCACGATGATCCGCGCCCCGCCCTCGATCACCGAGGAGACCTCGGCGCGGATCTCCTGGATGCGGCGCAGCAGCGCCTCGCCGCCGCCCGCGACCTCGTACAGGCCGGAGACCACGTGCGGGTGGAAGCCCGGCAGCGCGCCCTCGTCGTTGATGTGGATAATCTTCGCGAGCTCGTCGTTGTCGAGTACCGGGTAGGGCAGCACGAGCTGGCGGCAGGAGGCCGGCCCCGGGTCGAGCAGGTTGCCCTCGGGGCCGATGGTGCTGGCCAGGGAGGTGACGAGCTCCTCGCGGATCGCGTCCAGCGGCGGGTTCGTGACCTGCGCGAACAGCTGGCTGAAGTAGTCGAACAGCAGCCGGGGCTTCTCGCTGAGCACCGCGACCGGGGTGTCGGTGCCCATCGAGCCGATCGGTTCGATGCCCGCCCTGGCCATCGGCGCCAGGATGATCCGCAGCTCCTCCTCGGTGTAGCCGAAGGTCTGCTGCCGCTTGATCAGCGCCTCGTGCGAGGGGACCTCGTGCGAGCGTGCGGGCAGCTCCTCGAAGCGGACCAGCCCGGCGTGCAGCCAGTCCGCGTACGGCAGCTCTGCCGCCAGCTCCGCCTTGATCTCGTCATCTTCGATGATCTTGCCGAGCTCGGTGTCGATCAGGAACATCTTGCCGGGCTGCAGGCGGCCCTTGCGGACCACGTCCTCGGGGGCGATGTCCAGCACGCCCGCCTCGGAGGCCAGCACGACCAGGCCGTCCGCGGTCACCCAGAACCGGCCAGGACGCAGGCCGTTGCGGTCGAGCACCGCGCCGACGAGGGTGCCGTCGGAGAAGGTGATCGAGGCCGGGCCGTCCCAGGCCTCCATCATCGTGGAGTGGAACTCGTAGAACGCCCGCCGCGCGGGGTCCATCTCGGTGTGGCTCTCCCACGCCTCGGGGATCATCATCAGCACCGCGTGCGGCAGGCTGCGTCCCGCGAGGTGGATGAGCTCCAGCGTCTCGTCGAAGGAGGCGGTGTCGGAACCGGCCGGGTCGCAGATCGGGAAGAGCCTCGACAGGTCGCCCGGCAGGTTCGCCGTCTTCAGCATGGCCTCGCGGGCGCGCATCCAGTTGCGGTTGCCCTTGACCGTGTTGATCTCGCCGTTGTGGGCGACGTAGCGGTACGGGTGCGCCAGCGGCCACGAGGGGAAGGTGTTGGTGGAGAAACGCGAGTGGACCAGCGCGATCGCGGTCTCGTAGCGCTCGTCGCTCAGGTCGGGGAAGAACTGCTCGACCTGCAGCGGGGTGAGCATGCCCTTGTAGACGATGGTCCGGGAGCTCAGCGAGGGGAAGTAGACGTTCGCCTCGTGCTCGGCCCGCTTGCGCAGGCAGAAGGCCAGCCGGTCCAGCTCCAGACCGGTCTCGCCGTCCGGGGACGCCACGAACAGCTGGCCGAAGAACGGCATCACCGCGCGGGCGCTCGGCCCGGGAAGGTCGGGGGTGGTCGGAACGTCGCGCCAGCCGAGGACCGTCAGGCCCTCCTCCGCGGCGATCTCCTCGATCAGCCGCACGGCGGTCTCGCGGGCCTGCGCCTCGACGGGCAGGAAGGCCATGCCGACGGCGTAGGAACCGGCCGCGGGCAGGGGGAAGTCCGCCACCACGCGGAAGAAGGTGTCGGGGATCTGCGTCAGGATCCCGGCCCCGTCGCCGGTGTCCGGTTCGCTACCCTGGGCTCCCCGATGGTCGAGATTGCACAGCGCGGTCAATGCCTTCGCGACGATGTCGTGGCTCCGGCGGCCGGCGACGTCCGCGACCATGGCGACACCGCAGGCGTCGTGCTCGTGCGAGGGGTGGTACAGGCCCTGAGGCTCGGGAAAGCCGAGGTGGGCAGCAGGCATTGAATCCCTCCCGTCGTCTTGCTTCTTTCGAACAAGCAAGGGACGACGTTGGCCCTGCTGCGTGGTGGGTAGAGATTACCGTACCCTGCCGGATACCTACCTACCCGGTGAGATCGCGCCGAATTAGTGCCGGTTCGCCCGGTTCGTTTAACACATAACGGTGGCGCAACATTCCAGGTCCGGGCTCTATGGTGGCCCAATGGAACCGAGCGACCCCGCCGGCCCGGGTGGCCCCACCGATCTGACAGACATCAGCACTCCGGACATCCCGGGCGTGTCGAGGCGGTCCGGCGCACCGGACGCCCCCGGCACCCCCGGCGTCCCCGGCGAAACCGGTGACCTGGCCGGAGCCGGCGCGGGAGCCGGGCCCCGGGCCGGGGCGGGGACCGGAGCCGGGAGCGAGGCCGGGGCCGGGATCGGGGCCGAGGCGCTCGTCGCGCGGGCGGGCGTCGACGGCAGGCGGCTGCGGAACGCGCTCGCCGCCCTGGGCGACGGCCGCTGGTGGACGCTCGCCGACCTGGTCAGGGAGACCGCGACGTCGCGGCGGACCGTCGAGGCGCTGCTGCGCGAGGTGGACGGGGAGCTGGAGCGGTCCGGCGACCGCTTCCGGCTTCCGGCCCCGCCGGCCTGGCTGGATCCCGCCCGGCCGGGTCCTGTCCCGGTGCACCGGGACCGACCGGGCCCGGCCCGGCGGGAGAGCGCCTTCCCGCCCGCCGGACCGGGAGGGGGCGCCCTGGGACCGGCGGATCCCGTGGCCCACCTGCTTCCCGGCCACGCGGACCTGGTCGCGCGCATGGACGAGCTGATCGCCAAGGCGCCCCGGGGCCGCCACACGCTGGACCACGTCGCCGCGACCGGCGAGACCGTGGTCAGGCGGGCGCTGCTGCTGGACGCCCGGTTCTGGCTGGACGGCGCCAGGCTGCTGTGCGTGGGCGACCACGACCTGACCTCGCTGGCCACCGCGATGCTGCACCCGGGCGTCGAGGTGACCGTCGTCGACCTCGACGAGCGCATCCTCGCCTACATCGCAGGACAGGCCGACCGGCTCGGCCTGGCCGTGCGGACCCGGTGGGCCGACCTGCGCCTGGGACTGCCCGCCTCCGCGCAGTCCTGGGCCGATCTGGCGATCACCGACCCTCCCTACACCCCCGAGGGCGTCGGGCTGTTCGTCGCCCGCTGCGCGGAGGGGCTGCGCGACCGCGAGCAGGGCCGGATCATGCTGGCGTACGGCGCCAGCGAGCGCACCCCCGCGCTCGCCCTCAAGGTGCAGCAGGCCCTGTCGCAGCTCAACCTCGTCAACGAGGCGATCTATCCCGACTTCAACCGCTACCTCGGCGCCGAGGCCATCGGGTCGGCCGCCGACCTGTACGTCCTGCGTCCCACGACGAGAACCTGGCCCGCCGCGGCCGCCAGGACCGAGGCGTCCGGCACCGCCATCTACACGCAGGGCCCGCAGTCCGTGGAGTCGGCGCCTCCCTCCGCCGCCCCGGCCGCGGACTCCGGCGACGGGTTCGTCCCGGAGGTGCTGGTGGGCGAGTGGCCCCGTGACGTGCTGCCCAGGGCCCCCAGAGCGCGCCTGGCGACCTGGCTGGCCAAGCCCTACGCCAGCGACCCGGCCAGGGTGGCGATCGCCGTACCCGCCGGTCTGGAGGCCGCGCTGCCCCGCCTGCTGCTCGCCACCCGCGCCGCGGAGGTCCGGGTCACGCTGGCCACGGCCCCGAAGGACCTCCCCGCCGACCTGCTCGCCCCCGTCTACGAGCTCACCGCCGAGGGCGCGTCCGTGCGCGCCGTACGGGTGGCGCCGCCCACCGGGAACGCCGGAAACGGCGAGACCGGCGACGACGCGGCCAGGATCCTGCGCCGCGTCCTGGACAACGCGCACGGCAAGCTCGCCAACACCTGGCGCGAGGCCCTGATCAGGGTCAGGGGCGACCTGACGAAGAGACAGGCCAGGGCGGTCGTCACCGCCGTGGCCCCGTGGGCGGGCGACGTCACCGTCCTCGAACTGCCCGCCCACCGGCTGCTGGAGCTGCGGGCCGCGGTGGAGAGCTCCCTCAGGGCACCAGCCGGCGCTGGATGACCAGGCCGAGGCCGTCCATCGCGACCTGCGGATAGGTGAGATCCACCTTGCTCCCCGGCACGACGGGGGCGACCCAGCTCACCGTGACGTAGTGCCCGAGGCCGCGGACCTGGGCCCAGCTGCGCGAGCCGTCGAAGCCGTCGGGGGTGTCGGGGGCGGGCCGGACGAAGCCGCCGGCCTTGAGCGCCGCCACGAGCCTGTCGGCGGCGGCGGAGTCGGCGAGATTGAAGATCAGGAACTGGCCGGAGACCGCTCCGTCCTCGGTCTCGTAACGAGCCCGCAGCACCTGCGTGCACCCGCCGAGCGCGTCCTCGGCGCTCCCCCAGACCGCTTCGGCGCAGTCGGCGAGGGCCTCGGTGCTCCTGAGCGCGAGCCTGGTCGTGCCCGCCGACACCGAGGGGCCGGGGAACATCTCGGCGACGGTGAGCGGCCGGGGATCGAGGGCACGGGTCGCTATGGGCGCGTAGTGGGCCGTACCGGACTCCGCGCGCAGGACCGCGGCGCGCGGGGCGGGCTCGTTGCCCAGCCACAGGAAGGCTCCCACCCCGGCGACCCCGGCCAGCACGACAATGATGATCCACTTGCGCATGGGGAAAAAGCTTACTTCGAGATCTCCCCGGTCCCCGAAGAACCGGGATTCCCGACCGGAATCGGCGGCTCACGGTCGGTGACCCCGCCCGGCGGCCGGCGGGCTCCCCCGCGCCGCCGCCCGGCCTCCGGGGCGGTCTCCGTGGCGGCCTTCGGGGCGGCCGGACACCGCCGGCTCGGCCGGTTCGGCGGCACCCGGCCGGAAAATCCGGGGAACGACCCGGCGTACGGGAACTACTTGGCCGGAGCGGGCGCCGGGGAGGCGGCGACGATGCGGCGGAAGATCGCCTTTTCCGTGGCGCGGACCGTCAGGGAGAGCGAGACGAAGTCGTCCCTCGGGCCCGGCTCCGCTCCGTCGGCCCTGCCGATCCAGACCAGGCCCGCGTAGTGCCCCATGGCGTGACCGCTGGCCTCGGTGTGGCCACCGGCGGGGAAGGCGACCTTGAGCGTCTGGAGCGGCCGGACCCAGCCGCCCCGGTGCAGGGTGGTCAGCGTGTTCGCCAGCGCGTCGGCGGAGGCGGTGTCGCGCAGGTTGAACATGGTGTACTGGGCGACGTAACGGCCGTCGGCGCTGGCGTACAGGCCCCTCGCCACCTGGGTGCACCCTCCCCGGGTGAGCAGGTCGGCGAGCCCCTGGCCCCAGGTCGCCGCCACGCAGTCGTTCTCCAGCTTGGGGGCGCCCGCCAGCCTCAGCGTGGTCCTGCCCTCCTTGAGGGTCTTGGCGAAGAGGTCCTTGACCGTCAGCGGCTTGGGGTCGGCCCTGCTCTCCGCGATCGGCGCGAACACCTTGGAGGAGGGCCATCCCCGGTAGACGTCCGGCCGGGGTTCGGTGCCGATGACCGAGGCGGTGGCCCGCTCGGGCTCGAAGTCGTTGCCGATCGCGGAGATCGCCAGGGTGAGGGCGAGCGCGGCGACCAGCACGCCCGCCAGCGATCCGAACACCAGCACCAGCCGCTGCTGGGTCCGGGTCAGCCCCCACTCCTCCAGCAGGGGGACACTCCAGGTCTGCGCCTTGCCGGAGGTACGGCGACGCTTGCGCCCGGGGGTCGGGGTGGGGGTCGGAGGTGGAGGGGTCAAAGTGCGGTTCCTCCCAGGAAGGTGCCCAGGGCGAAGGTCAGGCCGGCGGCGACCGCGCCGACGACGAGCTGGCGCAGCCCGCTGTACCACCAGCTGCGCGCGGTGACCCGGGAGACCAGCGCGCCCGCGCCGAACAGCGCCAGGCAGGAGATCACCGCCGAGGCCACCAGGCTGGTGACACCGAGCAGGTACGGCAGGAGGGGCAGGAGCGCGCCCACGCCGAACGACAGGAAGGAGGAGATCGCGGCGGTCCTGGGCGAGGGCAGGTCACGGAGGGTGACGCCGAGCTCGGCCTCGGTGTGCACCTCCAGGGCCCTTTCCGGGTCCGTGGAGATCTGCCTGGCCACCTCGGCCGCCACCTCGGGATCGACGCCCCGCTCCTCGTAGAGCTTGGCGAGCTCCTCCAGCTCGGCCTCGGGGTGGCGTTCGAGCTCGCGCCGCTCGACGTCGATCTCGGCCAGGGCGAGTTCCCGCTGGCTGGCCACCGAGACGTACTCGCCACCGGCCATGGAGAACGCGCCCGCGGCCAGTCCGGCGATGCCGGCCAGCAGGATGACCCTGGTGCCGGCGGCGCCGCCGGCGACACCGGCGATCAGGGCGAAGTTGGAGACGAGGCCGTCCATCGCGCCGAACACCGACGGCCGCAACCAGCCGCCGTTGACGTCGCGATGCCGGTGGTGCATCTCGGCGCGCCCCCCGAAGGCGTCCGGGCTCACTGCGGTCCTTCGGGAGACGGCCCCGGGGACTCAGCGCGCGGGGGAGGCTGCGGGCCGCCGGTCTCGGCCCCGGAGAAGGGATACGCCGGTGTGCCGGACGATCCGGCGGCGCGTCCGGGGCCCCGGGGCCTCGACCGTGGGGAGAACGTCAACGTCGTTCTTTCCCGCCTTCGGGAACACCCTTCGTCGCGGTCTCCCCGCGGAGATCGTCTCTCTCCGCGTCGGAAGCTGCCCCGCCCGATGTGGTGCTGTCGGAGGCGGTGCTCTCCGGAGTGGTGCTCTCCGGGACGGTGCTGTCCGAGGTGGTGTCACCCGGGGCGGCACTCTCCGGGGTGATCTTGTCCGAGGCGGCGGCCGGAACCGTGCCGCCCGGCTCGTCGTCGACCGGGTCGCCCCCGTCCCGGCCGCTCTCCACCGGCTCGGCCTGGTCCGACGGGTGGGCGGGATCGACCGCGCCTCCGGCCGGGCCCGGGTCTCCGGTCGCGAGCGTCGCCGAGGCGGGCCGCGCCCCGGTGTCCTGCCCGCTCTCGCCGTCGTTCTCGGCAGGGTCGGCCTGGTCGGACGGGTGGGCCGGGTCGACGGGACCCCCCGTGCCGTCTCCCACATCCGACGCGGCCAGGGCACCGGCCGGTGCGGCCGCGTTCCCGTCCTCGCCCTTCGCCGGATCCGCGCTCTCGTCCTCACCGGGAACGACGGCCCCGCCCTCGATGCCGGCGGGACCGGTCACCGGGATGACCCGCTCCTCGGCGGTCTTGTTCCTGGCGTACCAGAAGTAGGCCATCGCCCCGACGAACACGATGATCGAGGTCCACTGGTTGAGCCGCAGGCCGAGGATGTGGTGGGCGGTGTCGACCCGCAGGCCCTCGATCCAGAAGCGGCCCACGGTGTAACCGGCGACGTAGAGCGCGAACAGGCGGCCGTGCCGGAGCACGAACTTGCGGCCGAGCCAGATGAGGACCAGCGCCAGGCCCAGGTCCCAGATCGACTCGTACAGGAACGTGGGGTGGTAGGTGTCCTCACCGGGCACCGTGCCGGGCCGGTCGGGGTCGATCTCCAGGCCCCACGGCAGGTCGGTGGGGCTGCCGAACAGCTCCTGGTTGAAGTAGTTGCCCCAGCGGCCGATGGCCTGGGCCACCGCGATCCCGGGGGCCACGGTGTCGGCCACCGCGGTCAGGGAGATGCCCCGGCCGCGGCAGCCCAGCCAGACGCCCACGCCGCCGAGCGCGACGGCGCCCCAGATGCCCAGGCCGCCGTTCCAGATGAACAGCGCCTCGATCGGCTCGTTGGGCGCGTCCGGCCCGAAGTAGAGCTGCCAGTCGGTGATGACGTGATAGAGGCGACCACCGACCAGGCCGAACGGCACGGCCCAGACGGCGAGATCCACGATCGTGCCGGGAACGCCGCCGCGGGCGCGCCAGCGGCGCTCGCTGATGACGACCGCGACGACGACGCCGAGCACGATGCACAGTGCGTAGGCCCGGATGGGGACCACGCCGAAAAGGTGCCAGACCCCCTGGGAGGGGCTGGGAATCGAGGCGAGGGGCATGTCAGGTGACGTTACCGTGTCGCGCGCTACTTGGCGGCATCAAGAACGGCCTGGCGTAGGTCGGCCGGTTTGAAAGCCACCGCGGTGTCCACCTCGGCGCCGTTGAGCTTCAGCGTCGGGGTGCCCGTGAGCTTCTGGCTCTTCAGAACCTCGGCGCTGTAGGCGAGGTGCGCGGCCGCCTTCTCCTGGCTGGTCACGCACTTCTCGAAGCCGGCGTCGGTCACCCCGGCGTCCTTGCCCCAGGCGATCAGGTCGGGGATCGTGAAGCCCTCCACGCTCTCCGACGGCTGCTCCTCGAACAACCTGTCGTGGAACCTGCTCCAGGGCGCGCCTCCGGCGATGCAGCGGGAGGCGGCCCCGGCGCGCACGGAGTTGCCCCGGGTGATGCCCTTGTTGGTCTGCTCCGAGAAGATCGTGATCGGGTGGTAGACGACCTTGGCCTTACCCTCGGCCGCCAGGTTCTTGATCGTGGCGCCGCTGGTCCTCTCCAGCGCCTCGCAGGCGGGGCACTGGAAGTCCTCGAAGACGTCCAGGACCGGCTTCTCCACGCCCGCCTTGGCCATGACCACCGAGCCGTCCGCGGCGACGGTGACCGGCGCGAGCGCGGCGCCGACCTGCTCGGACCTGCTGCTCTGGGCGGCGAACCACCAGCCTGCCCCGACGGCGGCGATCGCGACGACGGCGGCCGTTCCGATGGTCGCCATACGCTTGCGCCTCTCCTTCACCATCTGCTCTTCGCGCTGTGCCTTGATCCGATCACGCGCCGACTGCTCCCGCGCGGCCTTGCCCATCAGACGGTCTCCTTTTCCTGGGGCTCCTCTTCGTCGTCGCCGTCAAGGTCGTCGTACGGCTCCCGTCCCGGGGTGAGTCCCAGGGCGGAGTCCAGCGCGAAGCGGCCCGGAGGAAACCAGGCGACGAGCACGCCGAGCACGAAGAGACCGAAGTCACGCAGGATGTCGATGAGGTAGTCGGGCTCCACCCCGGCCGCCAGCTGACCGCCGCCGCCGAAGCAGCCGCAGTCGATGCGCAGCCCGCGCGCCCACGCCGAGGCGATCCCGATGACGAACGCCAGCATGAGCAGTGCCGAGATGACACCCGCCGCCCGGGTGAGCAGCCCGACGACCAGCAACACCCCCACGACGATCTCCAGGATCGGCAGGCCGTAGCCGACCACCGTGGCGAGCGATTCAGGGAGCAGTTCATATGCCTCGACCGCCTGAACCGAGAGCACCGGGGTGCCGATCTTGCCCCAACCCGCGACGATCAGCACGCCCGCCAGCACCAGCCGTGAGACGGTCGTTACCCAGGGTAGCGCCGAAATCACGATACGCGACCTATTGGGCGCGGGGTTATCAGAGGTCACGAGCACCATTCTCCTATTCCAGGCCCCGGGCACGGACGTCTCCGGCGAACGCAAGGTATCCGAAGGAAACCTCATCACGGGCTGGATAAGCGTTGAATAAGCCTGCCTGACAGGCAAAAGACCGGAGTGCGGCCCCGTCGCGAGGGGGCCGCGCCCTGGTGGGTTCTCAGCCTCGGACGCCCGCCGCCAGCTCGGCGCCCAGCTCGCGGACCGCCGCCAGACCCGAGGCCTCGTCGGGAGCGTCCAGGACGCGGCGGATGAACGCCGACCCCACGATGACGCCGTCGGCGTAGCCGGCGACCTCGGCGGCCTGCCGCCCGGTGCCGACGCCCAGGCCGACGCACACCGGCAGGGAGGTGTGCCGGCGGGTGCGCTCGACCAGGCCCTGCGCGGCCTCGCCGACCGATTCGCGGGCACCGGTGACGCCCATCAGCGACGCCGCGTAGACGAAGCCGGTGCAGCTGTCGACGACGGCCTTGATGCGGGCCTCGGTGGAGCTCGGCGCGACCAGGAAGACGGTGTCGATCCCGGCCGCGGCGCTGGCCTCGCGCCAGGGACCGGCCTCCTCGGGGGTCAGGTCGGGCGTGATGGTGCCCACCCCGCCCGCGTTCGCCAGGTCCCTGGCGAAGCGGTCGGCGCCGTAGCGGTCGATCGGGTTCCAGTACGTCATGACCAGGGTGGCGGCACCGGTGGCGGCCACGCCCTCGACCGTGCGCAGCACGTCGGCGATGCGGGTGCCGTTGGTCAGCGCCCGGTGGACGGCGTCCTGGATCGTCGGACCGTCCATGAGCGGGTCCGAGTAGGGCAGGCCGATCTCGATCACGTCGCAGCCCGCCTCCACCATGGCGGTGGCGACGGCGATCGCACCGTCCTTGCTGGGGAACCCGGCGGGCAGGTATCCGATGAGGGCGGCGCGGTCGTCCGCCTTAGCCTTGGCGAACACCGTCTGGAGAGTCGTCATCGTTACTTCCGTTGCGGTTCGTCCCCTCCGGGCCGCCGGAGGGGAAGCAAGTCGGTCGTCAGAGGGTCAGAGGTTGAAGTACTTCATCGCGGTGCTCATGTCCTTGTCGCCCCGGCCCGAGAGGTTGACCAGGATCGTCGCCTCGGGACCCATCTCGCGACCGAGCTTGAGGGCTCCGGCGAGCGCGTGCGAGGACTCGATCGCGGGGATGATGCCCTCGGTGCGGGCGAGCAGCGCGAAGGCGTCCATCGCCTCGGCGTCGGTGATGCCGTGGTAGGTGGCGCGGCCGCTGTCCTTGAGCCAGGCGTGCTCGGGGCCGACGCCGGGGTAGTCGAGCCCGGCCGAGATCGAGTGCGACTCGATCGTCTGGCCCTCGTCGTCCTGCAGCACGTAGGTGCGCGAGCCGTGCAGCACGCCGATGGAGCCCTCGGTGAGGGTGAGGGCGTGCTCGCCGCTCTCCCGGCCCCGGCCGCCCGCCTCGTAGCCGTGCAGCTGGACGTCCTTGTCGTCGAGGAAGGCGTGGAAGACGCCGATGGCGTTCGATCCCCCGCCGACGGCGGCGGCGACCGCGTCGGGCAGCCCGCCGGTGAGCTCCAGCATCTGGCGGCGGGCCTCGACGCCGATGATGCGGGCGAAGTCGCGGACGATCTCCGGGAACGGGTGCGGGCCCGCGATGGTGCCGAAGAGGTAGTGGGTACGGTCGACGTTGGCGACCCAGTCGCGGAACGCCTCGTTGATCGCGTCCTTGAGGGTCTGGCTGCCGTTGGTGACCGGGACGACGGTGGCGCCGAGCAGCTTCATGCGGGCGACGTTGAGCGCCTGGCGCTCGCAGTCGACGGCCCCCATGTAGATGACGCACTCCAGGCCCATCAGGGCGGCGGCGGTCGCGGTGGCGACGCCGTGCTGGCCGGCGCCGGTCTCGGCGATCACCCGCGTCTTGCCCAGGCGCTTGGTCAGCAGGGCCTGGCCGAGCACATTGTTGATCTTGTGGGCGCCGGTGTGGGTCAGGTCCTCGCGCTTGAGGATGATCCGGGCGCCGCCCGCCTGCTCGGCGAAGCGGGGGATCTCGGTCAGCGTGGTCGGCCGCCCGGCGTAGGTGCGCAGCAGGTGGTCGAACTCCCGGATGAACGCCTCGTCGTTCTTCGCCTTGTCGTACTCCGCCGCGACCTCGTCCAGCGCCGGGATGAGCGCCTCGGGCACGTAGCGCCCGCCGAAGACGCCGAACTTGCCGTGGATGTCGGGGTCGTCGCCGTGCGCGGCGTTGCCAGCGAGGTCGGCGGTGGTGATGACGGTTCCGTCGTGCGTTGTCACTGCTTACTGCCCCTCGGGTCGGGATGCGGGGTGGGCACCGGCGGTGACCAGGTCGACCACGGCGGCCCGCGGGTCCTTGCCTGTCACCAGGCTCTCGCCGACCAGGACGGCGTCGGCTCCCGCCCTGGCGTAGGCGAGCAGGTCGTGGGGGCCGCGCACGCCCGACTCGGCGATCTTGATGACGCCGTCGGGGATCTTGGGAGCCAGCTTGGCGAACACCTCGCGGTCGACCTCGAGGGTCTTGAGGTTCCGCGCGTTGACACCGATGATCTTCGCTCCGGCGGCGAGCGCCCGGTCGAGCTCCTCCTCGGTGTGCACCTCGACCAGCGGGGTGAGCCCGATCGACTCGGCCCGCTCGATCAGCGAGACCAGCGCGTTCTGGTCGAGCGCCGCGACGATCAGCAGCGCCAGGTCGGCGCCGTAGGCACGGGCCTCCCAGAGCTGGTACGAGGTGACGATGAAGTCCTTGCGCAGCACCGGGATGTCGACGACGGCGCGCACGGCGGCCAGGTCGTCGAGGCTGCCGCCGAAGCGACGCCGCTCGGTGAGCACGCTGATGACGTGGGCGCCGCCCGACTCGTAGTCACCCGCCAGCGCGGCGGGGTCGGCGATCGCGGCCAGGGCGCCCTTGGACGGGCTGGAGCGCTTGACCTCGGCGATGACCGCCACCTGGTCGCCGCCCAGCGCCGCGTACGCGTCACGGGGGGCCGGTGCCCGCCCGGCCCGCTCCTTGAGCTCGGCCAGCGTCACCTTCTCCTGCCGCTCGGCCAGATCGGCGCGGACTCCTTCGAGGATCTCCTCGAGCACGCTCACTTGCCCTCCTCGCGAAGCTCCGGGGCCAGGTTCGCGAACGCTGCCGTATCCGTGGTTCGCTCGCTCCGCTCGCTCACGAGTAAGGCCCCTCCCGAATCGACTGCCCTTGTTCCGCCGATGCTATCGGCCCTGCCGGGGTCGCTCCGCCACGGGGTGAGACCTATCGGTGACTATGGGGCCAGGAATTCCCCAAAAGGAAGATTTCGCACTATCCAAAACACGACCAGCAAAGCGAGCAATGACCACACGTACGCCGGGCGAATGGATTTCCCGGCGGGCACACCGCCCGACCAGGCACGCAGCGTCCAACGGCCCCAAAGAACGACCAGCACCGGGATCATGAGCACGACGAGCGGATTGAGCCCCAGAGCCGCCACGGGATCCCCGTGGACGAGCGCGTAGACCGTTCGCAGGCCGCCGCAACCGGGGCAGTAGAGGCCGGTGAGCATGAGGAAGGGGCAGGTCGGGTAGTGGCCCGGCTCGCCGGGATCCACCGCCCCCACGAACGCCACCGCCGCGCCCGCCGCCAGCGCGACGCCGAGCGGCGCCAGCACGGCCGCCGCACGCGTCCCGCGCGGACCCTCGGTCTTCCCCGTCACCACGCCGTCACCGTGCCGTCGCCGTGCCGTCGTCGTGCCCTCACCATGCCATCAACCGGCCCGTCAGCACCCTTCACCGGTGGCCATCTCTCACCGGCCCTCACCGGTCACCCTACCCACACCGCCACCGCGCCGCCTGGCGCGAACCCCCGCGGGAACCGGGACCGGTCGCGGGCCCCGGCGGGAGCGGCGCCGGACGCCCGGCCCCGCGTCAGTAGCCCCCACCGCTGCCGATGAGGGCGCCGGCCCCGATCAGCCAGAACAGCAACACCACGCCCAGCCAGCACAGGATGCCGAAATAGGACAGGACCAGGCCCGCGACGGCCATGCCCCGGCCCTCCTCGCCCGTCCGGTTGATCTGTCCCAGCGAGATGTGGCCGAGCACCGCACCCACGATCGAGGGGAGCCCGCAGCTGAACAACCCCACGATGCCCATGATCAGCGCGGCGATGGCCATGCCGTTGTTGCCCTTGGGCGGCTTGCCGTACCCCCCGTAGGGGTCGTAGCCGCCGGGCTGGCCGTAACCGCCACCGGGCTGGCCGTACCCGCCGTGCCCTCCGGTGCCGTAACCGCCGGACGAGTCGTAGCCACCCGGGGGGCCGTAACCGCCGCCCCCTGGGGTCTGGCCATAGCCATCCGAGTGATTGCCATAGCTCATGAATGACCCCCAATTATCCGAGTTGCGGGCGAAATCCTAGCGAAAATGCTCCCGGAAGGAGAGGATCCGTTCGCGCTTGTGAGCGCGTTGTGAGCAAGTCGTGGCCGAAAGCGCAGGACGGGGATCAGCGCTCGCCGGGGTCGGCGCTCGCGGGGGTCCGCCGGGAGCCGGACTCGATCTGGTCGGTGCCGACCGCCGGGGTCAGCGCTCGCGGGGGTCCGGGTCGGCCGTGGGGTCGGTGCCCTCGTCGAGGGCGTCCCACAGCGCCCGCTCGCCGAGGGCGCTCTCGGCGGGAGCGGGACGGTTCGCGGCACCCCCGGGACCGGGCCCCTGCCGGTCGTAGCGGCCGGACATGCCCGGCCAGCGTCCGCCGCGCAGGATCACCGCCACTCCTCCGGCCAGCAGCAGGAGCCCCCCGGCGGAGGCGAGGATCGGCCAGACGACGGCCGGCGCGACCTGCGGGACGGTGCCGGCGGACATCGGCGCCTGCTCGGCGGAGATCCGCAGCGCGGCGCTCGCGCCGCTCCCCCACCAGGAACCGGCGATCATCCCGGCCCCGCCGAGCGCCATCACCGCTCCGACGATCCCGCGCCACACGCCTCCCGTGGCGAGGACCGCGACCACCGCGGCGAGCGCCGCCCAGGCGGCGGGGCCGAGCGCGGGCACCAGTTCGGCGGCGGAGACCGCCACCTCGCGGGTGTCGTACGTCACGGTGAACCAGTCGCGCCCGGCGGCGAGGAGCACGAGCGCGGCGCCCGCCACGCACGCCGCCAGCCAGGTCCACAGCTCCCGCCTGCCCGTCACGCCCGGGTCACCGTCAGCTCGCCGGCGTCGAAGCAGGTCCGGTCGCCGGTGTGGCAGGCGGCGCCCACCTGGTCGACCCTGAGCAGGATGGTGTCGCCGTCGCAGTCGAGCGCGGCGGACTTGACGTGCTGGACGTGGCCGGAGGTGTCGCCCTTCACCCAGTAGGCCCCGCGGCTGCGTGACCAGTAGGTGGCCCTTCCCGTGGTGAGCGTGCGGTGCAGCGCCTCGTCGTCCATCCAGGCGAGCATGAGCACCTCGCCGGTGTCGTACTGCTGGACGACGGCGGGAACCAGCCCGTCGGCGGTGCGCTTCAGCCGGGCCGCGATGGCGAGGTCAAGGGACATGCGGCAATTGTGCCGCAACCGGGAGGAGGGGTCGCGTCCGGCCTGGTCTCGCGGCCGGTCTTCGCCTCAGTGGCTGCGGTCGTCGTCGAGCACGTCGGCGGCGTGGACGACGATCTTGGGGTCGGGGACGCCGACGACCTCGTGGTCCTTGTTCTCGTACTCGAACAGGCTCAGGACGTGCCGCATGGCCTCGATCCGGGCCCGCTTCTTGTCATTGCTCTTGATCACCGTCCACGGGGCCTCCTCCGTGTCGGTGTTGACGAACATGTCCTCCTTGGCGGCGGTGTAGTCCTCCCACTTGTCGAGCGACTCCAGGTCCATCGGCGACAGCTTCCACTGCCGCACCGGGTCGACCTGGCGGATCACGAATCGGGTGCGCTGCTCGGACCGCGAGACCGAGAACCAGAACTTCACCAGGTGGATGCCGTCGCGGACGAGCATCCGCTCGAATTCGGGGGCCTGCTCCAGGAACTCCAGGTACTCCTCGGGGGTGCAGAAGCGCATCACCCGCTCGACCCCGGCGCGGTTGTACCAGGAGCGGTCGAAGAAGACCATCTCGCCGGCGGCGGGCAGGTGGGAGATGTAGCGCTGGAAGTACCACTGGGTGCTCTCGCGCTCGCTCGGCTTCTCCAGCGCCACCACGTTCGCGCCCCGGGGGTTGAGGTGCTCCATGAATCGCTTGATCGTGCCGCCCTTGCCCGCGGCGTCGCGCCCCTCGAAGAGGACGACCATGCGTCCCCCGGTGTCCTTGATCCAGTACTGGAGCTTGAGCAGCTCGATCTGGAGCAGCCGCTTGATCCGGTCGTACTCCGCCCGCCCCATCCGCTCGCCGTAGGGGTACTTCTCCCGCCAGGTGTCGACCGGGCTGCCGTCCTTGCGGAGCAGGACGGGATCGTCGTCGTCATCGTCGTTGACCCGCAGGTCGGTCAGCTCGTCGAGCAGATCGCTGCGGTCTATCGCCGCGTGAACGTCCACCACGGGGAACTGGCCTTCCGACGGCTCCCCGCCAACCAACTCTGCCATCGGTCCCTTCCCTCGGGCGGGCGTGGGGCCCGCCTCCGCACTGCCCCTACCACCCTCTGAAAAGGCTAATCCTTCCCGGACATCCCTTTCTTCGCGGGTGGTCCGTCCCCTCTTCGCCGGGCGGTCCGTCCCGGCCGAGGGCGCGGCCGTTCCGCTAGGAGCGGGCGGCCGAGACCCAGGAGGCGTGCAGGTCCGCGTAGACGCCGGGCCGGCGTACCAGCTCGGCGTGCGGGCCGCGCTGCACGATCCGGCCCTTGTCGAAGACGAACACCTCGTCCGCCGCCTCGGCGGTGGAGAGCCGGTGGGCGATGGAGACGGCGGTGCGGCCCCGCGTGACGCCCTCCAGGGCGCGGGCCAGCCGCACCTCCGTCGCCGGGTCCACCGCGGAGGTGGCCTCGTCCAGCAGCAGGAGGTCGGGGTCGGCCAGGTAGGCGCGGGCGAGCGCGACGAGCTGGCGCTCGCCCGCCGACAGCGACTCGCCGCGCTGGCCGACCCTGGTCGACAGGTCGGCGGGCAGTCCCTCCAGCCAGTCGGTGAGCCCCAGCTCGGTCATGGCGAGCCGGATCTCCGCCTCGGTCGCCGAGGGGCGGCCGAAGGCGATGTTCTCCGCCAGGGTGCCGTCGAACAGGAAGCCGTCCTGCGGCACCATGACGATGCGGCTGCGCAGCGAGGAGAACCGGACGGTCCGCAGGTCGTGGCCGTCGACCGTGATCCGCCCCGAGACCGGGTCCATCAGGCGGGTGAGCAGCTTGGCGAAGGTCGTCTTGCCGGAACCGGTCTCCCCCACCACGGCGATCCGCGAGCGCGGCGGGATGTCCGCCGATACCCCGTGCAGCACCGGGACCCCGCCGGGGTAGGAGAACTCCACGTCCTCGAAGGAGACCGAGATGGGACCGCGCGGCAGCTCGACGCCCTCCGGGCCCGGGTCGGCGACGTCGGCGGGGGTGTCGAGCACGCCGAGGATGCGCCGCCACCCGGCGACGGCGTTCTGCGCCTCGTTGAGCACCTCGGTGGCGATCTGCATCGGCGAGACGAACAGCGTGATGAGGAACAGGAAGGCGACCAGGCGCCCCTCGGTGATGTCCTGCGCCAGCCCGAGCCGCACCCCGACCAGCACCACGGCCGCCAGGGTGACGGCGGCGACGATCTCGGTCAGCGGGAACACGGTCGCGACGATCCGCTGGGTGCGGGCCTGCGCCGCCATGTTGGCGTCGATCGCGACGTCGAGCCGCTCGGCCGTACGGGCCTCGGAGCCGTGGGCCCTGATCACGGCCGCGCCCACGACCGACTCGCTGACGGCGGAGAGCATGTCGCCGGTGCGCTCGCGGACCCGCGTGTAGGCGCCGGACAGCCACCGCTGGAAGCGCGGCAGGACGACCATGAGCGGCAGGAAGCACAGCCACACCAGCAGGGCGAGCTGCCAGGAGTAGACGAACATCAGCCCGGTGGCGACCAGGAGCTGGCCCAGGGCGACGATGATCATCAGCCCGCCCCACTGCATGAACACGCTGATCTGGTCGACGTCGCCGGTGACCCGGGAGACGAGGGCGCCGCGCCGCTCGGAGTTCTGGGTGAGCACCGACAGGTCGTGCACGTGCCGGAAGCCGCGCACCCTGAGCGTGGCGAGCGAGGACTCGGTGGCCCGGTAGAGGCGGACGTTCATCAGGTACGCGCACAGCGCGGTGAACACCACGGCGGCGGCGCACAGCAGCACGGCGGTGCGGACGTAGGCCACGTCCGGGGCCCCCTTCGCGAGCCCCGTGTCGATGGTCTGCTGGACGGCGATCGGCACGATGATCTTGCCGACCGTGGCCACCACGGCCAGCGCGAGCGTGCCGGCCAGCCCCTTGCGGAACTCCGGCGTGAGCGACAGGCCGTGCCTGACGGTGGCCAGCCCGGAGCGCTCGACTCCCTGGAACGAGCTCACCGGCACCGTCCTCCCAGGCCCAGCCCCAGCCTCGGCCCCAGCGGACCGCGGCCCCGCTCGCCCCGCGTCGTCCCGGCGGGGTGCTCCCCCGGCCGGTGGTGCTTCCTCACGCGCTGACCTCTTCCTCTTGCTCGGCGTCGAGCGCCTCGCGCTCGGCGCCCTGGCGTTCGTAGGCGGTGACCAGGTTGCGGTAACCCTCGCAGCGGGCGAGCAGCTCCGCGTGGCCGCCCCGGTCGACGACCCGGCCGTGGTCGAGGTAGACGACCTCGTCGGCCAGGGCGATGGTGGCCATCCGGTAGGCGATGACGACCACGGTGGAGACCTGGGCCGCGTCCCGCAGCCCGTACAGGATCCTCGCCTCGACCTGCGGGTCGACGCTGGAGGTGGCGTCGTCCAGGACGAGCAGCCGCGGGCGGCGTACCAGCGCGCGGGCCAGGGCGATCCGCTGGCGCTGGCCGCCCGACAGGGTGGTGCCGCGCTCGCCGACCCGGGTGTCCAGCCCCGAGGGCAGGGCGCTGACGAACCCCTCGGCCTGCGCCAGGCGCAGCGCCGCCCAGACGTCCTCGTCCGCGATCGGCCGGCCGAGGGTGACGTTGCCGCGTACGGTGTCGTCGAACAGGAACGTCTGCTGCGGCACCAGCGCCACCGCGTCGCTGACCCCGTTCCTGGCGACGTCGCGCAGGTCCGTGCCGTCCACCAGCACGACGCCCTCCGCCGGGTCGACCAGGCGGACGAGGGCCTGGGCGAGCGTCGACTTGCCGGAGCCGGTGGGTCCGACCAGGGCGACGGTACGGCCGGGCCCGACCTCCAGGCTCACCTCGCGCAAAACGGGGAACTCGCCGTCGCCGTAGGCGTAGCCGAGGTCGCGGACCTCCAGCCTGGCGGGCTCGGTGCCGGGCAGCTCGACGGCGCCGTGCTCCATGGAGCCGGTGGCCTCGAGCACGGCCTGGATCCGCTCGTAGCCGACGACGGACCTGGGCAGCTCGGCGAGCACCCAGCCGAGCGCGCGGATGGGGAAGGCCAGCAGGGTGAACAGGTAGGCGACCTGGACGAGCACGCCCGAGCCGATCGCGCCGCTCTCCAGCCGCATCACGCCGATCAGCAGCACGGCGAGCACGCCCAGGGTGGGCAGCGCCTCAAGCATCGGGTCGAACAGGCCGCGGACCCGGCCCACGGCGATGTTGGCGTCGCGCAGCTCGCCCGCCTTGGCCTGGAACCTGGCGGTCTCCTCGTCCTCGCGGCCGAGGGTCTTGACGACCAGGGCGCCGTCGAAGCTCTCGTGGGCGATCTCGCTGACCTCGGCGCGCAACTGCTGGGCGCGGGTGGCCAGCGGGTTGAGCCTGCGCTGGTAGACCAGGTTGAGCACGGCGATCGCGGGAAAGACCAGGAAACCGACGAGGGCGAGGATCGGATCGGTGATCACCATCGCGACGGCGGCGGTCACCAGCATCACGACCACGCCGACGGCCATCGGCAGCGGGGCGAGCGGCGCCCAGGCGGCCTCCACGTCGGACCCGGCGTTGGACAGCAGCTGCCCGGTCGGGTGCCTGTGATGCCAGGCCAGGGGAAGCCTCAGATACTGGCGGGTGACGTCGCGGCGGGAGCGGGCCTGCATCCGATACTGCATGACCCCGGCGAAATACCGCCGCCCGGCCACTCCCAGCGCCTTGAGCAGGGAGACCCCGAGGATGAGAAGCGCACCGAGGGTGAGGGTGCCCGTCGTGATCCGCCCGTCCCTGAAGGCCGGGAGCACGACGTGGTCGGTGGCCCAGCCCAGTGCCCACGCCGCGGCGACGGTCATCACGCCGTACAGGGCGCTGGACAGCACCGCGGCGGAGAAGATCGCCTTCTCCGCCCGGATGGCCACCCCGAGGACCCCGAGTCCCCTGCGCATGACTGCGGTGGTCATCTTGCTCGCCACGCGGGGGGTGTCCTTTCGACGGGGAACGTTGTTACCTAAGTCCCTATCACTGTGGATCATCGGGTTATTCCCGAACCACCTTCGGTAGTGTCACGCTCACCCCTCCGGTTGCTCACACAACGGCTTGTTAGGACCTGAAATGAACTACGCCCGCGCCGAACGATCCGCGCTCAGCGACCTGTTCGCCCAGCTCGGCCCGGATGCCCCCACGCTCTGCGAGGGCTGGACCACCTTCGACCTCGCCGCCCACCTCGTCGTCCGCGAGAGCCGCCCCGACGCCGCCGGAGGCATCCTCCTCAAGCCGCTGGCCGGGTACACCGCCAAGGTGCAGGAGTCCACGAAGACCAGGAAGGGGTACGCGGGCCTGGTCGAACTCGTGCGTTCCGGGCCTTCCGGGGTCTACCGCCTGCCCGGCCTGGACGAGGCGGTCAACACGACGGAGCTCTTCATCCACCACGAGGACGTGCGGCGGGCGCAGCGGGTCTGGGAGCCGCGGGAGCTGCCCGCCGAGCTGGAGCAGAGGTTCTGGAAGCAGGTCCACCGCGGCGCCCGGCTGTTCCTGCGCCGCTCTCCCGTCCGGGTGGTCCTGCACCGCATCGGCGGGGGCGTCGCCATCGGCGGCCCCAAGGAGGGGCCTCAGGTCGAGGTGACGGGCACGGCCGGGGAACTGCTGCTGTTCTGCTTCGGCCGCCAGTCCCACGCCAAGGTCGACGTGAGCGGCGACGAGGAGACCGTGGCCCAGCTGATGGACGCCCCCCTGGGCGTCTGAGCGGAACCGCTCCCCGGGGAGCGGGAAGAGGTCGTGGGCGACGACCCGGACCGCCTCGGTCCGGGTGCCGACGGTTCGCGACCACGGCTGACGGCCGACGGCCTGTCGCCGGACGACCGGCGATCAGCCGCCGGTCGGCGGCCGGAAACCGGGCGGGCTAGCGGACGCCGTCGCCCCGGTCCCGGCTTCCGGCCTTCGCCAGACCTCGGGCGATCATGTAACCGATCGTGAGAACGGTGATGTACTTGATGGCGTGTTCCGCCCCGAAGGGGTCACCGTAACCGCGCGAGTCACCGCCGACCACGAAGGCCGTGATCACGATCGCGACCAGGATGACGATGTAGGCGATGAACTCGGTGGTCTGGAACGCCGGTTTCGTCTCACCGGACAACCCGCGAGAGCCGCCGCCCCGCGGCCGATCACCTGGCTGGCCTCCGACGGGTGATGTCATTGTTCTCACTCCCTGCTTATGAATAATTACCTATAGTTACTATACATCGACCAATTCCCCTCTTTTTGTAGCCACAAACGCCGCATCAGCCGCCTACGCGCCACCCGTCCCGCGCGGCGGCCCGGGCGGGAGCGGGAAGGGCATGCCGGTCGCCCGTCGCCCCCCCCCCGGCGCCACCGGGGATCGGCGAACGGTCCCGCCGGGCGTGCCCCGGCCCGCCCGGCGGCAGGCCGCGCGTTTCCTGACATCTGCTGGAAAAACCGGATTCCCGGAGTGAACGACCGGTCACCGGATCGGTGGTGACCAGCAAAAACAACCCCCGCGCTCGGCGTACGTCCAGCGCCGGGCTAGCCCTACCGGTATACCTGGCAATGAAGATTGGACAGGAGCGTCTCGCGACCGCACGATGGCGGGTGTGACCTATGCCAAACTCGCGACCAGACCGCGGCTCGCCCCCGCGAGACGGGTATGATCATCAAAATCCGGGAGCCACCCGGGCCGCAGATGCCAAAGATCGATAAAATTCGGGTATATACGGCTGGGATTGGAACTGCCAGGAGGCCCCCATGCAGGTCAAGAAGATCCTCACCTACCTCGCGGTAGCTTTCGTGGTCTTCTATCTGTTCACCAAACCCGCCGAAGCGGCGAATGCGGTCAACGGAGTCTTCGACGGGATCATCAGGGGAGCAGACCAGTTGGCTCTGTTCTTCACCCGAGTGCTCACCTAACCGCCCGGCGGGGTCCTCCCGCCCGAACCGCTTCACCCGCGTTCCCGGCTGACCCACAGGGGAGCGCGCACCCCGCGTCGAACGCCATGCCGTCGGCCCCGCCGATCCCGGAAACGTATCGCGGCGATCACCGGAAGCCGCCGCAGCACCCCCGTACCCGCGAACCAGCCACGAGGTCACCTCCGCGCCCCGCCGCCCGAAGTCGCGCGGCCCCGCCGTACAGAGTGGTACGGAAACGCCGTACAGAGTGGTACGGAACCAGGGCGGTACGGACCCCACCCAGGTGACATGACACGGAGACCACCCGTACGGCGAACGTCCTGACCCGATCATGGATGACCGCGGAAGTCATCACGGCACTCCCTTGATGATCTTTCCGGCACCCTGGGGGAAGTCCGTTTCTCGTACGGGAGGATCGTTCATGCGTGGCAAGCGGGGTTTCCCCGGAATCGGGGCCATCGTCGCCGGAGCCGTCGTGTGCGGCGTGCTGGCGACCCCACGGGTCGCCCTCGCGATCCCGGTGCCGGACCCGCCTCCGGCTCCGGCACCCGTCCAGGCCCCGGCACCGTCACCGTCGCCCGTCCAGGCCCAGGCACCGGCACCGGCCCAAGCGCCGGTCCAGGCCCCCGTCCCGGCGCCGGTGCAGGCCTCCGTACGGACATCGATCGGCGGCGGGACCGGGCGGCCCCTCGCGGGAGGCTCCTCGTCCCTCTCGGCCCACCCGTCCCTCGGCCACTTCGGCGCTCCCGTCGACCGGCCGCTGCGGGGAAGGATCACGCTGGCCGGCCCGACCGGCGAGACGATCGCCTTCAGGCTGGTCAACCCCGCCCTCCTGCCCGCCGGGATCACGCTCGACGCCGACGGCCTGCTCGGCGGCGCCTCCCGGGTACCCGGCACCTGGACGGTCCCGGTCGAGGCCTGCGCCGCCTCCGGCGGCTGCGCCACCGGCACGGTGACGATCACCGTCACCTGCGAGTGCGCCCGCTCGCTCTCCCCGGCTCCCTCCCTCGCCGGTGCGCCCTGCTCCGACGGCGACTCCGGCGGTGACGTGACCACCGAATAACCGCGGGCGGAATCTCGCGACCGCCCCGGATCGTCCCGGATCGCTCCCGGGGCGAGCGTCCCCGGGTGCTTCCCCTCCCCCCGAGGACGTGTTACGCAGGAGGCATGGGAGATCAGCAGGCCATGACCGGCCCCCACCCGCTCGACACCGCCGCGGCGCGCCGCGTCGTCGAACGCGCCGACACCGAGGGCGCCGAGCTGGTCCGCTTCCTGTACGCCGACCACGGCGGCGTGATCAGGGGCAAGGCCACCTCCCGCTCCCGGCTGGCGGAGCGGCTCCACACCGGCATCGGGCACACCGTGGCGATGATGGCGATGAACATGCTCGACGAACTCCAGGACGTCGAGGACCTCGGCCCGGTGGGAGAGGTCCGCCTCGTCCCCGATCCTGCCACGTTCGTCCACCTGCCCTACGCTCCCGGCGCCGCGGCCATGCTGGCGGACCTGCGCCAGGTCGACGGCTCCGCCTGGCCCGTCTGCCCGCGCACCTTCATGCGCGAGGCCGTCGCCGCCCTGGCCGCCGAGGGGCACGCCCTCGTCGCCGCCTTCGAACCCGAGTTCACCCTGGGCCGCCGCGAACCCGACCCCGCCGGCGGCCTGGACCGGCTGGTCCCCGCCGACGACAGCCTGTGTTACTCCACCACCGGCTTCAACCAGCTCCACGACTACACGATGACCCTGCTCCACGCCCTGGAGAGCCAGGGCCTGCGGCCCGAGCACTACCATCCCGAACTCGGCCACGGCCAGCACGAGCTGTCGATCCACCACGCCCCCGCCCTCCAGGCCGCCGACAACCACGTGATCTACCGCGAGACGGTCAGGGGCGTCGCCGCGCGCATGTCGATGTGGGCCTCCCTCGCTCCCAAGCCCCTCGCCGGCCAGCCGGGCAACGGCGCCCACCTCCACGTCTCCCTCTGGGACCCCGGACTCCGGGCCAACGCCTTCGGCGACCCCTCGGACCGCTACGGCATGTCGGCCGCCGCCTATCGCTTCATCGGCGGCCTGGTCGCCCACCTCCCGGCACTCACCGCGCTGACCTGCGGATCGGTGAACAGCTTCCGGCGCCTGACACCGAGGTCGTGGTCGAGCGCGTACGCCTGCTACGGCATGGACAACCGTGAGGCGGCGGTACGGATCTGCTCCCCCACCGGACGCGACGCCGCGGCGTCCGCCAACCTGGAGCTCAAGCCCTCCGACTCCTCGGCCAACCCCTACCTGTCGCTGGGCGCCGTCATCCACGCGGGCCTGGACGGCATCCGCCGCGGCCTCGACCCCGGCGACCCCGTCAACGTCGACCCCGCCACCCTCCCCGCCGGACGCGTCCGCCGCCTCCCGGCCTCCCTGGACGAGGCCCTGGACGCCCTGGAGGCCGACGACGTCCTCATGAACGCCCTCGGACCCCTGCGCGCCTCCGCCTACCTGGCCGTCAAACGCTCCGAGGCCAGGTCCTTCGCCGCCCAGGACGCCGCCTACGAGCTGTTCCACCACTCCCGGGTCTTCTAAATCCTTTAAGCCCTAATATCGCCGTACATCCCTAGATATGCGGGAGGGCGCGATAATCAGCGCTGTCGCCGTGGTGGGCGACGGACGGCGACCGCGACGAGAACGCCTTCGGCACCGGCGGCTGGTAGGGCACCGGTGCCCGACGAGACCACCGCCGCTACAGGGCGGCCGGATAACCTTCCGTGCTGATCGTCAGCAGCACCGGCTCCGGCATCGTGAACGGTTTGCCGAAGGAACTCACGTTCTCGCGGGTGTAACGGTTGACGTCGGGTTCACTGAACACCCTGATGGTCTCGCACTCACGATCGATGATCACGTAGACAGGGATCCCCATCGAGGCGTACGCCTCCGGCTTGTCGCCGTAGTCCTCGGAGCGGGTGTTCTTCGACACGACCTCGATGACGGCCGCCACGATCTCCTTGCGGACCGGGTTCTCGTCGTCGCTGAGGCTTCCGGCAGGAATGATCACGATGTCTGGCTGCGGCCCCCGATGGTCACCCGGGGTCCCGACCCCCATGTCGGGCAGGGCCCACCACGCGTCGGAGGGAATCTGGCGGATCGTCTCGCTGACGATCAGATTGTGAAAGGCCGACGCGGACGCCTGCATCACGATCTTCCCGGCGTACCACTCGACCTTGTACCCGTCACGCTCCGCCGCCAACGCGAGGAGCTCACTGAACGTCCTCGAATCATCTGACATCTCGGCCCCTCCTCACTTCGCCCACATCCAATGATGCCAGCGAACGAGATGCGGCGCCGCATCGAACGAACCGTCTTCAGACCGCGGTGACCACGGCTTCCGCTGATCACGAAGCGTGAGATTCCTTCGGCCGCCACGATGATCGGCGAAACCGCCCAGATTGTCACGGGCCACAGTTCCGCCAGGCTCGTCGACTCCATACGCCAGGCCCGCGCCCGACTCCGCCCCTGGGAGGACAGCAAACACGTCCGAGACCTGGACGAACAGCTTCACGCCCTTTCCACTGCCGCCTAAAACACACCTCCTCACAAAGCGGGACGTCGAGCCCGTACGGCCACTGGTGCAGCCGCACCGGGTCGTTGACGGTCACGGGGTCGAACTCCAGCGTGGGAAGATCCGACATTCGGCCGCACCGCAAAACACGCCCAACCGCGAGGCACCACGACTCGGCTTACCCCGAGGCTCACCCCCTCGCGGTGAAGACGATCTCCACTCTCCGGTTCTTCGCCCGGTTCTCCTCCAGCGGCCGCCCCTGGACGACGTTGGGCACCCGGGGCCGCCTCTCGCCGAAGCCCGCGACCTGGAAGACCACCCCCGTCAACGTCCCCTGGAGGGACTGCCGCACGGCCTGCGCCCGCCTGAGCGACAGCGCGGTGTTGTAGGCGTCGTCGCCCTGGTCGTCGGTGTGCCCCTCGATCCTGACCGTCCCGCCCGCGGAGTCCGCCCGGACCCTCGCGGCGACCCGCCCCAGCCGCTGCCGCGCCCGCGGCGTCAGCACGGCCCTGTCGAGGACGAACAGCACGTCGCCGGCGATCGCCACGGTGACCTGCTCGCCCTGCCGCGCCTCGCTCTCGGCGCCGTCGAGCGACTCCACCTCGGCGACGACGTCCTCGACGGGAGCGACGATGTCCTCCACCCCGGCCGTGACGTCGCCTCCCGGATCCGCCCACGCGGCCGTCGCGGGGCCCGCGGCCAGGGCGAGCCCGAGTGCCAGGATCGTGAGGCGTTCAGGAGATCGGGACATCGGTGAACACACCCAGCACCTTGAGGTCCACATTGATCTTCGTGACGTCCGGCGGCGGAGCGGCGAACGTGGCGTGCAGGGACAGCACCTCACCGGCCTCGGTGAACACGTCGTACTCGGAGCACAGGCACTTGGCCCTCGGATACTTCCCGGTGCGCGCGACGACGTACCGCTTGCCGTTGACCGGGTCGACCAGGCTGACCCCGGCCACGGTCAGGCCGAGACCGCCCGGGGTGTCGCCCATGTCGCTGTTCATCTGCCACCGGTCGTCACCGTTGTTGGTGACCGTCCAGGTCAGCGTGGAGAGCCGGCCCTGGCGCCGGATGCCGGTGATCTCCACGGTCAGGTCGGCGCCACTCGCCTTGACCTTCTTGCGGGCGATCACCTGCTCGCTCTCGGCGGGTGCGTCCACCTGCCCGGCGGGCTCGGCGGGATCGCCGGTCTCCGTCGTCTCCGTGGCCTCCGTCGGCTTCGCGGTGTCAACGGGGTCCGCGACCTCCGACGTCGTCGTCACCCGCTCCTCCCCGCCGCCCCCCTGCTGCCCGGGAAGCATCCCGCAGCCGCTCAACGTGGCCGCCAGCACCACCGCGACCGCCCCCGGTGTGAACCCTCTTCGCATCTCGTCCTTCTCCGCCCGTCGTGGATCGCATCGAGCCCGACCGTACGCGGGCCACCTTCAGGACCCGTATAGCGCGCTATACGCGCAGGCCACGGCGCCGCGACGCCTCACGGGCGAGCTCTTCGGCCTCGGTGAGGCCGTGCCGGTCACCGAGAGCGTCAAACTCTCCCACAGCGCCCGATACGGCATCAACCGCCTCAGCCACCTCATCGAGATCCAGCAGGGCCGCCGCCAGGGTCAGCAGCGCCCGCGCGACGCCCCGGCGGTCCGCGTACTCGCGGAACGTCCCGAGCGCCTCCTCCGCGGCCCCGCGGGCGGCGTCGGGCCGTCCCTCGGCCAGGGCCACCCTGGCGATGAGCACCAGTCCCGCGGCCTCGGGGAGCCGATCCCCCAGACGCCTGACCAGGCCGAGACCGCGTTCGGCCCGCTCACGCGCCTCCGAGGGCCGTTTCCGGTCGAGGTAGAGCCCGGCGAGGTCGAGCGAGACGGCCGCCTCGCCGCGCGGATCGCCCAGCTCGCGGTAGGCCGCGAGGCTCCCGTGCAGCAGGTCCTCGGCCTGCCGCGCCCCGCCGAGCGCGCGCAGCGCGTCGGCCCTGCCGCGCCGGTCCCCCGCCGCCGAGAACGCGGCCAGGCAGGCCACGAAGCAGGCCTCCGCCTCCGGCCGCCGTCCCTGCGCGAGACGCACCAGGCCGAGCCGGTGGCGGGTACGGGGCACCTCGTGCGCCTCCGCCAGCGGAAGCGCACGCTGCAGGAGGTCGGCGGCCTCCTCCAGGCGGCCCTGCGTACGGTGCAGGTCGGCCGAAGAGCGCAGCAGCAGCGCCTCGCCGTGGCGGTGGCCGGTGCGCCGCGCGGACCGCAGGCCGAGTTCCACGACCGCGTGCCAGTCCTCGCGGTGCGCGCCCAGTTCGAGGAACGGGGTCAGGTAGAAGGCCAGCCGCCAGGCCGCCTCGTCCAGGCCGGCCCGCCGGAGGTCGGCGACGGTCGCGACGAGGAAGCCCCGCTCGGCGGCGAGCCAGCGGGCCGACTCCCGCAGCCGCGCGGTGTCCAGGTCCGCGGCCTGTTCCGCCGTACGGGCCACGGTCCGGCCGGAGCCCGGTTCTGCGGGCAGGAGCAGTGCCCTGGCCCGCCGGGCGCGGTCGAGGATCTCCCCGGTGGCCGCGGCGAGGACCCGGGCGGGCGGCCCCTCCTCCGCGGCCAGCCGCTCGGCGGCGTAGAGCCTGGTCAGGTCGTGCCAGTCGTACCTCTCCTGGCCGCTCGCGTCGAGCCCGCGCGCCCGCAGCAGGCCCGCCTCGGCCAGCGCCTCCAGCGAACGGCCGGCGGGCTCCCCGAGAACGGCGGTGGCCGCCCACGGGGCGACGTGCGGCGCGGACAGCGCGCCGAGACGGCGCAGCAGCAGGCGTTCCCGCTCCGAGAGCGCGTGGTAGCCGAGCGCCAGGCTGCCGCGCACGGCCAGGTCCCCCGCGCTGAGCTCGTCGAGGCGGCCACGCTCGTCCTCCAGACGTCCCGCCAGGTGCTCCAGCGTCCAGCTCGGCCGCCGCGCGAGCCTGGAGCCGGCGATCCTCAGCGCCAGCGGCAGCCCCCCGCACAGCGTCGCGATCCGCGCGGCCGCCCGCGGCTCGGCCCGCACCCGCCGCTCTCCCGCCACCCGTGCCAGCATCTCCACGGACTCGTCCGCGTCGAACACGCCGAGTTCGAAGGCTCGCGCCGCCTCCAGGCCGGACAGCGGCGAGCGGCTGGTCACCAGCGTCATGCAGCCGGGCCCCGCGGGCAGCAGCGGGCGTACCTGAGCCTCGTCGGCCGCGTCGTCCAGCACCACCAGCAGCCGCCGGCCGCTCACCATGCTGCGGTAGAGGCGCGTCCGCTCGGCCAGACCGGCGGGCACCGCCCCCTCCGGGCAGCCGAGCGAGCGCAGCAGGTCCTCCAGCACCGCGCCCGGCGTCCTGGCGCCGAGCGAGGCGTGCAGCCGCCCGCCGGGAAAGTCGAGCCCGGCGGCCGCGTGAACCGCCAGCGCGGACTTGCCCGTCCCCGCGGGACCGTGCAGCACCAGGTGGACGGGCGCGGTCCCGGCGACGGGCACGGACCGGCGAATCCACTCCAGCGCGTGCTCGCGCCCGGTGAAGTCGGCGACGTCGGGCGGCGTCTCGTTCGGCACGGCCCGCGCGGAGGCACCCCCCACCGGCGCGTTCGGCACGGCCCGCGCGGGAGTGCCCCCCGCCAGCACGCGCTCGTGCGCCTCCCGCAGCTCGGGACCCGGCTCGAGGCCGAGCTCCCCGACGAGCAGCCGCCGCGCCTCCCGGTAGGCGCCCAACGCCTCCGACCTGCGCCCCGCCTGGCCGAGCGCGAGGACGAGCTGCGCCCACGCCCGCTCCCGCAGGGGATGCGAGGCCACGAGCGCTCGCAGCTCCCCCGTCACCTCGGCGCCGCGGCCGAGCGCCACGTCCAGCTCGACGCGCTCCTCGAGAGCGGTCAGCCGCAGTTCCTCCAGCGGCAGGGCGTACGCCCGCCGCAGTTCGGCCGAGTCGACATCGGCCAGTGCGGGCCCCCGCCACAGTGCCAGGGCGGCACGCAGGCCGTCGGCCGCCTCGGCGGTCCTGCCCGCGTCCCTGGCCCGCCGGCCCGCGCTCACCAGGCGCTCGAACCTGTGCGCGTCCACCTCGTCGGGGTCGACGTCGAGGAGATAGCCGCCGGGCACGGTGCGGATCCCGCCGACCACCTTGCGCAGCGCGCTGACGTACACCCGCAGCACCGGTTCCGCCGAGGCGGGCGGCTCCTCGCCCCACACCTCGGCGATCAGCCGGTCGACGGTCAGCGTGCGTCCCGGCCTCAGCGACAGGGCGGCCAGGAGCGTGCGGTGCTTGGCGGGTCCGGGCGTCAGGTCACGCTCCCCCTCGACGACCCGCAGGGTTCCCAGCACGCCGAACCGCACGTTCATCCCTCCGCCGGGCGGACCTCGAACGTGTGGAACCCGACCCGGACGGGCGTGGCCGCGTCCGGCGCCGCGTAGACGCCGGTGGCCCCCGGGCCGTAGGGGTCCTCCGCGTCGGCGGCCTCCCCCACCGGCTCCTCGTTGAGCCACATGCCGAGGACGACCCGCTCACCCCGCTGCGCGCACCGGGCGACGACACGGTTGTCGGCCGCCTTCCCCATCCGCACCGGTCCGTGCAGGACGACACCCCGCCCGCCGCGCCGCTTGACGATCGAGGCCTCGCCCGAGGCGGTCACCGCGAACTCGTAGCGGTCGCCGGTGCCCACGTCGCCGCGGCACCACACGCCGAACTCCCCCGAGCCCCCCTCCAGCCGCATTCTGGAGCTGACCACGACGCCCCCGGCGGGCCCCTCGGAGAAGGGGGCCGACTTCCACAGCCGCCATCCGGGGTTGGCGGTCAGCCGGTAGGTCTCGCCGTCCAGCCGGGCCCTGCCGCCGTCGGACGCGCCGACGGCCCAGGAGTCGGCGAAGCCGGCCCGGTAGGAGGACGCGGACGTGCCGAGACCGGCGTAGAACGTCCACCCGCCCGCCAGAACCGCGACGAGCGCGGCGGCACCCGCGATCCACGGCCACCGCCGCCGCCTCCCGGTCGCCGCGCCGGCCCCGGCGGGTTTCCCGGGCGGGGCCGGTTCCCCGGGCACAGCCGGCCCGCCGGGCGCGCCCGCCCCGCCGCCCCCGCCTTCGTCTCCGCCACCGGTCCAGGCGCGCTCGACGGCCTGGCTGGCCGTCGCCGGGGTCGGCCGGCCGCCGACCAGTTCGTCCAGCAGCCGCTGCGCGCTCGGCCGGCGCACGGGGTCCTTGGCCATGGCCCCCTCGACGACGGCGCGCACGCGCTCGTCGAGGCCCTCGAGGTTCGGTCCCTCGTTGACGATCCGGTAGAGGACCTCGGACGGCGCGCCGCCGCCGAACGGCAACCGTCCCGTGCCGGCGAACGCGATCACCCCGCCCCACGCGTAGACGTCGGCCGCGGGCGTCAGCGGCTCGCCGCGCACCTGCTCGGGCGCCATGAACGCCGGCGTGCCCAGGATCGTCTGGCTGGCCAGGCTCTGGGTGTCGACGAGTTGCGCGATGCCGAAGTCGATCACGCGCGGGCCGAGAGGCGACAGCAGCACGTTCGACGGTTTCAGGTCGCGGTGGATCACTCCCGCCCCGTGGATCGCGTGGAGCGCGGTGGCGATCCCGACCGCGAGCGCCTCCAGGTTGGCACCGGTCAGCGGCCCCTGCTCGCGTACGGCCTGCGCAAGGTCGGGTCCCTTGACGTACTCGGTGACGAGGTAGGCGACGCCGTCCTCGACCCCGGCGTCGAGCACGGGAGCGGTGCAGAACCTGGCCACCCTGCGCGCCGCCGCGACCTCGCGGTCGAAACGCCGCCGGAAGGCCGGGTCGCGGGCCAGCTGCGGATGGATCACCTTCACCGCGGCCAGGCCCCCCGTCGGGGTCGTGGCGAGGTGCACCACGCCCATGCCGCCCTGGCCCAGCTCACGCCTGAGCACGTAGCCGCCGATCATGTTCACCGGAGCCACCTTATGCCGTCAAATCCGCGCACACTGGCATTTTGTACGCCAAAGAGCTCAGCCCTGAGCTCCTTTCCGCAGGGGCGCTTCAGCTACGGCGACCAGCCCTCGAACCACCCCGCGCGCAGGCCGATCACGTGCGGGGCGCGTCGGGGTAGCGGGCCCATAGAGGGGTGCGCCACTGCTGGTGGTTGTCCGTGCGATCACAGGCCCGGAGGGTGAGTTCCGTTCCGGTCTCGTACGACTCGCCTTCCACCCGGAGGCAGCGGCCGGTCAGGCGATGCCTGATCTCCCAGTACTGCCACTCGCGCCTGGTGTCCCGCGCGCCCAAGTCCCAGATCGCGTCGGCCGGAGGGTCCCCTCTCGGGCAGATCGGCCGCCGGACGACCCCCGCCGCGTCGCCGCCCGCCTGGGGGACCACGCAGCCGGACCCGTTGCGGATCACGTACGCCCCCGGCCCCGGGGAGACCTCCTGGTAGGTGAACGCCTGGTTGGACTCGCCGTGGCAGTCCCAGCGCAGGAGCCGGCCGCCGGTGAAGGGAACGTCGACGCAGTCCCCGTTCTGGGCGCTGGCGATCGCGCTGCCCGTGCCGGGCGGCAGGCCCCTGGTGATCCGCCAGTACTGGCCGGCCCGGTCGGAACAGTTCCGCAGGACCAGTGCGGTCCCGGCATCGCGGACCGCCTGATCGATGTCGATACAGAGTTCGCCGCCGTAGGAGGCGATCCTGCCCTGGGAGGTGCCGTCGATCAGACGCCACAGTTGCCCGTCAGAGGCTTCGTCACACAGGGAGTTGGTGAGATGGGAGGACTGGCGAGGGACCCTGGCCTCCACGTCCAGGCAGAGCCTCGATTCGGCGTTGACGATCCGGTGGTGCAGGATCCCCTCGTGCCGGACAGGCTGAAGATCCCAGCTGCGTTCGGGTTTCGGCTCCTTGTAGGCCAGTGACTCGCCGATCCGGACCCGCTTCACCGACTCGCCGCCGTAGACCATGGGCTGTCCCACCGCGAACCGGGAGACGACCGTGACCCCCCGCGCCTCGAAGTCGGGCGCGGACAGCGACCGGGACACGGCGACCGCGCCCCACAGCGTGACCACCACCGCCCCGGCGACACAGAGCACGACGGCGCCCTGCCGCGACACCCCGAACGACACGGGCACCACCGCCTCCGGACCCGCCCCCACCTCACGGCCGGCCCGATCCCGCTCCTGCCACCAGGCCAGGACTCCGGCCAGGATCAGCGCGCAGAGGAAGAACCCGACCCGGAACTCGACGTCACCGGTCGTCCAGTTGACGAACAGATCGCCCAGAGTAATAACAAGCGCGCATTTCCCGATATCAAGAAAGCGTCGATCCCATACGAATCCTCTCTTCTTTCTGTAATCCGCTGGATCAGGCATATATACTCGCACCTGACATCGTTAGACGAGAAATTCTGGCGTCCGAAAAATCGCCGGGGATGATATCCCCCGGCCAAGGCCGTCACCATTCCGGCACAGCACACGATACGCCGCCCCGCCTCGCCCCAAACTGCGGTTCCGCGACGCCGACCAGTCCGAACCCGGCCATCGCGTACCGCCAAGGCGCTCGACCACGCGGAAGCGGACCACGCCACACGGCGCCCCGGGACATGACGAGATCGCAGGCGACACATAAAGCCACTCGCGGAACGCGCTCGCCGAACGTCGCCCATGAACCCGCTGTAACGCCGGCAAATCATTTGGCGATCTACAGATCCAGTACGGTCGACAACACCGCCGCCAGGCCGGGTGGCGCCGATTCCCGCGTTTCCCCCGAACAAAGGAGCACGCTGTGCCCGAAACCTCCCAGGAGATCTTCGAGCGGTACGTCTGGGCCGGAGCCATGACCCAGAACGCCGCGGCACTGGCCGAGCTGTTCACCGTGGACGGCGTCATCGAGGCGCCGCTCGTCCCGGCCGGCCATCCCTATCCCAGGCGCCTTGAGGGGCGCGAGGAGATCCGCGAGGCGATGGCCGCGTACTACAAGCGGCCGGTGCGCACCGACCGCACGTTGAACGTGGCCGGGAGCCGGTACGCGCTGCACACCACCACCGACCCCGACGTGTTCGTCGCCGAGATCGACACCGCCTTCGACGGAAGCGCCGGACCCACGACCATGTCGCTGGTGCAGATCTTCCGCCTTCGTGACGGGAAGATCGCTCTGCTACGCGACTACTTCGCACCCGAGGAAGTGGAGTGAGGGCATCCGCGACACTCGACGACGTCAGCGAACCGGATGCCCCGCCCCGCGCAGCGCGTCCTTGACGTCACCGATCTTGAGCTGCCCGAAGTGGAACACCGACGCCGCCAGCACCGCGTCCGCCCCCGCCTCGACCGCGGGAGGGAAGTCCTCGACGGAACCGGCCCCGCCGCTGGCGATGACCGGAACCGACACCGCGGCCCGCACGGCCCGGATCATCTCCAGGTCGTAGCCGTCGCGGGTGCCGTCACCGTCCATGGAGTTGAGCAGGATCTCGCCGACCCCGAGCTCCTCGCCCCGGCGAGCCCACTCCACCGCGTCGATGCCGGTGCCCCGGCGGCCGCCGTGCGTGGTCACCTCGAAACCGGACGGCGTCGGCGGCCCGTCGACGACCCGGCGGGCGTCCACCGACAGCACGATGCACTGCGCCCCGTACCGCCGCGACGCCTCGGTCAGCAACTCGGGCCGGGCGATCGCCGCCGTGTTCAGGCCCACCTTGTCGGCACCGGCCCGCAGCAGCCTGTCGACGTCCTCGACCGAGCGCACCCCCCCGCCCACGGTCAGCGGGATGAACACCTGCTCGGCCGTCCGGCTGACCACGTCGTACATCGTCGACCGGTCGGAGCTGGAGGCCGTGATGTCCAGGAACGTCAGCTCGTCGGCCCCCTCCGCGTCGTAGCGGCGGGCCAGCTCGACCGGGTCGCCCGCGTCACGGAGGTTCTCGAAGTTGACGCCCTTGACCACCCGCCCGGCGTCCACGTCCAGGCAGGGAATCACTCGTACCGCGACAGTCATCTGCGACTCCTCAGGAACTCACGGCGGCGAGGGCGTCTTCGAGGGTGAAGGCCTGCGCGTACAGGGCCTTGCCCACGATGGCCCCCTCGACGCCGATCGGGACCAGCGAGGCCAGGGCGCGCAGGTCGTCCAGGGACGAGACGCCGCCGCTGGCGACCACCGGCTTGTCGGTGCGGGAGCAGACCTCGCGCAGCAGGTCGAGGTTGGGGCCGCGCAGCGTGCCGTCCTTGGTGACGTCGGTGACGACGTAACGGGGACAGCCGTCGCCCTCCAGGCGGGCGAGGACCTCCCACAGGTCGCCGCCCTCCTGGGTCCAGCCACGGGCGGCCAGGGTCGTCCCCCGCACGTCCAGCCCGATCGCGATCCGGTCACCGTACTCAGCGATGATCTTGGAGCACCAGGCGGGGTTCTCCAGCGCCGCGGTGCCGATGTTCACCCGGCGGCAGCCGGTGGCCAGCGCGATCTCCAGGGAGGCGTCGTCACGGATGCCGCCGGACATCTCCACGTTGACGTCGAGCGCGCCGACCACGGTGGCGAGCAGCTCGCGGTTGCTGCCCCGGCCGAAGGCCGCGTCGAGGTCGACCAGATGGATCCACTCGGCACCGGCCTCCTGCCAGGCGAGCGCCGCGGACAGGGGGTCGCCGTACGACGTCTCGGTGCCGGCCGCGCCCTGGACCAGGCGGACCGCCTGGCCGTCGGCGACGTCCACGGCGGGGAGCAGCTCAAGCGACATCGGTTCAAGACCTCCGGTCGAAGACAAGGGTGAGGAAAAGCGGTACGAACAGCAGAGAGATAACGAAAGCCCCGAACCGGGCCGCCCACGAGGACCACAGCAGCCAGACGATCACCTGGACGATCAGGAACAGCACCGCCGCGACACCGTTCTGCGTCCGGCGGCGGCGGGCCATGATGCCGCCCTGGGACACGATGCGGACGGGCCTGCCCGGCAGCAGCGCGACCACCCTGCCGACCCGCTCGCGCCGGCGCGCCAGCCGCGCCTCCCGCTCGGCGCGCAGAGCCGCCTGGCGCGCCTGCTCGGCCTCCCGCTCGGCCCTGCGCCTGGCCCGCTCCTTGCTCATCGGGAACTCACCGGGCGCACCGGAAACCCGGACGAGACCCCGGCCGGACCTCCGGCCGGAAACCCACCCGCGGCCCGCGAGATCACGTGACGGTCCCGAGCCAGTTCGTGAGCAGCTGCGCTCCGGCGTCGCCCGACTTCTCCGGGTGGAACTGGGTGGCCGCCAGCGGGCCGTTCTCCACCGCCGCGACGAACGGCACACCGTGCTCGGACCAGGTGACCAGCGGATCGGCGAAACCCGGCCCCGCCTGGAGCTCCCAGGAGCGCACGCCGTAGGAGTGCACGAAGTAGAAGCGCGTGTCGGCCTCGAGCCCGGCGAACAGCACGGTCTCGGCGGGCGCCTTGACCGTGTTCCAGCCCATGTGGGGCAGGACCGGAGCCTCCAGGCGCTCCACCGTGCCCGGCCACTCCCCGCAGCCTTCGGTCGTGACGCCGTGCTCGACGCCCGTCTCGAAGAGGATCTGCATGCCGACGCAGATGCCGAGGACCGGCCGCCCGGCCGACAGGCGCCGCGCGATGATCCGCTCGCCGCGCACGGCGCGCAGCCCCGCCATGCACGCGGCGAACGCCCCCACGCCCGGCACGACGAGGCCGTCGGCCTCCATCGCCGCCTCGTAGTCGGCCGTCACCGTGACCTCCGCGCCGACCCGGGCCAGCGCGCGCTCCGCCGAGCGGAGGTTGCCCGAGCCGTAGTCGAGAACGGTCACCTTCTTCTTCACCACCAGAGCACCGCCGCCGTGGTCGCCAGGGCCGCGAGGGCGGCGAGCAGCAGCGCGCCCTTCCTCAGACCCTGTTTGAGGAATGAGACGATCCCGCCGACGAGGAACAGGGCCACGAAGGCCATCGCGACGGCCGTCCAGTTGTCACTCACCGGCGCGTCCTCCTCCCCTCCCGGGAAACGGTCACAGCACGGGAGACGGTCACAGCACGCCCTTCGTGCTGGGCACCCCGGTGGCGCGCGGGTCGCGCTCCGAGGCCGCCCGCAGCGCCCTGGCCAGCGCCTTGAACTGCGCTTCCACGATGTGGTGGGCGTTGCGGCCGTACGGGACGCGCACGTGCAGGCAGATCGCGGCCTGGGCGACGAACGACTCCAGGATGTGCCTGGTCATCGTCGTGTCGTACTCCGGGCCGATCATGGGAGCCATGCCCTCGGGCTCGCTGTGCACCAGGTAGGGGCGCCCCGACAGGTCGACCGTGACCTCCGCGAGCGACTCGTCCAGCGGGCAGGACGCGTTGCCGAACCTCCGCAGCCCCGACTTGTCGCCCAGAGCCTCGCGGAACGCCGCCCCCAGCGCGAGCGAGGTGTCCTCGATCGTGTGGTGGGCGTCGATGTGCAGGTCGCCCTCGGTCTTCACGGTCAGGTCGAACAGGCCGTGCTTGCCGAGCTGGTTCAGCATGTGGTCGAAGAACCCGACACCGGTGGACACCTCGACGTTTCCGGTGCCGTCGAGGTCGACCTCGACCAGCACCGAGGTCTCCTTGGTGACACGCTCGACGCGACCGCGACGCGGCGCGGTCGCGATACCGCCGCCGGTGATGCTGCTCACAGAATCTCCTCCAGGGCGGCGCGGAACGCCGCCATCTCCTCAGGGGTACCGATCGAAACTCTCAGCCACTCGGGCGGTCCCACCTCGCGGATCAGCACCCCGCGATCCAGCATGCCCCGCCACACCGCGTGCCGGTCCTCGAAGAGCCCGAACAGCACGAAGTTGGCGTCCGAGTCGGCGACCGTCAGCCCCCGGCCGCGCAGCCACTCCACCGTGGCGTCCCGCTCGGCCCGCAGCGCGTCGACCGCACCGAGCAACTCGGCGCCGTGGGCGAGCGCGACCCGCGCCGCCGTCTGGGTGAGCGTGGACAGGTGGTACGGCAGCCGGACCAGCAGCAGCGCCTCGATCACCGCCGGGTGGGCGGCCAGGTAGCCGAGCCGGGTCCCGGCCATGGCGAACGCCTTGGACATCGTCCGCGTGACGATCAGCCGGGGGTTGTCCGGCAGCAGGGTCAGCGCCGACGGGGTGCCGGTGCGGGCGAACTCGAAGTAGGCCTCGTCCACCACCACCATGCCCGGCGCGGCCTCGACGATCCTGGCGATCACCGCCGGGTCCAGGGCGGTGCCGGTCGGGTTGTTGGGCGACGTCAGGAAGACGACGTCAGGCCGGTGCTCCTCGATCGCGGCGACGGCCTTGTCCGGGTCGATCCCGAAGTCGTCCTCGCGCGCCCCGGAGATCCACTCGGTCGAGGCGCCGGTGGTGATGATCGGGTGCATCGAGTAGGAGGGCTCGAAGCCCATCGCGACGCGGCCGTGGCCGCCGAAGGCCTGCAGGATCTGCTGGAGCACCTCGTTGGAGCCGTTGGCCGCCCAGACCTGCTCCACGGCCAGGCCGTGCCCCAGGTACGCGGCCAGCTCCCCGCGCAGGGCGAGCGCGTCGCGGTCGGGGTAGCGGTTGAGCTCGCCCGCCCGGGCGCGTACGGCCTCGGCCAGACCGGCGACCAGGGACGCGGAGGGCCCGTAGGGGTTCTCGTTGGTGTTGAGCCTGACCGGGACGTCGATCTGGGGGGCACCGTACGGCGTGCGCCCCCGAAGGTCGTCGCGGATCGGCAGGTCTTCGAGTCTCACGCCGGGATCCCCCCGTCGAATCGGGCATGGACATTCCCGGTGGGCACCGTCGGGAAGGCCCTCACGAGGGCACCTCCCCGTCGAAACGCGCGCGGATCGCCGCTCGCCCGGTGGGCACGGGCCGGGAGGTCCTCACGAGGGCACCTCCCAGTCGAAACGCGCGCGGATCGCGGCGCCGTGCGCCGGGAGGTCCTCGGTGTCGGCCAGCACGCACACGTGGGCGGCGGCACCGGCGAGGGCCTCGCGGCTGTAGTCGACGACGTGGATGCCGCGCAGGAACGTCTGCACCGACAGTCCCGAGGAGTGGCAGGCGCAGCCGCCGGTGGGCAGCACGTGGTTGGAGCCGGCCATGTAGTCGCCGAGCGAGACCGGCGCGTAGGAGCCGACGAAGATCGCTCCGGCGTTGCGCACCCGGGCGGCGAGCCCGTGCGCCCCGGCGGCGTGGATCTCCAGGTGCTCGGCGGCGTACGCGTCGACGACGCGCAGCCCGGCCTCCATGTCGTCGACCAGCAGGATGCCCGACTGGCGCCCCGACAGGGCCTCGGTGATCCGCTCGGCGTGCTTGGTCGCGGCGACCTGGCGGGGCAGCTCCCGCTCGACGGCCTCGGCCAGCTCCACCGAGTCGGTGACGAGCACGGCGGCGGCGATCGTGTCGTGCTCGGCCTGGCTGATCAGGTCGGCGGCGACGTGCACCGGGTCGGCCGTGGAGTCGGCGAGGATCGCGATCTCGGTGGGACCGGCCTCGGAGTCGATGCCGATGCGCCCCTTGAGCAGGCGCTTGGCGGCGGCGACCCAGATGCTGCCGGGGCCGGTGACCATGGTGACCGGCGGGCACTCCTCGGTGCCGTACGCGAACATCGCCACCGCCTGGGCGCCGCCGACCGCGTAGACCTCGTCCACGCCGAGCAGCGCGCACGCCGCCAGGATGGCCGGGTGCGGCAGCCCGCCGAACTCGCGCTGCGCGGGCGAGGAGACCGCCAGGGAGGGCACCCCCGCCTCCTGGGCGGGAACGACGTTCATGACCACGCTGGAGGGGTAGACCGCCCGGCCGCCGGGGACGTACAGCCCCACGCGGTCGACGGGCACCCAGCGCTCGGTGACGGTGCCGCCGGGCACGACCTGGGTGGTGACGTCGGCGCGCCGCTGGTCGCGGTGGACGAGACGGGCACGGCGGATCGACTCCTCCAGCGCCGCCCTGACCTTCGGGTCGAGCCTCTCCAGAGCCCCGGCGATCGCCTCGGCGGGCACCCGGGTGGACTCCAGCTCGACCCCCTCGAACCTGGCGGTCAGCTCGCGCACGGCGGCGACCCCGCGATGATGCACGTCCTCGCAGATGGGCCGCACCTTCTCCAGGGCGGCTTCGACGTCGAGGTCGGCACGGGGCAGCACGTCGCGAAGGTCCTCGGGCAGAGGCCCTCGCAGGTCGGTACGCGAAATCACCCGTTCAGTCTACGGAGGTCCGCCACCCGATATCGTCCCGTCCATCATCCGGACGGTGCCTTTACTATGTAGATTTTAACCAGCCGCTACGCTTCCCCGGTGAGCAAGAGCAAGAGCAAGGGCGGGCAGGGAACCCCCGCGACGGTGGCCCTGGCCCAGGCCAAGGTCGATTTCACCCTGCATCCCTACGAGCACGACGCGAACGCGCAGGCCTACGGCGAGGAGGCGGCCGACGCCCTCGGGGTGCCGTACGGGCAGATCTTCAAAACCCTGGTGGCCGAGGTGGAGAGCGGGCTGGCCGTCGCGGTGGTGCCGGTGGCCGGCAAGCTCGACCTCAAGGCCTTCGCGGCGGCGCTGGGGAGCAAGCGGGCGGCGATGGCCGACGCGGCCAAGGTCGAGCGGGTCACCGGCTACGTGGTCGGCGGCATCAGCCCCCTCGGGCAGCGCAGGCGCCTGCCGACCGTGGTCGACGCCTCCGCGCTCGGCTTCGCGACGATCTACTTCTCCGCCGGGCGGCGCGGGCTGCAGATCGAGACCGCCCCCTCGGAGCTGGTCCGGCTCACCCAGGCCGTCACCGCCCCCATCGGAAAAACCGGCTGACCACCTCGCGGGCCCCACAGGACCCACCTCACGAGTCCCGCAAGACCCGCCTCGCGAGGTCCCGCAAGACGGACCCGCTCCCCCCGCCAGGTCCTGTCGAAGGTTGCCGACGCGGCGCGCGGTGACCTTCGGTCAGACTCGGTACGACAGAACACACCTGACCAGGGACGTCCGGGGGGAAGATGCACTACCTGACCGCCACCGAGATGATCGAACTGCTGCGTACCAGGCAGGTCGGTGCGGTCGAGCTGCTCGACGCGCACCTGCGGCGGATCGAGGAGGTCAACCCGCAGGTCAACGCGATCGTCACGCTGGTGGCCGAGCGTGCCAGGCGGGAGGCGGAGGAGGCCGACCGGGACCTGGCCCGCGGCCGGTGGCGGGGGCCGCTGCACGGCCTGCCGGTCGCGCACAAGGACCTGGCCGACACCGCGGGGATCCGCACCACGTACGGCTCCCCGATCTTCGCCGACCACGTCCCCGACACCGACGCGCCGATCGTGCGGCGGATGCGCGAGGCCGGGGCGATCACGGTCGGCAAGACCAACACCCCGGAGTTCGGCACCGGCTCGCACACCGTGAACGAGATCTTCGGCGCCACCCGCAACCCCTACGACCTGTCGAGGTCGGCCGGGGGCAGCAGCGGCGGGGCCGCGGCGGCGCTGGCGACCGGCATGGTGGCGCTGGCCGACGGCTCCGACATGGGCGGCTCGCTGCGCAACCCGGCCTCCTTCTGCAACGTGGCGGGGCTGCGGCCCACCCCGGGGCGGGTCCCCTCCCCGTCGCCCGTCGCGGCCTGGTTCACCCTCGGCGTGCCTGGCCCCATGGCCCGTACCGCGGAGGACCTGGCGCTGATGATGAGCGCGGTGGCGGGGTTCGACGCCGCCTCCCCCCTGTCGATCATCGGGAGCGGCTCCGCCTTCGCCGGGCCGCTGGACCTCGACCTGACCGGGCTGCGCGTGGCCTGGAGCCCTGACCTGGGCGGGCTGCCGGTCGACGCGGAGACGGCCAAGGTCACCGCGGACGCCCCGGCCGCGCTCGCGGAGCTGGGCGCGCGGGTGGAGCGGGTGGATCTGGACCTGTCCGCCGCCGAGGACGCCTTCCGGATCTACCGCGCGTGGTACTACGCGCTGTCCTACGGCGACCTGCCGCCGGAGAGCCTGGGGGCGAACGTGCGCTGGAACGTCGAGCGGGGCCGCGAGGTGACCGGCGCCGACCTGGCCCGCGCGGAGCGGCTGCGCAGCGGGCTCTACCAGCGGATGAACTCCTTCTTCGACACCTACGACTTCCTGATCGCGCCGGTCAGCCAGGTGCCGCCGTTCCCGGTGGACGCCCCGTACGTCTCGGAGATCAACGGGGAGACGCTGCCCGACTACCTGGCGTGGATGCGCTCGGCCTACTGGGTCAGCGTGCTGCACGCCCCGGCGGCGTCGGTGCCGTGCGGGTTCACCCCCGGCGGGCTGCCGGTGGGCGTGCAGATCATCGGGCGTCCCTTCACCGACATGGCGGTGCTACGACTGGCCCACGCGTTCGAGCGCGCCACCGGCCACGGCTCGCGCAGGCCGCCCCTCTGAGACCCCGGCCCCCTCTGACTCCGGCGCGGCGCCTACCGGTCGCCGATCCGGCCGCTGATGTCATACGACGACAGCGGCCCGTAGGGGTCGTTCCCGCCGAACGGGCGGCGCAGCGGGGAGTCGCGGTAACCCGCGATGCCCTCCAGGGCGAAGAAGAGGCCGGCGGCCAGGGTCGGCCACGCGAACAGCACCCCCCGGGCGGTCAGCACCAGCGGTCCCGCGATCAGCGGCCTGGACGTCCCCGAGGCGGCGACGCTCACGGCCCCGAGGTTGACCGCCTCCCCGACCACCAGCGCCAGGTACGCGCCGCACAGGCCGCCCGCGGCCAGGCCCACCACCACCGGCAGCGGCCGGCCCCCGCGCGACACGCTGTAACCGACGGCTCCGCAGACGAGCCCGAGCGCGCCGGTGATCACGGCGAACCAGCCGTCGGCGGCGATCAGCGCCTGCGTGGAGGGGTCCGCCAGCAGCGGTCCCTGGCTCGTCGCGACGTACGGGGGGCGCGGCGCCGCCAGCGACCACAGGATCCCGGCGACGACCCCGGTCAGCGCGAGCACCAGCACGGTGATCACAAAGTCACGCACGCCGCGCACCATGGTTCCCTCACCCTCTGTGCAGATGTGCCCGATGTTACATAGCCCTCGGCCCGGCGCCATCCGAGGCTTCGACCGAATCCCGTTACTCTGGCGGGGTGAATGAAGAGGTATGGCTGATCGAACCCTCCGGGCCGCTGCGCGGTGATGTCGAGGTCCGCGGCTCCAAGAACGGCGTCTCCAAGCACATGGTCGCCGCGATGCTGGGCACCGGTGAGAGCACGATCCAGAACGCCCCGGACGTGGGCGAGGTGGGGATCACCGCTCAGATGCTGCGTGCGCTCGGCATCGACGTGGAGATCAGCGCCGGGGAGATCTCCGTCGCCCCTGGCAAGCAGATCAACCCGCACGTCCCCGCGGCGTTCACCGGTCTCAACAGGATCCCGATCCTGATGCTCGGCCCGCTGCTGCACCTGGCGGGCGAGGCGTTCGTGCCGCTGGTGGGCGGCGACCCGATCGGCCGCCGGCCCGTCGACTTCCACGTCGAGGCGCTGCGCGCGATGGGCGCCGAGGTCGAGGTGAGCGACACGGGGGTGTACGCCAAGGCCAAGCGGCTGCGCGGCACCCGGATCGAACTGCCCTACCCCAGCGTCGGAGCCACCGAGACGATCCTGATGTCGGCGGTGCTGGCCGAGGGCAAGACCGTGCTGAAGGGCGCGGCGATGGAGCCCGAGGTGGTGGAGCTCGCCCTGTTCCTGCAGCGCATGGGCGCCCGCATCGAGCTGAGCCCCGACCGGCGCATCGTGATCGAGGGCGTGGAGCACCTGCACGGCGCCTCCACCTGGCTCAACGGCGACCGCATCGAGGCGTTCTCCTACCTGGCGGCCGGTCTGATCACCGGCGGGCAGGTGCGGGTGCACGGCTGCCCGCAGGACCGGCTGGTGACCGCGATCACCACCCTGGCCAGGATGGGCGCCGAGGTCGACATCACCGACGACTACCTGTCGGCGTCCGCGCCGCACGGGCTGCGGGCCGCGGCGGTGCAGACCGACACGCACCCGGGGTTCATGACCGACTGGCAGACCCCCCTGATGGTGCTGTTCACGCAGGCCCAGGGCATGTCGGTGCTGCACGAGACGGTGTTCGAGAACCGCCTGGTCTACGTGCCCGCGCTGCAGAAGATGGGCTGCGAGATCGAGGTGTTCGACGTCTGCCTCGGCGGCCCCGCCTGCCGCTACCACGACACCAACGCCAAGCACTCGGCGGTCGTGCGCGGCGTGTCCAGGCTGAGCGGCGCCGACGTGACGCTGCCCGACATCCGGGCCGGGTTCTCGGCCGTGCTGGCCGCCGCCGCGGCCGAGGGCACCTCCACGCTGCGCGGGGTGCACCACATCGAGCGGGGCTACCACCGGCCGTTCGAGCAGTTCGCCTCGCTCGGGCTGAAGATCAGTCGAGAAAAGGTGCAGGACGGGTAAGGATTGGCAATCGGGTGTTTGTGGGTGATCACCCGGCCGCACGTTACTATGCGTGACATCGCGCCCAGAGGTGAGACGTGGTCCCGGCGCGTGCCTGCGCCGGCTGGTGGCCTGCGGGGTGTTCGGCGGGCTGCTGGCCGCCCTGGCCGCGCTGCCACTGGTCGGCACGGCCGGGCTCACCGTCAACAACGTCGCGAGGACCCTCACCGACCTGCCCCCGAGCCCCCGGGAGAACCCGCTCCCCCAGCGCACCGTGCTGCTGGACAGGAACGGCAAGCGGTTCGCCCAGTTCTACACGGAGAACCGGACGGTGGTGACGCTCGCCCAGGTCGCCCCCGTCATGCGTGACGCGATCGTGGCGATCGAGGACTCGCGTTTCTACGAGCACGCGGGCCTGGACGTCAAGGGCACCCTGCGTGCCCTGATCACCAACACCAAGGCGGGCGAGGTGCGGCAGGGCGGGTCCTCGCTCACCCAGCAGCTCGTGAAGAACATCCTGGTCGAGAACTCCGAGAGCGACACCGAGCGCGCCCAGGCCCGCGCACCCAGCATCCAGCGCAAGATCAACGAGCTGCGGTACGCGCTGGCGATGGAGCGCAAGTACAGCAAGGCCGAGATCCTGGAGCGCTACCTCAACATCGCCTACTTCGGCGCGGGCGCCTTCGGGGTGGAGGCCGCCGCCCAGCGGTTCTTCTCGGTCCCGGCCGCCCGGCTGACCCTGCCCCAGGCGGCGACGCTGGCCGGCGCGGTCCGCACGCCGTACGCCACCGACCCGTCGCTGGACGCCAAGCGCAGGGAGCGGCTGCGCGAGCGCAGGGACATCGTCCTGGACCGGATGGCCCAGCTGTCGTACGTCACCCCGGCGCGGGCCGAGGCCGCCAAGAGGCGCCCGCTGGCCATCCGCCTCAAGCCCGAACCCGGCGGCTGCGAGGGGAGCGTCTACCCCTACTTCTGCCTCTACGTGCACCGGGAGCTGCTGACCAACCCGGCCTTCGGCCACACCCGCGCGGAGCGGGAGCGCCGCCTGGCCAGGGGCGGCATCGTGCTGCGCACCACCCTGGCGCCGAAGGCGCAGCGGGCCGCGCAACGCGCCATCGCCGCGCGGGTCGGCAGGAAGGACACCGAGGTCGCGGCCGAGGCCATGATCCAGCCGGGCACCGGGCGGATCCGGGCCATGGCGGCGAGCAAGAGGTACGGCAGCAACAGCGGCGGCGGCAGCACCGGCAACAACACCGCCGGCACCAAAAGCGGCCCCGACACCACCTACAACCTGGTCGCCGACATGGCGCACGGCGGTGGCCAGGGCTTCCAGGCGGGCTCGACGTTCAAGGTGTTCACCCTGGCGACCGCGCTGGCCCAGGGCTGGCGGTTCGACCAGGGCTTCATGACGCCCGGCAGTTTCGTGCCCGACAGCGGTTTCACCGACTGCCGGGGCCGCAAGGTCAACGACCCCCGCGCGGAGATCTTCAACGCGAGCGGCGAGGGCAAGGGCGGCCCGCAGAGCCTGTCCACCGGCACCTGGAAGTCGGTGAACATCTTCTACATGATGCTGGAGCAGCGGGTGGGCCTGTGCCCGGTCGTCACGACCGCCAGGGCGATGGGCATCGCCCGCGCCGACGGCACCCCGCTGCGGGAGGTGCCGACCTTCACCCTCGGCGTGAACGAGATGGACCCGGTGACCGTGGCGGCCGCGTTCGCCGCGTTCGGGGCGCGGGGCCGCTACTGCCGCCCGATGGCCATCGTCGAGATCGTCGAGCGGGACGGCAGGCGCTTCAAGATCCCGCCCAGCTGCTCGCGGGCGATCGAGCGCGACGTGGCCGACGCGGTCAACCACCTCCTGGCAGGGGTGTTCACCAAGGGCACCATGACCGGCCAGAGCATCGGCCGCCCGGCCGCGGGCAAGACGGGCACCAACAACGGCTACACGTCGGCCTGGTTCGCCGGCTACACCCCTGACCTGGCCGCGGCGGTCAGCGTGGGCGACATCCGGGGCTCCTACCGCTACCCGCTGACCAACGTCGAGATCGGCGACGAGTACTTCGGCGCGGTCCAGGGGGCCTCCCTGCCGGGACCGATCTGGGTCTCGTCGATGTCGGCGGCTCTCGACGGTACGCGCGAGACCCGCTTCCACCACCCCGACATGGGCCGGTTCGGCGGCGGGTTCACCCCCGGCATGGAGGAGGCCCTGGCCAGGGAACGCGAGGAGGAGGGCGAGGACGGCGAGGGCCGCGAGGACGGCAGGCGTCGCGGCGCCCGAGGGGAACGCGAGGACCGCGACGCCCGAGGGGATCACGGCGCCCGGGGGGACCGCGGACGCCGCTTCCGCGAGGAGCGCACGTACCGGGAGGAGCGCCGGTATCGCGACAACGGCGCGCACCGCCGGTACCGCGCCCCCCGCCGGGGGTTCCGGTAGCGATGAGGAGATTTCCCACGGACACCTCTGACCTGCGGTGACGGAGATCGTCAGCCGCGAGTCGCCGCCGCGGACGGGCCGCACAGCGCCCTGATGCCCCGGCTCCGCCACCTCGAACCGTCCGGCACGCCCTAACGGACGAGCGGGATGCGGAGCACGAAGCAGGCGCCGCCCTCGGTCACGTCCTCGACGTGCAGGCTGCCCCGGTGGGCCTGGGCGATGTCGCGGGCGATGGCCAGGCCCAGGCCGGTGCCTCCGCGGCCGCGGCTGCGGGCGGTGTCCAGGCGGACGAATCGCTGGAACACGCGCTCGCGGTCGGCGGGGGCGATTCCCTTCCCGTCGTCGGCCACCGCCAGCTCCGCGTGGCCGCCCGCGCGGCGCAGGTCGACCTGCAGTCTGCGGGTGGCGTGACGCCGGGCGTTGTCCAGCAGGTTGGCGAGCAAACGGGCGAGCTGCCAGGGCGCGGCTTCCACGGTCACCGCCGGCTCGACGTTGAGCCGTACGTCATGACCGTCGGCCCACCGGGCCGCCGCCGTCTCGACCAGGGCGGTCAGATCCACTTCCTCCCGCGTTCTGTCGAGGTCGGACTCGATCGTGGACAGCAGGAGCAGGTCGTCGACGATGCTCTCCAACCGGTCAAGGTCGTTCGTCACGTGGTTCAGCAGGTCGGGCAGGCAGATGTCGTCCGGGTGCAGCTGCGCCGCCTCGACTTGCACGCGCAGCGCGGCGAGCGGCGTACGCAGCTCGTGTGAGGCGTCGGCGGCGAACTGACGTTGCCGGGCCAGCACGTGCTCCGTGTGCGTTCTGGCCTCCCTGACCTGCTCGTCCAGCTTCCGCAGCTTCGTGGAGCGTGCGCAGAGCCGCGTCTCCATCGGCTCCACCGGCTCCACCGCCTTCTCGCCCGAGTCCGGTCCGAGCCCGGGCGAACCCGCACGCGGGGGTTGTCGGCCGAGGTCGGTCACCTCCTGCGTGCGGTGGACGAACAGCACCACCGCTCCGCCCGGGCCGAGGACGGAAGAGTCGATCATGTTCCCGTACCGGCTCCGGGGCGCGCCGCCGGAGGGCACCGCGGTGTACTTCCGCGGGACCGCCTCGGCGGCCGCACGAACCTGGTCCAGCGACGCTTCGAGGTGCTGCAGCGCGCACCGGTAACCGGGATCGGTGCGGTCCTGGGGAAACGGGTCGGACACATGCCGGCCCAGCACGTCCTCCCGCCGGCGTCCGCAGAGGTCGAGATAGGTCTGGTTGACGGCCACGATGATCATATCCGGTGTCATGACCAGGCAGGGGCCGGAAACGGCCGTGAACAGGGCGGCGACGTTGATGTCGTGTGCCATCAGAGTCCTCTTCCGACGCTCGGTGAGCTCATGGATCCAGCGGTGTGCCCACCGGGGCAACCGAACCTGCCAGGGGCAGTCGCAGCACGAAGCACGCGCCGCCGGTCTCGGCCTCCCGGACATGCAGGCTGCCGATGTGGGCCTGGGCGATGTCGCGGGCGATGGCCAGACCCAGCCCGGTGCCGGTGTGGTCGAGCCGGCGCGCGGCCTGCAGGCGGGTGAAGCGCTGGAAGATGTGTTCCCGTTCGGATTCCGCGACTCCTTCGCCGTCGTCGGTGACCGTCAGCTCGGCGCTGTCGCCGTCGCGGCTCACCCGGACCTCGATCATTTGGTGGGCGTGCCGCTGGGCGTTGTCCAGCAGGTTGGTGAGCACCCGGCTGATCCGGATCGGGATGGCCACAACGGTCACCCCGGTTTCCAGCCGGTGCCGGACCGCGATGCAGTCGGTCCTGCGGCCGATCTCGTCATGGACGAGTTCGGCGAGATCGACCTGCTGCGGCTCGCTGGGCGGGCCGGCCTCCATCTCGGCGAGGATGCGCATGTCGGTGATGATCGCGTTCAGCCGCTCGACGTTCCTCAGCGCGTTGGCGAGCAGGTCGCAGAGGTCGGTCTCGCCGGGATGCAGGCGGGCCTCCTCCAACTCCGTGCGCAGACCCGCGATCGTCGTGCGTAGCTCGTGCGAGGCGTCGGACGCGAAACGCTGCTTTTTCTGCAGTTCACGCTGAAGCTCGCGCACCATGTCCGAGGGGATCCGAATCGTCTGCGCAATCCGGCCTTCACCAGCCTGGAGGGGAGCCCCGCGGTCGAAACGGGGTCCTGAGTGTGCTGTCAAGACACAGACTTCCTTTCATGCGATTTCGTGGGGGATATGCGATTTGGTGGGGGATATCGGCCGATGGCCGTCGCGGGGCAGACCCGGCACACCGTTGACGGCGATGTCCGGTGGGGCGGCCACCGCCCGGGGCCCTGCACGGCGAGCCTCGTCATGGCATGGACCCGATCACGCCGGTCCCGCGGACCACAGACGTTCGTGGCGAACCTCTGTCCCCCGGACACGCGTTGCCGTCCGTCATGAGTCATGACAGCGCAGGTCATCGTCCTGTGACAGGTACGCGAACAATCGTGGCGGCGGGTGGCTCCGTCAGACGGTGATCGGCCTCGGCCGGTCCCTGAGGCTCGCCGTCCGCACCGTGCCCTCGGACGGTGAAAGCCACGGCACACCGCGCCCGCCGTCCGTCATCGGTGAGTAACGCCTTCTGCAAGGGCCGGCCCGGCCACACCTCGACGCGGGCCGCGCGGACGGCGCGGACGGCGCGGGCACTGGAAACTTTCCGCGGGATCTGTCACAGGCCGGAAGGCCGTCCTGTCCTAGCTGGGGACCGAGGGCGAGCAAGCGCCCCGGCGGACAGGAAGGTTCAGCATGAGGATCGTGGTAATCGGCGGGACCGGTCTCATCGGGTCGAAGCTCGTGACGAAGCTGAGGGAGCACGGTCACGAGGCGGTGGCGGCGGCGCCGAACACCGGAGTCAACGCCTTCACCGGCGAAGGGCTGGCCGAGGTGCTGAAGGGCGCGCAGGTGGTGATCGACGTGTCGAACTCCCCCTCCTTCGAGGAAACCGCCGTGATGGAGTTCTTCACCACCTCCACCCGCAACCTGCTCGCCGCGGAGGCGGAGGCCGGTGTCGGCCACCATGTCGCGCTGTCGGTGGTGGGTACGGAGCGGCCGCCGGGGAACGCCTACTTCCGAGCGAAGATCGCCCAGGAGAAGCTGATCTCGGAGTCGTCGATCCCTTTCTCGCTCGTGCACGCGACCCAGTTCTTCGAGTTCGTCCGGCGCATCGCCGACGAGGCCACGGACGGCGACCAGGTGCGGATGGCCCCCGTGCTCTTCCAGCCCATGGCGGGCGATGACGTCGCCCAGGCGGTCGGCCGGGTCGCGGTGGGATCGCCGCTGAACGGCATGGTGGAAGTCGGCGGGCCCGAGCGGTTCCGGATGGACGAGTTCTTCCGGGAGGCCCTGGCCACCTGGGGCGACCCGCGCGAGGTGGTCACCGACCCGCGGGCGCACTACTTCGGCAGCGTGCCGGGCGAGCGCACGCTGGTGCCCGATGACGGCGCCTCCCTGGGGCGGATCCGCTACCGCGACTGGCTCGACCGGCACGCCACCGGGAAGTAGACCGACGAAAGGCGGCTCCATGCCCACGTTGAGATCAACCGCCTGACAGGCGGCGCTCACCGTGCCGCAGGGGGCGGAACCACGCCGTCCGGCGCCCGCACGGCCACCGGCCGCCCGCCCTCCGGGTGAGGACGCGGACCCGCGGGCTCTCAGGCCCCGAGGCAGGCGGGGCCGAGGAGCTGCTTCAGGTCGCCCATCAGGGCCGGGGACGGCGACACCCGCAGGCGGTCGTCGAGGCGCACGATCGTGGTCTTCGGGCCGTTGTGGACCTGCAGGTGCACCTCGGTGGTACCGGGGTGCGCGGTCAGCACCTCCTTGAGGCGGCCGACCACCGGCGGGGTGCAGCGGGCCAGGGCGAGGCTGACGGCCAGCGGGCCTCCGGCCTCGCGGGTCAGGTCGGGGGCCGTCACCTCCATCGCGATGATCTTCCCGACGTCCTCGCGCTTGTCCAGGCGCCCCTTGACGAACACGATCGCGTCCTCGGCGAGCACCGTCGCGCAGAGCTGGTACGCGGACGGGAAGATCATCACCTCGATCGCGCCCTCCAGGTCCTCCAGCTGGGTCAGGACCCAGGTGTCGCCCTTCTTGGTGACCTTGCGCTGCAGGCCGCTCAGGATGCCGCCGACGGTGACGACCTGGCCGTCGGTACGGTGCTCGTCCTGCAGCGAGGCGATCGAGCAGTCGGCGCCGGAGGCGAGGATGTGCTCCACGCCGAAGAGCGGGTGGTCGGAGACGTACAGGCCGAGCATCTCCCGCTCGAACTGCAGCAGGGTGTTCTTGTCCCACTCGCCCAGCGGGATCTGCACGTCGAAGGTCTCGTCCTCGGCGCCCTCGACGGCGCCGAACAGGGAGTCCTGTCCCTGGGCCTCGTTCTTCTTGATCCCGATGATGCTGTCGACGGCCTGCTCGTGGATCATCACCAGGCCCTTGCGCACGTGCCCGAAGGAGTCGAAGGCACCGGCCTTGACCAGCGACTCGATGACCCGCTTGTTGCAGACCACCATGGGAACCTTGCGCAGGAAGTCCTTGAAGTCGGCGAAGCGGGTCTTCTCCTTGCGCGCGGCGATGATCCCGTCGACCACGTTGCCGCCGACGTTGCGGATCGCCGACAGGCCGAACCGGACGTCGGTGCCGCGCGGGGTGAAGTCGAAGTCGGAGTCGTTGACGTCCGGCGGGAGCACCTTGATGCCCATGCGGCGGCACTCGTTGAGGTAGAGGGCCGACTTGTCCTTGTCGTCCTTGACCGAGGTCAGCAGGGCGGCCATGTACTCGGCCGGGTAGTTGGCCTTGAGATAGCCGGTCCAGTAGCAGACCAGGCCGTAGGCGGCGGTGTGCGCCTTGTTGAAGGCGTAGTCGGAGAAGGGCAGCAGGATGTCCCACAGGGCCTTGATCGCGGCGGCCGAGTAGCCGTTGTCCTTCATGCCCTGCTCGAAGAACTCGTACTGCTTGTCCAGCTCCGACTTCTTCTTCTTGCCCATCGCGCGGCGCAGCAGGTCGGCCTTGCCGAGCGAGAACCCGGCGACCTTCTGCGCGATGGCCATGACCTGCTCCTGGTAGACGATCAGGCCGTAGGTCGTGTCGAGGATCTCCTTGAGCGGTTCCTCCAGCTCGGGATGGATCGGGGTGATCTCCTGCTGGCCGTTCTTGCGCATCGCGTAGTTGGTGTGGGAGTTGGCGCCCATCGGACCCGGCCGGTACAGCGCGAGCGCCGCCGAGATGTCCTCGAAGTTGTCGGGACGCATCAGCCGCAGCAGCGAGCGCATGCCGCCGCCGTCGACCTGGAACACGCCGAGCGTGTCACCCCTGGCCAGCAGCTCGTAGGTCTTGACGTCGTCCAGGGGCAGGTCGAGCAGATCGATCTTGGTGCCGGTGTTGACCTCGATGGCCTTCAGGCAGTCGTCGATGATCGTGAGGTTGCGCAGGCCCAGGAAGTCCATCTTGAGCAGGCCGAGCGTCTCGCAGGTCGGATAGTCGAACTGCGTGATGATCACACCGTCGGAGTCGCGGCGCATGATCGGGATGTAGTCGGTCAGCACCTCCGAGGACATGATCACGCCGGCGGCGTGCACACCGGTCTGCCGGATCAGGCCCTCCAGGCCCCTGCCGAGGTCGATGGCCGACTTGACGTCGACGTCCTCCTCGTACAGCCTGCGCAGCTCGCCCGCCTCGTTGTAGCGCGGGTGGTCCTTGTCGAAGATGCCCGACAGCGGGATGTCCTTGCCCATCACCGCGGGCGGGAACGCCTTGGAGACCTTGTCGCCCAGCGCGTACGGGTGCCCGAGGACGCGGGCCGCGTCCTTGATGGCAGCCTTCGCCTTGATGGTGCCGAAGGTGGCGATCATGGCGACCTTGTCGGCGCCGTACTTCTCGGTCACGTAGCGAATCACGTCGCCGCGCCGGCGCTCGTCGAAGTCGATGTCGACGTCGGGCATGGAGACGCGGTCGGGGTTGAGGAACCGCTCGAAGATCAGGCCGTGCGGCAGCGGGTCGAGGTCGGTGATGCCCAGCGCGTACGCGGCCAGCGAGCCCGCCGCCGAACCGCGGCCAGGTCCGACCCGGATGCCGTTGTTCTTGGCCCACATGATGAAGTCGGCGACCACGAGGAAGTAGGAGGGGAACCCCATCTGCAGGATGACGTTCATCTCGAACTCGATCTGGGCGCGGTGCTCCTCGTCGACGCCCTCGGGGAAGCGCCGCTCCATGCCCCGCCAGATCTCCTTGCGGAACCAGCTCTCCTCGGTCTCCCCCTCGGGGATCGGGAAGGTCGGCATCAGGTTCTTGAAGCCGAACATGCCGGTCGGGTCGACCTTCTCGGCGACCAGCAGCGTGTTGCGGCAGCCCTCGGCCCACAGGTCGGAGGAGTCGACGGCGCGCATCTCGTCGGCGTTCTTGATGTAGTAACCGCTGCCGTCGAAGCGGAAGCGGTCGGGGTCGGACAGCTGCTTGCCGGTCTGGATGCACAGGAGCGCGTCGTGCGAGGTCGCGTCCGACTCGTAGGTGTAGTGGGAGTCGTTGGTGACCAGCGGCGGGATGTCCAGCTCGCGCGAGATGCGGGTCAGGCCGTCGCGGACCCGGCGCTCGATGTCGAGCCCGTGATCCATGATCTCCAGGTAGTAGTTGTCCTTGCCGAACAGGTCCTGGAACCTGGCCGCCGCCGCGACCGCCTCGTCGTACTGGCCCAGGCGCAGGCGGGTCTGCACCTCGCCCGACGGGCAGCCGGTGGTGGCCATCAGGCCCTCGGAGTGCTCGGCGAGGATCTCGGCGTCCATCCGGGCCCACTTGCGGACGAAGCCCTCGGTGTAGGCGCGCGAGGAGAGCTTCATCAGGTTGCCCAGGCCCGTGGCGTTCTTCGCCCAGATGGTCATGTGGGTGTAGTAGCCACCCGCCGAGACGTCGTCGCGCTTCTGGTGCGGCTCGCCCCACAGCACCGGCTTCTTCTGGTGCCGGGAGGCGGGGGCGACGTAGGCCTCGATGCCGATGATCGGCTTGATCCCGGCACCGGTCGCCTGCTTGTAGAAGTCGTAGGCGCCGTGCATGTTGCCGTGGTCGGTGATCGCGATGGCCGGCATGCCCAGGTCACCGACCTGTTTGAACATCTGCTTCAAACGGGCGGCTCCATCCAGCATGGAGTATTCCGTGTGAACGTGCAGATGCACAAACGAGTCTGACATGCGGCCCCGTCCTCCCCTAGTCGCACCGTCGGCGGGGAAAGCGTATCCAAATCTGAGTTTCGAAAGTGACTCATGCGCTCCGGGTCGCCTCTCCCCCGGCGGCGCCCCGGACGCTCCCGGCGCGAGGCCTACCCTTGACTCACAGTACGGGTAACGATATATGTCGCCCATGGCGCTACGCGAGCAGAGCTACCTGATCCTGCTGGCCCTGTCCGAGGGCCCGCTGCACGGATACGGCGTGATCAAGACGGTGCGCGAGCTGTCGGAGGACCGCGTGCGGCTCGGCGCGGGCACCCTCTACGGCGCCCTGGAGCGCCTGTCGGGCGAGGGCCTGATCGGCGTCGTCAAGGAGGAGGTCGTCGACGGCCGCCACCGGCGCTACTACGACCTCAGGGGCGAGGGCCGCACGGTCCTGGCCGAGGAGACCGCCCGGCTGACCCGCCTCGCCGCCACGGCCCGGCGCCGGCTCGACCTCCTGCCGGGCGCCCTGTGACCCGGATGACCGGATGACCCCGATGATCCCGGTGACCCGTTCCGGCTCAGACCGGTCGATGGTTCGACACTGTCACGATCGGCCCCCCGGAGCGGGCCCGTTGAACGTAAAGTGGCAGGTCATGCGGCCGATTCTCGATCATCTTCCCGACATCCGCCACGTACTGGACATCAGATCTCAGGATGTGGACTTTTCTCCGGCGGGTGAGTCGATCACTTTACCGGGCTATGAGAGTATTCGGGGGTTCAGAAGGAGGTAAGCCGGTTGATGGCCGAAGCACAGCCCGAGGGGCGCCGTGTCGCCTCCCGCTACCAGCTGCTCGAAGCCATCGGCCGGGGTGGCATGGGCATCGTGTGGCGGGCCCATGACGAGCTCCTCGACCGTGAGGTCGCGATCAAGGAGGTCCGTTACGCCGACATGCTCGGCGAGGACAACCAGGAGGACTTCAACCGGCGCACCAAGCGCGAGGCGCGTGCCGCGGGGCGCCTGACGCACCCGAACGTGGTGGTCGTCCACGACGTCGTCGAGGAGGACGGGCGTCCCTGGATCGTCATGCAGCTGGTCGAGTCGCGCTCCCTCGGCAAGGTGCTGCGCCAGGACGGGCCGCTGCCGCCGCAGCGGGTCGCGGAGATCGGCCTCAAGCTGCTGGAGGCGCTGCGCGCCGCCCACGCCCAGGGAGTTCTGCACCGCGACGTCAAGCCGGAGAACGTGCTGCTGGCCGACGACGGCCGGGTGGTGCTGACCGACTTCGGCATCGCGACCCTCGAGGCCGAGACCGCGCTGACCATGACCGGCATCGCGGGCACCCCCGCGTTCATCCCGCCGGAACGCATCAAGGGCGGCAGCGCGCAGCGCGAGTCCGACCTGTGGTCGCTCGGCGCGACCCTGTACGCCGCCGTCGAGGGCAAGCCGCCGCACGACCGGGGCGGGGCGCTGCCGACCATGCACGCCATCCTGAACGACGAGCCCGAGCCCCCGCTCCACGCCGGGCCGCTGGCCCCGGTCCTCGAAGGGCTGCTCCGCAAGGACCCGGCGCTGCGCATGCCCTACAAGGAGGCCGAGCGGCTGCTGCGCAGGGTCGCCGAGGGCGAGGGCGACCGGGACCGGCCCGCCAGGACCGCCGTCATGCCGGCCGTGAACCCGGCGGACGAGACCGACCCCGGGATCGGCCTCCAGCCCGGCGCCGTCCCCGAGACGGGCGCGAAGCTGGACGCCGCACGCCCGGGTGCGAAGAAGGAAGCCTCTTCCCCGCCCGCGCGCCGCGAGGAGCAGGAGCAGCGGAAGGCCGCCGCGAAGGCGCCCGCCGCGGACGCACGGCGGCAGCCCGCCTCCGCGGCGGCCGGTTCCGGGGCGGCCGGTTCCGGGGAGAAGGCCGCGCCGGCACCGGCGAAGGACGCACCCGCCGCGAAGGGCGGCCAGGCTTCCGAAGCCGCGGCCGAAGCCGGCTCCCCCGTCCCGGATGCCGGGGCGGGCTCACCGGGTTCCGAGGCGGGAGCGGGTTCATCGGGCTCCGAGGCGGGAGCGGGCTCGAAGGCGAGCCGTCCCGCCGGCAAGGGCGCGCCCGTACCCCCTGCGGCCCCCGCCGAGGCCGCACCGCCGATCCTGTCCAGGTTCGCCCCCAAGCCGAGGCCCGCCACCACTCCGAAGCCCGAACCCACCCCGGAACCCGAGCCCGGCCCCAGGCCCGGGGCGGCGGCCGCGTCCCCGGCGTCCCCGGCGTCCCCGGTCCTGCCCAGGTTCGCCCCCAAGCCGAGGCCCGCCACCGACCCGAAGCCCGAACCCGCCGCCGGCGTCGCGCCGGCCCGCGAGGCGAAGCCGGGCACGGCGTCCTCCGCGTCCCCCGGCGCGGCGGCTCCCGGCTCCACGGCCGGGAAGAAGCCCGCACCCCGGGCGAGCCGCGAGGACGCCCCGCCGGCCGGGGAGCCGGGAGCCGCGCGCCAGAAGCCCGCCGCGCGCCCCAACCCCTTCCCGCCCGTCGGGCGCGAGCCCGCGCCGAGGCCGGAGCCCGCCGCGGCGCCCGTCTCCGCCTCCAGGGCCGAGCCCGCTCCGTGGGAGGAGCCCTCGCCCGCCTACGCCGGGAACCACGACACGCTCGCCTCGCGAGAGTCGGGCGGCTCCCCGGTGAGGCGGGGGCTGCTGGTGCTGCTGCCCGCGCTGCTCGTCGTCGGCGGGATCGCCGGCTGGCTCGGCCTGCGCAGCGGCGACGGCGACGAGACCCCGCAGGCCAGGCCGGGCGATCCGAGCGCGTCCAGCGCGTCGGACGCCCCGAGCGGCACCGCCGAGACGACCGCGGAGGGCTCGCCGGATCCGGAGACGTCGCCGCCGTCCTCCTCGGCGTCCCCGTCGGAGTCTCCCTCGTCCAGCCCGAGCCCCACCAAGACGGAGGAGAAGTCCCCCCTCCCCTCCGGCTGGAAGATGCACAAGGACAGCAACGGCTTCTCGATCGGCCTGCCCAAGGGGTGGGCCATGGAGAAACGGCCCGGCAAGCAGGTGTGGTTCCGCGGTCCCGACCGGACGAGCTTCGTCTTCGTCGAGTACGTCGACAAGGCGGGCCCCGACCCGAAGAAGGACTGGGAGAACCAGGAGAGGGTCGTCCGGGGCAACTTCTCCGGCTACCAGCGGGTCCGGATCGCGAACGTCAAGTACATGGAGAAGGCCGCCGACTGGGAGTTCACCTGGAACACCAGCTCGGGCAAGGCCCGCGTGATCAACCGGGGGTTCGTCACCAAGGGCGGCCGGGGGTATGCGATTTACTGGCATACCCTGGCCAAGGACTGGAAGAAGAACATGCACCTCTTCGAGGGGTTCACCGCGACCTTCTCCTCGAAAAAGTGAGCGGGAGCCCTACCGCCCGCGGTCAGTGAGCTTGGGAGGGCGGGGATGGCGGAGAGAAAGGTGGCGGGCCGCTACCGGCTGCTCGAACACATCGGCGAGGGCGGCATGGGCATCGTCTGGCGCGCCCACGACGAGCTCCTCGACCGGGTGGTGGCCGTCAAGGAGGTCCGCTACCGGGGCGTCGACGAGGCCGCGCGCACCGACCTGAACCGGCGCACCATCCGCGAGGCCAGGACCGCCGGGCGCCTCGACCACCCCTCCGTGGTCATCGTGCACGACGTGGTCGAGGAGGACGGGCGTCCCTGGATCGTCATGCAGCTGGTCCGGTCCCGGTCGCTGGGTGAGATCGTCCGCTCGGGCGGGCCGCTCCCTCCCGAGCGGGTCGCCTCGGTGGGGCTGCACGTGCTGGGCGCGCTGCGGACCGCGCACGCCGCGGGGGTGCTGCACCGCGACGTCAAGCCGGAGAACGTGCTGCTGGCCGACGACGGCCGGGTGGTGCTGACCGACTTCGGCATCGCCTCCATGACGCAGGAGACCGGCATCACCCGTACGGGCGCGATGGTCGGCACCCCGGCGTTCCTGCCGCCCGAGCGGCTGCACGGGCTGCCCGCCACCCCCGAGTCGGACCTGTGGTCGCTCGGCGCGACGCTGTACGCGGCGCTGGAGGGCCGCCCTCCGTTCGAGCGGGCCACGGCCGCCGCCACCATGATGGCCGTCCTGCACGGCGAGCCCAGCCCCATGGCCCATTCCGGGCCGCTGCCGACGGCGATCCTCGGCATGCTGGCCAGGGACCCCGCCGCCCGGATGGTCCCCGACCAGGTCGAGGCCCTGCTCGGCCGCGCCTCCTCCCCCTCCGCCGGGCCGGTCTCCGGGCGAACGGCGCACCCCGGGCAGCGGGCGTACGCCTCCCCTGCCGCCCCCGCCTCCCCCGGGTTCCACACCGACCCGCCGCGCGCCGACCCGCCACCGCGTCAGGACCCGGCGCGGGGCGCGTGGCAGCCGGGGTACGGGGACTCCCCGAGCGGCCCGGGGCGGCCGCCGCACCCGGCCGCGCCCACGCACCCGGGGCGGTCGCCGTACGCGGCCGGGCACACGCAGCCCGAGGGGTCCCACTCCCCGGCCCCGCGCACGTGGCCCGAACAGTCCCCGTACACGCCCCCCGAGCCGTACGCGCGCCACGAGCAGTCCCCGTACACGCACCCCGAGCAGCCTCCGTACGCGCGCCCCGAGCAGCCTCCGTACCACGAACAGCCCCCGTACACGCATCCCGGACAGCAGGCCCACGGTCACGAGCCCTCGCCCCCCGGTTCCCGGCGGGGGCGGGAGCAGCCCGCGGACGCGGGGGCCGAGCCCGTGCGGCGGGCGAGGGCGGGGCGGCTGGCGCTCCTGGCCGGGGTGCCCGCGCTCGCGGTGGCGATCGGGCTCGGCGGGTGGCTGTTCCTCAAGGAGACGGACACCACGGTGGGCGCCGGTGACGGCCAGGCCGAGGTCACGCCTCCGATCACCGACCCCACCCCCACTCCGCCGCAGGAGACGACCCCCACCCCGGAGCCGGCCCCGACGGTGACGCCGCGTCCGGCCAGGACCCTCCCCGCGGGCTGGCGGCTGCACCGCGACCCGATGGGCTTCTCCGTCGCGGTGCCCGGGAACTGGCGGGTCAAGCGGTTCGCCGGCCGCGACAGGGTGGAGTTCCGCGCCCCCGGCGCGAGCGGTTTCCTGTGGATCGAGTCGACCGACGACCCGGAGAAGAACCCGGTCAGGCACTGGCAGAAGGTGGAGAAGGCCGGGACGGCCGACAACGTCTGGCCCGGCTACCGGCGGATCGGCATCACCGCGCTGGTGTACCGGGGGGTGCCGGCCGCCGACTGGGAGTTCACCTACCTCAAGAACGGGGTCCGCACCCGCGTCCTGGACCGGGGCTTCCGCACCCTCGCCGACAAGCCGTACGCGATCTACTGGGAGAGCCCGGCGTCCAGGTGGGACCGCTCGTTCTTCGACACGTTCACCAGGACCTTCCGGCCATGAGCGGCCTGGAGAGGGCGCGTTTCTGGCGCACCCCGGCCCTGCCGGGGGTGGACCTCCTCAAGGCCAGATACGTGACCCACCGCTTCCCGCCGCACGCGCACGAGGGCTACGCGATCGCGCTGGTCCTGTCCGGGGTGGAGGAGTTCGCCTACCGGGGCACCCTGCACCGCGCGGGCCCTGGCAGCCTCAGCACGCTCAACCCCGAGGAGGCGCACGACGGCTACGCGGGCGTCCCCGGCGGGTGGTCCTACCGGGTGCTGTACCCCTCGGTCGAGTTCGTCTCCGGGATCGCCGCCGAGCTGATGGCCGGGCACGGCACGCCCTGCTTCCCCGAGACCGTCACCTACCACCGGCCCACCGTCGCGCTGTTGCGGGCCGCGCACGACGCCGCGGAGGGAGGCGACGACCTCGCCTCCTCGACGCTGGCCCGCACGGCCTTCGCCGCCCTGCTCAGCCGGCACGCCTCCCGCCGCCCCGCGGGCGCGCCGCGCCGGGACGACGACCCGGCGGTGCGGCGTGCCCGGGAGATCCTGCACGAGCGGCTCGTCGACCCGCCCACGATCGAGGACCTGGCGCGGGCGGTGGACGCGAGGCCCTTCACCCTGATCCGGGCCTTCAAGGCGGCCACCGGGCTTCCCCCTCACGCCTACCTGAACACGCTGCGGATCATCCGGGCCCGGAGGCTGCTCCAGGCCGGCACCCCTCCCGCGCAGGTCGCCGGGGATGTGGGGTTCACCGACCAGGCCCACCTGAGCAGGCACTTCACCCGGACGGTGGGCGTGCCGCCGGCCGCGTACCAGCGCGCAGGAACGTACAAGACCGGGGCTTGAAACCGGATTTAAGCTCACCTGCCATGGAAACAACCACTCGTTCCTCCGCGATCAGGGACGGACTGGGCGTGGGGATCGCCGTCGGCCTGGCGGGGGTGGCCTTCGGCGCCGCGGCCGTCACCGCGGGGCTCAGCGTGGCGCAGGCGTGCGTGCTGAGCCTGTTCGCCTTCACCGGCGCCTCGCAGTTCGCCCTGGTCGGCGTCGTCGCGGGCGGCGGCAACCTGGTCGCGGGCACGGCCGGTGCGATGCTGCTGGGCGCCCGCAACAGCCTGTACGGCCTCCGCATGGCCGGGGTGCTCGACATCCGGGGCTGGCGCCGGCCGCTGGCGGCCCAGGGGGTGATCGACGAGACGACGGCGGTCACCCTGGCCCAGCCGGACGAGGAGTCGGCCAGGACGGCGTTCCTGGTCACCTTCGTCAGCCTCTATCTGACCTGGAACGCCACCACCCTGGTCGGCGCGCTGGGCACCTCCTGGGTGGCCGACCCCGCGGTGTTCGGCCTGGACGCGGTCGGTCCCGCGACGTTCCTGGCCATCCTGTGGCCCCGGCTCACCGGGAGCGGCGCCGAGGCCCGCGCGCTGCGCCTGATCGCGGGCTGCGGCGCGGCGGTCGCGCTGGCCGCGACCCCGTTCACCCCGCCGGGCGTGCCCGTGCTGCTCGCGTCCGTGGCCGTGCTCGCGGTGATCCTGAGGAGACCCAAGTGACCATCTGGTGGGCCGTCGTCGCCACCTGCGCCGCCTGTTACGCGCTGAAGCTCGCCGGGCTGTCGGCCCCGCGCCGGGTCCTCGACCACCCCGGGGTGCAGCGCTTCGCGACGCTGGTCCCGGTGGCCCTGCTGGCGGCGCTGATCGCGGTGCAGACCTTCGGCGACGGGCAGGCGCTGCACCTCGACTGGCCGCGCACCGCGGGGATGGGCGCCGCCGTCGTGGCCCTGCTGCTGCGCGCCCCGTTCCTGGTCGTCCTCGCGGCGGCGGCCGTCGTCACCGCCGCGCTGCGCCACCTGCTGAACTGAGGTCGTCACCGCCGCGCCCCCGCCGAGCCGAGGTCGTCACCGCCGCATCACGCCACCCGCCGAACTGAGGTCGTCACCGCCGCGCCCCCGCCGAGCCGAGGTCGTCACCTCGCGCCGCGTCCCGGTCGGTGCCGGGGCCGCCCGTGCCGCGCGGGAACCGTACGCGGAAGGTGGCGCCGGCGCCGGGGCGTGAGGTCACCGTGGCGTCGCCGCCGTGCGCGGCGGCGACCGCGGCGACGATGGACAGCCCGAGGCCCGCACCCCCCTGGCGGGCGCCGTCACGGGGATGACCGGCCCGGTGGAAACGCTCGAAGACCAGGGCGCCCTGCTCCTCGGTGAGACCGGGTCCCTCGTCGGCCACCTCGACCACGGCGTGCTCGCCGTCCACCCGGATCCTGACGACCGCCGGGGTGCCCTCGGGAGTGTGGCTGAGCACGTTGGCCAGCAGGTTGCCGACGATCTGGCGGATCCTGGCGGCGTCGCCGGGCACCTCGACGGGTCCCTCGCACTCCAGCGACAGCGGCCTGAGCGGCTCGATGGCGAGGGTGTCGGCCACCGCGTCGGCGGCGAGCGAGGTCAGCTCCACCGGGGAGCGCTCCAGGGGACGGCCCTGGTCGAGGCGGGCCAGCAGCAGCATCTCGTCGACCAGGGAGCCCATCCGGGTGGCCTCGGCCTCGATCCTGCGCATGGCCTTGGCCAGGTCCTCCGGCCGGGTGGCCGCGCCGCGCCTGAACAGCTCGGCGTAGCCGCGGATGGAGGCGATCGGGGTGCGCAGCTCGTGGGAGGCGTCGGCGACGAAACGGCGCAGCCGGTCCTCCGACGCCTCCCGTTCGCGGAACGCCTCCTCGATCTGGGCGAGCATCTGATTGAGCGCGTGGCCCAGACGGCCCACCTCCCCGGTGGCCGGGGCCGCCTCGATGCGGCGCTCCAGGTTGCCGTCGCCGATGGCCGCCGCGGTCTCGACGATGCGGTCCAGCGGGCGCAGTCCCCGGCGGATCAGGTGGGTGGCGAGCAGGGTCAGGCAGGCGAGCGCGAACGCCGAGGAGCCGATCATCACCAGGGCGACGCGTTCGGTCAGCTCGTCGGAGGCGGCCACCAGCGCCTCGGGGGTGGTCAGGGCGAGCAGCCGCGCGCTGCCGTGGCCGCGCCAGTCCTGCAGCGCGCCGAACGTCGCCCCCGCCGCCGTCCCGAGAGCCAGGGCGACCAGGCCCACGACGGTCAGCACGAGGCGGGTCCGCAGCGACATCAGTCCTCCCTGGGCAGGCGCACGACGTATCCCACCCTGGGCACGGTGTGGATGAGCGGCGGGTGTGAGGCGTCGACCTTGCGGCGCAGGTAGCTGATGTAGGTCTGCACCACCCCGTCGTTGCCGCCGAAGTCGTACTCCCACACGTGGTCCAGGATCTGCCGTTTGGAGACGACCTTGCCCGCGTTGGCCACCAGGAAGCGCAGCAGCTTGAACTCCGTCGGGGTGAGGTCGACGCGGCGGCCGTCGCGCCACACCTCGTGGGCGTCCTCCTCGATGACCAGGTCGGCGAAGGTCACCCTGCCGCCCTCGGCACCGGCCCGCTGGGTGCGGCGCAGCACGGCGCGGATCCTGGCGATCAGCTCCTCCAGGCTGAACGGCTTGGTGACGTAGTCGTCACCCCCCACGGTCAGTCCGCCGATCTTGTCCTCGGTGGCGTCGAGCGCGGTGAGGAAGACCACCGGCACCTGCGAACCCGTCATCCTGATCCGGTGGCAGACCTCCGTGCCGAGCACGTCGGGCAACATCACGTCCAGGACGATCAGGTCGGGATCGAAGGTCTCGGCCAGCGACACCGCCGCGGCACCGGTTCCGGCGATCGCCGTCTCGAACCCCTCGTAGCGAAGGGCGGTTGCGACCAGATCGGCGAGGTATGGCTCGTCATCTACGACCAGTATGCGGCTCACCTGACAAGTCTCACCCAGAGGATCTTGGAAAGACCATAGAAAACTCTGTGAAGAGCGATTCACATGCCGCTCTAAGGACGGGCACACAGGCATCGAAGATCTTTTTGTTGCACTGGGTGGCATGGAGAGAATCTCGGTTTTCGTACTGCGACGCAAAGGGCTGGTCGCCCTGCTGGCCGTGCTGGGATTCCTGGTGGGTATGGGCGCGACGCCGATCGCGATTCAGCGGCTCTCCGAGGAATACTCACATCCGGGAATGCCCGCTTTCGATGCCAATCAGGAAATTGTCAGAATTTACGGGAACGGCGGCTACCAGCGGCCGTTCGTCCCGGTGGTCGTGCTCCCCGAGGGAATGCGCGCCGACGAGCGGAAGGAGACCCTCGGCCGCGCCTTCGCCGCCGTCTCCGCCAGGCTTCCCGAGGCCCGCGTGGTCTCGTACGCGAGCACCGGCGACCCCCGGCTGGTCGGCACCGACGGCCGGACCACGTTCGGACTGGTCTTCCCCGGCACCTACTCCGACGGCAGCCCGCCGGGCGGCGGCCTCGGCGAGACGCCGGACGAGAGCCCGGTCATCGTCGAGGCGATGACCCCGGCGCTGCCGCCGGGCACGAGCGTCCACGTCACGGGGCTGGACACCCTCGCGCCGAGCGTGGACGCGGGCGGCGTGGACGTGCCCGCCAAGATCGGCATCGGGGTGATCGCCGCGGTGCTCGTCCTGCTGCTGGTGTTCCGCTCGGCGCTGGCCTTCGTACCGCTTCTCATCGCGGTCCTGTCCATCTTCGTGTCGTTCATCGTGATCCTGGCGCTGACGCTGGTGACGACCGTGCACGACGTGGCCCTCACCACGATGCCCCTGCTGGGCCTGGGCATCGCGGTCGACTACTCGCTGCTGCTGGTGGCCCGCTGGCGGGAGGAGCAGGCGGGCGGGCACAGAGGCGACGAGGCCGTGCACCGGGCCATGGCGGGCGCGGGGCGGGCGGTGCTGTTCAGCGGCGTCGCGGTCGCGATCGGCCTGGTGACCATGGTGGTGCTGCCGGTGCCGTTCCTGCGCAGCCTCGGCCTCGCCGGGATGATCATCGCGGCGGTGAGCGTGGCCACGACGCTGACCGTGCTGCCGGTGCTGCTCGCCCTCACCGGGCAGCGGCTCGACCGCAGGCGCGCCCGCGACGGCCGGGACGAGCCCCCCTTCCGGCGCGAGGCACGGGCCGGGCGGGCCTGGTCGGCGTGGGCGCGCGGCGTGGTGCGGCTGCGATGGCCCGCCGCCCTGCTCACCGGCGGGCTGCTGGTGGCGCTGACGGTGACCGCCCTGGGCGTCAACCTCGGCCTGCCGGAGAGCAGGAACCTGCTGACCTCGGGACCCGGCCACGAAGGGCTGTCCGCGTTGCGCCAGGCGGGCGTCCCGACCGGCTCGATCACCCCGTTCGACGTCCTGGTGACCGGCGACCCCGCCCGGACCGCCGAGAGGCTGCGGGGCGTGGAGGGCGTGTCGGCCGTGCTCGCCCCCGACGGCCCGTCCTGGCGCCGCGACGGCACCGCCGTCGTCACCGTGCTCCCGGCCGCGGAGAACGGCACCGAGGAGGGCGAGGCGACCATCACCCGGGTGCGCGAGGCGGCACCGGCCGGCACGCGGGTCGGCGGCAACGCGGCGCAGAGCATGGACTTCCAGGAGCGCACCTACGGGGCGTTCCCCTGGATGCTCGGCCTGATCGCGCTGGTCACGTTCGTCATGCTGGCACGGGCGTTCCGCTCGCTGCTGCTGCCGTTGAAGGCGATCGTCCTGAACCTGCTCTCGCTGGGCGCGGTGATCGGCGCGATGGTGGTGCTGTGGCAGTTCGGCTGGGGGACCAGGGAACTGCTGGACATCCAGCCCACCGGCTCGATCGGCGAGTTCGTGCCGCTCACCATCTTCGCCTTCCTGTACGGCCTGAGCATGGACTACGAGGTGTTCATCCTGGCCAGGATGCGCGAGGAGTACGACAGGTCGGGCAGCACGGAGTACGCGGTGATCGAGGGCGTGGGCCGCACCGGGCGGCTGGTCACCTCGGCGGCGCTGATCCTGTTCATCTCCTTCACCGCGCTGGCCATGACCCCCGAGCTGGACGTGAAGGTGTTCGCCAGCGGCCTCGCCCTGGGCATCTTCCTGGACGCCACCCTGATCCGCGGCATCCTGGTCCCGGCGGTGGTCGCGATGATGGGCCGGTGGAACTGGTGGCTGCCCGTCTGGGCCGCGCGGCTCCTGCGGGTGGAGCCCTCGCCGCTGAGGGGGGAGAACCCCGAACCGGTCCGGATCCCGGAACCGGTCTAGGGGCCGAACCGGTCCAGGGTCCGGGGCCATCGGTCCGCCGGACGTCGAGCGGAACGGCCGTCGCCCGCGAGAGGCGACGGCCGTTCCCGCGTTCCCCCGATCCCACCGATCTCCCCGATCTCCCCCGGCCCGTCGGCGGGACGACGCCGCCGCGGAAGGCACCCGCCGCCGGACAGCGGAACGGCCACCGCCCCGGGGAGCGGTGGCCGTTCACGAGTCCCTCCGGTACCCGGCCCGTCAGACGGCGGTCAGCACCGCCGCGGAGTTGAAGCCGCCGGAACCGCGGGCCACGACCAGCGCGGCCGACAACCCGTTCACGACCCTGGCCTCGGTGACCAGGTCCACGCCCTCGACAACGGCGCTGCCGGCGGTGCCGGAGGTGACGACGGTCGGCGGGATCACCCCGCCGGTCAGGGACAGGGCCGCCCACGCGACGTCGAGCGCCGCGCCGCCGGAACACAGGCGACCGGTCATCGTCTTGGGCACCGTAACGGGCACGCGGCGGCCGCCGAACACCTCCCGCAGCGCCGCCAGCTCCTGGGCGTCCCTGACCGGATCACCGGCGCCGTCGGCGAAGACCACCCCGACGTCGTCAGGGCCGAGCCCGGCGCGGGCGATCGCCTCGCGCATGGCCCTGGCGTACTGGCGGTGGCCGGGTGCCGGGTCGGCCACGTGGTGGGCGTCGTGGGTGGAGGCGGTCCCGGCGATCTCGGCGTAGACCGTGGGGGTACCCCGGCCGAAGGCGCTGTGCCGGTCCTCCACGATGAGCATCGCGCCTCCCTCGCCGGGGACGTGGCCGCCCGCGTCGGGAGCGAAGGGCCGGTAGGCCGTGGCCGGGTCGCTCCCGCGGCCGACCGTCGCCTCGCCGGCCTGGCAGGCCAGCGCGTACGGCGACAGCGGCGCCTCGGTGCCCCCGGTCACGACGACCTCGGTGCCCCTGCGGATCAGCCGGGCCGCCTCGGCCAGCGCGTCGATCGCCCCGGCCGCGTCCGCGACCAGCACCCCGCAGGCGCCCTTGAGCTGGTGCCTGATGGACAGCTGGCCACTGCTGGCGGCGTAGAACCAGCCGATGGACTGGTAGGCGCTCACCGCCCGGGGACCCTTGCTCCACAGCGCCTGGATCTCCCGCTGCCCGAAGGCGTTCCCTCCCGAGGCCCCGGCGGTCACCACCGACAGGTCGAACGGGTCCTCCCTCGCGGGGTCGAGGGCGGCGTCGGCCAGGGCGAGCTCGGTGGCGGCGAGGGCGAACCAGGTCCACCGGTCGGTCTGCACCAGCAGCTTGCTGTCGACGAACTCGCGCTCGTCGAAGCCGGTGACCTCCCCCGCCAGCCTGATCGGCGCCCCGGTGGCGTCGAACGACGTCACCGGGCCGATCCGGCTCCGCCCGGTCAGGGACCCCTCCCAGTGCTCGACCACGCCGATTCCCGTCGGGGCGACCACACCGATCCCGGTGATCACGGCTCTGCGGTCGCTCATCGGCTCGCCCCGGCTCAGAGAACGGTCGCTCATCGGCCCGCCCCCGGCTCGGAGAAGATCATCGCGGACTGGAAGCCGCCGAAGCCGCTGCCGGCGGAGAGCGCGTGCCTGGCGGTCACCTCGCGTGCGACCAGGGGAATGTAGTCCAGGTCGCATTCGGGGTCGGGAACGGTCAGGTTGGCGGTGGGCGGGACCACGCCCCGCTGCAGCACCAGGGCGCAGGCGGCCATCTCTATCGAGCCGATCGCGCCGAGCGAGTGGCCGATCACCGACTTGATCGAGCTGATCGGCACCCGCCGGGCATGGTCGCCGAGGCTCCGCTTGTAGGCGGACGTCTCGTGCCGGTCGTTCTGCTTGGTCCCCGACCCGTGGGCGCTGACGTAGCCGATGTCCTCGGGGTTGAGCTCGGCCTGGCCGAGCGCGTCGCCGATGGCCTCGCCCAGTTCGAGACCGTCGGGCCGCAACCCGGTCATGTGGAAACCGTTGGCCCGCGCGGCGTAGCCGGTGACCTCGCAGTAGACGCGGGCGCCGCGCCCGCGGGCGTGCTCCAGCTCCTCCACCACCAGCACCGCCGCGCCCTCGCCGAGGACGAAGCCCTTGCGCCCGGCGTCGAAGGGCCGCGAGGCCGTCTCGGGCTCGCCGTTGCTCGGGCTGGTGGCGCGGATGGCGTCGAAGCACGCCACGGTGATCGGGGAGATCGGCGCGTCCGACGCCCCCGTGATCATCATGTCCGCCTCGCCGTCCTGGATGAGCCGGTAGGCCCGGCCGATCGCGTCGATGCCGGAGGTGCAGCCGGTCGAGACGACGGCGGCCGGACCGTTCACGCCGAACCGGACCGCGAGCTCGGCCGCCGCGCTGGAGGGCACCAGCGACTGGTAGAGGAACGGCTTGAGGTGGCGGTGGTCCACCTCCCAGTCCCTGCCGCGGTCGCTGGCGACCACGTACTCCTGCTCCAGGGTGATGGTGGCCCCCACCGCCGAGCCGAGGCTGATCCCGGCCCGCTCGGGGTCGGCCGCGCCGAGGTCGAGGCCGGAGTCGGCCAGTGCCTCGTCGGCGCAGGCGACGGCGAGCTGGGTGAAGCGGTCCATCCGCCGGGTCTCGCGCGGGGTGAGCCCGTGGGCGGCCGGGTCGAAGTCGACCTCGGCCGCGATCTGGGAGCGGAACGGGGACGGGTCGAAGGCGGTGATCCGGCGGACGGCCGGTTTGCCGTCGACGATCCGGTTCCAGAACTCCTCCCGGCCCACCCCGCCCGGGGCGATCACCCCGATGCCGGTGACGACGACCCGTCTCACGTTCCCGCCTTCCCCGGATAGGGCTCGGTGTCCACGTGCCCGAGTTCGGGCCTCGGGGCGAGCGGGCTGAGCTGGAAGACCACGAGCACGTCGTCCTCGCCGACGTTGGTGAGGCGGTGCCTGACCTGGCGGGGGACGAGCAGCGCCTGCTCGGCGCCGACGATGAGCGGCTCGCCGTCGAGGTCCACCCTGAGCGTCCCGGTCGCGACGAACACGTACTCCTCGGAGTAGGGGTGGTAGTGCTCGGAGACCCCCTCACCCGGCGCCAGCCGCACGGCTCCGCAGAAGCCCGACGAGGAACCGCAGGTCGCCGGGGAGACCAGGGTGCGCAGGTCGCCGCCGCGCTTGGTGTTGGACGGCACGTCGTGGAAGCCCACGACGCGGCGGCGCCGCCGCTCCACCTTCTCCTTGATCAGCGACATCTGGACCGCGGAGCCGGCGTTGATCCGGTCGGTCATCCCCCGGGTGTCGACCGGGGCCTCGGGCCTCATGTGGAAGTCCTGCACCCAGCGCATGCGGGTGCGGTCGGGGCCGAGCTCCTCGTAGACCCAGGTGATGTTCATGAACTCGAACGGCCCGGTCTCCACCCGGCGTGCCCGGACCGTCCAGGTGTCGCGGTCCCAGGAGCGCTCCGACACCCAGGACCAGACGCGGTCCTGCTCGTCGGGGTGCATGGTGAGCCGGAAGGTCACCGAGTCGTCCGACTCGGCGAGCACCTCCACCTTGGCGTACTCGGAGAAGAGCTCCGGCCAGGTCTGGACGTCGTTCGTCTGGTCCCAGACGAATCCGATGGGCGCGTCGATCTCGATCGCGTTGTCGGTGTGCCCGATCATGATGTGCGTTCTCCCCCCTCAGGCGCCGGCCGCCGCCAGCCGCTCGGTCACGAGTTCTCTCATCAGGGACGGCGTGGCCTCGGCCGTCAGCTGTTCCTCCACGTCCACCCCGAACCGGTCCTGGATCCGGGTGGCGATCTCCACCCGGGCCAGCGAGTCGAGGTCCAGCTCGTCGAAACTGAGCTCCAGGGCGTCGTCCCCGGTGGCGGGGTCCAGGCCCACGGCGAGCAGCAGTTCGCGCACGTTCTCTTCGGTGAATGGCATCGTCGTCGTTTCCTGTCGTCGGTCGGTGTCGCGGAAGTGCGGGTCGGTGTCGCGGAAGTGCGGGTCGGTGCCTCTGGAGCGCGGGCCGATGTCCCCGAGGTGCCCGCCGGTCTCGCGGAAGTGCCGGTCGATGTCCCCGAGGTGCCCGCCGGTGTCGCGGGAGGATCAGGCCGGTGTCGCCGGGTGCCGGATGTCGTCGCGCACGGCGTCGACGAGCCAGATCCGGGCCGCGCCGACCGCCCGCGGGTCCGCCATCGCGGGGACGGGACGGCCCAGCTCGCGGGCGAGGTCGGCCTGGTGGGTCACCGAGGCGCGCCAGCCGTACCCGGCGAGCCACGCCCGCGGGTCCTCCACGGCGGACCGCCAGGCGGCCTGGGTGGAGGCGAGCCTGCTCATGGCGGGCCGCATCTGCGGCAGCTCGACGTACGCCCGGTTGACGTGCTCGACGGCGAGCCTGCTGCCGGGGGGCGACAGCTCGGAGACCCGGCCGAGGACGCGCGCGCCGTCCCGCGGCGTGAGATACATCAGCACGCCCTCGATCAGCCAGGCGATCGGCTCGTCCGGGTCGAGGCCCGCGGCCAGCAGCGGCGCCGGCCAGTCCTCGCGCAGGTCGGCGGGGACGACCGTACGGTCGCAGGCGGGCTGGGCCCCCTGGCCGGCCAGCGCCTTCTCCTTGAAGGAGATCAGGTCCGGCAGGTCGACCTCGAACAGGCGGGTGCCCTCGGGCCATTCCAGCCGGAACGCGCGGGTGTCCAGGCCGGCGGCGAGCAGAACCACCTGCCGCGGTCCCGCGGACACGGCCTCGCGCAACCGGTCGTCGAAGAAGCGGGTGCGCAGGACGAAGTGCTCCCCTGCGCGGCGGCCCGCCTCGCTGATCCCGGTGATCCGCCCCGCGGCGTCGGCGAGCGGACCCGCCAGCGGGTCGTCGAAGAGCCGGTCGGGCCGCGTGCTCTCGGCCTCCCTGGCCTGGGCGATCACCACCGCGGTGCGGCTCACGCCGGTGGGCAGGCCGGGTTCTCCGGTGGGTCGGGTCATTCCTCGCTCCTGTCGCCGATGAAGTCGATGGCCATGGTGAGCCGGTAGGTCTCGCGGTAGACCAGCCGGTCGAAGGTCAGGCGCATGAACGCGTCGCGCGCCGCGCAGGCGACCGGGTGCCTCCAGCGGGTGAGCTCGCCGTTGACCCGCGACCGCCGGACCATCCGGGTGGTGCGGTCCACCCGCCGGGCCTCGTAGGCGGCCAGCGCCCGCGGCACGTCCCCGCCGGTGAGCTCGTCGGCCAGCACGAGGGCGTCCTCGATCGCCTGGCCCGCGCCCTGGCCGAGGTTGAACGTCATGGGGTGGGCCGCGTCCCCCAGCAGCGTCACCGGGCCGTGGCTCCAGCGCCGCAGCGGGGGCCGGTCGAAGACGTGCACCGGGGTGACGTCGTCCGCCCCGGTGGCCGCGATCAGGCCGGGGATCGGGTCGGGCCAGCCGGCGAACTCCGCGGCCAGCATGTCGAGGGTGCTCACCCCGAGCCTCGGGGCGACCCGGTCGCCGAGGACCCCGTCCCAGTAGACGTGGTCACCGTCGAGCCGGTAGCAGACGAACCACCGGCCGCGGCCCCACGTGCTGAGGAAGGTGTGCGCGGGCACCCCGGAACCCGGCAGCCGGATCACTCCCTGGAAGGCGGTGAACCCGGCGTAGCGGGGCGGCGGGTCTCCGGGGAGCAGCGCGGCACGTACGGCCGAGCGCAGCCCGTCCGCGCCGACGAGCAGGTCCGCCCGCTCCTCGCGGCCGTCGCCGAACCGGGCCACGACACGGTCGCCCGTCACGGTGAGGCCGGTGAACCGGGAGCCCGTCACGAGGTCGTCCCCCACCTGGCCGGCGAGCAGGGCGTGCAGCTCGGGACGGCTGACGCTGTAGACGGGTGCGCCGAGGGGACCGGCCATGCGCGCCATGGACCACTCCGCGATCCGGCGGCCGCGCGCGTCCCTGAACAGGTGCCGGTGCAGCTCGTGCCCGGCCTTGCGGACCCCGGGCTCCAGCCCGAGCTCGCGCAGGGCCAGCACGGCGTTGTGCCAGAGCACCAGCCCGTGTCCGGCCTGTGCCGCGCGCAGCCCGGGAGCGCGTTCGTGCACGCTGACCTCGGCTCCCGCGGCCCGCAGTGCCAGCGCCGCGGTCAGCCCGCCGATGCCGCCCCCGACGACGACCACCCTCACGCGGGGCCTCGCTCGACGGCCGCCGCGGGGGGCTCCACGAGGGGCGCCGCCTCCACTCGGGGCTCCACTCGGGGCTCCACTCGGGGCTCCACTCGGGGCTCCACTCGGGGCTCCACCAGGGGCTCCGCTCCGGGCGGGGCGTCCGCCCCCTCCCCCGCCGAGGCTTCGTCCCCCACCGGCGCGCCCGCCGCCGTCTCCGCCCGGACCAGGAAGCGCAGGGAGCGGGCCTCGGTCATGCACTCCCGCATCGGCCGGACGAGCTCGCGGTGCTCCTCGGTGGCCTCCCAGGCGAGGAAGTCGGCCGGCCGGCGCCACTCGCTGGTGATCAGCCACTGCTCGGGGTCGGTGAGCGACTGGCAGACCTGGTCGTTGAGGTGCCCGGGTACGCCGCCGGACACCTGGTACCGGATCTTCTCGTAGGCGGCCAGGAAGTCCTCCCGCCGCTCGGCGGGCACCCTGACCAGGAAGACGATCCGGGCCCTCACCGGGGGCCTCCCACACCGGGCGGCGGTCCGCCGAGTTCGGATTTGAACTCGAACCTGCCCAGCACCGGCACGCTGCTTCCGTACAGGCCGTCCGCGGCCTCGCTGGTCAGGAAGGCCACGACATTGGCGACCAGGTCCGGGGTGACGGTGTGGTCGAAGTTCATCCCCGGGCGCTCCCGGCGCTTGTCCGGGGTGTCCGCCATGGTCATGACGACCGTATTGGCGTGGATGCCGCTCCGCTTCACCTCGTGCGCGATGGAGCGCACCCAGGCGACCAGGGCCGCCTTCGCGGCGGCGTACGCCGACAGGGCGGGCAGCGGCTCGTCCGCGAGCGGGGTGCTGAAGTAGACCAGCCGCGCCCCCTCGGTCAGGTGCGGCAGGATCGCCTGGGTGGCGGTGACGGCCGACAGGAAGTTGTCGCGCAGCATCTGCTCGTAGACGCCGGTGTCCATCAGGAACAGCGGCCCGGCCCGGAAGCCGCCGACCATGTGGACCAGGCCGTCGAGCCGGCCGAAGCGCCTGACCGCCTCCTCGGCGGCCAGCCGGGCGCCCTCGGGATCGGAGACGTCCGTGGCCAGCGTCTCGATCCGCCCCGTGACGCCGTGCCGCCGCTCCAGCAGGGCGAGGCGGTCCTTGTCGCGGCCGATGAGCAGCAGCCGGTCCCCCCGGGCGCCGAGCAGCTCGATCACGGCCTCGGCGAGCTGCCCGGTCGCGCCGGTGATCAGGAAGACGGGGGCGGTCATCGGACCGGCTCCGCGACCCGGGTGGTCACGTGGTCCATCAGCGCCGACAGGAAGAAGGCTCGCGCGCCCTCGGGGTCGCTCATGTCGCGCGGGACCGCGAGGTAGGTGTCCAGCTCGCGTTCCAGCCGCTGGATGCCCGGCTGCCTGGACAGGTGGGCCATCACGCTCGGCAGGTTGCCGTCGATCTCGATGACACGGATGACCGTGGTGTCCTTCATGAAGATCGAGGTGCTCAGCAGCCGGGTGCCGTCGGGGGTCTCCCACTCGGGGGGGTCGTAGCTCGACAGCAGTTCCCTCACCGCCGCCTCCGCGCCGGGCCTGATCTGGAAGGTGATCGCGTAGCGCTGCATCGGGCCTCCTTGGATCGGGGGCGGCCGTCCGCCGCCTTCTGGGACCAGCCTGTTCGCGAGGGGCCGGGCTGTCTTCCGCCACGCGGCCGGACCTGCGCTCCCCCGGCGGTGGGGCCCTCTCCGCCACGGGCGGGAGCCCGCCGCTCCTCACCGGAGATCCCCGGCCTCCGGCCGCGCGGAACAGAATCACATTCACCCAAGCAACCGGCTGCTTACGCTTGATTGAAATCCTTATTAAGTGAAATGTGGACGCCGTAATTCACGGATATTTCATCGACACCTCAAGCCTTCGCAGATAACCCGATTTATCCCATTAGACCTTAAGGATCTCTGAGCTGCTTCTGTGAGAACCCATAGAACGGTCGGGCGACACAGGCGCTGGTGATATGAGCTGACGGGAGGCTGTTAGGTCCCTCGACGTGCCGCCACGAGGGCTCCGGCAGGGGTCCGGCAGACGTCCTCAATAGTCAAAGAATAGAATCTTAATGAAGTCTGTGACAGCCCATATGATTTGCTTGATATAGTCACTTTTTCTGACTACGCTCACCTTTCATGGGGGAACGACGGGGCAAAACAACCCAAGAATGCAAGCACCTCTCATGTTTAGCGAGTAGCCGATCTCAGCGGATCCCAACGGGGTGGGTTCGATGAGCACCTTCCTCGGCTATCTCGTCTCAGAGCTGAGCTGGACCGACCTGTTGTGCTCGACGGTGGCGGCGCTCCTGGCCGTCGTGTCGTTCACACTCGGCACCCGCCGGCACACCAAGTCCATACTGGCCAGGAGCGAGAGCGCCGCGGCACTGCGCGAACGGCGCCGAATCGCCCGCAACCTGCACGACGGGGTGGGACACGGCCTGACCGTGATCGCCCTCCAGGCCCGGCGGCTGACCGGCTCACCGGCGACGGCCCACCACGTGGCCCAGATCATCGAGGAGACGGTCCAGGCGACCCTGACCGACCTGCGAGGGACCCTGACCGACCTGCGGCACGAGCCGCCTCCTCCGAGAGGGGGGCACGACCTCCCCCCGGGGGAGGAGCCGCGGCGCCACGACGACGGCGTGCCCCTGTCGGCCAGGCTGACCGAGCTCGCCGGGCGCTTTCCCTTTCCCGACCTGGCCGTACGGCTGCGCAACGTGGCCGCCGAACGCCACGTACCGCCCGAGGTCGCCAGGACGGCGTTCCGCGTCGCCCAGGAGGCCCTGACGAACGCGCTCAAGCACAACGCCGGCCCGGTCCACCTGGAGGTCTGCTTCGGCGAGAAGCTGAGCGTCTCGGTGGTCAACGAGACGCGCTCCCCCGGTGTGATGGCGGTGGCCATGCCCCTTCCTCGCAGGCAGGGCGGCGGCACGGGGCTGCGGGGCCTGTCGGAACGCGTCGCCGAGCAGGGAGGTCACCTGGAGTCAGGACCGCTGACCGGGGGCGGATTCGTCACCCGGGCCGTCATTCCGGTGACTCCCGCCATCTTCAGAGAGGACGAGCCATGCGGAAGATCCGCGTCCTGATCGCCGACGACCAGCCGCTGATCCGCAGCGGCCTGCATGCCATCTTCGACGCGGTGCCGGACATCGTGGTGGTCGGGGAGGCACGGCACGGGGTGCAGGCGGTGCAGTCGGTCAAGACACTCCGCCCGGACGTCGTGCTGATGGACATCAACATGCCGCGCATGGACGGCATCACCGCCACCAGGGAGATCTGCAAGCTGGGTGCCGCCTATCCCGCGAAGGTCGTCATCCTGACCATCTACGACCAGGACGAGCACGTCTTCGAGGCGCTGCGCAGCGGTGCCAGCGGCTTCATCCTCAAGCACACTCCCACCGACCGGCTGCTGGACGCCGTGCGCGAGGTCGCCGAGGGCGACGCCCTGCTGTCGCCCTCGGTGACGCGTAAGCTCATCGACGAGTTCGCCAGGCGCCCGGTGCTCTCGGCCGCGCCGACCGCGGTGCTCGACCAGCTCACCGAGCGGGAGCGCGAGGTGTTCCAGCTGCTCGTACGGGGATACGGCAACGACGAGATCGCCCGCGCGCTCGTCCTCGGCGACAGCACGATCAAGTCGCACGTCCAGCACCTCTACCAGAAGCTCGGCGTGCGCGACCGGGTGCAGATCGTGATCTTCGCGTACGAGAACGGCCTGGTCGCGGCCACCCCACGGGGCTGACGCGGCTCCGGTGCGCGAAGGCGGACCGTCTCCCCCCGGGGAGGCGGCCCGCCTCGCGTCCGGCCCGCCCTCACGAACACGGACCGGCTCCCCTCGGGGAACCTTCGCGAACGCGGACCGGTCCTCCGAGACCACGCGAACGCGGACCGGCTCCCCTCCGGGCTCACGAACGCGGCCGGCTCCCCTCCGGGCTCACGAACGCGGCCGGCTCCCCTCCGGGCTCACGAACGCGGCCGGCTCCCCTCGGGGAAGGAGACGGTCCCCTCCCCGGAGGAGCCCCGGGTTCACGCCGGCGGCGGGCGACACCGGCCGGGCCGGGTTCCTACGGTGAGACGGACCCGATCGACCGGCCACCGAGGAGTGCCCGTGCCCGACCAGATCCTGATCGTCGCCCGCCTCAGTCCCGGCGGTTCCGGCGAGGTCTCCCGCCTCTTCGGCGAGTCCGACGCCGGCGAGCTCCCCCGCGCGCTCGGGGTGACGCGCCGCGACCTGTTCCTCTACCGGGACCTCTACTTCCACCACGTCGAGTTCGAGGGCTCCGCCGCCGAGGCGATGGCGCTCGCCCGCGGGCGGGAGGACTTCCTGCGGCTGAGCAAGGACCTCGACCCGCACATCAGGCCGTACGACCCGGACACCTGGCGCGGCCCCGCCGACGCGATGGCGCGGCGGTTCTACCACTGGACTCCCGAGGAGCGCGCCCTGTGACGATCTCACCCGCCGCACCGGCCACCGCGCCCGGACTGTGGGCGCGCTGCCCCGGCTGCGCCGCCATCGTGTACGCCCCCCGCCTGGCCCGTACGCAGCGTGTCTGCCCCGAGTGCGGTCACCACCACCGGCTGAACGCCGTCGAGCGGCTTCGCACCCTGGTGGACGACGGCTCCTTCCGCGCCGCCCCGCAGGTGCGCGGCGGCGACCCGCTGGGCTTCGCCGACTCCCTGCCCTACGCCGAGCGCCTGGCCCGGGCGCGCGGGCGCACCGGCCTGGACGACGCCGTCCTCCACGGCACCGCCGCCGTCGGCGGCCACCGCGTGGTCGTCGCCGTCATGGACTTCTCCTTTCTCGGGGGCAGCATGGGGTCGGCGGTCGGCGAGGCCGTCACCCGCGCCTGCGAGCAGGCGCTGGACGAGCGCGTCCCGCTGGTCCTGGCCATCGCCTCCGGCGGCGCCCGCATGCAGGAGGGCGGCCTGTCCCTGATGCAGATGGGCAAGACCGCCCAGGCGATGCGGCGCCTGCGGCGAGCGGGCGTGTTCAGCGTCTGCGTGCTGACCGACCCCACCTTCGGCGGGGTCACCGCCTCGTTCGCCACCCTCGGGGACGTGCTGATCGCCGAGCGCGGCGCGCTCGTCGGCTTCGCCGGGCCGCGCGTCATCGCCTCGGCGACCCGGGAGAAGCTCCCCCGGGGCTTCCAGAGCGCCGAGTATCTCGCCGGGCGCGGCATGCTCGACCGGGTCGAGCCCCGCGACGGCCTGCGTCCCCTGCTCGCCCGGCTGCTGTCCACGACCGGCCGGACCGGGGAAGGACACGCCCAGGGGCCGCCTCCCGGCGGGCCCGCGGCGGTGATCCGCGATCCGGGCGAGCTGTCCGGCGCGCCGACCGCCCAGGAGACCGTGCGGCTGGCCCGCGACACCCGGCGCCCGACCGCCCTCGACTACATCTGGCACCTGTGCTCGGACTTCGTGGAGCTCCACGGGGACCGCACGCACGGCGACGATCCGGCGATCGTCGGCGGCACCGGCCTGATCGACGGAAGGCCCGTGATGGTCGTCGGCCACCAGAAGGGACACGACACCTCGGAGCTGGTCGCCAGGAACTTCGGCCTCGCCCACCCCGAGGGGTACCGCAAGGCGCTGCGGCTGATGTCGCTGGCCGACCGGCTCGGCCTGCCGGTGGTGACCCTCGTCGACACCCAGGGCGCCGCCCCGGGCGTCGGAGCCGAGGAACGCGGCCAGTCCTGGGCGATCGCCGAGTGCCTCGCCGGCATGTCGGAGCTGTCGGTCCCGGTGGTCGCCACCGTGGTCGGCGAGGGCGGCAGCGGCGGGGCGCTGGCCCTGGCGATGGCCAACCGGGTGCTGATGCTGCGCCACGCCGTCTACTCGGTGATCAGCCCGGAGAGCTGCTCGACGATCCTGTACGGCGATCCCTCGCACGCTCCCGAGCTGGCCGAGTCCCTGCGGATCACCGCGCCGGAGCTGCTGCGGCTCGGCGTCGTCGACGGGGTCGTGCCCGAACCGCGGGGCGGCGCGCAGGAGGATCCGGTGGCGGCGATGGACGCGCTCAAGGCGGCCGTCCTGGAGTCGCTGCGCGAGCTGTCCGGGCTGAGCGGCGACGAGCTGCGCAAGCACCGCCACGAGCGGTTCCGCGGGCTGGGAGTGATCGAAGGTGGATGAGCGGATCGCCGGCAGACCGGCCCACGAGACCGCCCGGAGACCGGACTCCGAGACCGCGGGGAGACCGGTCTCCGAGGAGGACGCGCACGCGGCGATGCGGCTGCTGCGCGAGGAGGTCGGCAACCTCGTCAAGACCGTTCCCGGCCCGGTGGCGGCCATCTCCCTGCGCCTGGGCGAGTGCGCCCTGGAGGTGACCTGGGCCTTCCCGCAGGCCGCCGCGCCGGACCCGAGGCCCGTCGCCGTGGACGCCGCCGGGCAGGCCGCGCGACCGGCGGAGACCGGCCCCCTCGACGCTTCGCGGGAGCACTCCTCGTCGCACGCGGTGACCGCTCCCCTGGTCGGCACCTTCTACGTCGCCGCCGAGCCGGGGGCCCCGCCCTTCGTGCAGCCGGGCGACCGGGTGGACGCCGATCAGACGATCGGCATCGTCGAGGCCATGAAGCTGATGAACCCGGTCGTCGCCGGACGCGCGGGCGAGGTCGTCGAGGTCGTCGCGGGCGACGGCGAGCCGGTGGAGTACGGGCAGGTCCTGGTACGGCTGCGGACGGACGACGCATGAGTTTCGCGAGGATGCTCATCGCCAACCGAGGCGAGATCGCGCTGCGCGTGGCCAGGACCTGCCGCGAGATGGGCATCGAGACCGTCGCCGTGTACTCCACCGCCGACCGCGACGCCCGGTTCACGGCCTACGCCGACAGGGCCGTCCACATCGGCCCGGCCCCGGCCCGGCGCAGCTACCTCTCCGTGCCCGCCGTCATCGAGGCGGCCCTGCAGACCGGGGCGGAGGCGATCCACCCGGGCTACGGCTTCCTGTCGGAGGACGCCGACTTCGCCAGGGTCTGCGCGGACAACGGGATCACCTTCGTCGGCCCCACCCCCGAGGTCATGGAGTGCGTCGGCGACAAGGCGCGGGTGCGCTCCCTGATGGCCGAGGCCGGATTGCCCGTCCTGCCCGGCAGCGACGGCGCCGTACCCTCGGCGGCCGAGGCCGAGCGGATCGGCGCCGAGATCGGCTACCCGGTCATCGTGAAGGCCGCCGCGGGCGGCGGCGGGCGGGGCATCGAGGTGGCGCGCGACCGGGCCGAGCTGCGCGACGTCCACCGGCGCACCACCGCGTTCGCCCGGCAGATGTTCGGCAACGGCGACGTCTACATCGAGCGGTTCGTGCCGGTGGCCCGCCACGTGGAGGTGCAGCTGCTGGGAGACTCCGCCGGGACCGTCGTCCACCTGGGAGAGCGCGACTGCTCGCTGCAGCGGCGCAACCAGAAACTCGTCGAGGAGGCGCCCTCCCCCAAGCTGCCCGAGAAGGTCCGCGGGCTGCTCGGCGAGTACGCGGTGGCCGGGGCGCGGCACGTCGGCTACACCGGCGCGGGGACGATGGAGTTCCTGGTCGACCCGGCCGGGGAGGCGACCTTCATGGAGATCAACGCCCGCATCCAGGTCGAGCACACGGTCACCGAGATGCTCACCGGCGTAGACCTGGTCAGGGAGCAGATCCGGGTGGCCGCGGGCGAGCGCCTGCCCTTCACCCAGGAGCAGGTCCGCTTCACCGGCGCGGCCATCGAGTGCCGGGTGAACGCCGAGGACCCCGGCGCGGGGTTCCGTCCCGCCCCCGGCCGCCTGACGGTCTTCCGCCCGCCCGGCGGGCCCGGCGTGCGGGTCGACTCCGGATTCGCCCAGGGCGACACGATACCGCCGGACTACGACTCGATGATCGCGAAACTGGTCGTCTGGGCGCCCACCCGGCGGGAGGCCATCGCCAGGGCCGACCGCGCGCTCGCCGAGTTCGCCGTGGAGGGGCCGGGGGTGGCCACCACCATCCCGCTGCTGCGCGAGCTGCTCGCACAACCGCGGTTCGCCGCGGGTGAGCACAGCACCGGATTTGTGGACACGTTCATGAGCGAGCGGGGACATATACGCTGGTCTGCGTAAACTTTTCTGAATGCTGACGTAAATCCGGGGTACTCGCCACCACATGACCGATTCTCAGGGGATCATCGGAGCCCGCTACCGCCTGCTCGAACGCATCGGCCGAGGAGGCATGGGAACGGTCTGGCGAGCGCGCGACGAGGTCCTGGGCCGCGAGGTGGCGGTCAAGGAGGTCATCCCCTCCCCCGACCTCACCGGTCCCGAACGCGAGGTCTTCACCGTACGGACCCTCAGGGAGGCCCGTGCCGCCGGGCGGATCGGCCACCCCGGGGTGGCGACGGTCTACGACGTGATCGAGGAGCAGGGGCGCCCCTGGATCGTCATGCAACTGGTCGACTCCCGCACGCTCGGAGCGGTGATCAGGGAGGACGGGCCGCTGCCGCCGATGCGGGTGGCGCGGATCGGGCTGGAGGTGCTGGGCGCGCTGCTCGCCGCCCACCACGCGGGCGTCCTGCACCGCGACGTGAAGCCGGACAACGTGCTGATCGCCGCCGATGGGCGGGCCGTGCTCACCGACTTCGGCATCGCCGTCCTGGAGGGCGACTCGTCGATCACCAGGACCGGTTCGCTCATCGGCACCCCGGCGTTCATCGCGCCGGAGCGGGCGAGCGGCGGACCCGCCGAGTTCGCCTCCGACCTGTGGTCGCTCGGCGTGACGCTCTACGTGGCCGTCGAGGGACGCTCCCCCTTCGAGCGGGCTCACCCGCTGGCGACGCTCAGCGCCGTCATGCACCAGGAGCCGTCGCCGATGCGGTTCGCCGGGCCGCTCGCCCCGGTGATCCACGGCCTGCTCCACAAGGATCCGGCGCGGCGCATGTCCGCCCGCGAGGTGCAGATCCAGCTGACCTCGCTGGTGAACGGGACCGCGCCGCAGCCGACCATGCCCATCGAGATTCCGGCCGGGATCCCCGTCGAGCCGCCGGCAGGTACGCAGGCCGGGCCGTCGACCGGGCCCTCCGCGGTGATCCCCGCGTTCGCCGCCGTCCCGGACGGCGTCCCCACCACCCCGGCGGGAGCCGCACCGCTCCCGCCGCCCCCCGCACCGCCCGGCTCCGGACCCGAGCCGGTTCCGGCCTCGGCCTCTCCGAGACGGCGGCGCCCGGCGATGGCCGCCCTGGTCGCGGCGGCCGTCGCCCTCGCCGCGAGCGCGGGAGGGCTGGCGTGGGTCGCCTCCAACTCCTCGCCCCCGATCCCCAAGGAGCCGTCGACCTCGGCGAGCGTGGCACCCGGCGAGGGGAAGCCCTCGGGCGAGCCCGAGCAGGCGAAGGTGCCCGCGCGCGACGCCCCCGCCCGGAACGACGAGGGCGGTACCTCCGGCCGTCCGGCCCCGGAGAGGCCGCAGAACGGCGACCCCGCCCCGCAGGACAGGCCGACGGAGAAGCCGACGAGGAAACCGACGGACAAGCCGACGCAGGCACCCCCGGACGAGCCCGAGGAGGATCCCGCCGACCAGGGGGAGGGCGAGGAGCAGGACCAGGGCGGGGGGACCGACGAGGGTTCGGGGCAGGACGACACCCCGGGCGAGGGCCAGCAGGGTGACTCACCCGACCAGGTCGACCCCAACGCCGGGACGGCCGCGCTCGAGACGGGCACCGGAGGCGAGGGCGAGATCGGGAGGGCCGGGGCGGCCCGCTAGGGGAGGGCCCGGCGGGGCCGGGAAGGTCCGGGGACCGGCGGAGCCCCGAGGCCCCGAGGGCGGAGAACCCGGAGGATCACCACCCGGTCCCGGCCGTCCGAACCCGGTGGATCACCCGGGAACGGCGGACCGCCTCAGGACTCGGCGGCGACGATCGTCAGGGCGTTGGCCAGATCGTCGGGGTAGGCGGTGCTGAAGGAGACCCACTCGCCGGTGGAGGGGTGCTCGAAGGCCAGGGAGACCGCGTGCAGCCACTGCCGGCTCACCCCCAGGCGCGCGGCCAGGGTGGGGTCGGCCCCGTACAGCATGTCGCCGACGCACGGGTGGCGCAGCGCCGACATGTGGACCCGGATCTGGTGGGTGCGGCCCGTCTCCAGCTTGATGTCCAGCAGCGACGCCGCGCGGAACGCCTCGATCGTGTCGTAGTGGGTGACCGAGTCCTTGCCCCCGGCCACGACCGCCCAGCGGCCGTCCCCCACGGGATGGCGGTCGATCGGCGCGTCCACGGTGCCGCGGTGCGGGTCGGGGTGACCCTGGACCAGCGCGTGGTAGCGCTTGTCGACCGTACGCTCCTTGAAGGCGCGCTTCAGGTGGGAGTAGGCGTGCTCGCTCTTGGCGACGACCATCGCGCCGGTGGTGTTGGCGTCCAGCCGGTGCACGATGCCCTGGCGCTCGGCCGCGCCGCTGGTGGCCACCCGGTGGCCGGTGCCCAGCAGGCCGCCGATCACGGTGGGCCCGGTCCAGCCGGTGGTCGGGTGGGCGGCCACGCCGATGGGCTTGTTGACGACGACGATGTCGTCGTCCTCGTACACGATGTGCATGCCGGGCACCGGCTCGGCCACCGGCATCGGCGTGGTGGGCGGCGGCGGGAGGGTGACCTCCAGCCACGCGCCGCCGTGTACCCGGTCGGACTTGATCGCGGTCGATCCGTCGACCAGCACGTCGCCGGCGACGATCAGTTCGGCCGCGCGCGTGCGGGAGAGGCCGAACAGGCGTGACAGGGCGGCGTCGAGGCGCTCGCCCTCCAGCCCGTCGGGGACGGGGAGGCTTCGCCGGTCAGCCATCGTTGTTCTCCTTGCTTTCCTTCGTGTCCTTCGTGGTCTTCGCGGCTCCCGTGTCGCGCGTGCCGTCGATCTGGTAACCCCGCCAGGCGAGGAGGACCGCCAGGATCCCGCCGCAGACGATCGCCGAGTCGGCGATGTTCCAGACCGGGAAGTGACCGGGGAAGGTCTCGATGAAGTCGACCACGTGCCCCTGGAGCGGCGAGGGCCTGCCGGGGCCGAAGCCCGAGGGCCAGCGGAAGATCCGGTCGGTGAGGTTGCCGAGCGCCCCGCCGAGCAGCAGGCTCAGCGTGATCGCCCAGGGCAGGCTGCGCAGGTTGCGCGCGGTGCGCAGGATCGCCACCACGACGGCGGCCGCGACACAGGTGAAGATGATCGTCATCCCGGTGCCGAGACTGAAGGCGGCCCCCGAGTTGAAGATCACCCGGAACTGGAGGAGGTCCGGGATGACCACGAACGGTTCCCTGCCCTCCAGGGTCCTCAGCACGAGGGTCTTCGTGACGAGGTCGAGGGCGTAGACGATGGGGACGATCGTCGCGAGCACGGCGATCCGCCGTCCAGGGAGCGGGGCGGCCGGGACCGCCCCCTCCTCGGTGTCGCCCGTCAGCGGCGCTCCTCCCGCTGCTTGCAGGCCACGCACAGCGTCGCCCTCGGAAACGCCTGAAGGCGCTCCTTTCCGATCGGCTGATGGCACGATTCGCACACTCCGTAGGTCCCCGCGTCGATCCGGGCGATCGCTCGCTCGTTCTGCGCGACCAGGTCGCGCGAGTTCAGGGTAAGGGCGATTTCGCGCTCGCGTTCATACGTCCGGGCTCCGGCGTCGGCCTGATCGTCTCCCGCACCGTCGGTGACGTCGCTCGACGCGATCTCCGTCTCGGCCTTGGCGATCTCCTCGGTGAGCTCGTGGATCTCCGTGGCCAGTTGCCCGCGGACCTCCTTGAGCTCCTCGGCCGACCAGGTGACGACGGCACCGTCCTGGGACGGCGCCACCGCGCTGTTGTCTGCGCGCACGGTCGCGGCCATGGCGGCCTCCTTGCTCGATGGACCGTCTCCAATGTGGTAAACGGTGCGGGCAGCTTAGGTCTCCCATAACAGAACGGCAAACGACCCGCCGCATTCTTTACCACTCACGTAACATCCGGTCGCTTCCCCCTGATTCCGCCCAGCGGACCTCAATATGGGGAAGCTTCCAGGGGGGCGGGTGCGTTATCGTGTGAGCCTGCAAGGCGTTGATGGGGACAGCAACCTCCGCATCACCTCGCACGAGCGACCCGGGGACGGTGCGAGCCCGGGGCGAGGCGCGAAGGCACGATCACCCCGGAGCCGCCGGAAGAACGGCCGCGACGACCCGACACCAGGCCCGCGGCGGCCCAGTAGACCCGGCAGCAGACCGAAGGAAGAGGGCCTCGCGCGCACGCGAGGTCAAGGAGGGTGGTACCGCGGGGCCCCAACGGCCTCGTCCCTCCACGCCACAGCCGGTTCCAGCGTGGAGGTCCAGCCCATCATGTCCGCCTATTTCCGCTCTCTTCCCGCGCAGGTCGATCTTCCCGCGCTCGAGCACAAGGTGCTCGACCGGTGGCGGGACGGCAAGATCTTCGAGCGTTCGGTCGAGCAGAACGCCGGCGGTCCCAACTGGGTCTTCTACGAGGGTCCGCCCACCGCCAACGGCATGCCCGGCGTCCACCACGTCGAGGCCCGCGTCTTCAAGGACCTCTTCCCCCGCTACAAGTCGATGCGCGGCTTCAACGTGCCCCGCAAGGCGGGCTGGGACTGCCACGGGCTGCCCGTCGAGGTCGCCGTCGAGAAGGAACTCGGCCTCTCCGGCAAGAAGGAGATCGAGGCCTACGGCATCGCCGAGTTCAACGACAGGTGTCGTGAGTCCGTGCTGAAGCACGTGGACGCCTTCGAGGAGATGACCGAGCGGATGGGGTACTGGATCGACCTGTCCCAGGCCTACCGCACGATGGACCCGGCCTACGTGGAGTCCGTCTGGTGGTCGCTCAAGGTCATCTTCGACAAGGACCTGCTGTCCCGCGACTTCCGCATCACCCCGTACTGCCCCCGCTGCGGCACCGGCCTGTCCGACCACGAGCTGGGCCAGCCGGGCGGCTACGAGACCGTCACCAGCCCGTCGGTCTACGTCCGCATGCCCGCGACCTCGGGACCGCTCGCCGACCTCGGCGCCTCGCTGCTGATCTGGACCACCACCCCGTGGACCCTGGTCTCCAACACCGCCGTGGCCGTGCACCCCGACGTGACCTACGTCGCGGCCCGCCCCGCCGGGTCCGACGAGGTCCTGGTGGTGGCCGAGCCGCTGCTGGCCGCCGCGCTGGGCGAGGGCGCCGAGGTGCTGGCCGCCTTCCAGGGCTCCGACCTGGAGCACACCACCTACACGCGCCCGTTCGACCTGGTCGACATCCCCGGCGCGCACTACGTGGTGCTCGGCTACTACGTCACCACCGAGGACGGCACCGGCCTGGTCCACCAGGCGCCCGCCTTCGGCGCCGACGACATGACGACCTGCAAGCGGTACGGGCTTCCCGTGGTCAACCCGATCGGCCCCGACGGCCGGTTCCTCGACAGCGTCCCCCAGGTCGGCGGCCAGTTCTTCAAGGACGCCGACGAGGGGCTCACGGCCGACCTGCGGACGCGCGGCCTGCTCTACCGGGGCAGCCACTTCGAGCACAGCTACCCGCACTGCTGGCGCTGCCACACCGCGCTGCTCTACTACGCCCTCCCCGCCTGGTACATCCGCACCACCGCGATCAAGGACCAGCTCCTCGCCGAGAACGAGAAGACCAGCTGGTACCCCGAGACGATCAAGTGGGGCCGGTTCGGCGAGTGGCTGCGCAACAACGTCGACTGGTCGCTGTCGCGCTCGCGCTACTGGGGCACCCCGCTGCCCCTGTGGATCTGCACGGCCGACGAGTCGCACGTCACCTGCGTCGGCTCGCTGGACGAGCTGGGCCGCCTGTCCGGCCAGGACGTCTCCGCGCTCGACCCGCACCGCCCCTACGTGGACGACGTCACGCTGCCCTGCCCCACCTGCGGCAACGAGGCGCGCCGGGTGCCCGACGTGATCGACGCCTGGTACGACTCCGGCTCGATGCCGTTCGCCCAGTGGGGCGCCCCGTACCTGAACGAGGAGATGCTCGCCAAGGCCTACCCGGCGCAGTTCATCTGCGAGGCCACCGACCAGACCCGCGGCTGGTTCTACTCGCTGATGGCGGTCGGCACGCTCGTCTTCGGCAGGTCCTCGTACGAGAACGTGCTCTGCCTCGGCCTCATCCTGGCCGAGGACGGCCGCAAGATGAGCAAGCACCTGGGCAACGTGCTCAAGCCGATGCCGCTGATGGACCAGCACGGCGCCGACGCGCTGCGCTGGTACATGGCCTGCTCCGGCTCACCGTGGGCGGCCCGCAGGGTGGGACACGGCGCCCTGGAGGAGATCGTCCGCAAGGTCCTGCTCACCTACTGGAACACCACGTCGTTCTTCACCCTGTACGCCAACGCCGAGTCCTGGTCGCCGTCCCGGCTCGCCGAGGCGCCCGCGTACGACGAGCGCCCGCTGATCGACCGGTGGGCCCTCGCCGAGCTGCACCGGACCGTGGCCGAGGTCACCTCGTCGCTGGACGTCTTCGACACCGCCCGCGTCGGGCGGCGCCTCGCCGAGTTCCTCGACGACCTGTCCAACTGGTACGTGCGACGTTCCCGGCGCCGCTTCTGGACCGGTGACCCCGCGGCGTTCGCCACGCTGTACGAGTGCCTGGAGACCGTCACCCGGCTGATGGCACCGGTGGTGCCGTTCACCACCGACTACGTCTGGGACGTGCTCCGCGACGCGGACGCCCCCTCCTCGGTCCACCTGGCCACCTGGCCCGAGGTCAACGGCGAGCTGCTGGACCCGGAGCTGTCCGAGCGGATGGCGCTGGTCCGCCGCCTGGTGGAGCTGGGCCGCTCGGCCCGCGCCTCCAGCGGGGTCAAGACCCGCCAGCCGCTCGGCCGCGCCCTGGTCGGTGCCCCCGGCTGGGCCGCGCTCCCCCCGGAGCTGCGCGAGCTCATCGCCGACGAGCTCAACGTGAAGGACCTGGAGGACCTGTCCGGGATCGGGGCGGACCTGGTGTCCTTCACCGTGAAGCCCAACTTCCGGGCGCTGGGCAAGCGGTTCGGCTCGCAGACCAAGCTCGTCGCCTCGGCCGTCACCGCCGCCGACCCCGCCGAGCTCGCCCGCGCGCTCCGTACCGGTTCGCCGGTCTCGGTGGACGCGGGAGAGCTGGGCACCGTGGAGCTCGGCGCCGACGACGTGATCGTCACCGAGCAGCCCAGGTCCGGCTGGGCGGTGGAGGCCGGCGCCGGTGAGACCGTCGCCCTCGACCTGACCATCACCGACGAGCTGCGCCGCTCGGGCCTGATCCGCGACGTCATCCGCCTGCTCCAGGACACCCGCAAGTCCACCGGCCTGTCGATCACCGACCGGATCGACGTGTGGTGGTCCACCGGTGACGCCGACCTGGCCGAGGCTCTGCGGACCCAGGGTCAGGCGGTGGCCGACGAGGTCCTCGCCCTCTCCCTCACCGAGGGCGGCGCCGACGACCTCCCCGCCCACAGCGACGCCGAGCTGGGCCTGACCTTCCAGCTCCGCCGCACGACGACGACGGTCTGAACCGGTTGTTCGAACGGGTCCGACCGTCAGGACCGGTCAGACCCGTTCAGGCCGGCCGGGGAAGGCCGGTGAGATCGAAAACGGCCGGGGTCGCGGGAATGTCTCCCGGGAACCCCGGCCGTCCTGGTTCACGACGGTGACGGGCCCGATGCCCGGGTGGTACGGATGGCCCTGAGGTGACCGGCCCGGTGCCCGGTCCGGTCAGCTCACGTCCGGCGGTTCTGCCGGCAGATCGGGCAGTTGCTCAGCCCGGCCTTCTCGGCCTCGGCCCTGGGCATGGTCTCGATGCCGCTGCCGCCGATGCTGGCGCCCTTGACGAGGGGGCAGTCGGAATCGTGGAAGCGGAGGGTGCCGACGATGACCGTGACCGTCTCGCCGCCCTCCTCCCGCTCCTGGGGCGCGGGACGCGTCCGGTCCTCGACGGCGGGGACACCGCCGGGGAAGGTGTCGTCGCCGCGGTCATCGGAGGCGTCACGGTCGTCGCGGGCGTCACGGTCACCGCGGGAGGAACCGGTGGCGGGTGCCCCGGTCGCGGTGGCCTCGGACGTCCCGCCGGCCGGAGCCGCCTCGGGGGCCGGAACGGGTTCCGCGGAGGTGGAGTCGGCCGCTACCTGCCGCCCGGCGCGCCCGGGTGCGGTCTCGGCCGGCTCCACCGGTTCGGGGGCGCCCCCCTCGGCGGCCGCCTCCCGCCCGGCGGCGGTCGTGGTTTCGGCTTCCGCCTCCGTGGAGGCCTCGCCGCCGGAGACGGCCCCGGCGTGGGTCTTCCCACCGGCGGTCTCGGGCTTCGCGGGCTCAGCGGTGGCGGACCCCGCCTCGGCCGGACCGCTTTCTGCGGCCTCGGCCTTCACGGGCCCGGTCTTGGCGGGCCCGGCGGGTTCGGCCTCGGCGTGCCCGGACCCGGTGGATCCGGGCTTCGCGGACGCGACCCCGGCAGTGCCCGGCTCGTCGGGCTCGGACTCGGGCGCCTCGGCCCGGCTCGCGGCCGTGGCGGGCGTCCCGGAGGAGCCGGAGACGGCGGGCTCGGTCTCGGCGGGCCGGTCCGGGCCGGACGCGGCGGTCCTGGACCCGGCCTTCGCGGAGTCGGTCTTCGCGGAGGTCTCCGCGCTCTCCTGTCCGGAGGCCTGCGCGACCACGTCGCGGCTGAACCAGCTGGTGGCCTCGGACGCGGCGTGCGGGATCTCGGGGACCTTCGGCAGCCGGATCGCCGGGCGGGTCGGCTGCTCCGCCGGGCGGGCCGGGGAGCTCGCGGCCTCCTGAGGCCGCCCCTGCGGCTCGGGAGACTGGACGTAGGGCCGGGCGACCGGGACGACGGGCTCCTGCGGGGAGCGCTGGATCTCCTGCCGGGACACGGTCTCCTGGCGGGACGCGGTGCTCTCGCGCCCGGTCGCGGAGGTTTCCGGCCCGGCGGGTGCGGCGTCGCGTCCGGCGGCCGGAGACGTCGAGGACGCCGGAGAGACCGGAGACGCCGGAGACTCGCTCATGGTCTGCGCAGCCTCGAAGCGGGCCTGCGTGGCATCGCTCCCGGGCCGCTGCGACTCGGACCGCTGAGGTTCGGACCGCTGAGCTTCAGGCCGCTGCGACTCGGACCGCTGAGATTCGGACCGCTGAGCTTCAGGCCGCTGCGACTCGGACCGCTGAGATTCGGACCGCTGGTGGTCGGGCCGTCGGTGTTCGGGCCGCTGGGACTCGGGCCGCGCTCCGGGGGCCTGCTGCCCGCCGGACGGGGCCGTGGGCTGCACGGGGGGTTGCACGGGACGGTACGGGGAGGTGAAGCGGGCGGTGGCCTCCTGCGGGCCCGGCTCGCGAGCGTCGCCGAGGGAGCCGGACTCGTGGGAGACGTTCAGCGGCGCTTCGGGCTTGCGTGCCCCGGGCGAGGTCTCCCGCTGCTGGGGCCCGGAGCCGGCGTCGGCGGGCAGGCACGTGGTGCAGGGCGTGAAGCCCTCCTCCCGCGCTTCCTCGTAGGTGAGCTCCTCATGATCCCTGCCGGCCAGCTGGCGGCATCCCGCGACGTGGTAACGCTTGCGGCCGGGGATGACCAGCACGATCGCCTCGGGGTCCAGGGCGCCCCGCCTCGCCGCGGCGGCGGTGGCCGGCCCGGCCACCGGGCCGCGTCGCGGCTGGGTCGGAGCGGCGGGCACCTGCGGCATCCCGTGCCGCACCATCATCTGCTGCGGTGCGGAAGGCTGGTTCGGCATCTGGGGCTGCATGCCGTGCGGGTGGCCCGGCATACCGTGCGGCGCGGGGAGCGGCCCGGCCGGCATCGGTCCCTTCGGGGGAAGGGGCTGAGAGGCCCCGGCGTCCCCGCCGGGGAACAACTCGTGGCGGCGCAACAACGCCCCGATCACCAGGAAGACTGCGGACAGCATGCTGACCGCGATCGACCATATGACCAGGAACGGCTTGGCCAACACGAACCCCGCGATGAGCAGGACGATGGCCGTGAGTACCAAACCGGCGCTGATGAGGATCACAGAGAGACTCCCGGATGCGGGTCAAGGGGATGACCCGACACCTTAGCGGCGGTCGTTGTGAGGACCGTCAACGCCCTGGAAGGCGCCAGAATGCTGCGAGGGGTCGCCGCCGAACGGGTTGGGCGCGCTCTGGAGGGTCGGCTGACCGCCCTGAGGCACCGCGTGGGACATGGCCGGAGGCCCGCTCACGATCGGGAACCCGCCGCTGCCCTCGGCAGCCACGTTCAGCTCGGCAAGCTGGTTCTCCAGGTACAGCTTCAGACGGCTGCGATACTCGCGCTCGAAGCTGCGAAGCTCCTCGACCTTGCGCTCGAGCTCGTCGCGGGTCTGCACCAGGGAGCCCATGGCCTGACGGTGCCGCTCCTGCGCGTCGCGCTCCAGCGTCTCCGCTCGGGCACGTGCGTCACCGATGACCTGCTCGGCCTGGCGACGTGCCTTGCCGAGGATGTCGTCGGCCTCGCGGCGCGCCCGGGTCACCGTCTCGTCCGCCTCCCGGCGGGCGTCGGCGATGGCCTGGTCGGCGGTCTGCTGCGCGAGGGCGAGCACCCGGGCCGCGGTGTCCATGTTGTCCTCGGCCGGAGGCATTCCCATTCCGACGGGAACGGGCTGCTGATGCTGCACCGGCTCGGGAGCGCGCATCGGCTCCGGCTGCTGCATCATCATCTCGGGCTTGGGCTCGGCGATGGGGGCGGGCGCCATGGCCATGCCCATACCGCCGGGGACCTTGCCCCGCAGGCACTCCGCCAGCTTGGCGCGGAGCTCCTCGTTCTCCTGAATGAGACGGTCCAACTCGGACTCGACCTCATCGAGGAAGGCGTCTACCTCTTCCTCGTCGTAACCCGGCCGAAGGCGGGTCGTACTGAATTGCTTGTTCCGCACGTCGGCGGGCGTCAGCGGCATTTCGGTCTCCTTGGCGCGCTTGGAGTCTGTCCGGGGGGACGGTACCCGATCAACGAAGCGCGGACACGAGTTGGATCAAGACCAAGACCACAATGAACAGCACTGTGAAGCTTAGGTCAAAGGCCACCGTACCCAACCGGAGTGGTGGAATGAAACGGCGGAGGAACTTGAGAGGTGGATCGGTCACCGTGTACACGGCTTCCGCCAGCACCAGGACGATGCCGGTGGGGCGCCACTGACGTGCGAACGCCTGCACCGTCTCGAAGATCATTCTGCCGATCAGCAGGATGAGATAGATGGACAGGATGAAGACCAAGGTCCCGCTAACGATCCCCACGGTCCGTACCCGCCTCCACTCCGCTCTGCCGTCCTCTGTCCCGTCGGGACCTGTCGGGCCGGTCACTGTTCATGGTGGAACTCTAGCTCTGGTTGAAGAATCCGCGTTCCGCGATTCGGGCCTTGTCCTCGGCGGTCACCTCGACATTGGCTGGGGACAACAGGAACACCTTGTTGGTAACACGTTCGATGCTGCCGTGTAGGCCAAAGACAAGACCTGCCGCGAAATCGACGAGCCGCTTGGCGTCGCTGTCAACCATCTCGGTCAGGTTCATGATGACGGGGGTGCCGTCACGGAAGTGCTCGCCGATGGTCCGCGCCTCGTTGTACGTACGAGGGTGAAGCGTGGTGATGCGCGCCAGATCGGTCGTACGGCGCTCCAGGAGGGCCGTCGCGGGCCTCGGAGCGGGCACGCCGGGATCGGTGTCGTCCTGGAGGTCGTGGACCGTGCCAGGGCGTTCGTCGCCCTCGCGGCGCGCGTCGTCGAACTCCTCGTACTCGTCGTCGGGGTAGCTGTCGTATCTCTCGTAGCGGTCGTCCTCAACAAGACCGAGGTAGACCGCCATCTTGCGCATCGCGCCGGCCATCGCTACTTCTTCCTCCGTCTTACTTCAGATGTGCCCGAGGGGCCAGCCCGACCGCCTTGAGCTCACCACCGTTCGACCGCTGTCCGGATACGCGGACGCCAAGGCCCACTTGAAGGGACATTACCTGACGAAGGGCTTCCTGCGACCGAGCAACGCCGTACCAACACGCAGGTGTGTCGCGCCGTTGGCGATAGCCTGGGACATGTCCCCGCTCATTCCCGCCGAGATGACATCGGCGCCCGGGTGGGTCTTCTGGACCGACCGCGCGATCTCCCTCAGCCTCGCGAACGCCGCGCCCGCCTCCTCGCCCAGCGGCGCGACCGCCATCACCCCGCCCAGCTCCAGCCCCTCCGCCGCGGCGACGGTATCGGCCAGTGCCTCCACCTCCCCGGGCCTCGCCCCGCCCCGGCCGGGATCGCCGTCGAGCGCGACCTGCACCAGGCAGGTGACCGGGCGTCCCACCGCGAGGGCCTCCCTGCTCAGCGCGGTGACCAGGCGCGGGCGGTCGACCGAGTGGACGACGTCCGCGTAGCCGACCACCGAGCGGACCTTGTTGGTCTGCAACTGGCCGACGAAGTGCCAGCGGAGACCGAGCCCGGCGCATTCGCGCGCCTTGGCGGAGGCCTCCTGGTCGCGGTTCTCCCCGACGTCGGTGATCCCGAGTTCGGCAAGGAACCGCACGTCGGAGGCGGGGTAGGTCTTGCTCACCGCGATGAGGGTCAGCTCCTCACGGCGACGGCCGGCGGCCCGGCAGGCTTCGGCGATCTCCGCTTCGACCCGGGCCAGCCCGGCCGCGATCTCGTCACGTCGTGTTGTTTCCGTCACATCTCCGCCGCTCGGACACTGGCAAACCGGCAGAGCCCATTCTTCCCGGCACGGCCGGGCGGTCCGGCACCGCCCCCACCGTGAGAGATGTCACTTCAGGAAGTCGGGGACGTCCAGTTCCTCTTCCTGCTCCTCGAAGATCACCGGCCGGCGCCGGGCGGGGTCGGTGGCCCTGGCGGAGATCGGCGTCGGCTGCGAGGGCTCGGGAGCCGGGCGCGGGATCGACAACGGCGGGGAGTGCGGCTCCTCCACGCGGTGCGGCTCGGCGTGCTCCGCCGAGGACTGCGCCTGCTGGACCGGGTAGATCTGCTGCGGCTGGGGCGCCGGCTCCGCCGGGGCGGACTGCGGGCTGGAGACCGGCCGCATCGGCGCGGGCGGCGCGTGCTCCACCCTGGGCTCGGGACGGGGCTCGGGACGGGGCTCGGCCTTGACCGTGGGCGCCAGCGGGCGGACCTGAGGGGTCGCCGAGGGCGGCTGGGCCGGGCGCGAGACGGACTGCGGGCGCGCGGCCGGCTGCGCGAGCGGCTTGGGCTCGGGAGCGGGCTCGTCGAACCCGGCCGCGATCACGGTGACGCGCACCTCGTCGCCGAGGGCGTCGTCGATGACCGTACCGAAGATGATGTTGGCGTCCGGCGCGGCGGCGGTGGAGACGAGCTGGGCCGCCTCGTTGATCTCGAACAGGCCGAGGTCGGAGCCGCCGGCGATCGACAGCAGCACGCCGTGCGCGCCGTCGATGCTGGCCTCCAGCAGCGGGCTGGAGACGGCCATCTCGGCCGCCGCGACCGAGCGGTCGTCGCCGCGGGCGTGGCCGATGCCCATCAGGGCGGAGCCCGCCCCGGACATGACCGACTTCACGTCGGCGAAGTCGAGGTTGATCAGGCCGGGCGTGGTGATCAGGTCGGTGATGCCCTGGACACCGGAGAGCAGCACCTGGTCGGCCGCCTTGAAGGCGTCCAGCACGCTCACCTGCCGGTCGGAGATCGACAGCAGCCGGTCGTTCGGGATCACGATGAGGGTGTCGACCTCCTCGCGGAGGGTCTCGATGCCGGCGTCGGCCTGCATCGCCCTGCGCCGCCCCTCGAAGCTGAAGGGCCGGGTCACCACACCGATGGTCAGCGCGCCCAGCGTACGGGCGATGTTGGCCACCACCGGGGCGCCGCCGGTGCCCGTGCCGCCACCCTCACCGGCCGTGACGAAAACCATGTCGGCCCCCTTGAGGACCTCCTCGATCTCCTCGCGGTGGTCCTCGGCCGCCTTGCGCCCGACTTCGGGGTTGGCTCCCGCGCCGAGGCCGCGGGTGAGTTCGCGCCCGACGTCGAGCTTGACGTCGGCGTCACTCATCAGCAGCGCCTGGGCGTCGGTATTGATGGCGATGAACTCGACGCCCTTGAGTCCCTCCTCGATCATCCGGTTGACGGCGTTGACTCCGCCTCCGCCGATTCCTACAACCTTGATGACCGCGAGGTAGTTCTGCGGTGCTGCCACGACGAGGGGCCTTTCCGCTCGTTGACTTGCAATTTCATGCGGCACGGGGCCCGTGCCGTCGTTTCCAAAACCCTCACCCTCAAGTTGAGATTTAGCTTTATGTCAACCTGAGGAGTGATACGGACAGTAGGAGTTGCGCTCCTGGCGGGTCAACTAACCGCGCCGCAGCGCGTTCAGCGTGTCGCGGGCCGCCCTTTTCCGGGAACGCTCCGGGAACGCCCGCCATCCGATGAGATCACCTGACCGTCACGACGTCAGGCGAACTGACGTCATAGGTGTCGGCCGGGCGCTTGAGCAGCGTAACAAGGATCCGCGCCTTGTCGGCGGGACGGTCACCGCCGCCCCACACGATCGCGCGGCCGTCCTTGAGGCGCAGCGAGACCGTCTCCGCCGACGGCGCGAGCACCTCCGCGACCTTGCGGGCGAGATTCTCCGGCAGCGCGGTGATGACGGTGAGCGCCGCCGCGGTCGCCGGATCCGCCGGGCCGGGGCGCGAGACCCGCAGCACCGGCAGCGCCGGGGGCGCGACGTCCTTGACCTCGGTGACCACCCCGTGGCGGTCCATCAGCGCGGACCTCTCACCGACCGGTACCACCGCGACCGGCTCGCGCTCCACGACCTCCACCCGCAGGGTGCCCGGCCAGCCGCGGCTGACCGTCACCGACTCGACCTGCGGGATCCTGCCGACCCTGCCCTCGACCTCGGCCACGTCGACGGTGGCCAGGGGCGTGTCCGCGGCCACCTCCGCCGCCCGCCGGATCTGCTCGGCGGACAGGCCCGCGTTGCCGGCCACCTGGATGTCCCGCACCCCGAGCACCGGGGAGAAGAACACCAGCCACGCGGCGATGCCCACCACCCCCACGGTGAGCAGGGCCAGGAAGGCCGACCGCCAGACCCCGTTCATCGCCACTCCCCCTCCGGCGACCCGCGCCCGCCGACGTGGGTCACCGCGCGGCCAGCTCCGCCACGATCCTGGGGCCCAGCTCCGTCACGTCGCCCGCGCCCATGGTCAGGACGATGTCGCCGGGCCTGGCCCGGCCCGCCACCAGGGCCGGCACGCTGTCGCGGTGGGGGGCGTAGGCCACCCGCTCCGCGGGCAGCGGCACCTTGCCCGCCACCAGTGCGCCCGACACGCCGGGCTCGGGGTCCTCGCGGGCCCCGTAGACGTCCAGGACGATGGCCTCGTCGGCCAGCCCGAGCGCGGCGCCGAACTCGTCGGCGAAGAACCTCGTGCGCGAGTACAGGTGCGGCTGGAAGACCGCGATGACCCTGCCGTCGCCGGAGAAGGACGCCACCACGTCCCGTGCCGCGCGCAGGTCGGCGGCGAGCTCGGTCGGGTGGTGGGCGTAGCTGTCGAAGACCGCCACCCCGCCCGCCTCCCCCTTCGCCTCGAAGCGGCGCTTGGCACCGGTGAAGGCCGCCAGGCCGTCGCGGATCTCGTCGAAGGAGACGCCCAGCTCACCCGCCACGGCGATGGCGGAGGCGGCGTTGAGCGCGTTGTGGCGGCCCGGCACCGCGAGCCTGACCTCCCCGCGTCCCGCGATCGTGAAGGTGATGCCCAGCCCCTCGGGGACGATCCCGCTCACCCGCAGGTCGGCGTCCTCCGCCTCACCGTACGTGATCACCTTCAGGCCGCGGGCGCGGGCGATCGGGATCAGCGCGGCGGAGCCGGGGTCGTCGGCGCAGACGACCATGGTGCCGGTGACGCGCTCGACGAACCTGGCGAAGCTGTCGTGGACCGCGCGCGGGTCGCCGTAGTTGTCCAGGTGGTCGGGTTCGACGTTGGTCACCACGGCGATGTCGGGGGCGAGCATCAGGAAGGAGCCGTCGCTCTCGTCGGCCTCGGCGACGAACACCTCGCCCGAACCCTCGTCGGCGCCCAGGCCCGTCGTCACCAGCTGCCCGCCCACGCAGTACGAGGGGTCGATGCCGCACTTCTGCAGCGCCACGGTGAGCATCGAGGTCGTGGTGGTCTTGCCGTGGGTGCCGGCCAGCGCGACACCGGTCTTGCCCGCCATCACGGAGGCGAGCGCCGCGGCCCTGGGGATGACCCGCAGGCCCTGGCGCAGCGCCTCGCCCAGCTCGGGGTTGGAGTCGCGGATCGCGGTGGACACCACGACGGTGTCGACGTGCTTGATGTGCGAGGCGGCGTGGCCGATGTGGACCCTCGCCCCCAGATCCCGCAGCTCCGTCACCATGTCCGAGCCTCGCGCGTCGCTGCCGGAGACCGGCACGCCCCGCTTGAGCAGGATGCGCGCGATCCCGGACATCCCGGAACCGCCGATCCCGATGAAATGGACCCGTCCCAGGTCGCCGGCCGCGACCGGATCCACCAGCTTGACCAGGCTCATCGGCCGCTCACTTCTCCTCGTTCGCCGCGCGGGCGCGTCCGCGCCGCGTCCGGCCGTCTTCCGTCTTCCCCGGCCTCGCGCCCGGCGCGCCGGATCCGCTCCGTGATCCCTCCGTGCCCATTCAGCCCCTCCCCCGCGCCGCGATCTGCAGCACCCTGCGCGCCAGCGTCACGTCGGCGTCCTTCCTGCCCATCCTGGAGGCCGCCTCCGACATGGTGCCCACGCGATCGGGGTCGGACAGGATGGGCAGCACGTTGTGGACGATCCACTCCGCCGACAGCTCCGCGTCGTCGATCATCAGGCCGCCGCCGCCCTGCACAATCGGGGTGGCGTTGAGCCGCTGCTCGCCGTTGCCGTGCGGCAGCGGGATGTACGCGGCCGGCAGGCCCACGGCCGTCATCTCGGCGCAGGTCATCGCGCCGCTGCGGCACAGGGCGAAGTCGGCCGCCGCGTAGGCCAGGTCCATCCGGTCGACGTACTGCAGCACGACGTACTGCGGGTCGCCCGGCGGCGGCTCCTCCTCCAGGGTGTTCTTCGGGCCGATGACGTGCAGCACCTGCACCCCGGCCCTGCGCAGCGCGGGGGCGGCGGCCAGGGCCGCCCGGTTGAGCGAGCGGGCCCCCTGGGAGCCGCCGGTGACCAGCAGCGTGGGCAGGTCGGCCTCCAGGCCGAACCAGGACCGGGCCTTGTCGCCCATGGACAGCCGGTCCAGGTTGACGATCTCCCTGCGGAGCGGGATCCCGATGTGCTCGGCGCGGTTCAGCGGGGTGTCGGGGTGCCCGGTGAACACGTGCTCGGTGAGGCGCGCGCCCAGCCGGTTGGCCAGGCCGGGGCGCGGGTTGGCCTCGTGCACCACGATCGGCACGTTGCGCCGCCGCGCCGCGAGGTAGGCGGGGGTCGCCACGTAGCCGCCGAAGCCGACCAGGACGTCGGCCCGGACCTGGTCCATGATGCCGGCGGCCGCGTTGATGGCGCCGGCCAGGCGGCCGGGCACGCTCAGCAGCTGGGGCGTCAGGGCGCGGGGCAGCGGCACCGCGGGCACCAGTTGCAGGTCGTATCCCCGGGCGGGCACCAGCCTGGTCTCCAGACCGCGCTCGGTGCCGAGGCAGGTGATCCCGATGTTCGGGTCGAGTTGGCGCAACGCGTCGGCCAGAGCCAGCGCCGGTTCGATATGACCGGCCGTCCCGCCACCGGCGAGGACCACCCTCATGTCGGTCCTTTCGCTTATCGTCTTCCGCGGCCCGGCCGTCGTTTTCCGGCCGGACCACCCAGGCCAAGCCAGCTTAGGCCCCGCGCCACCGGTCCGGGGCCATGGGCCGCGAGAGCCTCGCGGGCGCCGGGCTCGTGCTTGGCGAACGACAGGAGCATGCCGAGGGCGGCGAGGGTGGGCAGCAGCGCCGATCCACCGTAGGAGACCAGCGGCAACGGGATGCCGGTGATGGGCAGCACGCCGATGACCGCGCCGATGTTGACGATCGCCTGGCCCGCGATCCAGGCGACCGCGGCGGCGGAGGCGAGCCTGACGAACGGGTCCTTGACCCTGGTCGCCACCCGCAGTCCCGCGTAGCCCAGCAGCCCGAACAGGGCCACCACGACGAGCGTGCCCATCAGGCCGAGCTCCTCGCCGAGGATGGAGAAGATGAAGTCGCTCTCGGCGTGCGGGATCCAGCTCCACTTCTGCCTGCTGGAGCCCAGGCCCAGCCCGAACCAGCCGCCGCTGCCGATGGCGATCTGTCCCTGCACGGCCTGGAAGCCCGAGCCCTGGGCGTTGCCCCACGGGTCGAGCCACCCGGTGATCCGCTCCGAGCGGTACCCCTCCGTACTGATCATGACGATGGTCGCGAGCACGGCCACCGCGAGGATCCCGCCGAACAGCTTCAGCGGCGCCCCCACCACCCACAGCAGCGACAGGAAGATCATCATCAGTACCAGCGTGGTGCCGAGGTCGCTGCCCAGCATGACCATGACGGCCAGGATGGCGGTGCCCGGCATCAGCGGGATGAACAGGCTGCGCCACTCGATCAGGCCGTTGCGCGCCTTGCGTGCCAGCAGGTCGGCGCCCCAGAGCATCAGCCCGAGCTTGGCGGGCTCGGACGGCTGCAGGTAGATGGGCCCGAGGTCGATCCACCGCTGGGCGCCGAGCTGGGAGGTGCCGACGAACAGCACCAGCACCAGCCCGAGGATCGCCAGCGCCATCAGCGGGTATCCGGCGAGCCTGAAGAACCTCGGCGGCAGCTGCGCGCAGATCCACATCAGCGGGAGGCCGAGCGCGGCCGAGATCGACTGCTTGAAGAACCAGTAGAAGGGGTCGCCCATCTCCTGCAGCGCCTCGATGCTGGAGGCCGACAGCACCATCATCAGGCCGAGGGTGAGCAGCAGGGCGCTGCACCCCAGGATCAGGTAGTACGAGGTCAGCGGCCGGTTCAGCAGCTCGCGGAAGGCGAGCAGGTGCTCGCGGAACCCATCGGGGCGCGCGGGCGCGCCCTCCCGGGCGGGCACGCCTTCCCGGGCGGGCGCACCCTTGTGGGCGGGCGTTCCCTTGTGGGCGGGCGTTCCCTTGTGGGCGGGCGCGCCTTCGTGGGTGGTCGCGCTCACGCCGCTCCCCCGTCGTGCCCCTCGGCGAGACGGTGCACGGCCCGGGCGAACGCCTCCCCTCGGGCGGGGTAACCGGCGAACATGTCCAGAGAGGCGCCGGCCGGGGCCAGCAGCACGGTGTCTCCGGGGGCGGCGAGCCTGGCGGCTTCGGTGACGACACGGTCCATGACCCCAGTGTCTTGCCCCGCGACCTCCACCACCGGAACATTCCCGGCGTGTCGCGCCAGAGCCTCGCGAATTCGCTCGCGGTCGGCGCCCAGGAGCACCGCGCCGCGCAGGCGGGGCGCGGCACGGCGCACCAGCTCGCCGACGTCGGCGCCCTTGAGCTGCCCTCCGGCGACCCAGACGACCGACGGGTAGGCGGCCAGCGAGGCGGCGGCGGCGTGCGGGTTGGTGGCCTTGGAGTCGTCCACGTAGTCGACCTCGGCGACCCTGGCCACGTGCGCGATCCGGTGGGGGTCGGGCACGAAGTCCAGCAGCCCCTGGCGTACGGCGGCGGCGGGCACCCCGTAGGCCCTGGCCAGGGCCGCGGCGGCGAGCGCGTTGGCCACGTTGTGCGGGGCGAACGGGCGGACGTCGGCGAGCGAGGCGAGCTCCTCGGCGTTGCTCTCCGGCTCGGCCACGAACGCCCGGTCCACCAGCAGGTCCTCGACCACGCCCAGCTGGCCGGGCCGGGGCACCCCGAGGGTGAAGCCCACGCTCCGCACCGCGCCGCCGCGCCCGGCCGCGCGCGCCGCGTCCTCGTACGGCGCGGCGAGACGGGCCGCCCACTCGTCGTCGGCGTTGTGCACGACCGTCCCGGCCCTGGCGAAGATCTCCCCCTTGACGCGGGCGTACTCCTCCATGGAGCCGTGCCAGTCGAGGTGGTCGGGCGCCACGTTGAGCACCGCGGCCGCGTACGGGGCGATGCCCGGCGCGCGGTGCAGCTGGAAGCTGGACAGCTCCACCGCCAGCACGTCCGAGGGCCCGGTGACGGCCTCCACCACCGGGGTGCCGACGTTGCCGACGGCGAGCGCCCGGTGGCCCGCGGCCAGGAGCATCGAGGTGAGCATGCGCACCGCGGTGGTCTTGCCGTTGGTGCCTGTCAGCGCGAGCCAGGGGGCGGCGCCCTCGGGGCGGATCCGCCAGGCCAGCTCGACCTCGCCGATCACCTCGATGCCGGCCGCCGCGGCGGCGGCGAGCAGCGGGTGGTGCGGCGGCCAGCCGGTGGTGACGATCAGGGAGGTGCTCTCGGGAGGTTCGGCGGGCTCGCCGAAGCGGACCTCGACGCCGAGCGCGGCCAGTTCACCGGCGATCGCCCTGGCCCGCTCTCCGTCCCGGCCCTCCAGGACGACGACCTTCTCGCCGCGCCCGGCCATCGTGCGGGCCACGGCGGTGCCCGAGACCCCCAGCCCCGCTACGCAGATCACGCGCCCTCCCCGGCCGCGCTCGCCCGCCTCGTCCGCTCGCTCACAGCCTGGGCATCCATTCCACGTAGAAGATCCCCATCCCGGCGGCGGTGCACAGGGCGGCGATCAGCCAGAAGCGGACCACGATGGTCGTCTCCGCCCAGCCCTTCAGCTCGAAGTGGTGCTGGAGGGGGGCCATCCTGAAGACCCGTTTCCCGGTCATCTTGAAGAAGCCGACCTGAATGATCACCGACATGGTGATGAGCACGCACATCCCGGCGAGGATGATCAGCAGCAGCTGGGTCCTGGTGGTGATGGCCAGCCCGGCGAGCACGCCGCCCAGGGCCAGCGAGCCGGTGTCACCCATGAAGATCTTCGCGGGCGGGGCGTTCCACCACAGGAACCCGACGAGCGCGCCGAGCACCGCGGCGGCGACCACGGCCAGGTCCAGCGGGTCGCGGACCCAGTAGCAGTTGGGGCCGAGCTGGGTGGTGCAGCTGTTGCGCAGCTGCCAGTTGCCGATCAGCACGTACGAGGCCAGCACCACACCGGTGGCGCCGCTGGCCAGGCCGTCGAGGCCGTCGGTGAGGTTCACCGCGTTGGAGAAGCCGACGATCATGATCAGCACCCAGATGGTGAACCCGATCAGGCCGATGGAGGGGCCGAAGTCCCTCAGGAACGACAGGCGCGTCTCGGCCGGGGTGATCAGGTAGGCGTTGGGGAAACGGGTCACCAGGACCGCGAAGACCGCGCCGACGATGAGCTGGCCCAGCGCCTTGGCACCGCTCCGCAGCCCGAGGCTGCGCTGCTTGTAGATCTTGATGAAGTCGTCGAGGAAGCCGACCGCGCCCAGTCCCGTCATCAGGAACAGCACGAGGACGGCGGAGACCGTGGGGGGCGTGAAGCTGTACAGGTGGGCGCAGGCGAAGCCGACCAGCGCGGCGATCACGATCACGGTGCCGCCCATGGTGGGGGTGCCGCGCTTGTCGTGGTGGCCGGAGGGTCCCTCCTCCCGGATGCTCTGCCCGTAGCCGCGCCGGGAGAACAGGCGGATCGCCAGCGGCGTGCCCAGCATGGACAGCAGCAGGCTGACCGCGGCCGCGACGAGGATCTCCCTCATCGGCGGTCACCTCCGAGCAGCGCCGCGGCCACGCGTTCGAGGCCCGCGGCGCGCGGTCCCTTGACCAGTACGACGTCGCCAGGTGCCAGCATCGCCGACAGCTCCGCGCCCGCCTGGGCCGCGTCGGCGGCGTGCGAGACCCGGGTGGCGACCGGAACCCCGCCGCCGGCCGCGGCGTCCTGGGCGTCCGCAGCGTCCGCAGCGTTCTCGGCGGCCTCGGCGGTCTCGCCGAACGCGGCGACGGGCGCGAGACGGCCGGCCGTGCCGGTGCCCGGCGGTTCGCCCGCGCCGCCCGGCGGCTCCCCGTGCGGGGCGACCGCGTGCGAGACCGCTCCGGCGTGCGCGAGGGGGGCGGCGGGGACACCGGCCGGTACGGGCCCCGCGGCCTCCCGCGCGGCCCGTACGGCGGCCCTGGCCCCGGCCAGGACCGGGTCGGCGTCGGGGCCGACGACGAACAGGCCCGCCAGGCCCGCGCCCCCGGCCAGGCGCCCCAGGCCCTCGTTGAGCGCGACGCTCTCGTCACCCAGCTCGCGCAGGGCGGCGATGACCGCGAAGCGGCGGCGGTCGCCCGCGAGCGCGGCCAGGGTGCCGAAGGCGGCCCGCATGGAGTCGGGGTTGGCGTTGTAGGCGTCGTTGATCACGGTCACGCCGTCCGCGCGGTCGGTGACCTCCATCCGCCAGCGGCTGCGGGGCTCGGCCTCCGACAGCTCCTCGGCGATGGTGGCGACCGGAAGGCCGAGCTCGTAGGCGGCCGCGGCGGCGGCCAGCGCGTTCTCCACCGCGTGCTCGCCGTACAGGCGCAAGGCCACCGGGGCGGCGCCCGAGGGGGTGCGCAGCGTGAAGGAGGCACGTCCGCGCTCGTCGACGGTCACGTTCTCGGCCCGCACGGTCGCGCCCTCGGCCCGGCCGTACCAGGTGACGCGGGCGCCGGTGCGCCCGGCCATCGCGGCCACCAACGGGTCGTCGGCGTTGAGCACGGCCACGCCCTCGGCGGGCAGCGCCTCGACCAGCTCGCCCTTGGCCCTGGCGATCTCCTCCTTGCCGCCGAAGACGCCCAGGTGGGCGGTGCCGACGTTGAGGACCACGCCGATCGTCGGCGGGGCGACGCGGGTCAGGTGCGCGATGTGCCCCGCGTTCCTCGCGCCGAGCTCCAGCACCAGGTAGCGGGTGTCCTCGCCGGACTTCAGGACGGTCAGCGGGTGGCCGATCTCGTTGTTGAACGAGCCGGCCGTGGCGACCGTCGGGCCGATCCTGGCGGTGAGCCTGGCCAGCAGGTCCTTGGTGGTGGTCTTGCCCGCGGAGCCGGTGAGGCCGATGACCGTGGTCGCCGGCAGGGCCGCGCAGACCGCGGTGGCCAGGGCCGTCATGGCGGCCACGGTGTCGCCGACGATGACGGCGGGGGCGTCGACGGGCCGGGAGGCCAGCACGGCGACCGCCCCGGCCGCGACGGCCTGGGCGGCGAAGTCGTGCCCGTCGACCCGTTCGCCCTTGATCGCGACGAACAGCGACCCCGGTTCGACGGCGCGGGAGTCGGTGACGACCGGGCCGCGCACCACCGCGCGTGGGTCGGCCATGCCCGCGAGGGCCCCCGAGGTGATCTCGGCGATCCTGGCCAGCGGCAACGGGATCATGATGCGTCTTCCCTACTCTCCATACGTGCTTCGGCGCCCGGTGCGGTTCCTGCGCCTGACGATCGCGTCGGCCACGACCTGCCTGTCGTCGAAAGGAAGCACCTGGTCGCCGACGTACTGGCCCTGCTCGTGGCCCTTGCCGGCCACGACGACGACGTCACCGAGACCCGCCCGGCCGATGGCCAGGTCGATGGCCGCGGCGCGGTCCGGCTCAATGATCACATGTGCGCGCCCGTCCTGGGACACGCCGAGAACTCCGTCCATCATCTCCGCGAGGATCCGCAGGGGGTCCTCGGAGCGGGGGTTGTCGCTGGTGAGAATAGCCACATCTGCCAACCTTGCGGCGGCTTCTCCCATCATTGGGCGTTTACCACGGTCACGGTCACCTCCGCAGCCGAGCACGACGATGAGCCTGCCCTCGGTGACCTCGCGCAGCGAGCGCAGGACCGACTCGACCGCGCCGGGCTTGTGCGAGTAGTCGACGATGGCCTGGAAGTCCTCGCCGCCGGGGACCCGCTCCATCCGGCCGGGAACCCCCGCCAGCGTACCGACGCCCGCCACGGCGGCCCGCAGCGGCACACCCGCCTCCACCAGCGCGACGATCGCGCCCAGGGCGTTGGCCACGTTGAAGGGCCCGGGCAGCGCGACCGACGCGGCCTCCTCGACGCCTCCGGGGCCCACGACCGTGAAGGTGCTGCCCTCGGGTCCCAGGCGCACGTCCACGGCCCGCCAGTCGGCCTCGATGGCGCCCTCGGCGGAGAAGGTGGTCATCGGGATCTTCGCGATGCCGCGGAGCTCCCGCCCGTGGGCGTCGTCGATGTTGACCACCCCCACGCGGCTCATCTCGGGGGTGAACAACCGGGCCTTCGTCGCGAAGTAGTCGTCGAGGTCGCGGTGGAAGTCGAGGTGGTCCTGGGACAGGTTGGTGAACAGCGCCACGTCGTAGAACACCCCGTCGACCCGGCCGAGCGCCAGCGCGTGGCTGGAGACCTCCATGGCCGCGGCGGTGACGCCCCGCTCGCGCATCAGGGCGAACAGGGCCTGCAGGTCGCTGGCCTCCGGCGTGGTGAGCTTCGGGGTGAAGCGCAGCTCACCGACGTGGATCTCCACGCCCCCGACGAGCCCGGGGGTGTGCCCCGCGGCCCGCAGCCCGGCCTCCAGCATGAAGGTGACGGTGGACTTGCCGCTGGTGCCGGTGACCCCGACGACCATCACGTCGGCCACCGGGTTGCCGTACACCCAGGCGGAGACCTGCCCGAGCAGGGCGCGCGGATCGGGCACGACGAGGACGGGAAGGCCGGTCGCGACCGCGGCCCGCCTGCCCGCCTCGTCGGTCAGGATCGCGCTGGCACCCGCGGCGAGGGCCTGGGCGGAGAAGTCGGCCCCGTGGGCCGTGGCCCCCGGCAGCGCGACGTAGAGATCTCCCCGGCACACCTGGCGCGAGTCGATGGTGATCCCGGACACCGCGGCCAGCGGAGCGCGCGACGTGCCCGAGGGCGCGCCGATGAGGCTCGCCAGCCCCGAGAGCGGACGGGGTGAACTGGTTGAGGGTCGCATTGACGACGGGGGATGCACGGCGAGAGCGTACCTTCACTCGTCACTCTCCGGCGCGTATCCGCACCGGGGACGGCTTGGTTCCGGTCGGCGGGATCTTCCCGCTCTTCAACGCGAACGTCATCACCTTCTTGAAGACCGGGGCGGCGATCTCCCCGCCGTAGTAGCCCTCCTGGGGGTCCTGGAGGACCGCCAGGACGACCAGCCGGGGCTTGTCCGCGGGGGCGAAACCAACAAATGTCGCGGTGTATCCGCAGTAGCCCTGACATCTGGTGTCGTAGCGCATCGCGGTACCCGTCTTGCCCGCCACCCGGTAGCCGTCGATCGCGGCGAGGTTCCCGGTGCCCTGCTCGCTCACGGCGGCCTCCAGCATGGTGGCGACCTCCCGCGCGGTGCGCTCGCCGACCACCCGGGTCTGCTTGCCCGGCGGGGACGGCGTGAACACGCCGTTCTCCCCGGTGGTGCCGGCCACGATCTGCGGGGTGACGCGCACCCCGCCGTTGGCGATGGTCTGGTAGACGCTGGCCGTCTGGAGCGCCGTCACCGAGACCCCCTGGCCGTACGCGATCGTGCAGCGCTGGCTGCCCGACCAGCTCTTCCAGTCGGGCAGGAGCCCGGCCTCCTCCCCCGGCAGCCCGGTGCCGGGCTTCGTGCCGAACCCGAAGCGCTGGAGCATCGAGTGGAGCTTCTCGTCGCCGATCTTCTGGGTGGCGAGGATCGTGCCCACGTTGCTGGAGGTCGCCACGATGCCGGAGAAGGTCAGGCGCTCGGTGGGGTGCGGGTGGGAGTCCTTCAGCACCCGGTCGGCGCACCTGATCTCGTCGTCGACCGTGAACAGGCTGTCCGGCCGCACGGCTCCCGATTCCAGGGCCGCCGCGGCGGTGATGACCTTGTTGGTGCTGCCCGGCTCGAACACGTCCGTGACCGACCGGTTGACCCGGTCGGCGCCGGGCGAGTTCATCCAGTTCTTCAGGTCGAGCTCGGGCGCGTTGGCCATGGCGATCACCCGGCCGGTCCGGGTGTCCATCACGATGGCGCTGCCGGTGCGCGCCCCGGTCGCCTCGACCTGCTCGCCGATCGCCTTCTGCGCGGCCCACTGGACGTCGCGGTCGATGGTGAGCCGCAGGTCCCTGCCCTCGACGGGCGCCCGGACGGTGCTGCGGGTCATCGGGATGCGCTGCCCCATGGCGCCCGTCTCGATGATCTGCTCGCCGTCGCGGCCCGCGAGCAGCTTGTCGTAGGTGCTCTCCAGCCCGGCCAGCCCGGTGCCGTCGGTGCCGACGAAGCCCAGCAGGGTGCCCGCCAGGTCGCCGCCCGGGTAGTCGCGCCGGTAGCGGTGCTTGCTGCCGACCCCCTTGAGGTCGTACGTCATGATCCGCTGGGCGAGCGCCGGGTCGACGGCCGCGGCGAGCTGCTGGTAGTGGCTGGTGCTCTGGGCCAGTTTGGCGGCGATCGACTCCTTGGGCGTGCCCAGCTCCTTGGCCAGGATCGTGGCCACCCGGTCGCGCTGCGCGGCGGAGACCTCGGACGGGTCCACGAAGATCTCGCGGGCCTCCAGGGTCAGCGCGAGCTCGTGGCCGTTGACGTCGGTGATCGAGCCTCGCCTGGCGGGCAGCTTCTCACCCTGCACGCGCTGCTTGGCCGCCTCCGCCGTGTACACCTTCGAGTCGAGGCCCTGGAGCTGGATGAGCCGCCCCGCGAAGATGGACAGCACGAAGGTCATCGCCATCAGGCCGATGCCGATGCGCCTGCGGGGGTTGCCCAGGCGCAGCACCGCGGACGGGCGCGCCGGGGGCCGCGGCGGCCTGCCACCGCCGCCGCGCGTCGCCGTGCGGGTGTGCTCGCGATCCCCGGGCCGCCCGGGCCCGCGCCTCGGCACGGACCGTACCCAGCCCAGCGGGTCCGGCGGCTCCTCCGACCGCGAGGACCGCACCGGCCCGCGCGGCGCCTCGGGACCCGGCGGGCGGCCCGGCCGGGAGGCGGAGGTCCTGCCCGGCGCCTCGGGGCGGGCGGGCCTGCCGGGAGCGCCGGAAACGCCGGGAACGCCGGGAACAGCGCCCCTGCCGTCCGGCCGCCCCGCCCTGCCCGGCCCGTCGGGAGCGGGCGGTCGCGCGCCGGAACCGGACCTGCCGGCGGGGCCCGGCCTGCCCGGGGAGCCGGACCTGCCGGACGGGCCCGCGGCCGACGGCCTCGCCGGGGAGCCAGGCCTGCCCGACCTGGCCGATTTATCGTATTTATCCGATCTGTCGGACCCGCTGGAGCCTTCCGGGGCCGGCGGCCTGCCGGACCTGCCGGAGGCGGACGCCCGGCCGGATCCGCCCGGCGCGGGCGGCCTGCCGGTTCCCCGCCCCTTACCGGGACCGTCGGCCGGGGACGGCCGCCCCCTGGAGGAGCCCGGCCTGCCCTGCCCGTCGGCCCCCTGCCCCCTGCCGGAACCCGCGGACGGCCTGCCCGGGGAGCCCGCCCCGCCGGCGGAACCCGCACGGCCGGAACCGGACCTGCCCGGCCCCTCGGCCTCCCGCGCCCCGCCGGAGGAACCCGCGCGGCCGGAACCTCCGGCGGCTCCGGAACCGGGCGGCCTGCCGGGCGAACCGGGAGTGCCCGAGACCGGAGACCTGCGCGGGGCGGGCCCCTGGGGGCCGCCGGGCACGCCGGGAGCCCCGGCGTCACCGGAACCGGGCCGTCCGGGCTTACCGGGAACGTCGGGGGAACCGCCGGGCCTGGCCGTACGGCCGGGGCCGCCGGGCGAGCGGCGGCCCGAGCCTCCGGCCGGCCCTCCGGTGGAACCGCCGCGGCCCTGTCCGGGGCCCGGGCCGCCGGTCTGGCCGCCGGTCTCCCTCACTGGCCCGTGCCCGGCGCTCGCTCCTGCCCCGCGGGCGTCTGGACGTCGCCGGCGACCCCGACGGCGGGCCTGTCGGGGTCGATGACGCGCGCGGTGTCCCAGTCGGGCCCCAGTCCCTGGAGCTCGTTGCTCCTCGCCACCGCGTCCGGCATCTCCCGCCGCATGTTGGCGCTCTTCTTGCTCTCCTTCTGGATGCGCAGGTCGCTGATCTCCTTGCGCAGCCCGTTGGCCCTGAAGGAGTCCTGGGCGAGCACGGCGTTCAGCAGCAGCAGGCTCACCAGGCCGCCGCAGAGCAGGCCGACCACGAGCAGCAGGAAGGGAGCCCTCGGCGGCCGGGCGCGACGGGCCGCGGGGGGCCCTGCGGCCCCGGGTGCCGCGGCCTTGACCTGCGCGGCCGAAGCGACGGCGGGCGCCGGCCTGGCCGGCCTGGTCCCGTATCCCTGCGGCACCGCGCGGGGGACGCGCACAGGGCGCGCGCCGCGGCTGGGCGCGGCGCGACGGACGTCTGTCTCACTCCTCGTCAACTGCCTCACGGATCCTCTCTGCCGCCCGACACCGGGCGGAGGCCGCCCGCGGGTTGCGGGCCACCTCCTCTTCGCTCGGAAGCTCGGCTCCCCTTGTCAGGAGCGCGAACCGCGGCTGGTGAGCCGGCAGCGGGACCGGCAGGCCGGGAGGGCCGGTGTCCCTGGTCCGCGCGGTGATGACCTGCTTCGTCAGCCGGTCCTCAAGGGAGTGGTATGCGAGCACGACGACGCGCCCGCCCAGCGTCAATGCGTCGAGCGCGGCTGGGAGCGCGCGTTCCAGCGCCGTCAACTCCGCGTTCACCTCGATCCGCAACGCCTGGAAAGTCCTTTTTGCGGGGTTTCCCCCGGTCCTGCGCGTAGCGGCCGGGATCGCCGTCCTGACGATCTCCGCAAGCCGCTTGGTAGACGTTATGGCCTCTCTGGCCCTTTCCTTGATGATTAAGTGCGCGACACGCGGGGCGAATCGTTCTTCTCCGTAATCCCGCAGGATCCGGATCAGCTCGGCGGCCGGGTAGGTGTTGACCACGACCTCGGCCGTCAGCTCCTCGTCGCGGTCCATCCGCATGTCCAGCGGCGCGTCGTAGGAGTAGGCGAAACCCCGCTCGGCCTCGTCCAGCTGCGGGGAGGAGACGCCCAGGTCGAACAGCGCCGCGTCGACGCGAGGGCGACCCACCTCGGCCAGCACCTCGGGAAGCTCGTCGGAGACCGCGCGGACCAGCGTGATCCGGTCGGCGTACGGGGCGAGCCTGGCGGTGGAACGCTCGATGGCGGTGGGATCGCGGTCGATCCCGATCAGGTGGAGCGAGGGGTGCGCGGCGAGCAGCGCCTCGGCGTGGCCGCCGAGGCCGAGGTTGGCGTCGACCAGGACGGGGGCGGGGCGGGCCAGCGCCGGAGCGAGCAACTCCAGCACCCGGTCGAGCATGACGGGGACGTGACCCCCAGGCGTTTGGAGATCATGGTTGTGGTTCTCGGCGCGCATGAAGCGCAACCCCCCTCTTTCCCGCCTCGTCCCGTGGACGCGCGGCGGACGCTCACCGGTGTCTTGAAAACTGGCCCCCACCCCCGGGGCCGTCCGGCCAGGTCCCCATCCGCACCCGCGTGTCCGCCCGTCACCTGACACCGGGGAAGGTGCATCAGCTGACGGGCAGGTGGTTGCGGGTGGAGACCTCGCCGAACGACGTTTTACCGATGAGTCGACCGTGGAGTCACAGAATCCCTGGCAGCACCTCCTCCGACAGATCGGCAAAAGCCTGCTCTTGGTCGGCCAGATAGGCGCTCCAGGCGTGCGCGTCCCAGATTTCCAGCCGGGTGTTGGCTCCGATGACGACGCAGTCGCGGCGCAGGCTGGCGTATTCGCGCAGAGCCTGTGGAACGGTGATCCGGCCCTGCTTGTCGGCGACCTCGTCGGACGCGCTGGCGAAGAGGACACGGCTGTAGTCACGGACCGCCTTGGCGGTGACCGGCGCGGTGCGCAGAGCCTCGGTTATGCGCTGGAACTCCTCTACGGGAAAGACGTAGAGGCAGCGCTCCTGGCCTTTGGTGATCACCAGACCCTCCGCCAGCTCCTCGCGGTACTTCGCCGGCAGGAACAGCCGTCCCTTGTCATCGAGACGCGGGTGGTGGGTGCCGAGGAACACCGGCCTCACCTCCCGTGCCCAGCGGAGCGCCAGGCGTCACAGCCCTGCCCTCCACTGCGCACCACCATACTCCACTTCTCTCCACCGTCAACTGATTCCACGCCTCTTCACGACGGGTTTCACCGCCATTTCCCCAGTTCAAATGGGGTGGTGCGGAGTGGAGGGGGTAAGCGGCCCCTCGTACGCCCTGGGCGTGTCGGGTAAGCCCGCCGAATAGGCTAAAGATCATGAAATAAACCGGAGCGCGGTGAAGAATGATGGAAGGCCGAACCCCGTCCCGTCACCGGATCGGCACGCCACCCGTACAGGACCGCGACAGCGGCGGCACACACTAGGGCTGTTTACCCGGAATCAGCCCTGATGACCGCATAAAGTCGCCGAGGGAACGCACGGCGCCGTAGTGTCGGTAAGCAGAATGAGTTACGGGATCGCAAAGATTCCGCAACGGCAACCCCCCGGCGCGCAACCGCCGCACCCTCATGGAGGCCTGGTGGCAGTAACCCATGACGTCTCACCACAGCTCGATGATCTCGTCGTCACCGCGCACCGGATCCGCCAGTCGATCGAATCGGTGATCGAGGGCAAGAGCGACGTCGTCCGCCTGACCTTGACCGTACTGCTCGCCGAGGGGCATCTCCTCATCGAGGACGTGCCCGGAGTCGGCAAGACCATGCTCGCCAAGGCGCTGGCGCGGTCCATCGACTGCCCGGTGCGCCGCGTGCAGTTCACCCCCGACCTGCTGCCGAGCGACATCACCGGAGTGAGCGCCTACAACCAGCAGACCAGGGAGTTCGAGTTCAAGCCCGGCCCGGTCTTCGCCAACATCGTGGTGGGTGACGAGATCAACCGCGCGTCGCCGAAGACCCAGTCGGCGTTGCTGGAGTGCATGGAGGAACATCAGGTCACCGTCGACGGCGCGACCTACCGGCTGGACTCCCCCTTCATGGTGATCGCGACGCAGAACCCGATCGAGATGGAGGGCACCTACCCCCTTCCCGAGGCGCAGCGCGACCGGTTCACCGCCCGGATCGCGATGGGCTACCCCGCGCCCTCCGCGGAGCTGGAGATGCTCGACGTGCACGGCGCCGCCTCCCCGCTGGACAAGCTGGAGCCGGTGGCCACCACCGAGCAGGTGAAGGCGCTGATCGAGGCGGTGCGCGGGGTCTACGTCTCCCAGCCGATCAAGAAGTACGCGATCGACCTGGTGACCGCCACCCGCCAGTCCCCCGACCTGCGGCTGGGCGCCTCCCCCCGTTCGACCCTGCAGCTGGTCAGGGCCGCGCGGGCGCACGCCGCGCTCGCGGGCCGCGACTACGTCATCCCCGACGACCTGCAGGAACTGTGCGTCCCCGTCCTGGCACACCGGCTGCTGCCCAGCATCGAGGCCCAGGGACAGCGCCGCCCGCCCGAGCAGGTGATCGCCGACCTGGTCCGCCGGGTGCCCGTGCCCGAGGCCCAGGCCCGGTGACCTCCGGCCTCAAGGCGCTCACCGCCCGCGGCCGGTCCTTTCTCGCGTCCGGCGTCGCGGCGCTGCTGTGCGCCTTCATCCTCGGCGAGCACGACCTGCTCAGGATCGGCGTGCTGGTCATCTCGCTGCCGCTGCTGGCGGCCATGGTGGTCGCCCGCACCCGCTACCGGCTGAGCTGCGCCCGGCGCCTGGACCCGCCCAGGACCGAGGTGGGCAGCGAGGCCACCGTGACGCTGCGGCTGGAGAACGTCACCCGGCTGCCGACCGGCCTGCTGATGATCGAGGACACCGTTCCCTACGCCCTCGGCGCCCGCCCCAGGTTCGTCCTGGACCGGGTGGAGGCGCAGGGCATCCGGGAGATCGACTACCGGGTCCGTTCCGACCTGCGCGGGCGTTTCGGCATCGGGCCGCTCTCCATCCGGATCAGCGACCCCTTCGGCCTGGTCGAGCTGACCAGGTCGTTCACCATCAGCGACACGCTGATGGTCACGCCCCAGGTGGTGGCCCTGCCCCACGTCCGCCTGGCCGGCGAGTGGACGGGCGGCGGCGACAGCCGTACCAGAAGTGTGGCGGCGGCAGGGGACGACGACGTCGCGCCGCGCGAGTACCGCCAGGGCGACGACCTGCGGCGGGTGCACTGGCGCTCGACCGCCAGGCACGGCGAGCTGATGGTGCGGCGCGAGGAACAGCAGTGGCAGAGCAGGGGCGCGCTGCTGCTGGACACCCGGCGCTACGCCCACCGGGGCGAGGGCCCGCGCTCGTCGTTCGAGGCGGCGGTCTCGGCCGCGGCCTCCATCGGCGTGCACCTCGCCCACGAGGGTCTCGGCCTGCGCCTGGTCACCGACCAGGGGGCCGAGCACCTCACAGACAGCGGGCTGAGCCTGTCGCTGCTGGACACCCTGGCCGTCGTACGGGCCAGCACGGCGCGGTCGCTGGAGTACGGCGTCGGCGCGCTGCGGCAGGGCGGCGGCGACGGCCTGATCGTGGCCGTGCTCGGCAAGATGGACCTCGACCAGGCTCAGGAGCTGTCCAGGGCCAGGCACGGCAACGTGACCGGCGTGGCCGTGATGCTGGACGTGGAGGGATGGGAGCATCCCGAACTCGGCGAGGACGAGGAGTTCCAGGCGGCGCGGTCGGTGCTCACCGGAACGGGCTGGCGCGTCGTGCGGCTGCCCGCCGGCGCCTCCGTCGCGAGCGTGTGGCAGGACGTCGCGCAACGCGGACGATTCGCGGCGAGCAGGGGTGGCTCATGAGACTTTCCATCGCGTCGGGCGTGGCCACCGGAGCGGTCGCGATCGCGCTCTACCCGCTCTTCCAGGGCGGTGCCTGGTTCTGGTCGAGCCTGGGCGTCATCCTGGTCGTGGCCGGGATCGGCGTGCTGGCCGGCCACTACACGCTGCCCGGCTGGCTGGCGCCGCCCGCGCAGGTGCTGGGCGTGTGGATCTACCTGACGGCGGTGTTCGCCGGGGACGAGGCGTGGGCGAGGGTGGTCCCCACCTGGGACTCGGTCGCCAGGCTGGACAGGCTGCTCACGACGGGCTTCGCCGACATCCAGCGGTTCGCCGCCCCGGTGCCCGACAGCACCGGCATCGTCCTGCTCACCTGCGGCGGCGTCGGCCTGATCGCCGTCCTGGTGGACCTGCTGGCCGCGCGGCTGCGCAGGGCGGCCCTCACCGGACTGCCGCTGCTGGCGCTGTTCGTGGTCCCGGCGGCGGTGATCGCCGAGCCGATCAGCTGGCCGGCGTTCATCATCGGGGCCCTGGGCTACCTGGGAGTCCTCGTCGCCGACGGGCGCGAGCGGGTCAGCCACTGGGGCCGCGCGGTGCTGGTGCGCCGCACGTCGTCCTTCACCGTCACCCGGCCCGCGCCCTCCGACAGCGGGGCCCTGCGGCTCTCCGGCAAGCGCATCGGCTTCGCCGCGATCGTGCTGGCCGTCCTGCTGCCCGCGCTGCTGCCCACCATGGAGCCCAACCCGCTGTTCGGCTTCGGCGTGGGCAACGGCAGGGGCGGCGGCAACTCGATCAGCATCCCGAACCCCATGGTCAACCTGCGCGGCCAGCTGTCGCTGCCGGAGAACTCCACCGTCCTGACCTACAAGGCCAGCGACAGCACGCCGCGCTACCTGAGGATGTACTCGCTCGACATCTTCGACGGCGAGCAGTGGACGATGTCGGAGCCCAGGGGCCGCCCCGAGGACCGGACGTCCGACGCGCCGATGCCGCCGCCCCCCGGCCAGGGCGCGAGCGTGCCCGTCACCCCGGCGACCCTCACCATCACGGTGAGCGACCAGGTCAGGAGGCTGAGCTTCCTCCCTCTGCCCTACCCGGCGTCCAAGGTCACGGTGGCGGGCGACTGGCGGCCCGACCGCGACACGCTCATGGTCTTCTCCACGCGGAACACCGCCGGGGGCCTGACGTACCAGGCCGTCACCGCCGAGCCGGAGCCCACGGCCGACCGGCTCAAGACGGCGGCCCCGCCCGCGACGGCGATCAGGGAACGGTACCTGACGCTGCCGGAGAGCCTGCCGGACGCGATCAGGCAGCTGGCCCTGCAGGAGACCGAGCGGGGCGCCAGCCCGTACGAGCAGGCGATCCAGCTGCAGGAGTTCTTCACCGAGAGCGGCGGGTTCACCTACAGCCTGGCCACCCAGGGGCACAACGGCCCGGCGCTGACGGACTTCCTGATCCGCAACAGGACCGGCTACTGCGAGCAGTTCGCCGCCTCCATGGCGGTGCTGGCGCGCGTTCTGGGCATCCCCTCCCGGGTCGCCATCGGCTACACCGGGGGCAGCGTCACCTCCGGAGGGTGGCAGGTCCGCACCCACGACTCGCACGCCTGGCCCGAGCTGTACTTCGAGGGGACCGGGTGGCTCCGCTTCGAGCCCACCCCGGCGGGCGGAGCGGGCCAGGGCAGCGCGACGGTGCCGTCCTACACCCGCCCCGAGGTGGCGCCGGACACCCCCGACGAGCCGAGCGCGGCACCGTCGTCGGACCCCACCGGCTCCGACTCGCCGGCCGGGCCGGCGAACGACCGCCGCGACGAGATCCTCGACAGGGAGTCCGGCGGCGTGTTCGCCCCGGTGGACGAGGGAATGCCGCTCGCCGCGAAGATCGGCATCGGGGTCGCGATCGCGCTGCTGGTCGCGCTGATCCCCGCGCTGATCCGCTGGCAGCTGCGGGTCCACCGCGGCAGGTCCTACTCACGGCGGGCCGGGGACCCGGCCGGCCGGGATCCGGCCGCTCCGGATCCCGGCGGCACCGCCTCCCCCGCGGAGGTCAAGGCGGGCATCAGGGAGGCCCGCCGGAATCCGGCGGTGACGGCCGCGTGGGCCGAGCTCGACGACGCCCTGTGCGACTACGGGATGTCCCGGCAGGCGAGCGAGAGCCCGCGCGCGCTGGCCGGGCGGCTGGCGGAGCAGTACGTGTTCGAGCCGGAGGCCGCCGCCGCGCTGGCGAGAATCGCCGCGGCGGTGGAGAGGACGCTCTACGCCAGGACCCCGGGCGAGATCGGTACCCTGCGCGAGGACATGCGGAGCGTGCGGCGGGCGCTGGCGGCCACCGCGACCCGCGGCAGGCGGATCAGAGCGGTGCTGCTGCCGCCCTCCACGCTGCTGCGGATGCGGGCGCTGGGCGGACGGGTGCTGGACGGTTTCGACCGTCTGGAGAACATCCGGCTCCGCAGGCCCGCCAGGAAGGGCGCCTAGCGCCCCCGGTGATCGGGACGCACGACCGCGTCCCGATCACCGGGGACGACGATCGGGGCCCCGGGCCGGGATCCTCGGCCGTCGGGAGGGTACGGAACAGTAACCCTCAGGACTGGGTGGCGAACGACCGATCGACGAGCGCGCGGGGGGCTCGGTGAACGAGGGGCCGGTGGATGACGCGGGCCGCTCGCACGCCGCGAGTGACCCTCGTCGGCACAGGGGGATCCGTCAGGGAAGGAGCCGCCGCGGGCGGCGGCGGGCCCTGCCGGGCTAGCGCTCGTCGTGTCGACGGCGCCAGCGCTCCTCCATTCGCTCCATGAAGCTCTGGCGGGAGCCGGCACGGCGCCCTCCCTTGCCTCGCGGCTGATCGGCGGGCGTGGCCGCGTTGGCCTCGCCGAAACCGTTCATCCGCTTCCAGCTGGACAGACCCCACAGGCATGCGGCGAGCATGACCACGAAACCGCCGACGCCGAGCGGGATGCCGAGCGGGACGTTGTTGATCACGACGCCGACCATCAGCAGGACGACGCCCAGGATGAAGCCGATGAAGGCCTTCACCAGGCGGCGCCTGTAGTGACTGCGAGGATCACTGATCCTGACGGTATTGGCCCACTTCGGGTCCTCGGCGTAGAGGGCCTGCTCGATCTGGTCGAGCAAGCGCTGCTCGTGCTCAGAGAGCGGCACGGCGCCTCCCAAGGACAGCCCCAGGACGGGGAAGACGGTGACGGACGACACGGGGTGTCCGAACCTCGCGGTCGGTTATCCCCAGAATACGAGGCTGTAGACGTAGACGAAAGAAAACGTCCAACGTAGTCCAAACCGGAGGCGGAATCATGGATCTATTCCATCAAACGGAGGGCGAACAAGGGAGGCCGGAAGGACGGCATCATGGCCGAATCTCCGGACCGCCCTGTCCATCGCCTGCTCGGCCTCCCGCCAGCCCGTCTCGCGCTCTCCGAGACCGAGCTGCCGGGTCGCCCCGGCGGCCGGGCTGAGGTTCTCCACTCGTACGCCGACCAGCCTCAGGCGGACGTTCTCCAGGCCGGAGGCGGCGTAGAGGGCGCAGGAGACGTCGTACAGGATCTTGGCGACGTCGGTGGGCTCGCGCAGGCTCCGCGACCGGGAGAGGGTGGTGAAGTCGGCGCGGCGGAGCTTGACGCTCACCGTGCGGCCGACGCTGCCGCCCTTCCTGAGCCGGGCGGCGACCCGCTCCGAGAGCCGGAGCAGCTCCCTGCGGATCTCCGCGGGATCGGCGATGTCTGTGGCGAAAGTCTCTTCCGCGCCGATGCTCTTGTCGGGGACGTCCGGGGTCACCGGGCGCTCGTCGCGCCCCCAGGCGAGCGCCGACAGGTGCGCGCCCGCCGCCTGGCCCAGCTCCCGCTGGAGCGTGTCCACCGGGACCCGGGCGAGGTCGCCGACGGTCTTGATGCCGAGGCGGGCCAGTGACTGCTCGGTGCGCTCCCCGACGCCCCACAGCGCCGCCACGGGGAGCGGGTGCAGGAAGTCGACCACCCTGTCGGCGGGCACCACGAACAGGCCGTCGGGCTTGCAGTGCTGGGAGGCGAGCTTGGCCACGAACTTGCTGTTGGCGACCCCGACGGAGCAGGTGATGCCCTGCTCGCGCTCGACCTGCTCACGGATCATCCGGGCGATCGCCGTCGGCGGTCCGAGACGCTTGCGGGCCCCGCCGACGTCGAGGAACGCCTCGTCGGAGGCGATCGGCTCGACCTCGGGGGTGAAGGTCTGGAAGATCTCCATGACGCGCCGGGAGACCTCCGAGTATTTGCCCCGGCTGGGCGGGATGATCACCGCCTGGGGACAGAGCCGTCTGGCCCGGGTCATGGGCATGGCCGAGTGCACCCCGAACCTCCGGGCCTCGTAGGTGGCGCTGAGCACCACCCCGCGCGCCCCGGGCGCGCCGATGATGACGGGGGTGCCCCGGAGCTCGGGACGGTCGCGCAGCTCGACGCCCGCGTAGAAGGCGTCCATGTCGACGTGGAGAATCGGGCAGCCGGTGTCGTCCGCCCCCAGATCGGAGCCCGGGCGCGGTATCTGCTGCTTTCTCGACACAGCGCCATCCTACGGGAACAGGCGTTCGACGCGGCGTTCACCGGTGGCCAAGCACGTGCAGTTGGGTCGCGATGTCGCGGAGCACCGGGTGCGCCGCCGCCGCCTGCTCCAGGGCGACCAGGGCGCGGGCGGCTCCGGGCTCGCCGTCGAGCAGCCTGCTGGGCACCAGATCGGCGAAGACCCGCACACCGTGGACCTCGCCGGGCGCGAAGCCCGTCTCGGCGAGGAGCCGCTCCAGGGCCTCGCGGGTGAAACGCCTGGGCGTGGGGTCGCGGTCGCCCCACCGGCCCTCGGGGTCGTCCAGCACCTGGCGGGCCTCGTCGAACCTGCCGGCGATGGAGCGGTGGAGCGCGGCGGCCAGCGGGTTGGCGGCGAGGACACTGATCACGCCGCCCTCGCGCAGCAGGCCCGCCATGGCCTTCACCGCGCCGGCCGGGTCCTCCACGTACTCCAGCACGCTGTGGCAGAGCACCAGGTCGGTGCCGCCGGTCGGGAGCAGCTCCTGAAGGTCCGCGGCGTCGCCCTGCAGGGCACGGACCTCCACCCCCGCCTCCGCCGCGCGACGCTCCAGCGCGGCGAGCGAGTCGGGACTGGGGTCGACGACCGTCACGGCGTGCCCGAGGTCGGCCAGGGGAACGGCGAAACCCCCCGTACCGCCTCCGGCGTCGACGATGTCGAGCCGCTCACGGCCTGTCGCGGCCACCCGCTCGGCCAGCACGGCACTCAGGACGTCCCACACGACCGCTGTGCGGACCGCGGGGGTGCCCGGCTGCCGTGAGATGCCTACGGCGTGCAACTTCAGATCGCCTCCTCGTACGTTGACGTCCTCCACGGCCCGAGAGCCCCGGATTTCAGCACCCGACCGCCGGTCGAGTCTGTCGGTTCGCGGTTCGCCGGCCCGGGTAACCCCGAAGCCTCCCCGCGCAGACACGGCACGCCCTGCCGCGTTTGAAACCACAAGTCCCACTTGACTGCCGCGGGACACCCCAACCCTAACGGGTTGAACCGGCAGGGCGAGAAGGGTTTCCTTCTTGCCCGAAGGACAGGGTGTTCATCCTGAATGTCCAACGACAAGCCCAGCCTACGTCGCGCGCCCCCCGGCGCGGCCCAAGGACTTATCCATACTCGCGCTTGATCGAGTCTTTTTCCGGGCGCGGACCGCCCCCGCGGGCAAGCCCGGAGGAAAGGGGACACCTCCGGCGGAGGGGGCACCGCGCGGGGAGACCGGGGCTCCGGGCTCCCCGTGGCGGCGTCTAGAGCGCCAGGGACGGCTTGAGCTGCTTGAAACGGGCCATCAGGCCGTTGACGAACTGCGGCGACTCGTCGGTCGACAGCTCGGAGGCCAGGCTGACCCACTCGCTGATGACGACGCCCTCGGGGACGTCGGGCATCCACAGCAGCTCGTAGGTGCCGCCGCGCAGGAGGTTGCGGTCGACCGCCGGCATGCGGTCGAGCGTCCAGCCCTCGGAGTAGGTGGTGATCAGCTCGTCGATGCGCGCCCGGTGCCTGCACACGCCCTCGACGATCGTCGTGGTGTACTCGTTCACGGGCGGCTCGGCCCGCGCGAGGCGCTCGGCGAGAACGCCGAGCGGGTCCTCGCCGCGCGCCTCGGCCTCGAAGAGGATGTCCAGCGCGCGCCTGCGCGCCTTGCCCCGTGCCGACATCAGGCGCGGCCGAGATAATCGCCGGTGCGGGTGTCGACCTTGACCTTCTCGCCGGTGGTGATGAAGAGCGGCACCTTGATCTCGGCGCCGGTCTCCAGCGTGGCGGGCTTGGTGCCGCCGGTCGAGCGGTCGCCCTGGAGGCCGGGCTCGGTCTCGGCGACGATCAGCTCGACGGCCGCGGGCAGGTCGACGTAGAGGACGTTGCCCTCGTTGATCGCCACGGTGGCCAGCATGTTCTCCAGCAGGTAGTTGGCCGCGTCGCCGACCGCCACCCTGGTGACGTGGAGCATGTCGTAGTTCTCGGTGTCCATGAAGACGTAGTCGTCGCCGTCCATGTAGGAGAACTGCATCTCGCGCTTGTCGACGTTGGCCACCTCGACCTTGACGCCCGCGTTGAAGGTCTTGTCGACGACCTTGCCCGATAGCACGTTCTTGAGCTTGGTACGGACGAACGCGCCGCCCTTGCCGGGCTTGACGTGCTGGAACTCCACGACGGCCCAGAGCTCACCGCCGTCGAGCTTGAGCACCAGGCCGTTCTTGAGGTCGTTCGTCGTCGCCACTAGTCTCTCCTGCGTACGGCCGCTCTTAAAGGACGAGCAGCTCTTTGGTCGTCCGTGTGAGAAGTTCCGGCCCGCCATCGCGCACCACGAGCGTGTCCTCGATGCGGACGCCGCCCCTGCCGGGAAGGTAAACCCCAGGTTCAACGGTTACCGGAACTCGATCCTCAAGTCTAGCGTGCCCATGGTCGCGCTCCGGCTCTCGTGAAGACCGTTCCTGCTGCGGGGAGTCCTCGGGTTCCCCCGGGTGGCCCTCCGGCCTTCCCCGGCGGTCCTCCGGCTTTCTCGGGGACAGGAACGGCGCCTCGTGGATCTGCAGCCCGACGCCGTGGCCGAGGCCGTGCCTGAAGAACTCCCCGTACCCCGCCTCCCCGATCAGGTCCCGGGCGGCGGCGTCCACCTCGTGGAGCGCCGCGCCGGCCCTCGCGGCCAGGACGCCGGCCCGCTGGGAGGCCTGGACCAGGTCGTACAGCTCGCGCTGCCACCCCGCGGGCTCGCCGATCGCCACGGTCCTGGTCATGTCGGCGTGGTAACCCCGGTACAGCGCCCCGAAGTCCATGGTGACCAGGTCCCCGCGCTCCAGCGGCCGGTCCGCGGGCGAGTGGTGCGGGATCGCGCCGTTGGGCCCGCTCGCGACGATCGAGTCGAAGGCGAGCCCGTCCGCGCCCAGCTCGATCATGCGGCGCTCCAGCGCCCTGGCGACCTCCTTCTCGGTCGGCCCGGGGCGCAGCTCGGGCAGGACCTCGGCGAAGGCGCGGTCGGTGATCTCGCACGCGGTGCGGATCAGGTCGAGCTCGGCGTCGTCCTTGACCATGCGCACCGACTCCACCACCCCGGACAGGCGCAGGGCCTCCCCGCCCAGCCGGAAGTAGCCGGCGACGGACATGTGGTCGGCCTCGATGCCCGTCCGGCCGCTCCCCGGCAGCAGGGCCCCGGCGACGTCGGACTCCTCGACCACCTCGATGTCGGCGCAGGCGCGCCGGGCGGCCCCGATGTAGCGGGAGTCGGTGGCCAGCGTGGCGGTGGCGTCCGCCCGCACCAGGACGGCCGCGTTGGAGCTGGCCAGGCCGGTCAGGTAACGCACGTTCACGCCGCCGGTGACCAGGATCGCGTCCGCCTCGTGAGCGGGCAGCAGGGCCGCGAGGTTCGCGCGGCGACGGGCGTGGGTGGCGGTCATGACACGCATGCTATTAACCGCTTTGACCGGATGCGCGCCCGTCCGCCGGCGAGACGGGTCAGGAGGCGAGTTCCCTGACCTTCTCGATGAGCCGGACGCGCTCCTCGTGCGTGCCGGCCAGCGGGGCGACGTTCACGGTCGTGACGCCCGACTCGCGCATGGCCTGCAGGCGCTCGCGGACGTGCCCCTCGGGGCCGATCAGGGACATCTTCTCCAGCAGCTCGTGCGGCACGAGCGCGGCGGCCTCGTCCTTCCTGCCGTCGAGGTAGAGGTTCTGGATCTGCTCGGCCTCCTTCTCGTAGCCGTACCTGCGGGCGAGGTCGTTGTAGAAGTTCTTGCCCTTGGCGCCCATCCCGCCGATGTAGAGGGCCGCCATCGGGCGGCCCAGCTCCAGCCAGCCCGAGACGTCGTCGCCGATGGCCAGCGGGGCCTGCGCGATCACGTCCAGCTCGCCCAGCGCCGGGTCCCGCCTGGCCTTGCCCGCCGCCAGGGAGGCTCCCCACACGTCGGCGGCCTTCTCCGGCACGTAGAAGATCGGCTCCCAGCCCTCGGCCAGCTCGGCGGACAGCTCGACGTTCTTGGGACCGATGGCGGCGATCACGACGGGGATGCGGTCGCGGACCGGGTGGTTGATGAGCTTCAGCGGCTTGCCCAGGCCGGTCCCCTGGCCGGCGGGGAGCGGGACGGTGTAGTGCCTGCCCTCGTAGGTCAGGCGCTCGCGCCGCCAGACCTGGCGGCAGATCTCGATGACCTCGCGGGTGCGGCCGAGCGGCGCGGTGTACGGGACGCCGTGGAAGCCCTCGATGACCTGCGGGCCCGAGGCGCCCAGGCCGAGGGTGAAACGGCCGTCGGAGACGTAGTCCAGGCCCGCGGCGGTCATGGCCAGCAGGGCGGGGGTGCGGGAGTAGATCGGCAGGATGCCGGAGGCGATCTGCAGCCTCTCGGTCCTGGCGGCGATGTAGCCCAGCTGGCTGACCGCGTCGAAGCTGTAGGCCTCGGCGACGAAGACGATGTCGAGACCGGCCTTCTCGTAGTCGGCCAGCTCGGCCACCGTCTCCTTGAAGCCCCCCGAGTAGTTCAGGGCCATACCGATGCGCATCGTGAGATCGTCCTTCCGCGGTGCCGACGAAACCGAATGTTGTTCCGTTGTCTCGGCAACAAAGGTTATCGACTCACCGCCGAAGCACCAAGCCCCGCGCCGTCGCCGCCGGGCCGGTAGCCTACGCATTCCGGGGTAGGGGACCCCGGAAGGGCTGGCGTTCCGGGGGCAGGTGACCGCCGGAGGGTGGACGAGGAGCGATGTGCTGAGGCGGTCGATCATCGTGACGGCGGGAGCGCTCGCCCTGATCCTCGGGGGGCATCGGCTCCTGCCGGAGCTGGGCGGTTTCACACCCGTGCTGGAGAGCCTCCTGCCCTGGCTCGGGGTCGCCGTGCCGGTCCTGCTGGTCTGCGCGCTGGCCACCCGCTCGTGGCAGGTGATCCTCGCCGCGATGGTCCCGGCGACCGTGTGGGGCCTCATGTTCGGCCCGACGCTGCTGCGCAGCCCGCCGGGCGGGCCCAGCGACCTGTCGGTCGCCACGCTCAACGTCGGCGCGACCAACGCCGACTCGGCCGACGCCATACGGTCCGTCTCCAGGGACCGCGACCTGGTCGCGGTGCAGGAGCTGACCGTCGGCGGCCCGGCGGCGAAGGTCCTCAACGACCGCTTCCCCTACCGCTACCGGATCGCCACGGTCGGCCTGTGGAGCCGGTTCCCGATCGCCGAGGCCCGCAAGGCCGACATCGGCCTCGACTGGGCGCGGGCGCTGCGCGCGGTGGTCGTCACCCCCAAGGGCAGGCTGACCGTGTACGTCATGCACCTCGCCTCCGCCCGGCCCGGCCAGACCGCCCAGCGCGACGAGACCCTCGCCCACGCCCGCAGGATGGTCGACAGGGACGACAGCCGGCACCTGCTGCTGCTCGGCGACCTCAACACCGCCACCACCGACCGCAAGCGCTCCGGCCTGGTGCCGCCGCTGTCGGACGCCCAGCAGGAGGCCGGTACGGGATTCGGCTTCACCTGGCCCGCGTCCTTCCCCGTCACCCGGCCCGATCACATCCTCTACCGCGGCATGGTCGCCACCAGGGCGGGCGTCGAGCGGGCCGCGGGCAGCGACCACCGCGCGGCCGTCGCCTCGCTGCGCCTGGCCGCCTAGCCGTCCGGCCTGGTGTCCGCCCGGCCGCCCGGAGATCCGGGAGCCCGAGCGGCCAGGAGCGCGGACAGGTCGGCCGGGGTGTCGATGTCGGCGGGGTCGGCGACGTCGTCGCAGGGGACCGCGACCACCAGTTCGGGATGGGCTCTCAGGAACGGGCGGGCGCCGGCGTCGCCGGTCGCGAGCCGGGCGACCTCCCCGAAGTGCTCCCTGGCGATCAGCACCGGATTGCGCCGCGCGCCGCCGTAGGTGGCGACGGCCACCGAGGCGCCCTCCGCCGCCGCGTCGACGAGCCGCCGCACCGCCCGCGGGCCGACGAACGGCTGGTCCACCAGGGCGATCACCACGTGCTCGGCGGTCGCGGGGACCGCGTCCAGGCCGGCTCTGAGCGAGGAGCCCATCCCCGAGTCCCACCGCGGGTTGTGGACGGTCACCGCGCCCCGCACCCGTACGGTGGCCGCGCCGAGCACGACGACCACGGGACGGCAGCCGCCGTCGTGGAGCGTCCTGATCCCCCGGTCCACCAGCCGCTCCCCGCGAAACTCCACCAGCGCCTTGGGAGTGCCGAGCCGCGAGCCCGACCCGGCGGCCAGCAGCAGCCCGGCGACCGGCGGGCGCCCGCCCGCCGATCCCGCGGGGATCTCCTGCGCGCTCCCCTCGGCGTCCCCTTCCCCGCCCCCCGCCGGGATCGCCGCCGGTGTCCCCGCCGGTGTCTCCGCCTCCTCGCTCACGCGCCCGGTCCCTCGCCGTGGATCCTGCCGGAACCGTCGGTCAGCGGCCGGCCGGAGCCGCCCCAGCGCAGCTGGATCAGTTCGGCGGCGATGGAGATCGCCGTCTCCTCGGGCGTACGCGCGCCCAGGTCCAGCCCGATCGGCGAGCGGAGCCTCTTCAGCTCGGCCTCCCCCAGACCCGCCTGGGCGAGCCTGGCCAGCCGGTCCTCGTGCGTGCGGCGCGAGCCCATCGCGCCGACGTAGCCCGCCGGGGTGCGCAGGGCGACCTCGAGCAGGGGGACGTCGAACTTGGGGTCGTGGGTGAGCACGCAGATCGCGGTCCGCTCGTCCACGACGGTCGAGGTGAGATAGTCGTGCGGCCACTTGACGATCACCTCGTCGGCCTCGGGGAAGCGCTTGGCCGTGGTGAAGACCGGCCGGGCGTCGCACACGACCACGTGGTAGCCGAGGAACTTGCCGACCCTGGCGACCGCGGCGGCGAAGTCGATCGCGCCGAAGACCAGCATCCGGGGCGGCGGCGCGAAGGACTGGACGAAGACCGACAGCTCGTCGAGCCGCCGCTGTCCCCGCGCCCCGTACCTGCGGACGCCCGTCAGCCCCTGCGCCAGCATGCCCCGGACGTCGTCGTCCACCGCGTCGTCCAGCCGGGTCACGCCCAGCGAGCCGGAGGAGCGGTCCGGCCAGATGACCCGGCGGGTGCCGATCACGCCCGGCCCCGACAGGACGGTCGCCACCGCCACCGGCTCGCGCCGCAGCACCGAGGCGGCGACCGCCCCCAGCTCGGGGAAGGTCTCCTTCGAGACGGGCTCGACGAGGATGTCCAGGATGCCGCCGCAGGTCAGCCCAACGGAGAAGGCCTCGTCGTCGCTCACGCCGTACCGCTGCAGGACGGGCGCGCCCGAGGAGACCACCTCCCGGGCCAGCTCGTAGACGGCGCCCTCGACGCAGCCTCCCGAGACGCTGCCCTCGGCCTCCTCGCCGAGCACCGCCATGGACGCCCCCGGCGGGCGGGGCGCGCTGCGGAAGGTGTCGACCACGGTGGCCAGGCCGAACGTCTCTCCCGCCTCCCACCACCTCAGGATCTGTGACAACACGTCACGCATGCGTGCCTCCCAGCAGCGTCGCCAGTTCCTCGAACGCGGCCAGGCTGTGCCCGGCCACGAAGTCGTCGATGTGGGGAAGGGCGGCCCGCATCCCCGCGGTGAGCGGCCGGTAGCCCTCCCGGCCCTTGTGCGGGTTCACCCAGATCACCCGGTGGGCCGTCCTGGACAGCCGGGCCATCTCCGCCCCCAGCAGCGAGACGTCGCCGCGCTCCCATCCGTCGGAGGCGATCACCACCACCGCTCCGGCCGCGTCGTTCAGGGCCAGGAACCGCCGGAGCTCCTCGCCCAGGCGGGTGCCGCCGCTCCAGTCGGGAATGGCCCGGGAGACGGCGGCCATCGCGGCCGCCGGGTCGCGGTGGCGCAGCTCGGAGGTGAGCCGGGTGAGCCGGGTGCCCGCGCTGAACACCTCGGTGGCCCTCGGCTCCGACCTGACCAGCGCGTGGGCGAGCCGGAGCAACGTGTCCGCGTACGGGGTCATGGAACCGCTGACGTCGATCAGCAGCACGACCCTGCGGGGCCTGGTCCGGCGCGCGCGGTGACGCAGCCCGGCCGTCTCCCCGCCCCTGCGCAGGGTCTCGCGGATGGTCGCCCTGCCGTCCAGCCGCCCCTTGCGGGCGGGCCGGAAGCGCCGCGACGCGCGCCGTTCCCTGCCCGCCCGCAGCAGGGCGAGCAGCCGGTGCGCCTCGGCGAGCTCCGCCGCCGTCATCTCGGCCACGTCCCGGGTGCGCAGCACCTCCGTCGCGCTCGCGGTCGCCGCGAGGGCCGGGGGCTCGACGCTCTCCCCCCGGTCGGGGCGTACCCCCGGCGTCGCCGCGGTGTGCCGGGTGACGGTGACCGCCGCCGCTCTCGCGCGGCCCGCGCGCAGCCCCCCGAAGTAGGCCCGGAAGACCCGGTCGTAGCGGGGCAGGTCGTCGGCCGAGGCGCACAGTGTGACCCGGCCCGCCCAGTAGACGTCGTCGGGCCTGGAGGCGTCCAGGTGGGACAGCGCGCGCAGCAGGTTCTGGGTCCGCTCGTGGTCGGCGGGCACCCCCGCGGCGCGCAGGGTCCTGGCGAAACCGGTCATGACCGCCACCAGGTCCTCCCCGGTCCCGGCCGGGGAAGCCGTGGGAGCCGGGGAATCCGGGGCAGGAGCCCCCGTGGCGGAGGGGATCCCCGTCGCGGGGGAACCCTCCGCGGCGGAGGGCACTCCGGCGGGGGGAGGGCCGTCAGCGCCGGGACGCACCGAAGAATCCGTTCCCGAGCACCGTCTCGTGGTCCTCCCTGTGCTTGAGCAGGGCGCCCAGCGAGGCGGCCGCCACGTCGGGGTCGAGCTCGCGGGCGCCGAGGGCCAGGAGCGCCTCGGTCCAGTCGAGGGTCTCCGCGATCCCCGGCGGCTTGATCAGATCGGCCTCGCGGAGCCGTCCCGTCGCCGTGGCCACCTGCTCGGCCAGACTGCCCGAGCACTCGGGGAGCCTCCTGCGCAGGATCGCCACCTCCCGCTCGAAGGAGGGGTGCTCCAGCCAGTGGTAGAGGCAGCGCCGCTTCAGCGCGTCGTGCACCTCGCGGGTGCGGTTGGAGGTCAGCACGACCACCGGCGGCCGGGCGGCGCGGATCGTGCCGAGCTCGGGGACGGAGATCGCGAAGTCCGAGAGCACCTCCAGCAGGATCGCCTCGAACTCCACGTCGGCCCGGTCGACCTCGTCGATGAGCAGCACCGCGGGCTGGGTCTCGATCGCCCTCAGCAGCGGCCTGGCGATCAGGAACCTCCGGTCGTAGACCTCGCCCTCCAGCCGGGCGGCGTCGGTGACACCGCCCGCCTCCGCCGCCTTCAGGTGCAGGAGCTGGCGGGCGAAGTCCCAGTCGTAGAGCGCCTGGGAGGCGTCGAGCCCCTCGTAGCACTGCAGGCGGATCAGCGGTGCCCCGAACACCTCGGCCAGGGTCCTGGCCAGCTCGGTCTTGCCGACTCCGGCCTCGCCTTCGAGCAGCAGCGGGCGGCCCATCCGCAGCGCGAGGAAGGCCGCCGTGACGAGCCCCGCACCGGCCAGATACGACCGCTCGTCGAGCAGTTCCGCCAGCTGCGCGGGCGATTCCACATCGGATGCCTCGATTGTCCGCCTCACCACCACCTCAGGCTACGCCCGGAGACCGGGTCCTCGCGTGATCACACCCTCCCCGGGTCCGGCGTTCCCCCGGGAATCCCGCGGCACGCCGGTGCCGGCCTCGCGGCGGGTGGCTCGCGAGGTCCCGAAACCCGGTGGGCCGGCGGGAGCCGGGCGGGAATCCGGCGGGAACGCCGCCGCTCTCCCTCGAAGAAGTATTGTCACCCCCTGTGAAGAACCTGCTCGACCAGATCAACACCCCGTCCAGAGCCGTCGTGCTGGCGTTCCTGGCCGTGGTCCTCACCGGTACGGGGCTGCTCTCGCTGCCGATCGCGGTCGAGGACGGCCAGAGCGCCTCGTGGACGTCGGCCCTGTTCACCGCCACCTCCGCGGTGTGCGTGACCGGGCTCGCCGTGCACGACACCGCGGCGCACTGGTCGCTCTTCGGCGAGATCGTGCTCCTGGCGCTGATGCAGATCGGCGGCTTCGGGATCATGACGCTCTCCTCGATCCTGGCGGTGATCGTCTCAGGAAAGCTCGGCCTGCGCGCCCGCCTCAACACCCAGGCCGAGACCAAGACCCTCGGTCCCGGCGACGTACGACGGGTGATCGCGGGGGTCGCCAAGGTCACGCTGGTCGCCGAGGCGCTGACCGCCACGGTGCTCACCGCCCGCTTCGTGATCGGGTACGGGGAACCGTTCGGCCGCGCCGCCTATTACGGGATTTTTCATGCGATCTCGGCATTCACCAACGCCGGGTTCTCGCTCTGGTCGGACAGCATCACGAGGTTCGTCACCGACCCGTGGGTCTGCCTCCCGCTCATCACGGCGGTGGTCGCCGGAGGTCTCGGCTTCCCCGTCTACGCAGTGCTGCGGCAGAACTGGCGCCGCCCGTCCCGCTGGACGCTGCACGCCAAGATCACATTGGGGATGACCACCGTCCTGCTGTTCGGCGGGGCGGTGGCCATCACCGCCACCGAGTGGAACAACCCCGGCACGATGGGCGCCCTCTCCCCCGGCCTGCGGATCATGGCCGGGTTGTTCCACAGCGCGATGACCCGAAGCGGCGGCCTGAACTCCGTGGACACCTCCCAGATGAGCGAGAACTCCTGGCTGATCAGCGACGTGCTGATGTTCATCGGAGCGGGCAGCGCGAGCACCGGGGGCGGCATCAAGGTGACGACGTTCGCGCTCCTCGGGTTCGTGATCCTGGCCGAGCTGCGCGGCGAGCCCGACGTCTCGGCGGGCCGCCGCCGCGTTCCCGAGCAGCTGCAGCGCCAGGCGCTGACGATCGCCCTGCTGAGTGTGGCGTCGGTCACCATGGGCACGTTCGCCTTGGTGACGGTGACCCCGTTCAAGCTGGACCGCGTACTGTTCGAGGTGATCTCGGCCTTCGGCACGGTCGGGCTGTCGACCGGGATCACCGCCGACGTCGGCACCCTGGGACACCTGATCCTGACCCTCCTGATGTTCGTCGGGCGGCTCGGGCCGGTGACCCTGGGCGCCGCGCTGGCACTGCACGTCCAGACCCGTCGGTTCCGATATCCGGAGGAGCGTCCCCTCGTTGGTTGACAAGAGGAACCGCGGCGACGCGGTGGTGGTGATCGGTCTCGGCCGGTTCGGCGGCGCGCTGGCGGTGGAGCTGGTGGGCCGCGACGTCGAGGTGCTCGGCGTCGACAGCGACCCCAAGAACGTGCAGCAGTTCTCCGGGCGGCTCACCCACGTGGTGTGCGCCGACTCCACCGATCCCGACGCGCTCGGCCAGCTGGGCATCGGGGAGTTCGGGCGGGCCGTCGTCGGCATCGGCACCGACATCGAGGCGAGCATCCTGACCACCTCGATCCTGGCCGACCTGGAAGTGGCCGACATCTGGGCCAAGTCGATCAGCCTGCAGCACAGCCGGATCCTGCATCGGGTCGGCGCGCACCACGTGGTGCAGCCCGAGCACGACATGGGCGAGCGGGTCGCGCACCTCGTCACCGGGCGGATGCTCGACTACGTGGAGGTCGACGAGGACTACGCCTTGATCAAGACCATGGCGCCCCGGTGGGCGGACGGCAAGAGCCTGGGCAGCCTGGGCATCCGCAGCGAGTACGGGGTCACCGTGGTCGGGATCAAGAAACCCGGCGGCCGGTTCACGTACGCCGCCTCCGACACGGTGATCCACGGCGGCGACACCCTGCTCGTGGCGGGCGAGACCGACAAGGCGGAGCGGTTCGCCGAGGAGACCTGAGCGCGAGAACGCGCCGGTGCGGACCGGAGTCGGCTCCGTCTCGCACCGGCGGGTTTCCCGCCGCGCCGCCTACCGGGCGGTGCAGGTCACCACGGCGGGGGCGGTGTTGGCCCCGGACCAGGCGCCGTTGAAGCCGAAGGAGGTGGCGCCGCCCGAAGACAGCGCGCCGTTCCAGGACAGGTTGACCACGGTGACGGCCGAGCCGCTCGCGGTGTGCGAGCCGCTCCACAGCTGTGTGATGGTCTGGCCGCTGGGGAAGGTCCACGCGACGGTCCAGCCGGTGAGCGCGGCGGTGCCGGTGTTCTTCACCTCGACGCTGGCTCCGAAGCCGTCGTGCCACTGGTTGGTGACGGTGTAGGTCGCGGCGCAGGCCTTTCCGGTCGGGGTCGGGGTCGGTGTCGGGGTGGGTGTCGGGGTCGGGGTGGGTGTCGGGGTGGGGGTGGGTGTCGGGGTGGGGGTGGGTGTCGGGGTGGGGGTGGGGGTGGGGGTGGGGCCGTCGGTGCCGGACTTTTCGGCCGTCCAGGCGGCGACCCAGGCCAGGACCGCGTTCCAGTTGACGGCGACCTCGTTCACCGACCAGGCGTCGATGTCATCCAGGTAGCACTTCTGCGGCCGGCAGCCGCTGAGGCGCTGCTGGGCGACCGGGTCCTCCAGGCCGCTGTTGGGGCCGCCGGCCAGGGCGCCGGCCGGTGCGACGGGCAGGGAGGAGTCGATCTGGTTGGCCCAGAACCGGTGGTGGACGTTACGGGAGGGCTTGTCGCCGTAGCCGGTGACGTAGGAGTAGCCCGTCGGGTTGCGGCCGAGCTCGTACGCCATCGTCTCGAACACCCCGGCGCGGAACCGCTCGGCGCCGGAGAAGTCGTGGGCCAGGGCCAGCACGACGGCGTTGTTGAGGATCAGGTTGTTGGACCCCCAGATGTAGCCGCCGCCGGCCGACCGGAAGGGCACCGGGTAGCCCTGGCCACGCATCACGTTCAGCAGGCCGTCGGCGGCCGAGACGAAGGAGGCCCGCAACTGCTGGCCGATGGAGGAGGTCAGGCCGTTGGGCACCAGCGCCAGGGTGATGTCGCCCAGGCTGCCGACCTCCGCCCACAGGGCGCCCTCATTTGTGAAACTGCGCCCGTAGTACAGCGAGGAGGAGGTCAGGTCGGTGCGGTAGGCCTGCTTGCCGGTGGTGGCGTACAGCTCGGCGGCGGCCCAGTAGAACTCGTCGGTCACCTTGCCATCGGCGTAGGAGCCACCGCCGGTGCCGTCTGAGGCCGGGGCGAACCGCGAGGGGTTGGCCTTGGCCGCGGCGTAGGCCTTCTCCGCCGCGGTCAGGCAGCGGGCGGAGAACGCGGAGTCGATGGACGCCCACACCCGGGCGCACTGGGCGGCCGCGGCGGCCAGGTTCAGGGTGGCGGCGGTGCTGGGCGCCGACAGCACCCGGGCCTGGGGGTCTTGGGCGGGCAGCAGCGGCAGCCCGGTCCAGTTGGCGTCGTGGATCTTGTGGTGGGCCATCCCGGCCAGCGGGCGGCCGTCGGGGACCTGCATCTTCAGCAGGAAGTCGATCTCCCAGCGGGCCTCGTCCAGGATGTCGGGCACGCCGTTGCCGCGCTCGGGGATGGACATGGTGCCGTCGGCGAAGGCGCCGGTGTCGGCGCCGGGGATGTTCCTGGCCCGCTCGTAGGTGTTCACCAGCTGCCAGGCGGACATGCCGCCGTTGATCACGTACTTGCCGTGGTCGCCGGCGTCGTACCAGCCGCCGCGCACGTCCAGCCGGTAGCCGCAGTCGCTGCGGCACGGCACGTTGTTGTCACCCTGGTTGGGGGAGACGTTCAGGTGGCCGGCGGCGCGGGCGTACTGGTTGCCTCCGGCGTACTGGGAGGTGATCGCGATGCCGCTGCGCTGGTGGTAGAAGAACGCCAGCGCGTCGTAGGGAAGCTTCTTCCAGGCCGCGGTGCCGATGTCGAAGGGGTGACTGGACTCGTTGTTCACGGTGAGCACGTAGTTGGTGCCGGTCCCGGTGTAGGACGAGAAGTCGATCTTGTGGACGGAGTCGCCCGAGGGGGAGTCGGCGCCGAAGACGGTCGTGGTGCCGCTGGCCACCACCTGGTCGGAACCGTTCAGCAGGCTCCAGGCCAGCGGCGATCCCGAGTTGCTGATCACGGTCGCCTGCTTGGCCGCGTCGGGCGCGTAGGCGACCTGGTTGACCTTGATGTTCTGGCCGAGCGCCGGTCGGACAAGGGCGTTGGCGGTTCCTGTGGTGACGACCGCGGTGATCGATGCCGCGGTCATGGCTGCGGCCAGCGCCGCCGCCCACAGCCGAATCCGGCCTGACGTGTTCACGTGGAGTCCTCTCGGCCTGAGCTGCGTGGGCTTCGCATCTTGGAACCATCAGGCCGGAAAAAGACAGCCGCCTCCATCGAGGAAGGCATTTCGTGCAGCTCGAAGCGATACTTCGGGCGAATGACCGTGTAACTTTCATGGGGCTTCAGCGATTCGCAGAACCTCGGCATGACCGCTTTTCCCGCGACCCGCACGCATCCCCGCGCCCCCGCCGGGAGGTCACGCTCGCGCGCATCACCAAGCCTGCCGGGACTCCCGAGAAGGCTCGGCCCGGCAGGCCCGGCAGGCCCGGCAGGCCCGGCAGGCCAAGGGCCCTGAGCCCCCGTACGGCGGCTCAGCGGGTCTCTGACGCCTCGCCGCGCTCCCTGATGAGGGCGGCGAGCTCGCGGACCTGACGGACCGTACGCTCCTTCTCCGACCCCTGCAGGCCCATCGCGCCGACCGTGGCCCCGTCGGTGAAGTCGATCTTCGCCCAGGGCTCGTGGTCGACCAGGGAGACCCCGAGCACCTCGGGCCACTCGTAGCGATGCACCCGCAGCGGGTTGACGACGGTGACCCCCTCCTCGTCGGCCTCCACCCGGACCCGCCCCAGCAGGTGCAGGACCCAGGCGACCACCCCGCCCAGCCCGACCATCGCGAGCCTGTCGGCCAGGGTGAACGGCTCGGACAGGAACGCCGCCATCAGCACCGCGCCGAGCATGATCAGGCCCGCGAAGCCGTACGCCGCGATCCGGCCCTTCCTGGGCCGCCACACGACGGGCAACGGGGGCGGGGAGACGCTCTCCGGGCTCACTCTCAGATCACGATCCTTTGGAAAACCACCGGTCGGAACGGCTGCGACCGCTGGTCACGGTGCCGAGGGAAACCTACCGCACGACCCCGCCGGGCCGATCACACGGCACGGCGGGGCGGGCCCGTACGGCGGCGCTAGGCGCGGAGCTCCCGCAGCAGCAGCGCCGTCCCCAGGGCGGCGACGGTGGCCTCGTAGCCCTTGTCCTCGTGGCTGCCGGGCAGCCCCGACCTGTCGAGGGCCTGGTCGAGGGACTCGCAGGTCAGCACGCCGTTGCCGACCGGGACCTCCTCGTCGAGGGAGACCCGGGTCAGGCCCGAGGTGACGGAGTCGCACACGTAGTCGAAGTGGGGGGTCTCGCCGCGGATCACGACCCCGAGCGCGACGACCGCGTCGTACTTCCTGGCCAGGGCCTGCGCCACGACCGGGATCTCCAGCGATCCGGCCACCCGCACCACGGTCACCGCCGCGCCGCTGTCCCTGCCCGCCTGCTCGGCCCGCGCCACGAGCTGATCGGTGATCTTCTCGTGCCAGCGGGCGGCGACGACGCCGACGGTCAGCCCCCCGGCCTCGACGGCCCCGGCCACCGGCCGCCCGTCCCCGCTCACGCGATCACCCCGTACCCGCTCGTGCGGCCGTACCGCTCCACCTGGCCCGCTCGCTCACTCATGCTTCCTCTTCCCTGGGAATCTCGTGGCCGAGGCGGTCGCGCTTGGCCGACAGGTATTTCTCGTTGTACGGGTTCATCGCCACCGGCATGGGCTCGCGGCCGAGCACCTTGATGCCGTAGCCGTCCATGCCGCGCAGCTTGGCCGGGTTGTTGGTCAGCAGCCGGACCGACTTCACTCCCAGGTCGGCGAGGATCTGCCCGGCGTTGGAGAACTCCCGGGCGTCCACCGGCAGCCCGAGCTCCAGGTTGGCGTCGACGGTGTCGCTGCCGGTGTCCTGGAGGCTGTACGCCCTGAGCTTGGCCAGCAGCCCGATCCCGCGCCCCTCGTGCCCGCGCAGGTAGACGACCACACCCCGCCCCTCGGCGGCGATCCGCGACATGGCGTGGTCGAGCTGCACCCCGCAGTCGCACCGCAGCGACCCGAGCACGTCGCCGGTCAGGCACTCGGAGTGCGCCCGGACCATGACGTTCTCGCCGTCCTCGATGTCGCCGAGGACCAGGGCCAGGTGCTCGCCGCCGTCCAGCGAGCTCGCGAAGCCGTAGGCCCGCCACTCGCCGTACCTGTTCGGCAGCCGCGTCTCGGCGACCCTGGTCACCATCCGCTCGGTCCGGCGCCTGAACTCCACCAGCTGCTCGATCGAGACGAGCGCCAGGTCGTGCTCGTCGCAGAACTCGCGCAGCTCCGGCAGCCGCATCATGGTGCCGTCGTCGTTGACGACCTCGGCGAGCACGCCCGCCTCGCTCAGCCCGGCGAGCCTGGCCAGGTCCACGGACGCCTCGGTGTGGCCGCGCCGGGTCAGCACGCCGCCCTCCCGGTAGCGGAGCGGGAAGACGTGCCCCGGCCGTACCAGCTCGGACGGCTCGGTCGCCGAGTCGGCCAGGGTGCGGATCGTACGGGCCCTGTCGGCGGCGGAGATGCCGGTGCTCACCCCGTCCCTGGCGTCCACGCTGATCGTGTACGCGGTGCGCAGGCGCTCCTTGTTGTCGTACACCATCAGCGGCAGGCCGAGCCTGTCGAGGTCCTCGCCGCGCATCGGCACGCAGACCACGCCGCTGCTGTGCCGGATGGTGAAGGCCAGCAGTTCCGGGGTGGCCTTGGACGCGGCGAAGATGATGTCGCCCTCGTTCTCGCGGTTCTCGTCGTCGACGACCACGATGGCCCGGCCCTCGCGGATGTCGGCGATCGCCCGCTCGATCGGGTCCAGCTTGATCACAAGGTCTCCTCGATGACGAGCCCGGCCCTCGACCGGTACTCCTTGAGCCGGTTGACGCGTCCCGCCGGTGCGTCCGGTGCTTCCGGTCCCGTCTCTCCGAAGGCTCCCGGCCTCGGCGGCCTCGGATTCCGTCGCGAGGTGGTTCATGGCCTTTCCCCCTGATCCGTCGCGGCGTCCTGGGCGGGTCGACCGGCCGGGGCGTACGCGCCGACGAGTTTCTCCACGTGCTTGGCGATCACGTCGACCTCGAGGTTCACCGGGTCGCCCGGCCGCTTCGCGCCGAGGGTGGTCAGGCTCAGGGTGGTGGGGATCAGGCTGACCGCGAAGCCGCCGGAGCCCACGCTCATGACGGTCAGGCTGATGCCGTCGACCGCGATCGAGCCCTTCTCGACCACGTAGCGGTCGAGTTCCGGCGGGAGGGAGATCCGGACAACCTCCCAGTGCTCGGCGGGCTCCCGCGACAGCAGGACACCCGTCCCGTCCACGTGGCCCTGCACGATGTGGCCGCCCAGCCGCTGGTCGGCGCGGACCGCGCGCTCCAGGTTGACCGGGGAGCCGGGGCTCAGCGCGCCGAGGGAGCTGCGGTCGAGGGTCTCCTTCATCACGTCGGCGGTGAACACCTCGCCCGCGACGTCCACCACGGTCAGGCAGACGCCGTTGACGGCGATCGAGTCACCGTGCCCGGCGTCCGCGGTGACCGTCTTGCCGCGGATCGACAGCCGGGCCGCGTCGCTCAGCGGCTCGATCCCGGCGATCTCCCCCAGTTCTTCGACGATTCCGGTGAACATTCACAGCTCCTTCTGGGGGATCGCCCGGACGTCCGGGCACGGGAAAGTCGTCCGAGGTCCGGAAACACGGGGCCCGGAAACGCGGGATCCGGAAGTACCGGGCCCGGAAACGCTGGGCCCGTAAGTACGGGGCCCGGAAGGGCGTGCGCCGGGAAAGCGGGGCGCGCCGGAAAAGAGGGATGTGCCGCCGCGCCCGGACCGGGTGCGGCCGGACGGGGAATGTGGGGAATGTGGGGAATGGTGGGGGCCGACGGCGCCGCGCCCGTGAGGGGCACGCCCGACCGCCTGGCGCGTCCGCGCCGGATCAGTCACCCGAGGTCTCCTACTCGCCAGTAGCTTTTTGCCACGGCGGGCCCCGGGGGATCAACGGGTGCATACACCCGATCAGCGGAGGGTGCCCGAAGACACTCTCCGCTCGCGCGCTTCCTCCCATCCGGACTTTAACCGTCGGTCCTGGAGTTTCACCAGGTCAACCGGTCGATGGCTTCGACCGGGTCGCGGACTGTAACCGCCGGCTCGGAATTTCACCGACCCCGGAGCACGCTGCTCTGTTTCTCTCGTTCTCGCGGAGGGCGCACCGCGGACGGTTCACCCTCCACTACCACTACCAGTGTGCCATGTCCGGAAAACCGGACGACACACCTTCCATGATGTGGAACAAGCGGGCACTTGGTGTGATCACGCCGCGCGCTCCGCGACCGCCTTCCGCGCCCTTCGCGCGTCCGGGGAGTAGCGCACCGGCGCGGGCACCAGGCCGATCCCGGTCTGCAGGGCCCGCAGGGAGGCCGTCGCCCACAGGTCGCCCAGCGGGGTCGCGGGCAGGCCGTACAGCCTGCGGGCCCAGCGCGGCAGGGTCGCGAAGGCGAGCACGGTGAGCATGGGGAACATCGGCTTGAGCGGGGTCAGGCGGGCCGGGAGCGGCGCGTTGAGCGACCGCCGGAGCGGGTGGGGCACCTCGGGGGCGAAGTAGAGGCCGGGGCGGCAGGCCCGGATGTAGTCGTCCATCTCGCCGACCGAGCCGGGCACGTCCTCGGGACGCAGGCCGACCACCTCGGCCGCGCGACGCCACTCGGCGACGAACCTGTCGGCCTCGTCGTCCGTCAGGCGCACTCCCGCGCGCCGGGCGACCGACAGGTAGGAGTCGACCTCGCCGACGTGGACCCAGAGCAGCGCGTCGGGGTCGTCGAGGCGGAACCGCTCGCCGGTGTCGAGGTCGAGGGCGGTGAGACTCGCGTGGATCTTCCTGACCCTGGCCCCTGCGCGGGCGACCTCCTTGGTCGTGCCGTAGGTGCGCACCCGGACGAACTCGGTGGTGCGCACGAAGCGGGACCACGCCTCGGCCGGATCCATGAGCGACGAGTTCTGGGCGACCCCGCGCATCGCCCGGGGGTGCAGGCCCTGCATGAGCAGCGCGCGAAAGCCCCCGACGAGCAGGATCGGCTCGCCCATCACCTTCCAGGTCACCGAATCGGGTCCGAACAGGCCGTGATCCATGCTCCACCTCCCGGCGAGTGGAGGGTTACCCCGCGAAGCGGTCCGACACACCCCGCGTATTAAGCCTGTAACACTGTATCGGGCTTGTGACACAAGCAGGGTCAGACCCGGACAAAGCCGTCACGGCCGCGTCATGAATGTGTCACAAATCCGTGAATACCAGCCTTCGGGAGCCCTATCCTCCCACGTCACCCCCCATCTGCGTCAACGGAATTGCAGCCACAAACGGGTGGACGTTATACAACAAAAAAATGAGTAATGACCAGACCATTGATTGTCCTGGTCTGCTTTGCAATGGTTCCAGGGATCCCGCTCACCATGCTCGTTGGGAGCCCCCGCACGATGACCATCCCTGCACCAGCCACGACCACGACCGGGGAGGTGCCGGCGGCGAAGACACCGGAGACGGTGGGCCGCTCACCCGGGCAGCTGATGTGGCTGCGCTTCCGACGCGACCGTACCGGCATCGTCTCGGCCGCGGTGGTGATCTTCTTCTTCCTGGTCGCGCTCCTCGCTCCGGTCATCGCCTGGCTGTACGGCAAGGATCCCTACGTCCTGTACGGCCAGGACATGCCGGGCCTGCTGAACGACTACGGCTACCCGATCCTGCCCAACGGCGGCATCAGCTCGGAGTTCTGGTTCGGCATCGAGCCCGGCCTGGGCCGGGACGTGTTCACCCAGCTCGTCTACGGGATCAGGACCTCCCTGTCGATCGCGGTGACCGCGACGGTCATCGCGACGGCGATCGGCATCGTGATGGGCATCGTCGCCGGGTACGCCGGAGGCAAGACCGACTACTTCATCGGCCGCCTGATCGACATCGTCCTGTCGTTCCCCTCGGTGCTCTTCATCATCGCGTTCATGCCGGTCGTGGAGAACCTGTTCGTCAGGCCGGACGAGGAGACGCCGATCTGGCTGCGAGCGGTCACCCTGGTGATCGCGCTGACCGTGTTCCAGTGGGCCGGCCTCGCGCGGCTGCTGCGCGGCCAGGTGCTCTCCCTGCGCGAGCGGGAGTTCGTCGAGGCCGCGAAGGTCACCGGGGCCTCTCCCGCCAGGATCGTCTTCAAGGAGCTGCTGCCGAACCTCTGGACCCCGATCCTGATCCAGTCGACGCTGCTGCTCCCCGCGCTGGTGACGGCCGAGGCGGCGCTCTCCTTCCTGGGCGTCGGCATGATCGAGCCCATCCCCGACTGGGGCCGCATGTTCCGCCGCGGCACCGAGATCTATCAGAACGACATCACCTATCTGATATTCCCCGGTGTCGCCCTTCTGATCTTCGTGATCGCGTTCAACCTCCTGGGTGACTCGGTCCGCGATGCCTTCGACCCCAAGCTCAAGCGCTAGATCGGAAATAGGAGAAAGATGAAAGTCCGTACGCGGTCAGCGATGGCCGTACTCGCCATAGGCGCGCTCGCACTCACCGGTGCCTGCGCCCAGGGCAACCAGGGCGCGCCCGCGGCCCCCAGCGGCGCGGCGTCCGGCGAGCCCGGCGCGGCGGCCCCCGCAGCGACCTACAAGCCGCCGACGATCACCGTCGGCACGGCCGACGACTCCAAGGGCCCGGCCATCGAGCCCGAGGGCGTCGTCAAGGGCGGCACCGTCACGATGATCGACCGTGACGACATCGGCCACCTCGACCCCGCGCAGGTCTACGTCAACACCATGTCGAACTTCGGCCTGCTCATCGGCCGTACCCTGACCGGCTACAAGCGCGTCGGCCCCGGCGACTACAAGCTGGTCGGCGACCTGGCCACCGACTCGGGCACCTCGTCCGAGGGCGGCAAGACCTGGACCTTCACCCTCAAGGACGGCGTGAAGTGGCAGGACGGCACGCCGATCACGTCCGAGGACGTGAAGTGGAGCATGGAGCGGACGTTCGCCCCGTTCGTCACCCAGGGCCCGACCTACATCCAGCAGTGGCTGACCGAGGTCGACTACAAGAAGGCCTACCAGGGCCCGTACGACGGCAAGCGTCTTGACAGCATCGAGACGCCGGACGACAAGACGATCGTCTACAAGTTCAAGACCCCGCACGCCGACGCCAACTACGCCTTCGCCATGGGCGGCTACGGCATCGTGCCCAAGGAGAAGGACACCAAGGAGAAGTACGACAAGGAGCCCGTCTCCAGCGGCCCGTACATCATCAAGAGCCACGTCGTCGACAAGTCGATGGAGCTGGAGCGCAACCCGAACTGGGACCCGGCCACCGACCCGATCCGCGGCGCCTACCCCGACAAGTGGCGCCTGGAGTTCGGCCAGGAGAACCTGCAGATCACCGACCGCCTGATCGCCGACACCGGCCCGGACCAGACCGCGTTCACCTTCTACGCGACCGTCCCGCCGGAGCGTCTGCAGCAGGTCCTCGGCGACGCCAGCCTGGCCCCGCGCCTGATGAAGAGCCCCTCGCCGTACGGCAACTACTACTACTTCAACCTTGACCGGGTGAAGGACATCAAGATCCGCCAGGCCATCAACCACGTGTGGCCGTCCAAGCAGATCCAGCAGGTCATGGGCGGCCCGGCCGCGGCGGCGCTGCCCACCACGATCCTGAACGAGAACACCACGGTCGGCTACGAGTCCTACGACCTGTTCGGCAAGGAGGCCAAGCCCGAGGGCGACGTCGAGAAGGCCAAGCAGCTGCTCGCCGAGTCGACCAACCCGACGCCGACCATCGTCTACGCCTACAACCAGACGCCCGTCCAGGAGCAGGTCACCGTCGTGATCAAGAACGCCCTGGAGAAGGCCGGCATCAAGGTCGTGGTCAAGCCCCTGGACCGTAAGACCTACTACGACTCCATCGGCAAGGTGAAGAACGAGTTCGACCTCTACTGGGGTGGCTGGGGCGCCGACTGGCCGTCCGGCACGACGGTCCTGCCCGTCATCTTCGGCCCGATCGCCGACGGTGCGCCGAACTACTCGCACCTGAAGGACGAGGCCATCACCAAGGAGATGGAGGAGATCACCGCCATGACCGACATCGACGCCCAGAACAAGGCGTGGATGGCGCTGGACAAGAAGATCCAGGAGACGATCACCCCGCTGGTCGTCGCCGAGAACCGGATCGCCAACACCCTGCACGGCTCCAAGGTCGGCGGCGCCGAGATCGACCCGCAGTCGTGGGTCGTCTCGCCCAACACCATCTTCGTGAAGCCGTAGCGGCTCACGAAACCGTAGGAGAACCGGCGGCCGTGGTCTCGCGGGGATGACGACATCCCCGCGAGGCCGCGGCCAGGGGCCTCCCCGGCCCCAGCGGTCCCAGCCACCTCGGGAAAACAGGCAATGCTTCCATTCATCACTCGCCGCATGCTCGGCGCCGCGGTCACCCTCGTGATCATCTCCGCGGTCACGTTCTTCCTCTTCTTCGCCGTGCCCGCCGACCCGGCGAGACTCGCCTGCGGCAAGGTCTGCCCGCCGGAGCTGCTGGAGCAGGCGCGGCACAACCTGGGACTGGATCAGCCCCTGTTCGCCCAGTTCGTGGCCTGGCTGGCCGGGATCTTCGTCGGCCGCGACTACGGGGGCCTGGGGGACTGTCCCGCCCCCTGCCTCGGCTTCTCCTTCGTCAACCGCGCGCCGGTGTTCGAGACGATCCTGGACCGGCTCCCGCTGACCATCTCGCTCACCATCGGGGCGGCGGCCGTCTTCCTCACCTTCGGCGTGGCCACCGGCATCATCGCGGCGCTCAAGCAGGGCAAGCCGCTGGACAAGATCGCCAGCGTGTCGTCCCTCATCGGCGCCTCCGTGCAGATCTACTTCATCGGCACCCTCGCCCTGTACTTCCTCGTCTACCAGAACCAGATCTTCTGGCGTCCCAAGTACGTGGAGTTCACCCAGGACCCCGTCGGCTGGGCCACCGGCCTGTTGCTGCCGTGGCTGGTGCTGGCGATCATCTTCACCGCCAACTACACCCGCATGACCCGCTCGACGATGGTGGAGCAGCTCAGCGAGGACTACGTGCGCACCGCGCGGGCCAAGGGCATGTCCGGCCGCAGCGTGGTGATGCGTTTCGCGATGCGCGGCACGCTGACCCCCATCATCACGATCTTCGGCGTGGACCTCGGCGCGCTGATCGGCGGCGCGATCATCACCGAGCAGACCTTCGGCCTCCAGGGGCTCGGCCAGCTGTCGGTCAAGGCGGTCACCAACTCCGACCTGCCCATGCTGATGGCGACGGTGCTCGTCGCGGCCGCCGCGATCGTCGTCTTCAACATCATCGTCGACATCATGTACGCCTTCATCGACCCCCGCGTGCGGCTGAGCTAGGAGCCTTGAAGAAAGTGTCAACTCCGTTCCTCTCGGTCCGTGACCTGACCGTCGACTTCCACACCGAGGACGGCGTCGTCCACGCGGTGGACGGGCTCTCCTTCGACGTGGAGAAGGGCACCACGCTGGGCATCGTCGGCGAGTCCGGCTCGGGCAAGTCGGTGACCAACCTGACCGTGCTCGGCCTGCACAACCCGGAGACCACCAAGATCGGCGGGGAGATCCGGCTGGACGGCGAGGAGCTGATCGGCGCCTCCCGGTCCACCATGGAGAAGCTGCGCGGCAACAAGGTCGCGATGATCTTCCAGGACCCGCTGACCTCGCTCTCGCCGTACCACACCATCGGCAAGCAGATCTCCGAGGTCTACCGCAAGCACACCGGCGCGAGCCGCGCCGAGTCCAGGGACCGCGCGATCGAGATGCTGACGCGGGTCGGCATCCCCCAGCCGAAGACCAGGGTGGACGACTACCCCCACCAGTTCTCCGGCGGCATGCGGCAGCGCGCGATGATCGCGATGGCTCTGGTGTGCGACCCGGACCTGCTGATCGCCGACGAGCCCACCACCGCCCTGGACGTGACCGTGCAGGCCCAGATCCTGGACCTGCTCAAGGAGCTCCAGGACCAGACGGGGGCCTCGATCATCCTCATCACCCACGACCTCGGCGTGGTCGCCAACACCGCGCACGACGTGCTGGTGATGTACGCCGGGCGGGCGGTGGAGCGCGGGACCGTCAGGGAGGTCCTCCACGAGCCCCGCCACCCCTACACCTGGGGCCTGCTGGCCTCCATGCCCCGCCTGAGCGCCTCGGTGGACATACCGCTCCGGCCGGTCCGCGGCACCCCGCCCAGCCTGATCAACGTCCCGCCCGGCTGTCCCTTCCACCCCCGGTGCGACTACATGGAGCTGGCCGGTCCCGGGCTGTGCCGCTCCGAGCGGCCCGAACTGTCCCCGCACCGCGGCCACGGCGACGCGTGCTACCTGACCCTCGCCCAGAAGAGGGAGATCCAAAAGTGAGCGAGACAACCGGTGAACCCCGCGGCGAGGCGCTGCTGGAGCTGTCCGGCCTGAAGAAGCACTTCCCCGTGATGGGCGGTGTCATCTTCAAGCACCAGGTCGGCAAGGTCCACGCGGTGGACGGCATCGACCTGACCGTGCACGCCGGCGAGACGCTCGGCCTGGTCGGCGAGTCCGGCTGCGGCAAGTCCACCGCCGGACGGCTGGCGTCCCGGCTGCTGGAGCCCACCGAGGGCAGCATCAAGTACGCCGGACAGGAGATCGGCCACGCCAGGCGCAAGGAACTGAAGCCGATCCGGGCCGAGATCCAGATGATCTTCCAGGACCCGTACTCGTCGCTGAACCCCCGGCACACGGTGGGCACCATCGTCGGCGGCCCGATGGAGATCAACGGCATCAACCCCCCGGGCGGCAGGGACAACCGGGTCCGGGAGCTCCTGGAGATCGTCGGGCTCAACCCCGAGCACTTCAACCGCTTCCCGCACGAGTTCTCCGGCGGCCAGCGGCAGCGCATCGGGGTGGCCCGCGCGCTCTCCCTGAACCCCAAGCTGATCATCGCGGACGAGCCGGTCTCCGCCCTCGACGTCTCCATCCAGGCGCAGGTCGTCAACCTGCTCCAGCAGCTCCAGCGGGACATGGGCATCGCGTTCCTGTTCATCGCGCACGACCTCGCGATCGTGCGGCACTTCTCCCAGCGGGTCGCGGTCATGTATCTCGGCAAGATCGTCGAGATCGCCGACCGTGCCTCCCTGTACGAGCGCCCCCGCCACCCCTACACCCACGCGCTGCTGTCGGCGGTGCCCGAGGTGATGGAGGACTCCGAGCCGCGCGAGCGCATCCGCCTGGCCGGGGACGTCCCCTCCCCGATCAACCCGCCGTCCGGCTGCCGCTTCCGCACCCGCTGCTGGAAGGCCCAGGACAAGTGCGCGACCGAGGAGCCCCCGCTGGTCAGGCTGGAGGGGAACAAGGAGGGTCACCTGACCGCCTGCCACTTCCCCGAGCAGCCGACCGTGCACGGCCGGGACGTGGTGCTGGACCCGGCGCTGCAGGGCTGACCGCGCCGCCCCGCCCCCGCCCGCGTCCCCCTGCCCGCGTCTCCGGTCCGCCGTGTCCGATCGCGGTCCTCCGAAGGTCGCGCCGGGCCGGAAGGTCGCGGTGAGTCTCCGACGACGAAGGGCGGGCCCGTCCGGGCCCGCCCTTCGTCGTTCCATCGTCGCTCGGCCGGTCTCCCGGTCAGTTCCCGGTGGCCAGGGCGCGCAGGCCGGTCTCCCGTCCTCCCGGTCAGCTCCCGGTGGCCAGGGCGCGCAGGCCGTCGACCGCGCGGGCCGGGTCTTCGGCGCCGTAGACGGCGTTGCCCGCCACGAAGACGTCGGCGCCCGCCTCCGCGCAGCGCTCGATCGTCTCGTCGGAGACGCCGCCGTCCACCTGGAGCCACACCTGGCCGCCGTGCCGGTCGACGAGCTCGCGGGTCCTGCGGATCTTGGGCAGCACCATGTCGAGGAACCTCTGCCCGCCGAAACCGGGGTCGACGGTCATCAGCAGCAGCATGTCGAGCTCGCCGAGCAGGTCCTCGTACGGCTCGACGGGGGTGGCGGGGTTCAGTGCCAGGCCCGCGCGGGCGCCCGCCCGGCGGATCTGACGCAGCGTGCGAACCGGTGCCTTGGCCGCCTCCACGTGGATGGTGACGCTCCCGGCCCCCGCCTCGGCGTACGAGGGGGCCCAGCGATCCGGGTCTTCGATCATGAGGTGGCAGTCGAGTGGCGTCGAGGTCGCCTTGAGCAGGGACTCGACGACCGGCAGCCCGAGGGTCAGGTTGGGCACGAAGTGGTTGTCCATGACGTCCACGTGCAGCCAGTCGGCGTTGGGCACCGCCGCGGCCGCCTCGGCGAGGCGGGCGAAGTCGGCGGACAGGATGCTGGGCGAGATCTGTACGGCCATGATTCGCCGATTCTAGCGGCGAGGGCCCGCCGCCCGTCCTCCCCGTGGGGCGGAGCCGGGCCGAGGCGCGAAGACCTCGCGGCCGTCGCCGTCGCCCTCCTCCCCGTGCCCGCCGGGGCTCCGCTGGCCGCGACGGGATGAGGCTCCGCCACGCGCCCCGGCCGCGCCGACGGTCCGGGGCCGGGGTCACCCGGGGGAAGCGGGCGGAACGAGCGGCTGCTCGTCCCGTCCGCCGGTCTCTCCGGTCTCGTCGGCCTCTCCGGTTTCTCCGGTTTCTCCGGTCTCGCCGGTCTCGCCGGGAGGCGGTGGAGCGTCGTCCGGCCTGTTCACCTCGGTCTTGAAGACGCGCAGGGAGCGGCCCACCGATCTGGCGGCTTCGGGCAGCCTCGCGGAACCGAACAGCAGGACGAACACCGCCACGATGATGAGCAGCTCGGGCAGTCCCAGGTCGGCCATGAGGCGACCTCCTTCCGGTGGTGCGTCCCCGTCCCCGGGGGCCGGAGCCGGCCGGGGCGGGGTTCGGCGCGGTGCCGCCGCGGGCGGGCGGCATGGGGGCACTGGGGGCGCGGGTCAGATGTCGACCCGGACGCGGTACCTCTCCAGCCAGGCGTTGAACTGGAGAAGCCCCTCCAGCGACGCCCGGCCGCCCGGGGGGCCACCGGCCGCCTCGGGCCGGTCGATCACGGCCCGTACCTTGTCCGGGTCGATCAGCGGCGCGGCGGCCAGGTTCCCGTCGCCGAGCAGCCGGGAGGCCTCCGCGCGGACGGCCTCCTCGTATGAGGGGTCCTGCGTCGAGGGGTAGGGGCTCTTGCGGCGCCCGACGACCGAGGGCGGCAGGACGTCCGCGGCGGCGGCGCGCAGCAGGCTCTTCTCCTGCCCGTCGAAGGTCTTCATCGCCCAGGGGGCGTTGAAGACGTACTCCACCAGCCGGTGGTCGCAGAACGGCACCCGGACCTCCAGCCCGACGGCCATGCTCATGCGGTCCTTGCGGTCCAGCAGGATCTGCACGAACCGGGTGAGGTGCAGGTAGGAGATCTCCCGCATGCGCCGCTCCAGACCCTCCTCGCCCGGCAGCCGGGGCACCTCGTCGAGCGCCTGCCGGTAGCTGTCCGCGCGGTAGCCGGGAATGTCCAGCTTGTGGGTCAGGTCCTCGTCGAGGAGCGCCCCCACCCCGGCGAACCGCCCGAACCCGGGGGACACCAGCCACGGGAAGGTGTCGGCGGCGACCGCCTCGGGGTCGAAGAACCACCGGTAACCGCCGAAGACCTCGTCGGCGGACTCGCCGGACAGCGCCACCGTGGAATGGCCCCGGATGGCGCGGAACAGCAGGTAGAGGGAGGTGTCCATGTCGCCGATGCCGATCGGCAGGTCACGCGCCCTCAGGACCGCGGCGCGCACCGCGGGGTCCATGAGATCGGAGGAGTCCAGGACGATGTCGGTGTGGTCGGCGCCGATGTGCCGCACGACGTCGTGCACGTACGGCGTGTCGGGAGTGTCGCGCAGCTCGTCGGGCTTGAAGTTCTCGCTGTATCCGGTGAAGTCGACGGAGAACGACCGGACCTTCCCCGCGCCGTGCCCCTCCAGGCCGAGCGCGGCGAGCGCCGTGACGGCGCTGGAGTCGAGGCCGCCGGAGAGCAGGGTGCACAGCGGCACGTCGGAGATGAGCTGGCGGGTGACGATGTCGTCCAGCAGCTCGCGCACCGTCCCGACGGTGGTGGCGAGGTCGTCGGGATGATCGTGGGCCTCCAGCCGCCAGTAGGGGCGGCGGCACAAAAAGTCGCGGGTCACCCGGACGGTGTGGCCGGGGCGGACCTCGTACATGCCCTGGTAGACGGCGCGTTCCGGGGTCTTGACGAAGGCGATCAGCTCGCGCAGGCCGTCCGCGTCGACCGTGGGCGTCCCGATGAGGGGGTTGGCCAGGATCGCCTTGGGCTCGGAGCCGAACAGCACGCCGCTCGGGAGCGGGTAGTAGTACAGCGGCTTGATGCCCATCCGGTCCCGGACGAGCAGCAGCTCCTCCTTGCGGGTGTCCCAGATCCCGAAGGCGAACATGCCGTTCAGCCGTTCGGCGAGGCCCTCGCCCCATTCGAGGTAGGCCCGCAGGAGGACCTCGGTGTCGCTCCGCGTCCGGAAGCGGTGGCCGTGGGCGGTCAGCTCCGCGCGTAACTCGACGTAGTTGTAGATCTCGCCGCTGTAGGTGAGGACGGCGAGCGGTTGCCCGTCCTCATCGGCGATCATCGGCTGGCGTCCGCCCTCGATGTCGATGACGGCCAGACGGCGGTGACCCATCGCCGCGTGCGGGGCGAGCCACAATCCCTCGTCGTCGGGTCCGCGGCAGGCCATGGTGTCGGTCATGGCCTGCGCGACGGCCCCTGATTCCCGGAGATCGCGCTCGAAGTCCACCCACCCACAGATTCCGCACATCTGGACACCCCCGCGTCCCGTTCGGAAGCAGTTATATCCAGTCGAACAGCACAAAGTGCCCATATATGCCCAGGTAGAGCGCCCTGAGCTGCGACGATGCTCCCGGCGCTCCCGGCGCTCCCGGCGGCCCTCTCCGGGGAGCGGGGTCCGGGAACCGGCGCCCCCCGCTCAGCGGCGGCGCAGCAGGGCCAGGAACATGGCGTCGGTGCCGTGCCGGTGCGGCCAGAACCGCGCGTACGGCCCCTCCCCCAGCCCCTCCACCTCGGGGAGGTGGTCGCGGGCGTCCAGCGCCTCGACGTCGTCACGGCGGCGCAGGACGTCGCCGACCACGGTGACGGTCTCGGCCAGGTGCGGCGAGCAGGTCACGTACGCGACGACGCCACCGGGCCGGACCGCGTCGATCGCCGAGTCGAGCAGGGCGCGCTGGAGCCTGCCCAGCTCGGGGAGGCTCCGGGGATCGCGGCGCCAGCGGGCCTCGGGGCGGCGGCGCAGCGCGCCCAGGCCGGTGCAGGGGGCGTCGAGCATGACCCGGTCGAAGGCCCCTGGCCGCCAGGCGGGCGCGGTGCCGTCCGCGGTGATCACCGCGGCCTCCCGGGTCGTCTGCCACACCAGCCGCGCCCGGTGGTACTGCAACTCGGCGGCGAGCAGCCGCGCCCCGCCGGGGAAGGCCACCGGCCCGGCTCCCGGACCGGAGACCGCGGCGGGGAGCGCGCCGGAACCCGTGACCGTGCCCGTGACCGAGGCCGTACCCGCGACCGGGGCGGGCGTCGCGGCCGGCACGGGCACCCCGGCACCGGAGCCGCCCAGGCCCGCCTCGTCGCCGCGGGTCGCGATGGCGTCGAGCAGGCCCGCCTTTCCGCCGGGACCCGCGCACAGGTCGAGCCAGCGAGAGTCGGATCCCTCCACCGGGACCCGCGTCAGGGCGAGCGCGACGAGCTGGCTGGCCTCGTCCTGGACGGCCGCGCGCGACTCGGCCACCGCGAGGACCGCACCGGGGTCGCCCTCGGGCAGGTAGGCCGCGTACGGGGAGTATCTGGCGGGTTCGGCGCCCGCGTCGAGGAGCTCCTTCACCGACGAGCGGCCGGGACGGGCGACCAGCGTCACCTTGGGACGCTCGTTGTCGGCCGCGAGCAGGGCGGCCGTCTCGTCGAAGTCGCCGCCCACCGCGTCGCGCAGGGCGTCGACGATCCACCTCGGGTGACTGTGGGCCACCGCCAGGTGCCCGACCGGGTCGTCGGCCGGGTCGGGCGCCACGATCGGGATCCACTGCTCCAGGGAACGGGTGGAGACCTTGCGCAGCACGGCGTTGGCGTACTTCGAGGCGCCGATGCCCACCCGCAGCCGCACCAGGTCGACCGTGGTGCCGACGGCGGCGTGCGGGGGGACCCGCGTCTTGAGCAGCTGGTGCACGCCCAGGCGGACGGCGTCGAGCAGCGGCGGGTCGACGTCCTCCGGCGCCCGGTCGCTGCAGGCCGCGATGATCTCGTCGTAGGTGCCGAGGCCGCGCAGGGTGCCGTAGGCCAGCTCGGTGGCCAGGCCCGCGTCGCGCCCGGAAAGGCGGCGCTCGCGCAGCAGCGCGGGCATCAGCAGGTTGGCGTAGGCGTCCCGCTCGTCGACGGCGCGCATCAGGTCGTACGCGGCGTTGCGCGCCTCGTCGCGGACCGGCTTGGGCGGGCGCCCGCCTCTGCCACCGCCCCTGCCCCTGCCTCCGGCGCCGCGTGAGCGGCCCGCCGGGCCGTGATCCCCGCCGCGCGGGACGTTACGGCCGTTACCACTGCTCATGATCTTCAGGCCAGCCGATCCTCGTCGGTGGGCCGCACGCCGCGGGCCCACTCCCCCGCGCCCATCAGGCGCTTGCCCTGCGGCTGCACCTCGCCCAGCTCGACCGGGTAGGTGGCGGTGCCCACCAGGACGGAGTTCTTGGACGCCGCGATCTGGCCGGGGGCCAGGCCGGAGGCGTCGGGAACCGGTCGCACCGGACCGATCTTGACGCGCTGGCCGCGGAACTCGGTCCACGCCCCCGGGGCGGGGGTGCAGGCACGGACCAGGCGGTCGACCCGCATGGCGGGCGCGGCCCAGTCGATCCTCGCGTCGTCGACGCCGATCTTGGGGGCGAGGCTCACCCCCTCCGCGGGCTGCGGCACGGCCTCCAGCTTGCCGTCCTCGATCCCGTCGAGGGTGGCGGCCAGCAGCCCGGCGCCTGACTCGGCGAGCCGGGCGAGCAGCCCGCCGCTGGTGTCGGCGGGGCGGATCTCCTCGGTGACCACACCGTAGACCGGGCCCGCGTCCAGCTCCTTGACGATCTGGAAGGTGGCCGCGCCGGTGATCGCGTCACCGTGGAGCACGGCGTGCTGCACCGGTGCCGCGCCGCGCCAGGCCGGCAGCAGCGAGAAGTGGAGGTTGACCCAGCCGTACCGGGGGATGTCCAGGGCGGCCTGCGGCAGGAGCGCGCCGTAGGCGACCACCGGGCAGCAGTCGGGGCCGAGCTCCCTGAGCCGGTCGAGGAACTCCGGGTCACCCGCCTTGGGCGGCCTGAGCACCTCGATGCCCGCCTCCTCGGCGAGCTCGGCGACGGGGCTCGGATGGACCTTGCGGCCCCGGCCCGACTGGGCGTCCGGGCGCGTGACGACGGCGACGACGTCGTGGCGAGGCGAGTCGATCAGGGCCCGCAGCGAGGGCAGGGCGGTGTCCGGGGTTCCGGCGAAGACCAGGCGCAAGGTTCCTACAGAGCCTTCCCTTGGGTGGCGTGCGGGGAGATCTTGAACGCGGGGGCCGGCACCCCGTTCCAGTCGGCCTCGCGGATCGCCTTCATGGCGAGTTTGCGCTGCTTGAGGTCCAGCCGGTCGATGAACAGCACGCCGTCCAGGTGATCGGTCTCGTGCTGGAAGCAGCGGGCCATCAGGTCGGTGCCCTCGAGGGTCACCGGCTCGCCGTGCATGGTGAAACCGGTCGCCACGGCCCGGATCGACCGGGGCGTGGGGAAGGACAGGCCGGGGAACGACAGGCAGCCCTCCTCCCCCTCCTCGTCCTTGTCGTCCGACAGGTCGAGGCTGGGATTGATCAGGTGCCCGAGCTGGTCGTCCACGTAGTAGGTGAAGACCCGCAGCCCGACTCCGATCTGCGGCGCCGCCAGACCGGCTCCCGGCGCGTCCATCATCGTGTCGGTGAGGTCTTTGACGAGCTTGCGCAGCTCCTTGTCGAAGTCCTTGACCGGCTCGGCCGGAGTGCGCAGCACCGGATCGCCGAAAAGGCGGATCGGCTGAATGGCCAACAGGGATCTCCTCACGCTTCAGGGGATTGCCCCAGTCTAAGGGCGGCGGCCGCCTTCCCCGGGCCTTCACCCGGACCGGGCACGGGCTCTCTCCGGAATCGACCCCGAGCCTTCACCCGGACCGGGCACGGACCTTCACCCGGAGCGGCCCCGGATCCTCACCCGGACCGGGCACGGACCTTCTCTCGGACCGGGCACGGGGACCGGCCCGGCGGGCCGCCGCCCGGGAGCGGGAGGAGACCCGTTCGGGTCAGCGGGAGCGGGCCTTCATGGCTGCCTTGCGCGCGGACTTGGCCACCGCCGCGTCGCCGTGGCGGGAACCAAGCAGGTCCAGGACGGCGAAGGTGTCGGGGTGGTCCACCAGGGCCATCTCCTCGATCACGCGGACGAGGTCCTCGCCGGGTTCGAGGGCGTCGAACTCGCAGATCGCCTCGGAGGCGTCGCCGCGCTCCAGGAGCGAGGCGAGCGAGTCGACCGCCAGCCAGGTGTTGTCGGCGGGCGTGAGGGCGGGCGCGGGCAGGTCGCGGATGTGCAGCCAGGAGGCGGCGTAGCGCCACATGGCGGGCTCGGAGAGCGCCTCCCTGAGCGGGGCCTCGGCCTCGGGGCCGAGCTCCTCCAGGATCGTGCCCGCGGCGCCGCGGCGGCCGGCCGTGCCCGAGGCGGCGACCTTGACCAGCTCGCGGGCGGCGGCCTCGGGATGGCGGGACTCCAGCCACACGGTGACGGCGCTGGGCGCGGCCGAGCCCTTCATGATCGCCTCGACCAGCTCGGCCGCGCCGAGGTCGGTGAAGACGGCGACCTCGGCGCCCGTCGGCGCGTCGTGGCCCTCGCGCATCAGGTCCTGGCGGACGGCCCACATGCCGAGCGGGGTCAGCCGGGGCCGGCCCTCCCGCGAGGTCTCGACCAGCCCGCAGTAGCCCAGGAGCGACAGGGCCGACTCCAGTTGGACCGGGAGCGCGCGGGCCAGCACCCTCATCTCCGCCCGGCGGGCCCCGCAGGCCACCTGGTGCGACTGCAGGATGCCCTTGACCAGGGTCGCGGTGGACAGCCCCTCGCGCACGGCGTACAGCGTGGCGAGCATCTCGGCCAGGTGGTCGTCGATCACCGGGGATCCGGTGAGGTCGTCGTCGGCGCGGTCGAGGACGTCCATGACCACCCCGTCCCAGAACCCCAGCAGCGTCCGGGGCGGCAGGTCGGGAGAGAGCACGAGCGGGCCGGGCGCCACCCGGCCCCGGGAGATCCGGAGCATCCCGGTGTTGACGGCGACCACCCAGAGCAGGTGCAGCCGGGCGGGGCCCGGCAGGCCGAGCTCGGCGCACGGCGCGAACGGGTCGGGCAGCAGGCCCTCGGGGGTCACCTGGCGGGCGCCGGTCCAGGCGGCCAGGCGCTGGGCGTCGATCACCAGCGGCACGTGCGGCACCAGCGCGGCCAGCTCCGTGTCGGCGGCGAGGTCGACAGGGGGGAAGCTCAGCGCGTCGCCGCGCGGGGGGCACTCGCGGCCCGTGGCGGTGACGGACTCCTCCAGAACGGCCGCCCGCAGCTCGCGGGGTGCCGTTCCCAGCTCGTCGACCAGCCTGCGCAGTTCGCCGATATCGAAGACGTTCCCACTGTTCCCGCTCTTTGCCACCCGTGAAACTTACTGCACTCGCGCCTCACGCATACACGGCTCAGCCGATGGCGCGGGAACGTGCCTTGAAAGCCGCCTTGCGGGCCGCCTTGGCCGCTCCGTGATCTCTCAGGGAGCGTCCGAGCAGCTCAAGGACGTCGACGACCTCGGGATGGTCGACCCGCCACATCTCCTCGATCACGTGTGACGGGGGGCCGGAGGCGGACATGTTCTCGGCGAACGTCTCCGGATCCTCCTCGGCGGCGGGCATGGCCAGGGCGAGCATGTCCACGCTCATCCAGAGCACCTCCTCCTGGGTGAGGGCGGGGGCCGCCAGGCCTCGCGTGCTCAGCCAGTGGATGGCGTGCGGGCGCAGCTCCGGCTCCTCCAGGAAGGCGCGCACCGCCTCCTCGGCGTCGGGGCCGAGACGGTCGACGATCGTCACCGCGACGCCCCTGGCGACCGAGGGCGCGCCGGAGACGGAGCCGAGCAGCTCGGTGACCGCCTGCGCCGGGGTCCTGTTCTCCAGCCAGCCCCCGATGTCGGCCTCGGCCATCTCGGCGGGCATGCCGGAGAGCAGCCCCTCGATGAGCTCGGGCGCGTCGGCGGTCGTCAGGTCGGGCGCCTCGGGCGCCTCGATGCCCAGGTCGGTGTAGAGCTCGTGCAGTCCCCACAGGGCCAGCGGGGTGAGCTCGAGCAACTCCTCGCCCGGCTCGGCCATCCCGCAGTAGGCGAGCCGCCTGACGGCCTCGGGGATGTCGATCTCGCCTCCCTCGACCAGGCCGATCTCCTCCATGTACTCCTTGACGAGGGGGATCGGCACGGGCGCCTGGAGGCGGTAGAGCATGTCGCACAGGCCGTAGAGCTCCTCGTCGAGGGAGACGTCGCCCGTCACGGCGCCGCCGGTCTCCTTCTCGACGACGAACTCGACCGTCGCGGCCCAGATGTCGAGCGGGTCGAAGTCCTCGCCGTCGAAGATGGCGGTGCCCTCGACCGTGACCAGGCCGGTGTGCACCGCGAGCTCCCACAGCAGGCCGGGGTCGGTCACCGAGAGCTGGGCGGTCGCCTCGGCGGCGTCGCGGACCCTGAGCCGGCCCTTGACGGTCGGGGTGCGGCCCCCGGCGAGCATCCACTGGACCAGCCTGCGCGCGTCGACGATCAGCGGCACCCGCAGGGCGCTCCGGGTGAGCACCTCGCGGGGGGCCAGGCGCACGGCGGGGAGTGGCGAGCAGCCGGGGCAGTCGCAGTGCTCGACGGCGGGTTCCTCCTGCACCGCGGAGACGGAGAGGATCGCGCTGCCGGCGTCCTGCTCCAGCGAGTCGGCGCCCATCGCGCTGAAGAGGCTCTTGGCCATGCCGAACCGGGAGGTGTCGGCGAGGGCGATGGGCATCTCGGGCTCGATGCGGTCGAGGACGCTCCTCATCCGGACCGCCATCTTGCCGCCGATCTCCTCGGTGGCGAGCAGGAAGTCGACCAGGGTACGGGCGGCGGCGACGGTCTCCGGGGCGCTCTCCGGGGGGGCGATGACCTTGCGCGGATAGATGTTGAGCAGCAGCTCCTCGAAGGCGACAGGGGTGAAGTCACCCAGCTCGTTCACGTCCAGATAGTCACTCGCGTAGTCGCAGAGCAGCCGTACCTCGTCCACGTCAACGTCAAGGCCGTGCGCACGCCCCCACGCGCGCAGGTCGTCTACGGCCCGATTCACCCATTCGATCGACACAGGGGAAAATTAACGGCTTACTGCCAGCACCGCGAATCGGGGAAACAACTCAAATCACATCTAGAGGGTCAATGCATACCTTGACCACCTCCGGAGCCTTGCGTGCGGAGCGCACTCCGGCGGCCCCTTTCAGCGCCGCGGCCAGTGCCGATCCGGAGCCCCGCGCGATCCGCACCATGGCGCGTTCCCGCACTTGATCCCCCTTGGGGGCGGCCACCGGGACGGGACCGAGCACCTGGGCCTCCGGTGGCAGGGTCATCTCGCCGAGCATTTCCCTGACCGCGGCCGGGGATCCGGTGAGCGTCGCCATTTTCACCGCCGGGGGGAAACCGAGTTCTGTCCTGTCAGCTAGTTCCCTCTCGGCATGGGTGACCGGGTCCCAGCGCAGCAGAGCCTGTACGGCGGCGAGCGAGGAGTCGGCCAGCACGACCAGCTCGGCCGAGGGCCGCAGCAGGGCCGCCGCGTTCATCCACCGGCGCAGCGTCTCCTCGGCGGCGCGCAGGTCGGGCCGGCCGAGCAGCGCCCAGCCGTCCAGCAGCACCGCCGCCGCGTACCCTCCCTCGGGCACCGGCTCGGCCCCCGGGGTGGCCACCACCAGGGCGCGGCCCGCGCCGACCGTGGCGAGCACCCCGTCCCTGCCCGACGTCCTGACCGGCACCGAGGGGAAGGCCCGCCCCAGCTCCTCGGCGGTGCGCCGGGCGCCGACCACCTGGGCCCGCACCCGGGCACCGCCGCAGGACGGGCAGCGCCACTCACCGGCGATCCGGCCGCACCAGCGGCAGTACGGGGCCACGTGGCCGGCGCGCAGCGCGAACGGGCCGCCGCAGTGCCCGCAGCGGGCGGGGGCCCGGCAGCTCTGGCAGGCCAGCGCGGGCAGGTAGCCCCGCCGGGGGACCTGAACCAGCACGGGGCCGCTCTCCAGCCCGGCGCGCAGGGTCCGCCAGGCGAGGCTGGGCAGCCGGGCGGCCCTGGCGGCCTCGTCCCTGGCCAGCTCCGCGTCCTCCCCCGCCGGGCGGACCCTCGGCGCCCTGGTCCTGACCGTCCCGCGGGCCGCGACGATGGGCCCGGCCCAGCTCGCCGCGATGAGCTGGGTGGCCTCCGCCGTACGGGCGTACCCCCCGATGAGCAGGCCCGCCCGCGCCCGGTGGGCGCGCAGGGCGAGGACCTCCCTGGCGTGGGGGTAGGGGGCGAGCCGCTCGGAGTGCAGGTCGTCGCCGTCGTCCCAGATGATCGCGAGCCCGAGGTCCCTGACCGGGGCGAACGCCGCGCCCCTGGTCCCTGCCGCGACCCGTACCTGCCCCCTGGCCACCCGCAGCCACCGCCGGTAGCGCTCGGCGGGCCCGAGGTCGGCCGTGAGCGCCACGTGCGCGCCGGGCTCCAGGACGTCGCTCAGGGCCGCGTCGAGCAGGGCCACATCCTTGCCGTCGGGAAGCACCACGAGGGCGCCCCTGCCCCCGCGCAGCGTCTCCCGTACGGCGACGGCGACCGCCTCCGGCCACCCCGGCCCGCTCTCCCCGGTTCCCGGCAGGGCGGTCCACACCGCGCGGGGGGAGCCTCCCTTCGCCAGGGCGGCCAGGAACGCCTCTCCCTCCGGATAGTCCGCCCACGGGCCCGCGTCCCCCTGTGCCGGCTCCGGGGAGGCGGGGACCGGAGCGGGGGTCTCCGCCTCGACCCTGGCGTGGCGGGGCGGGACGGCCAGGCGCAGGACGTCGGCCATGGTCCCGGCGTAGTGGTCGGCCACGGCGCGGGCCAGCGCGACGATCTCCGGGGTGAGCACGGGCTCGGCGGACACGACCCTCTCCAGGCGGGTCAGTCTGCCCTCGTGCTCGGTGCTCTCCGCCCGTTCCAGCAGGAAGCCGTCGACGAGCTTGCCCGCGAACCGGACGCGGACCCTGACCCCCGGCACGGCGGTGGCGTCCAGGGGCGCGGGGACGAGATAGTCGAACAACCGGTCGAGGTGCGGCAGCGGCGTGTCGACGACGACCCGGGCGATCGGCAGCTCGGCGGCCGGCTCCGGCACCCCCCTGACCGGCTCGGCCACCCCGGCCGTCCTGGCCGTCCCGGCGGCCCTGACGACCCTGGAGGTCCTGCCGGGCCTGGCGGACCTGGCGGCGCCGCCCCGCGCCCTCGCCGGACCGCCGGGCGCGGACCGCTCTCGGACGGCGTCGAGCGGCAGCAGGGCGTCGTCGTCCGGCGAGGGGCTGGCGTGGGTCACCCACCTGTCCTACCAGACCCGGGCACCCGCCCAGACGACGGCGGGCGAGGCGGCCGGCTCCCGCGCGGGGAAGGCGGGGGCGGCTCCGGCGGGATCGCCGCCGGAGCCGGTCGGACGGATCAGGTGGAGCTTGAGGACGCGTTCACGGCGGCGCCCGGCGAGGCTCGGCGGCGCCCGGCGACGACGAGATCGCCGCCGGGGACCGGCCGGACGGATCAGATGGAGCGGCGATGGGTCCAGCGGCCGCCGAGCAGGGTGCCGAGGATCGGCATGCGGCGCAGGCCGTCCCCGTCCAGACCGGCCGGATCGTACTCGGTGATCACCAGGTCGGCGGGATCGCCGGGACGCACCCCGGCGCGCCCCCTGGCCGCCGCCGCGAGCGCCGCCGGCAGCGGGATCGCCTGCTCCGGATGCCACGGCGGCCGCTCGTCGTCGGTCCTGGCCACCGCCGAGGCGATCCCGTCCCACGGGTCGAGCGGCGCCACCGGGGCGTCGGAGCCCAGCTCGATGACGGCGCCGGCCGCCAGCAGGTCGGCGTAGGCGAAGGCCCTGCCGGTCCGCCCGGACCAGTGCAGGTCGGCCACGTCGCGGTCGTCGGGCGCGTGGGCGGGTTGCACGCCCGCGACGAGGCCGGCCCTGGCGAACCTCCCGAAGTCCTCCGGGCGGACCAGCTGCGCGTGCTCGATCCTCCCCGGGCAGCCGGTCCGCTCGAAGGCGTCCAGCGCGATGTCCACCGCCAGGTCGCCGATCGCGTGCACCGCCGGGTCGATCCCGTGCCCCGCGGCCAGGGCCATGACGCCGTACAGCTCCTCGGGCGCCGTCTCCAGCAGCCCGCGCGCGTCGCCGCCGGGGTACGGGTCCTCGCAGTAGGCGGTCCTGGTGTTCAGCGACCCGTCCACGAACGTCTTGACCGGCCCGACCTCCAGCAGGCCCCCCGAACCGGCGACGGGCTCGCCGGTGCGCAGCCCGCGGCCGATCGCCTCCTCCAGCCGGGTCACCGGGATCGAGCAGCCGACCCGGACGTCGATCCGCTCCGACCGGACCCGCCGGGTCCAGTCGGTGACGTTGTCGGCGAACTCGAAGTCCAGCACGCCGACGACGCCCCTGGCCGCGGCGGCGGTGGTGGCCTCGGCCACCCAGCGGTCCAGCTCGTCCCGGGGCGGCGGGGGCATCTCCGCCATCGCGTCGTAGCAGTCGCGCTCGCGCAGCACCCCCGTCGGGTGCTCGCCCCTGCCGATCGCCGCCAATGCGGCCGGGCTGAACCAGGCGGTGTGCAGATCATTGCTGACCAGGACGATCGGCTGGCCGGGCGCCGCCGCCTGGAGCAGCGACTTGTGCGGCGTGTCCGGCCACAGGGCGTCGCGAAAGCCGTAGCCGACCGTGAACCCGGAGGCGCCGGGCGCGCCGGAGCGGGGCGCGACGAGGTCGACCGCCTCCCGCGCCGACCGCGCCGAGGCCAGGTCGATCCTGCGCCGGGCCTGCGCCCACTGCGCGGAGTGCACGTGCGCGTCCCACAGGCCCGGCAGCAGGGTGGCGCCCCCGGCGTCGACCGACTCGTCACAGGGGGGCGGCTCCGCGGCCACCTCCGCGACCCGGCCTCCGGCGATCAGGACGTGGCGGAGCGGGCCGCCGGGACCCAGCCGCGCGTTGCGCAGCAGCAGACGGGGGGACGGTGAGGACATAAGCAGAGATTAGGCGCACAACCGACGCGCGCTCCCCCGGGTACCGGATTCTTCCCGGCCACCGTTCTTTCCCGTGTCGTCAAGTCTTTCCCGTGTCGTCGAGCACAGCGCCCGTCGCTCGTGCGAAAGACCGGAACCCGCGGTCCACGCTCCCAGGCGATCGAACTCCTATCAGGCTGCGATCCGGGTGCCTAAGGTAAACGTGGATCGCCTTCGGCAGGAGACTTTCGATATGGGGCCGACACCGCCCGCGTCATCGGAAAACGGGTCATCTCCGGATGAATACTCGGGAATCAATCCGGAGTTGATGGAGCGATTCATCGCGTCGCTGGAGCAGGCGCGGAAAGTGGTGGGCGAGGAGCTCTCGGGAATCCTCAGGGCGCTTTCCTCGGTGGACGCCGACCGGTCCGCGGCCCTGCGGATCCGCGAGATCGAAGGCTGGCTGGACCAGGAGATCCCGCGACTGCGCAGGCGCAACCAGCTGATCCAGGAGCCCGACCTCCTGAAGGAGTGGGCCGCGGGCCTGGCGGGGCCGGGTCCGCTGGGACTCACGCCGGGGCCCGGGGGCGGAGGGCTCACGGCCTTCGACGAGAAGGCTCTCGCGACACGCACTCTCGCCACCGACGAGGGCGAGAAGCTCGCGGAAAGCCTCAGCGCCCTGGGACACCCGACTCCGTACTCCTCGGAAAACGTATACGACGGCATCTTCGACCGGCTCGCCGGCAGGCGGAATGACGCCGACTTCACCGCGGGATTCTTCTCCGCCCTCGGCCCGAAGGGCGCGGCGGCAGCGCTTCGGAAGCTGAATCACTATCACGGAGAATCCGCTCGAAAACACTGGAAGACCATGGGGGAGGCTCTCGCCACGGCGGTGGCCCGGCGGCCGAGAACGCTCGGCCCGGCCTGGGAACCGGAGAACCTCGGGAAGACGCAGGGGGCCGATCTGGGCCTGGCGCTCGGCCACGGCAGGTTCCCTTCCGGGTGGTTCACCGAGGTGATACGTCCCCGCGTCCACAAAGCCGCCGAGGGCGGGGGTCCGGCACGCTGGACCGCCGACCTGAGCCATTTCCTGTCCGCCCTGGCCAACAATCCGGAAACGGCCAGAGCCCTGTTCAACGACCTGTCCCCCGGAGATCTGAGGGAACTGTTCTCCGAACTCAACGAGCAGGTCTCGCTCTATCCCAACGAGCATGACGTGATCGCCTTCGACCTGGAGAAGGAGTTCGGCCGGATGCTCGCCGCCGGAGCCGGTGTCTTCGAGAAGCGCTCCCCCGGCCCCGAGGCGGTGCGATTCGCCTTCAACACCATGACGACCATGGGCGAGCTCCGGACCGAAGCGGACTTCCGCAATCCGGAGGGGCAGCCGATGGAGGTGGCGAAGGGCGCGAGAATCTTCATGTCGATGCTCGCGGGCGCCTACGCCGCCGAGATCATCGAGGGCGCCGACGCCGGTGACGCCAACCGGACACAGGACAGCGCGTTCGAGAAAACCGCCACGCTCACCGCAGGCCTGCATCCGAAATTCCGTCTCAGTCCCGGCGACACCTACCGTTTCATCAAGACCTTCGCCGACTCGGCGGAGCGGATGAAACCGTTCGACGCGGGAATGGGCAGGTTCTCCAGGCACCTCATGGACGAGGCGGGCGCCAAGGACCGCGGGGCGGGCATCAAACACCTCGGAAGAACCTTCGCGAGCCTGGGCTACGTTTCCGGCATGCAGTTCGCCGCGGCGAACGAGGTCCAGGGAAAAATGGATGAGTATGACCAGGAGGTGAGGGATCGGCTCTTCCTCCTCATGGGATTGGGAGTCGACCTCGTGGGATTCGGCGTCTCGCAGTGGGCCGCCGCGACGCTGGACGCCTCGGGCGCGAGCATGGCGTTCGACCCGGCCGGAGAGCTGATCTGGTTGCTGATCGGCAAGTCCGCGAGCGAGACCGTCGACTCGTACAAGGACATCGACAAAACCCGCCTGGACACTCTCAAGGAGCGTAATCGCCTGGCCACCCTTGGGCGCGAATACTGGATCTTTCACGAGTTGAAGCGCTACGGGTTCTCCTACCCGGTGCCCCCGGACGATCCGGCCTTCAGCCGGCCTCCCATCACCGGGAAGGACGGCAACCTGCTCCCCTTCGACAAGCTGGCCAAGGACCCGAAGGCGTTGAAGAACCTCGCCGACTGGATGATTCGCAACGGCTCGGGCAGCGGAGACGACAGCACCGTCGGAGAGGCGGCCACCCGGCTCAACAACGCTTTCGGCGGCGCCAAGGACAACACGCAAACAAACCCAAGCCCTTTGGGGTAGTTCACAAAGCGACCCTGAGGCATTGAGTCTCGCCGGAGAGCTCGAAATGCTTTTTCCGCGAAGAATCAACAGTGATTTTGACACGCGATTCACCCTTGACGGACTCATTGCTCGGCGTTTTCCAGTCGACAGAAACAACCTTGTATCCGCGCTTCCCCAGGCCGCCGGTCAGCATGTTGAAGATGATGACCGGTTCGTCGACGCTGGAAGCGTCCACTCCGGCAACCCCATACGTTCGTTTTGCCTTCCCCTCTCCGCAGGGGATGTCCTTGCCACCCTCGTCCGTCACCGTGACATCTTTTGCGTGGGTCGACTTCACCAACCAGTCGATGTCGGCCTTCAACGTCGCTTCGGCCTGAGCCGCCGTCGGCCCCGGAGGCTCAGAAGAGCACGCTCCCAACGCCAACATCCCCAAGGCGACGATCACGGCCGCCCCGGCACGGGCGGAAGCAAGGCGCACCATGGAGCTCTCCGTTCACGTCGGCCAACATCCCCAGACCCAATGATGTCTGATAACCAAGCGATTTCCAGGAGGAGTGCCTGAACACGTCAGACCACGATGGACAGCGAGCGCAACCGTTCGTCCAGATCCCGGACGTGCTTGTTGCCCTCCCACGGCTGAAGCTGGACGCGAGTTCGCCGTACGGAGTGAACGAGTCTGGCAGAGCTGTGTCGCACGGTGATTTGAGCAGCCTCACCGATCATGGCGGTGGCCGCCGGAATCTCTTGTTTTTGAATCAGCGCGGTCGCGTATTCGAGATTCAGGATGCCCCGCTCGCGATTCCAGCCGGATCGATTCGATCCGGACCCCATCTCCGTCATGATCGGATCCGCCGCGCTGATCGCTCGATCGGGCTGTTTGAGCCCGACCAGACAGAAGACGGCATGGCGTGCGACACGATCCTGGTTACACCAGAAGAGGTGCCGAAGATCACTGGCCTCCCGATTTCTTCCCGCCAGTGAGATGGCACGGTCGAGCACGCGGAGACTTTCATCGTCGGACCTCGTCCTCGAGAGCACACGGGCGATAATGAGAAAAGTCGCCGCTTGCTGCAGACGGTTACCACTGCTCTTGGCCCAGCCGTCAGCCGCGAAGACATGGTCCATGGCGACCGTGGGCTTTCCCTGGTGAAGTGCCATATCAGCCAGCAACCCGTGCATATGAGCCAGGAGGGCGGGCGCATTCAGCTCGTGCGCCGCAGCCAGTCCCTCCTCGTATCGACAGGCGGCCGCGGCATGATCCAGCAGATCAAAGTGACACCAGCCCGTCATGTGGCTCAGGCTCCAGTAGACGCGGAGCAGGCGCTCGCGCAGGGCCGGGGTGAGGGAGCCCCGCTTGAGGAGGTCGTCGACCATGGCGCGTTTGGCCTCGGCGACCGGCAGGACTCGCCGGGGGCCCGATGATTCGTCCATGGTCCACAGGCGGGCGGTGAGCCGTTCCAGCACGTCGATGGTGGCCGCGTCGATCGGGCCCTGGTGCCGGGCGGCCGCTGCCAGGCGTTCCCGCTCCGGCGGGGTGAGGTGGCGCAGCAGGCCCAGGGCCGGTGTCCCGCCCAGGAGCAGGGCCAGTTCGAAGAGCAGTTCGCGGCGTTTCACGTCGGCCTCCTCTGCGCCGACCGCGCGCAGCAGGTCGGCACAGCGGGCGGGCGCGGGAACGAGCGGGGAAAGTACCTTCGTCCCCTTGGTGCCCGGGACGGCCGGTCCGGACACCTGGCGGCAGTGGTGCGCGTCGAGGTGACGGTGATCCGTCTGGTCGATCAGGTCGCGGTCGCGCACCCCGTAGGAGGCGTAGACCTCGTCGGTGACCAGGCGGCGGGCGGTGGTCTGGTAAATGCGGGCGAAGATGGCGACCGCCCCGGCGCCGGGACGCCGCCCGGCCTGCGGCCATGCCTCGTAGTCGTAGAAGCGCGCGGCACGCAGGGTGGCGGTGCCCGCCGGGTCGAGGTCGTTGTAGGCGGCCACCACCTCACCCGCCGTGCGACCGTGGGCGTAGCGGTACAGGCGCAACGGGCTGACCTGGTGGTCGAGGGCGAACACGCCGGCGATCTGGTCGAACGTGAGGCGGCAGGCCCGCAGTGCCTCGCTGCGCCGTCTGCATCCCAGCAGGATCCGGTATCCCTCTCCGGGCATCCTCAACTCCCTTCCCCGAACACACACGGATCGTATGTCCATGGTCACGGAGAATGACAGCTCGCGGGGGAAGTGGGGATCCTCGGCCACTGGATGTGATGTTCTCGCAGGTCAGCGGCACTGTGTGCGGAGTATCTCGCTGACGCCGTCCCGGAGGGCTACCGCACGGGAGTGCCGGGCCACTGTTCTGCTGACGATTTTCCCCTGACCAGGAGACCAGGAGAACGCACATGACCGCTACCCACGACGGCGTGGCCCCGGAGTTGATCGAGGCGATGGTCCGGCTCCGCCCTGGCGGCATGATCTGGCGGCGGACCTTCCCCGGCCGTCCCTGCCAGGTTCCCGAGGCTCGACGCTTCGTCCGGTTTCTCCTGGTCGACTCCCCCCTCGGCCATGACGCGGAGCAGGTCGTCGCCGAACTCGCCGCCAACGCGGTCCGCCACACCGCCAGCGGACGGCCGTACGGCACGTTCGTCGTCGAGGTCGTCCGCAAACCCGAGACCACCCGCGTGACGGTCTACGACTCCGGCCAGGGGCCCGTACCCGCTCTCCCCCACCCCGCCCTCCTCGGCGAGAGCGGCCGGGGCCTCCTCCTCGTCACCGCCCTGGCTTCCCAGGTCGGCTGCCAGGGCACCCGAACCCACGGCCACGCCGTCTGGGCCCAGTTCACCAGCGAGAGACTCCCCACATCCCCAAGCGCATGACACCGGCGTGCGACACACGAAATCGGCATCCCGCCAGGCGGGATGGGACCGGGAACGCGGACGGCCCCCGCGAAGGAGTTCGCGGGGGCCGTACGGAAAAGCGGTGCGGTCAGAGACCGGCGGCGCTGCGCAGGGCGTCGGCGCGGTCGGTGGACTCCCAGGAGAAGCCCTCGCGGCCGAAGTGGCCGTACGCGGAGGTGCCCGAGTAGATCGGGCGGAGCAGGTCGAGGTCGCGGATGATCGCGGCCGGGCGCAGGTCGAAGACCTCCAGCACGGCCTGCTGGATCTTCTCGACGTCGGTCTTCTCGGTGCCGAAGGTCTCGACGAACACGCCGACCGGGTGGGCCTTGCCGATGGCGTAGGCGACCTGGACCTCGGCGCGGTCGGCCAGACCGGCGGCCACGATGTTCTTGGCGACCCAGCGCATGGCGTAGGCGGCCGAGCGGTCGACCTTGGACGGGTCCTTGCCGGAGAAGGCGCCGCCGCCGTGGCGGGACATGCCGCCGTAGGTGTCAACGATGATCTTGCGACCGGTCAGGCCGGCGTCGCCCATGGGGCCGCCGATCTCGAAGCGGCCGGTCGGGTTGACCAGGAGGCGGTAGCCCTCGGTGGCGATCTCCAGGCCGGCCAGGACCGGGTCGACCACGTGCTCCTTGATGTCGGGAGCGAGCATCTCCTTGAGGTCGATCTCGGCCGCGTGCTGGGTGGAGACCACCACGGTGTCGAGCCGGACGGGCCTGTCGCCGTCGTACTCGACGGTGACCTGGGTCTTGCCGTCGGGACGCAGGTAGGGCACCGTGCCGTCCTTGCGGACCTGCGACAGGCGCTCGGCGAGGCGGTGCGCCAGCTGGATCGGCAGCGGCATCAGCTCGGGGGTCTCGCGGCAGGCGTAGCCGAACATCAGGCCCTGGTCGCCGGCGCCCTGGCGGTCGAGCTCGTCGCCGGCCTCGCCCTCGCGGTTCTCGTAGGCGTCGTCGACACCCTGGGCGATGTCGGGCGACTGCGCTCCGATGGACACCGACACGCCACAGGAGGCGCCGTCGAAGCCCTTGTGCGAGGCGTCGTAACCGATCTCGAGGATCTTCTCGCGGATGAGACCGGGAATGTCGACGTAGGTCTCCGTCGTCACCTCTCCGGCGACGTGGACCTGACCGGTGGTGATCAGCGTCTCGACCGCGACACGGCTCTTGGGGTCACCCTTGAGCATGGCGTCGAGAATCGCGTCACTGATCTGGTCGGCGATCTTGTCCGGGTGGCCCTCTGTGACCGACTCGGAGGTGAAAAGGCGACGGGACAAGTCAGTGGCTCCTCATGCAGCGGCTGCTGGCGTCTGGGGGCTCTGGCGTCGGCGGACACCAGTAGCGCTCCGGCGAATTCTAGCCCCACCTGATGTGGGGCCGCGAAATCGTCTCAGATCATGTCACCCTAAAGTCTTAGATCCCGTACGGGAAAGAGAGCCTGCTCACCGGAATCCGGGCCGGGACCGCGTGCGTCCGCGACGCGAGGAGGGCTCGATCACGCCACCGAAAAAACCCGAAAAATCGGCATTTAGCTCATAAATCGGGCAGAGGGTCGGGGGGCAGCGTCTCGGGGGCGAAGACCTCGGCGTCGGCGGCGGCGACCACCGCGGCGTACTCCTCCTCGATCTCGAACACCATGTCGCCGAGCTCGATGGCCGCGCCCGCGGAGAACTCCAGCGGGCCGAGCCGGGTGCGCCGGGAGTGGGTGGCGTACACCGAGGTCGGCGCGTCGCGGTCGAAGAACTTGGTGGACATCACGCAGATGGTGCGGTCGGTGACCACGATGAGGAAGGTCGCCATGACCGGGGTGCCCACCGACAACGCGGGCAGGACGTAGTGGATCTCCTCCCCCGGAGGGAGCAGCGCCCGGCATCGAGCCCTGACGGCGGCGGCGACCGGCATGATCGAAACCCCTCCAAGCCGCGACATCGCAGGTCATCTCGGAGGCAGTATCCGCCGGGAGGCCGCCGACGGCAAGTGGTCGGATCCGCCGGAAGGTGGACTACGGCGAGCGGTCAGGCCAGGCGCGCGGCGACGAGGTCCCAGACCGTGTCGGCGAGGGCCTCCTTGGGGCCGCGGGGGATCTCGACCTGCTCCCCGCCGGCGACCAGGACCACGGCCGCGTTGTCGGGCGTGCCGAAGGCGAGGCCGTCGCCGACCTGGTTGACGACGAGCAGGTCACAGCCCTTGCGGGCGAGCTTGGCCCGCCCGTTGGCGAGCACGTCGTCGGTCTCGGCCGCGAATCCCGCGATCACCCGCGGGTACGGCTTGAGCCCCTCGCGGCGCCGCTCACCCAGTTCAGCCAGGATGTCAGGATTTTTCACGAGATGGATGGCGTCAGGCTCGTCGGCGGTCTTCTTGATCTTCGATCCGCTCCGCGCCGCGGGCCGGAAGTCGGCGACGGCGGCGGCCATGACCACGGCGTCGGCGCCCTCCACAGCGTCGAGCACGGCGGCGCGCAGTTCCAGTGCCGACTCGACCCGGACGACCCTGGCGCCCGCCGGATCGGGCAGGCCGACGTTGGCGGCCACCAGGGTGACCTCGGCCCCGCGGGCGACGGCCGTGCGGGCCAGCGCGTAGCCCTGCAGGCCAGAGGAGCGGTTGCCGATGAAGCGGACCGGGTCGATGGCCTCGCGGGTGCCCCCGGCGGAGATCACCAGGCGGCGCCCCGCCAGGTCGGCGGAGCGTCCGGCGAGAACCGCGCGGCAGACCTCGAAGATCTCCTTCGGGTCCGGCAGCCGGCCGGGGCCGGTGTCGGCGCCGGTCAGGCGGCCCACGGCGGGGTCGACGACGATCGAGCCGCGCTCGCGGAGCGTGGCCACGTTGGCGCGGGTCGCGGGGTGCTCCCACATCTCGGTGTGCATCGCCGGGGCGAACACCACCGGGCAGCGCGCGGTGAGCAGGGTGTTGGTCAGCAGGTCGCCCGCCAGCCCGTGGGCGGCCTTGGCGAGCACGTCGGCGGTGGCCGGCGCGACGACCACCAGGTCGGCGCCCTGCCCGATGCGGACGTGCGGCACCTCGTGCACGGACTCCCAGACGTCGGTCGTGACCGGGTTGCCGGACAGCGCGGCCCAGGTCGGCTCACCGACGAAGCGGAGCGCCTCCCTGGTCGGGACCACGCGAACGTCGTGGCCCGACTCGGTGAACAGGCGCAGCAGCTCGCACGCCTTGTAGGCGGCGATGCCCGCGCTCACACCGAGGACGACCCTGGGTCTGCCGGGAGACCCGGCTTCTTCTGGGGTCCGCACGAGGTGTTTCAGCCCTCGATCGGCTCGGAGGTCAGCAGGCCCTCGCTGACCTCGCGCAGCGCGATGGACAGCGGCTTCTCCTGCGCGTGGGTCTCGACGAGCGGGCCGACGTACTCGAGCAGGCCCTCGCCGAGCTGGGAGTAGTAGGCGTTGATCTGACGCGCCCGCTTGGAGCCGAAGATCACGAGACTGTACTTGCTGTCGACGATGTCGAGCAGGGCGTCGATCGACGGGTTGGTGATGCCTTCGGAGTAGGCGGCGCTGGTTGCCACGTGTGATTTCCCCTAGCTAGGTGAACGTCCGAGGCGCGAATCCTCGGGAGCATCAGCCAATAAGGCTATCAGCCGATGGCATACGCCCTGGACGGACGTGTTGACGAGTGTCAGGTCGAACTCCTGCTCGGCCGCCATCTCGATCCGGCCGGCCGCCAGGCGGCGGGCGATGACGTCCTCGGGCTCGGTGCCCCGGCCGCGCAGCCGCTTCTCCAGCTCTCCCCAGGTCGGGGGGGCCAGGAAGACCAGCAGCGCCTCGGGCATGGTCGCGCGGACCTGCCTGGCGCCCTGGAGGTCGATCTCCAGCAGCGTGGGCACCCCGGCGTCGAGCTTCTCAAGCACGGGGCCGCGCGGGGTCCCGTACCGGTTGCCGGCGAACTCGGCCCATTCCAGCAGCTCGCCGGAGGCGGCGAGGCGGTCGAACTCCTCGTCGTCGGCGAAGAAGTACTCGACCCCGTGGGTCTCTCCCGGACGGGGTTTCCTGGTGGTCACCGAGACCGACAGCCACACCTCCGGGTGTGCCCGCCGAAGCTCGGCGACGACCGTGGACTTGCCGACGCCCGACGGCCCGGACAGGACCGTCAGGCGCTTACCGGCCGAGAGGCCGGGGAAGGCTCGCGCCCCCTCCGGACCTCCGGCTGGGGATGTGAAGCGACCGGCCCCGCCCTCGGCGGTTGCCTCCGGAGTCCGACTCTCGTCGGACCACGACGTTCCGGTCACTCCAAACCCCCCGTGATGCCGTCCCCCATGCGGGGCGAGCGTGGTCGTATGAACCGAGACTAGCTCTCGGCCCCGCCGAACTCACGCTCGAGCGAAGCTCGCTGGTTCGTACCCAGGCCCCGCACACGGCGGGACTCTGCGATTCCAAGCCGCTCCATGAGCTGCTTGGCGCGGACCTTGCCCACGCCGGGAAGCGACTCGAGAAGGGCCGAAACCTTCATCTTGCCGATGACGTCGTCGGCCTGCCCGTCTTTGAGCACCTCAGCCAGAGAGACCGCACCGTGCTTCAGGCGGTTCTTCACCTCGGCACGCTCTCGGCGGGCCTTGGCAGCCTTCTCTAGGGCTGCGGCGCGCTGCTCAGGGGTAAGGGGAGGAAGAGCCACGCCGGGTCACCTCGAATTTCCTGTCGATGTACTCGGACGGGATGGGAAACTAGCTGGTCATGGCGCTTCAAGCAACGTCAAGGCCACTTTATCCCCCTAGAAAATCTACTTCGTGACTTTCCGTGCTCGCCGCGTTGCTCTACGTCGACGAAACTGCTCTCAACGCCGAGTTTTCAGGGGTTGTCCCACCCGCGACGCCCGGCGGTCTCCAGCGTCCCCTCACACGCGAAACCGGGTGGTTCCCGGCGTTACCCCACCCGCGACGCCCGGCGGCCTCCGGACCCCGTCACGCGTGACGCGTGACGCCCGACAGAGTCGCGGGCGCGCCGCCCACGACCGCCCGACGGGTTCACGGATCGCGTCGTACGCGACTTTCCGGATCGCGTCGTACGCCGACGCCCGGCGGTTTCCCGGACCGCGTCACGCGCCGTGCCCGGAGGCGGCGGAGACGCGCCGGAGGGCGGCGGCGATGCCCGCGGCCGTCGCGCCGGGATCGGCGGAGCCGGTGATCGGGCGGCCGATCACGAGAAGGTCGGCCCCGTCGGCCAGCGCCTGCTCGGGAGTCGCTACTCTTGCCTGGTCCTGGCTCGCGGCGCCGGCGGGGCGGACGCCGGGGGTGATGAGGGTGATGTCGGGCCCGACCTCGGCGCGCACCGCGGCGACCTCGCGCGGCGAGCAGACGAGGGCCTGGGCGCCCGCGGCGACGGCCAGCGCCGACAGGCGGCGCACGGCGTCCTGCGAGGGGCCGTTGACGCCCAGCTGGTCCAGGTCGGCCTCCGAGAGCGAGGTGAGCAACGTCACCGCCGCGATCTGGGTGTTGGGCATGGCCTCCACGGCCGCGCGGATCATCGCGGGGCCGCCGGCGGCGTGCACGGTCAGGATGGCGGGCTTGAGGCGGGCCACGGCCCTGGCGGCGCCCGCGACGGTGTTGGGGATGTCATGGAGCTTCAGGTCCAGGAAGATCCGCACTCCGCTCGCCCCGCGGACGGAGGCGATCACGTCGGGGCCGTAGCGGAGATAGAGTTCCAGCCCGACCTTGACGGTGGTGACGTGCGGGGTCACCAGGCTCGCCCAGTGGGCCGCGGTCTCGAGGTCTGGCGCGTCCAGGGCGACGGCGATGGGTGCGGGCGTCACAGGGAACTCTCCTCAAGATCTATCCGATGCCGGGAGGACGCCCCCGGCGGGCGGTGGGCCAGTCCGACCGCGTCGGCCAGCCGGTGGAACCCCCGGGCCGCCAGAAGCTCCTCCAGCTCGCGGAGGATGCGCAGGCAGGCATAGGGGTCGTGGAACAGCGCCGTCCCCACGGCGACGACGCAGGCGCCGGCGAGGATGAGCTCGAAGGCGTCCCTGCCGGTCAGCACGCCGCCCATGCCGATGATGGGCACGCTGGGCAGGGCCGCGTGGACCTGCCACACGCAGCGTACGGCCAGCGGCCGGATGGCCGGTCCCGACAGGCCGCCGGTGACGGCCGCGAGCGCGGGGCGCATGGCCTCGGTGTCGATGCTCATGCCGAGCGGGTTGTTGATCATCGAGAGCGCGTCGGCGCCGCCGTCCACGCACGCGCGGGCGACGCTCACGATGTCCACGACGTCCGGGGAGAGCTTGGCCACCACGGGCACGTCGTAGCGCATCACCGAGCGCACCGAGGCGATCACCTCGGCGGAGGCCGCGCCGTCGCGGGCGAAGACCCGGCCCCGGTCCTCGATGTTGGGGCAGGACAGGTTGACCTCCACCGCGGTGACCCCGGGCGCGTCGGTGAGCCTGCGGGCCAGCGCGGTGTACTCGGCCACGGTGCCGCCGCCGATGGACACCACGGTCCGCACGCCCCGCTGGGCCAGCCAGGGCAGCTCGCGCTCCAGGAAGGCGTCCACGCCCGGCCCCTGGAGCCCGACGGCGTTGAGCATGCCCGAGGGCGTCTCGGCCATCCTGGGGGTCGGGCGGCCCGCCCTGGGGGCCATCGTGATCGACCGGGTGGTCAGCGCGCCGATCCTGGCGAGGTCGAAGAACTGGGCCAGCTCAGAGCCCGACGCCGCGCACCCGGCGGCCGTGGTGACGGGGTTGACCAGCTCCACGTGCCCCAGGTACGTCCGCATGTCAACCGGCATTCCGCGTTCCCCCACCGGGCGCTCCCAGCGCGTCGAACGGGATCGTGCCGACGTCGTCGAAGCGGACGCGCTCGCCCCTGAAGACCGGTCCTTCGACGCACGAGCGCACCATCCGGGTTACACCGTCGTCCCCGATGACCGGGAGCACGCACGTCATGCACACGCCGATCCCGCACGCCATCCCCTCCTCGACGGCCACCTGGACGGGGATGTCGAACTCGACCGCCACCGCGGTGACGCCGCGCAGCACCGGCATCGGACCGCAGGCGTAGACGGCGTCGGCCCGCACGTCTGCGATCACTCCGGGCAGCACGTCGGTCACCCGGCCGCGCATGCCCAGGGAGCCGTCCTCGGTGGTCAGCGTGGTGGTCTCCCCCATCCTCCTGGCGCGCAGGGCGCCGAACACCCGGTCTGCGGAGACCGCGCCCAGGACGAAGTCGACGCGGCAGCCGCGCCCCTGGAGGGCGTCGGCCACGGTGAACAGCGTCGCCGAGCCGTGCTCGGCGCCGACCAGGACGCAGGTCACCGGGTCCCTGGGCAGCGGGAACGGGCGGCCGAGCGGGCCCACCAGGTCGAGGGTGTCGCGGGCGCGGCGCTCGGCCAGCCAGGCCGTGCCGGGACCTCGTACGGAGAAGACGAACTCGACCGTACCGCCGTAGTCGGGCTTGACGTCGTGGACGAAGAAGGCACGGCGCGTCAGCATCGACGTCCGCGCCCCGCCGACGGCCACCCCGACGAAGTGGCCGGGGCGGAAGCGCTCGGCGATGCCGGGCGCCACCACGGTCAGCGCATGGTAGGCGTCGACGCGGCGCGTCGTCAGCACCGTGCCGGTCACCTGTACCGGAGTAACAGGCGTCTCCCTCACCTCCGCTAAGGCACCGGCCCCGCTCCTCAGCCGCTCCGCAAACGCTTCGCGTGCTCCTGGAGGGACCGTACGCCGATGTCGCCGCGGACGATCGCCTGGATGCCCTGTACGGCCGCGGCGAGTCCCTGGACGGTGGTGATGCAGGGGATGGCGCGCAACACCGCGGCGGTGCGGATCTCGTAGCCGTCCAGGCGCGGCCCCGACTGGCCGGGACTGCCGAAGGGGGTGTTGACGATGAGGTCCACCTCCCCGTCCAGGATGCGCCGGACGATGGTCTGCTCGCCCTCGGGGCCGGTCCCCTCGCTGTGCTTGCGCACGATCTTGGCATGGACGCCGTTGCGGCGCAGTACTTCGGCGGTGCCCTCGGTGGCGAGGATCTCGAAGCCGAGGTCGGCGAGGGCCTTCACCGGGAAGATCATCGCGCGTTTGTCACGGTTGGCCACCGAGACGAACGCCCGCCCCTTGGTGGGCAGCGAGCCGTACGCGGCGGCCTGCGACTTGGCGTAGGCGGTGCCGAAGAACTCGTCGATCCCCATGACCTCGCCGGTGGAGCGCATCTCGGGGCTGAGCACGATGTCCACGCCGCGGAAGCGGTTGAACGGCAGCACGGCCTCCTTGACCGCGATGGGCGCGTCCAGCGGCATGGTGCCGCCGTCGCCGGTCGCGGGCAGCAGGCCCTCGGCGCGCAGCTCCGCCACCGTGGCGCCCATCATCACCCTGGCCGCCGCCTTGGCCAGCGGCACCGCCGTGGCCTTGGAGACGAACGGGACCGTACGGCTGGCGCGCGGGTTGGCCTCCAGCACGTACAGGATGTTGGCGGACATGGCGTACTGCACGTTGAGCAGGCCGCGCACGCCCACCCCCCTGGCGATGGCCTCGGTGGCGGCGCGGATGCGCTTGATGTCGTAGCCGCCCAGCGTCATCGGCGGCAGCGAGCACGCCGAGTCGCCGGAGTGGATGCCGGCCTCCTCGATGTGCTCCATCACGCCGCCGAGGTAGAGCTCCTCGCCGTCGAACAGGGCGTCGACGTCGATCTCCACGGCCTCGTCGAGGAACTTGTCCACCAGCACCGGGTGGTCACTGGCCGCGCCCGCCTTGGCCATGTAGGCGACCAGGGTGTCGTCGTCGTAGACGATGGCCATCCCGGCGCCGCCCAGCACGTAGGAGGGGCGCACCAGCACCGGGTAGCCGATCTCGGCGGCGATGGCCAGTGCCTCGTCCTCCGTCACCGCGACACCGTGCTTGGGCGCGGGCAGGCCCGCCTCGGCGAGGACCCTGCCGAACGCGCCTCGCTCCTCGGCGAGGTGGATCGACTCGGGCGAGGTGCCGACGATCGGGACCCCCGCGTCCTTGAGCGCCTGGGCCAGGCCGAGCGGGGTCTGGCCGCCGAGCTGGACGATGACGCCCACCACGGGACCGGTCTGCTGCTCGGCGTGGACGACCTCCAGGACGTCCTCCAGGGTGAGCGGCTCGAAGTAGAGGCGGTCGGAGGTGTCGTAGTCGGTGGAGACCGTCTCGGGGTTGCAGTTGACCATGACGGTCTCGTACCCGGCGGCCGACAGCTCGAAGGAGGCGTGCACGCACGCGTAGTCGAACTCGATGCCCTGGCCGATCCTGTTGGGCCCCGAGCCGAGGATGAGGACCTTGGGACGCTCCCCGTAGGGGACCTCGGTCTCCTCGTCGTAGGTGGAGTACAGGTAGGGGGTCTGGGCGGCGAACTCGGCGGCGCAGGTGTCGACCGTGTTGTAGACCGGGCGGACGCCGAGCGCGTGGCGCAGGTCGCGCACCCGCGGCTCGGTCATGCCGCGCAGCTCGGCGATCTGCGCGTCGCTGAAGCCGTACCGCTTGACCCGGGTCAGCACCTCGGCGGTCAGCTGCGGCGCGTCGCGCAGCTCGGCGGCGACCTCGTCGATCGCGATGAGCTGGTCGAGGAACCAGGGGTCGACGGAGGTGGCCTGCGACAGCTCCTCGATCGTGGCCCCGGCGCGGATGGCCTGCTGCATGGTGAACAGGCGCCCGTCGTGCGGGACGCGGCAGGCGGCCAGGAGCTCGTCCTTGGCGCCCGGCTCCCCGGCCCAGGTGAAGGAGGCGCCCTTCTTCTCCAGCGAGCGCAGCGCCTTCTGCAGGGCCTCGGGGAAGGACCTGCCGATCGCCATGGCCTCGCCCACCGACTTCATGTGGGTGGTCAGGGTCTGGTCGGCCCCGGCGAACTTCTCGAACGCGAACCTCGGCACCTTGACCACGACGTAGTCGAGCGAGGGCTCGAACGACGCCGGGGTCTCCTTGGTGATGTCGTTGGGGATCTCGTCCAGGGTGTAGCCGATGGCCAGCTTGGCGGCGATCTTCGCGATCGGGAAGCCGGTGGCCTTGGAGGCGAGCGCCGAGGAGCGCGAGACGCGGGGGTTCATCTCGATGACGACCATGCGGCCGGTGCGCGGGTCGACGGCGAACTGGATGTTGCAGCCGCCGGTGTCGACGCCGACCTCGCGGATGACCGCGATGGCCACGTCGCGCATGTTCTGGTATTCGCGGTCGGTCAGCGTCAGCGCGGGGGCCACGGTGACGCTGTCACCGGTGTGCACGCCCATCGGGTCGATGTTCTCGATCGAGCAGACGATCACCACGTTGTCGGCCCGGTCGCGCATGACCTCCAGCTCGTACTCCTTCCAGCCGAGGATGGACTCCTCCAGGAGCACCTCGGTGGTCGGCGAGGCGTCGAGGCCCGCCCCGGCGATGCGGCGCAGGCCCTCCTCGTCGTGCGCGAAGCCCGAGCCGACCCCGCCCATGGTGAAGGAGGGCCGCACCACCAGCGGGTAGCCGAGCTCGCCGGCGGCGGCCAGGCACTCGTCCATGCTGTGGCAGACGAACGAGCGCGCCGACTCGGCGTTGAGGCCGCGCTCGGCGGCGACCTTGGCCACGATGCCCTTGAACAGCTCGCGGTTCTCGCCCGCCTGGATGGCGTCGACGTCGGCGCCGATCAGCTCGACCTCGTAGCGCTCCAGGACCCCGGCCTCGTACAGGGAGATCGCGGTGTTCAGCGCGGTCTGCCCGCCCAGGGTGGGCAGCAGCGCGTCGGGCCGCTCCTTGGCGATGATCTTCTCGACGATGTCGGGGGTGATGGGCTCGACGTAGGTGGCGTCGGCGAACTCGGGGTCGGTCATGATCGTCGCCGGGTTGCTGTTGACGAGGATCACGCGGAAGCCCTCGGCGCGCAGCACGCGGCAGGCCTGGGTGCCCGAGTAGTCGAACTCGCAGGCCTGGCCGATCACGATCGGCCCTGAGCCGATCACCATGATCGACTGGATGTCCGTGCGCTTAGGCACCCTTGCTTCCCTCCGTGCTCATGGTCGCGCTCGGCTCCTCGCCGGCTGCGCGGACGACTCGTCCCTCGTCGGCCACTCCGCCCGCTCGTCCCCTCGACCGCTCCGTGCTCATGGTCGCGCTCGGCTCCTCGCCGGCTGCGCGGACGACTCGTCCCTCGTCGGCCACTCCGCCCGCTCGTCCCCTCGACCGCTCCGTGCTCATGGTCGCGCTCGGCTCCTCGCCGGCTGCGCGGACGACTCGTCCCTCGTCGGCCACTCCGCCCGCTCGTCCCCTCGACCGCTCCGTACTCATGGTCGCGCCGGTGTTAGCGCTCACCTCGCTGACCGTTCCCCGCTCGCCCGCCATCAACGCGCAGAAGTCGTCGAACAGGCCGGCCGAGTCGTGCGGGCCCGCCGCGGCCTCGGGGTGGTACTGGACGCTGAACGCCGGGCGGTCCAGCAGCCGCAGCCCCTCGACGCAGTCGTCGTTGAGGTTGACGTGGCTGACCTCCGCCCGCCCGTACGGCGTGTCGAACGCGCCCTCCAGCGGCGCCCGCACGGCGAAGCCGTGGTTGTGCGCGGAGATCTCCACCTTGCCGGTGCCCCGGTGCTGCACCGGCTGGTTGACGCCCCGGTGGCCGTAGCGCAGCTTGTAGGTGCCCAGCCCCAGCGCCCGGCCGAAGAGCTGGTTGCCGAAGCAGATGCCGAAGAACGGCACGCCCGCGTCGAGGACGCCGCGAAGCGCCTCGACCGGGCCGTCGGCGGTGGCGGGGTCGCCCGGCCCGTTGGAGAAGAACACCCCGTCGGGGCCGAGCGCGAGGATCTCCTCGGCGGTGACGGAGGCGGGCAGCACGTGCACCTCGCAGCCGCGCTCGGCCATCCGGTGCGGCGTCATCGCCTTGATGCCGAGATCGACGGCGGCCACGGTGAACCGCTTGGGACCGATCGCGGGCACGACGTACGGCTTGGAGGTGGAGACCTCCCCGGCCAGGTCGGCGCCCTCCATCGCGGGGCTGCCCAGCACTCGCTCCAGCAGCTCCTCGACCGGCGCCAGGGCCTTGCCGGAGAAGACCCCGGCCCGCATCGCCCCCCGCTCCCGCAGGTGGCGGGTGAGGGCGCGGGTGCCGGTGATGGCGATGCCGACGACGCCCTGCTCCTTGAGGTAGTCGTCCAGGGAACGGTTGGAACGCCAGCTGGAGGCCGTCCGGGCGGGCTCGCGGACCACGTATCCGGCCACCCACACCCGCGACGACTCCGGATCCTCGTCGTTGACCCCGGTGTTCCCGATGTGGGGCGCGGTCATCGCGACGATCTGGCGGTGGTACGACGGGTCGGTCAGCGTCTCCTGGTAGCCGGTCATCCCGGTGTTGAAGACCATCTCGCCGAAGGTCTCGCCCTCGGCGCCGTAAGGGATCCCGCGGAAGACGCGCCCGTCTTCCAGCACTAGCACTGCGGTCACTCACACACCCCGATCATCTCGGTTACAGCTCCGCAAAGTATGAAATATCCGGCATGGTGGGTCGTCATCCCTCCGCCCGGCGGGGCGCCTCGGCGCCCCGGGGCGGGAGGAAGGCCCCCGTGTTCCGGGAAGGGAAGGCGGAAGGTGCCCTCCGTGGAGAACGCAGCGAACGCAGCGAACGCAGCGGGCCCGGCGGGCGCGGCGGTCACAGAGGTCACCGCGGTCGCCCGGGGGCGGCGGACGGGAGCCCTCACGTGAGCTTTCCGTCCAGGACGGTCGGCCTGCCGCGCAGGAAGGTCGCCACGACGCGGCCGGGCAGGGTCAGGCCCTCGTAGGGCGTGTTGCGGCTCTTGGAAGCGTAGCCCGCCGGGTCGACCGCGGCACGCACCGACGGGTCGTAGAGGGTGATGTTGGCCGGGGCCCCGGCCTCGATCGGCCGCCCGTGCCCCTGGAGCCTGCCGATCCTGGCCGGGGCGAGGGACATGCGCTCGGCGACGCCGGCCCAGTCGAGCAGTCCGGTGTCCACCATCGCCTCCTGGACCACGGCCAGCGCCGTCTCCAGGCCGATCATGCCCATGGCCGCGGCGGCCCACTCGGTCTCCTTGTCCTCGACCGGGTGCGGGGCGTGGTCGGTGGCCACGCAGTCGATCGTGCCGTCGGCCAGGGCCTCGCGCAGCGCCTCGACGTCCGCGCGGGTGCGCAGCGGCGGGTTCACCTTGTAGATCGGGTTGTAGGAGCCGACCGGCGAGTCCTCGACCAGGTCGTCGGTGAGGAGCAGGTGGTGCGGGGTCACCTCGGCGGTGACGTCCCAGCCCTTGGACTTGGCCCAGCGGATGATCTCCACGGAACCGGCCGTGGAGACGTGGCAGACGTGCAGGCGCGAGCCGACGTGGGCGGCGAGCAGGCAGTCGCGGGCGATGATCGCCTCCTCTGCGACCGCGGGCCACCCGGTCAGGCCCAGCCTGCCGGAGACCGCGCCCTCGTTCATCTGCGCGCCCGCGGTCAGGCGCGGCTCCTGGGCGTGCTGGGCGACGACGCCGTCGAAGGCCTTGACGTACTCCAGGGCGCGGCGCATGAGCACCGCGTCGGAGACGCACTTGCCGTCGTCGGAGAAGACCCGGACCCGCGCGGCGGAGTCGGCCATCGCGCCGAGCTCGGCCAAGCGCTCGCCGCCCAGGCCGACGGTGACGGCGCCGACGGGCTGCACGTCGCAGTGGCCAGCCTCCTGGCCCAGGCGCCAGACCTGCTCGACGACGCCCGCGGTGTCGGCGACCGGCTCGGTGTTGGCCATGGCGTGCACGGCGGTGTAGCCGCCGAGGGCGGCGGCGCGGGTGCCGGTGTCGACGGTCTCGGCGTCCTCGCGGCCCGGCTCGCGCAGGTGGGTGTGCAGGTCGACCAGGCCGGGCAGGGCGATCAGCCCCTCGGCCTCGACGGTCTCGCCGCCGGTCAGCCCCTGGCCGATCTCCACCAGGAGGCCGTCGCGGATCAGGATGTCGGCCGGCTCGCCGCCGAGGATTCTGGCGCCCCTGATGACGATGCCGTCACGCGTGGCCCCGATGCGGTCGTTCATCAGATCTCTCCCCCGAGGTCGGCGCCGCCGAGCAGCAAGTACAGGACGGCCATGCGTGCGGTCACACCGTTGGCGACCTGCTCGACGATCGTCGAGCGCGGCGAGTCGGCCACCTCGGCCGCGATCTCCATGCCCCGGTTCATCGGGCCGGGGTGCATCACGATGGCGTGGTCGGGCATCTTGGCGACGCGGTCGCGGTCGAGCCCGTAACGGCGGCTGTACTCCCGCTCGGTGGGGAAGAACGCCGCGTTCATGCGCTCGCGCTGCACGCGCAGCATCATCACCACGTCGGACTTGGGCAGCACCGCGTCGAGGTCGTACGAGACCTCGCACGGCCAGGAGTCGACCTGGACCGGGAACAGGGTCGGCGGGGCGACCAGGGTCACCTCGGCGCCGAGCGTGGCCAGCAGAAGCACGTTGGAGCGGGCCACCCGGCTGTGCAGCACGTCGCCGACGATGGTGATCTTCCTGCCGTCCAGCGGGCCCAGGCGGCGGCGCATGGTGAAGGCGTCGAGCAGGGCCTGGGTGGGGTGCTCGTGGGTGCCGTCGCCGGCGTTGACGACGCTGCCGCGCACCCAGCCGGCCAGCCGGTGCGGCGCGCCCGAGGCGCCGTGGCGGATCACGACGGCGTCGGCGCCCATCGCCTCCAGGGTGAGCGCGGTGTCCTTGAGCGACTCGCCCTTGGAGACGCTGGAGCCCTTGGCGGAGAAGTTGATGACGTCGGCCGACAGGCGCTTGGCGGCGGCCTCGAAGGAGATCCTGGTCCGGGTGGAGTCCTCGAAGAAGAGGTTCACCACCGTGCGGCCCCGGAGGGTGGGCAGCTTCTTGATGGAACGTTCCGAGATCTTCGCCAGCTCGTCGGCGGTGTCCAGGATGAGCAGGGCGTCGTCGCGGGTCAGGTCGGCCGCGGAGATCAGGTGTCGCTTCACCGGTCCTCCTCCTTCAGCAGCAGGACCGCGTCGCGGCCGTCGTTCTCCTCCAGGTAGACCTTGACGCTCTCGGACTTGGACGTCGGCAGGTTCTTGCCCACGTAGTCGGGGCGGATGGGCAGCTCGCGGTGCCCCCGGTCGACCAGGGTGGCGAGCTGCACGGCCTGCGGGCGGCCCAGGTCGTTGAGGGCGTCGAGGGCGGCGCGGACGGTACGGCCCGAGTAGAGGACGTCGTCGACGAGGACGACCACCCTGCCGTCGATGCCGTCGGCGGGCAGCTCGGTGCGGCCCAGCGCGCGGGCGGGACGCAGCCGGAGGTCGTCGCGGTACATCGTGACGTCGAGGGAGCCGACGGGCACCGAGCGGCCCTCGAACTGCTTGATGTGGGCGGCCAGGCGGCGGGCCAGGTGGACGCCGCGGGTGGGGATGCCCAGGAGAAGGACGTTCTCACCGCCCTTGGTCCGCTCGAGGATCTCGTGGGAGATGCGGATGAGTGCCCGGTTGATGTCGGGCTCCTCAAGGACGGCGCGGGCGTTGCCCTGCGCATGCGGGAGCGAACGCGAAATGGCCTCGGCCACGGAGAAACACCACCTTTCCCGCCTCACGGGACGGGTCTTAAAGGAAGTCAACGCCTTCACGGTACCAGCCGCGTGAAGGCTCGCCCGAACAGGGGTCCGCTCCGCGAACGCCGAAGATCCGGCCCAGCAATCTTCTCAAAAGAGAATAAATATCCCGATCATCGCTGACTTCCCCTTGGTTCTTCCGGGTATGCGCTTTACATCCGCACCAAGGCGGAGCATGACGATCACACCCCGGGCGCGGTCGGCCCGGCGGCCACCGACGGCCGCTGAAGGCCGCCGACGGCCTCTGACGGCCTCGTCACCGGCCGCGCCCGTCACCAGCCGCGAAGGAAGAGAAATGGCCTTTCACGTCGACTCCGAGGTCGGCCGGCTCCACCAGGTCCTGCTGCACCGGCCGGAACTCGCCCTGAAACGGCTCACGCCGTCGAACAAGGACGACTTCCTCTTCGACGACGTGCTGTGGGTGCAGCGCGCCGTGGAGGAGCACGAGGAGTGGCAGAAGCTCCTGGTCGAACAGGGCGTCACCGTCTACATGCTCTCCGACCTGCTCCGCGAGACGGTCGAGATCCCCGAGGCGCGCAAGCACATCCTGGACGGCATCGCCGACGAGCGCTACTTCGGCCCGATGGCCGTCGACGCCATCCGCAACGCGCTGGACTCGATGGACTCCATCGTGCTCCAGCGCTATCTCACCGGCGGCATCACCAAGCGCGAGATGGTGGAGATGGGCACCGACCCCAAGAGCCTCGCCTTCCACACGCTCAAGCCGGACGACTTCGTCCTGCCCCCGCTGCCCAACCACCTGTTCACCCGCGACACCTCCTGCTGGATCTACGACGGCGTCTCGATCAACGCGATGAGGAAGAAGGCCCGCCGCCGCGAGACCGTCAACATGGAGGCGATCTACCGCTACCACCCGGCCTTCGCGCCCGGTTACGACCGGCCGGACGAGGGCGGCTACAACGTCTGGCTGCCGGGCATCCCCATGGCGCCCGCCACCATCGAGGGCGGCGACGTGCTCGTCATCGGCCGCGGCGCGGTGCTGGTGGGGATCAGCGAGCGCACGCAGCCCCAGGCCGTCGAGATGCTCGCGCGGAGCCTGTTCAGGCGAGGGGCGGCGACGAGGATCGTCGCGCTCGACATGCCGAAGGCGCGGGCCTTCATGCACCTGGACACGGTCATGACCAACGTGGACGTCGGCGTCTTCACCAAGTTCGCGGGGCTGGGCATGCTGCCCTCCTACACCGTCGAGCCCGGCGACAACGAGAAGGAGCTCAAGATCACCGACCATCCCCCCGAGGACATGCACCGGGCCATCGCGCGGGCGATCGGGCTGGACGACATCAAGGTCCTCAGCGCGACGCAGGACGTGTACGCCTCCGAGCGGGAACAGTGGGACGACGGCTGCAACGTGCTGGCCCTGCGTCCCGGCGTGGTGGTGGCCTACGAGCGCAACACCACCACCAACAACCACCTGCGCGAGAACGGGATCGAGGTCATCACGATCCGGGGCAGCGAGCTCGGCCGCGGCCGGGGCGGCCCGCGCTGCATGAGCTGCCCGCTCGAACGCGACGGCATCTGACCCCCGACTCCGGCCGCCGCCCGCCGTCCAGGCAGCCCGGCCCGTCCGGAAGGCCCGTCCGGAAGGCCCGTCCGGACGGCTCGGCTCCCGGAAGCCGGGTCCGGCGGGACGTGTGCGGCGGGACGTGTGCGGAAAAGCTCCCTGTACCTCCCGGAGAGTCGGCGCCCCCATGGAAGAGCGGGCCTGGTCCTCCCTCCCGGCAGGGCGGACCGTCACCACGCGGACCGCGGTGGAGGGGAGGAACGGATGGCCTCACCGGCTCGCAGGCTTCTCCGTACCAAGCCCGCCGAGGAGATCGTCGCCGAGGGCGGCCACGGCGAGGGCGGCGAGCTGCGCAGGAGCATGACCCTGTGGCAGCTGACCCTGTTCAGCGTCGGCGCCACCCTCGGCACCGGCATCTTCGTGATCCTCGGCCAGGCCGTGCCCAGGGCGGGCCCCGCGGTGCCGGTCGCCTTCCTGCTGGCCGCGGTCACCGCCCTGTTCTCCGCGCTGTCGTACGCGGAGCTGGCCGGCACGATCCCCGTCTCGGGATCGTCGTACTCCTACGCGTACGCCACCCTGGGCGAGCTGGTGGCGTGGGTGTGCGGCTGGTGCCTGATGCTGGAGTACGCCGTCTCGGTGGCGGCCGTGGCGGTCGGCTGGGGCGAGTACCTCAACGCCTTCCTCCAGGACCTGTTCGGCTGGACGTTCCCGGCGGCCGTCGTCCACTCCCCCGGCGACCGGGGCGGCGTGGTCAACCTGACCGCGATCCTGATCGTCCTGCTCGCCACCTGGCTGCTGCTGCGCGGCGCCTCGGAGAGCGCGGGCGCCAACGCGATCTTCGTGCTCGTCAAGATCGCGGTGCTGGCGTTCTTCTGCGTCGTGGCGTTCACCGCGTTCGACGCGGGCAACCTGGCGCCGTTCGCCCCGATGGGGATCGCCGGCATCACCGCCGCCGCCTCGCAGGTGTTCTTCTCCTACATCGGCTTCGACGCGGCCTCCACCGCCGGGGAGGAGGCCAGGAACCCCAGGCGTGACCTCCCTTTGGCGATCATGCTGTCCCTCGGCGTCGTCACACTCGTCTACGTCCTGGTGGCGCTGGCCGCCGTCGGCGCCATGCCGTGGCAGGACTTCGACCCGCAGAATACCGAGGCGGGCCTGGCCGTGATCGCGAAGCGGGCCGTGGGCGCCACCTGGCCCGGCGTCGTCATCTCCTTCGGCGCGGCCATCGCCATCGCCAGCGTGGTCCTGACCGTGCTGTACGGCCAGACCCGCATCCTGTTCGCCATGGCGCGCGACGGTCTGATTCCGAAGATCTTCGAGAGGGTGAGCCCGCGCCGCCGGGTACCGGTCGCCAACACCCTCATCGTGGCCGCCTTCGTCTCCGTGCTCGCCGGGTTCGTCCCGCTGGGCCGGCTCGCCGAGGCCACCAGCATCGGCACCCTGTTCGCCTTCGCGATCGTCAACACCGGCGTGCTCGTCCTGCGCCGCACCCGACCCGACCTGCCCCGCGGCTTCAGGACACCGTTCTTCCCGATCACGCCGATCCTCGGCGTGATCCTCTGCCTCGTCGTGATGGCCGGCCTGGCCGGCGTCACCTGGCTGGCCTTCGGGATCTGGATGGCGGCCGGCCTGCTCGCCTACTTCCTCTACGGCTACCGCCACTCGCGTCTCAACCGGGGCGTCCGGTGACCGGGGCCGCCGGCCGGCCGTCCGGGGCGGACCTCCGCCCCTGGCCTCGGGGCGGGACGGCCCGGACACGGCGGGCGGAGCCTCCCGGGGCGACGCCCGGACCGGCACACGGGCGCGCCGAGCCTCGCCTCCGGCGGCGCGAAACCGTCGCACCGGGTATTGCCCGCCGCCGCGCCGTTCAAGATCATACGCCCGTCGCCGCACCCGGGGGCGACGCCGTCCCGAATCCCGGAGAAGAGCCGGAAATCATGCGAAAGTCCCGAAAAAACCGGAGGTTTCGCGATGCGGGGTAGGACAAGTGCGGCGTTTGAGGCGGACCCCACCGGACCGGATTCGGCATCTTTTTTCCAATCAGCTTGACCTTAGGCGCCCACAGCTTTACCGTCACTGTCCGTAACCACACCTCGTGGCGTTATCGGGTGAACCCTGACGCATCGGTCACCAAAGGTGCCTACCCCGGGCGCCAACCCGGTGAACGGGGCATAAGTTGCGAGGTAGCACAATCATGTTGAGAGCACTACATAACAGAGCCGGGGGGCCACACCATGCCGTCTGAGTACGCCAAGTCGCTGGGTGCAAGACTCCGCGCCATCCGCACCCAGCAGGGCCTGTCCCTGCACGGGGTGGAAGAGAAGTCCCGCGGGCGCTGGAAGGCGGTCGTCGTTGGCTCCTACGAGCGTGGCGATCGTGCCGTCACCGTGCAGAAGCTTGCCGAACTGGCTGATTTCTACGGAGTGCCGGTCTCGGAGTTGCTGCCGGGAGGGGCCGCTCCGAGCCCCCTGGGCCCGACACCGAAGCTTGTGATCGACCTTGAGCGTCTCGCCCAGCTCCCCAAGGAGAAGGCGGGCGCGCTCGCCCGTTACGCGGCCACCATCCAGAGCCAGCGTGGCGACTACAACGGCAAGGTGCTGTCCATCCGCCAGGAGGACCTCCGCTCCCTCGCCGTGATCTACGACAAGTCCCCCAGCGAGCTCACCGAGGAGCTCATCAGCTGGGGCGTCCTGGACCCGGAGGCGCGCCGAGCCGTCGAGTCCTTCTGACGACCCCTGACCGGTCGTGGGTGCGCCGGAACCGGCGTGCCCACCCCGCAGAGCTTCCCGCTCTCAGTAGAACGTGTCCTTCGTCCCGCCCCGGGCTGACCGCCACTGTGGTAGGAAAAGGCAAACATGCGTTTAGCGAGATGTGGTGGACATGGCCTCGGGAGATGATCGGCTCGATCACTCTCGATCAAGCCGGAAAAGTGGTCTCCGCGCCGTCATGACGTCGCTGGGATCGACCAAGACGCATGCCTTCCTGCGGCTGCTGACCTCGATCGGCACCACCAAGACCCAGGACACCCTGAAACTCCTGCCGTTCGTCGTCATGGCCGTGGTGGCCCTGATCGACTTCGGCTCGGGCCCCACGTCCGGCCTCCTGCCGCTGCTCGCCCTCGGCCCGGCCTTCGCCAGCGTGGCGTGCGGCCTGGCCCGCACCACGGTGGTCGGCGTCGTCGCCCTGCTGCTGTGCTTCGCGCTCGGCGCCTACAACGACATCCTCTGGATGCCCCGCACCGACATCACCCTCATCGCCATCCTCGGCGTCACCATGGCCAGCGTGCTGGCCAGCGCAGGGCGGCTGCGCCACGAACACCAGCTCGCCGACGTGCGCTCGGTGGCCGAGGCCGCCCAGCGGGTGCTGCTGCGCCCGGTGCCCCGCCGCGCGGGACCGGGCATCGGCGTGGCCGTCTCGTACACCTCCGCCACGGCGGAGGCCAGGATCGGCGGCGACCTGTACGAGGTCGTCACCACCCCGCATGGGGTGCGGATCATCGTGGGAGACGTCCAGGGCAAGGGCCTGGAGGCCGTGGAGACGGCCGCCGTGGTGCTCGGGGCCTTCCGGGAGGCGGCCCACGACGAGAAGGCGCTTCAGGGCGTCGTGGCGCGTCTGGAGAACGCCCTGACCCGCGAGCTGTCCGGCGAGCAGTTCGTGACCGCCGTACTGGCCGAGATCAGCGGCGGTTCCACCATCACCGTCATCAACTGCGGCCATCCGGCGCCCATGGTGCTCGACGCCGAGGGCGGGATCTGGTTCGCCGACCCGCCGGACGAGGCGCTCCCGCTGGGCATGAGCGCCCTCAAGGCCAGTGAGCCGCAGCCGCACCACATCCCGTTCGAGCCGGGCGACCAGGTGCTCTTCTACACCGACGGGGTCATCGAGGCGCGCGACGCGGCCGGCGAGTTCTACCCGCTGCTGGAGCGGGCGCACCTGCTGGACGGCGACGACCCCCAGGGCTCGCTGGACGCCCTCCGCGCCGACCTGCTCGACCACGTGGGCAGGCCGCTGAGCGACGACGCCGCCATGCTCCTGCTACGTCACCGCGCCGCCCGCCAGAACTCCACGGCGGCGGCGTCGGAACGGACGGGGTGAGGACGGCCCGGGGCGGGTGGCGTGATGGACAGGCGACGCGAGGGACAGGCGACGCGAAAAACGTCCCCGTACGTCTTCGTGCCGCCCGGGAGGACCGGTGGGCACGGAGACGTACGGGGACGGCGCCGGTGAGCCCGGGCGGCGACCCCGGGTGGGAGGCCGCTCCGGCTCTAACCGGCTAGGGGGACCTGGCCGGGGAGCATGGGCTGGCTCGGCGCGCCGAGCAGCTTCTCCACGGCGGTGACGAAACGCTCCGCCTCGGAGATGAGCTCCTCGGCGTCTCGCGAGGACACCGTGCGGGTCAGGCCCGCCTCGGCGGCGGCCCGCTTGGCCGCGCTCGTCTCGAAGTAGGGTGCCCACTCGGCCAGGCGGGGCTCGGCCTCGGGCAGCATTTCCCAGGCGCTGCGCAGCCTGCGCCTCCTGCGGCCCTCCATGGGACGGGGACGGGCCGCCAGGACGGCAGCGGCCGCCCTGAGCGCGGCGAGGTGGGCCGCGACGTAACGCGCGGCGGAAGTCCGGGCGGCGGCGGCCTCTTCGAGGCAGTCGCGCGCGTCTGAGAGGTGCGCCCGCACCGTGGGGGACAACCGGGGCCCACCGGAATCGCTGAGCCGAGGGGTCATAGTGCTTCAGCCTCCTTGGTCGCAAGCGGCTCCGGCGTTTTCGCCGGTGGTATCACACTCGCAGACCCCACCGACAAATCCACCGGACGGCCGGACGAGGAGCTTCCCCTCTCCCCGCCCGTCCTGACCTGGCCCGATCGTCTCCGCCGACGACGTGGACCGGATCGGCCGCCCTCGGACACGAGCCGCGAGCCCCGTGTCATCACATCGAACATAAATTCGATCACTAATACTGTCAAGTAAAACGACGAACAAAAGTTCGATCTTCGGGTGTGTGAGGACACATGCGGGCCCGGGGAGATCGGTGCGTGAGGGCACATGCGGGCCCGGGGAGATCGGTGCGCGCGGAAACGCGAAAGGGCCCCGGGAGATCGCCGTCTCCCGGGGCCCCGGTTCACGACCGGCGGGGTCACGCCCCCCGGATCACCCGTTCCGCCGCCCTACCGGACGAACCTGCCGCGGACGTGCACCGGCACTCCCGTACCGAGCAGGCCGGGAAGGACCTCCGCCACGTGCATCGGCAGCCGTACGCAGCCGTGGGAGGCGGGCGCCAGCGGCACCGACAGCGCGCCGTGGAAGGCGATGCCCCCGTTGAAGAAGATCGGGTTGTAGAGCTGGCCGAGGTAGGACTTGTGCCAGCCGTCCCTGCGCCAGGTGGTCTTGTAGTCGCCCGTCGGCGTGCGGGCGTCGCCGCAGAACCGCTGGGCCCTGCCCTCCCAGGTGGCCGTCTCGCAGTAGGAGATCCCGCTGCCCGAGGAGGTGTGGCTGACCAGTTTCACCACACCGCCGACGTAGAGGACCATCACCTGCTTGGCGAGGTTGACCTCCACCCGGGTCGGCTTCCCGTTGGGCACGAGCACCTTCGGCGCCAGCGGGGTCTCCAGGGCGGCCCAGGTCCTGCGCGCCACGGTGCTGGTCGGGGTGATGCCGTTGACCTTCTGGAAGGCCCAGACCGCCGCCAGGGTCGCCCCGCCGTAGCGGCCGTCGATCCTGCCCGGGGCGTAGCCGAGCTCGGCCAGCCGGGTCTGGAGCACCTTCACCGTGGCGCCCTTCGCGCCGAGCTTGAGCGTCTTGCCCGGTGCGACGAACGGGCTCGCCCCCGTCGCCGTCACAGCCGTCACGGCCGAGACGGCAGGGGAAGCCGAGGTCTGGGCCGCGGCGGCGTCCGCGAAAAGGGTGACGCCCGCGGAAGAGAGGAGCACGGCCCCCGCCGTCATCAGCGCGGCCACTCCCTGCCGCTGTCCAACCCCCACTTTCAATCAACTCCTCATATCACTATGGATCAGGTCAAGGGACCATAGCGCACGGGTTCCCCGTGCAGGCCGCCGGTTATAAAGCGGCAATCAACGGTCAATCTGTTTAGAGTGGCCGCGTGCCAGAAAAGTTGCATCCGAACATCGAGAAGGTCGCCGCCGTCCTGCGCGAGCACGGCGTCCCCGGCGAGATCGTCGTCTTCGCGGAGGCCACCCCGACCGCCGCCACCGCGGCCGCGCAGCTCGGCTGCGACGTCGGCGCCATCGCCAACAGCCTGATATTCGACGCCGACGGCGAGCCGCTCCTGGTGCTGACCAGCGGAGCCCACCGGGTCGACACCGACCTGATCGCCAGGACGGCCGGCGCGGCGAAGGTGCGGCGCGCCGACCCCGCCTTCGTACGGGCGGCCACCGGCCAGGTCATCGGCGGCGTCGCCCCGATCGGCCACCCCGCGCCGGTCAGGACCCTGGTCGACACCTGGCTGGGCAAGCACGAGGTCGTCTGGGCCGCCGCCGGCCATCCGCACACCGTCTTCCCGACCTCCTTCGAGGAGCTCGTCCGCATCACCGGCGGGGTTCCCGTCGAGGTCGAATGACGGCCTTCGACTGACGGCCTTCAACGGCGCTTGAACGCCGCACTCGCAAGGCGCCGCACTCACCGAACCGCGCGACCACCGGACGCCGTGCCACCGGACGCCGTGGCCACCGGACGCCGCACTCCCGGGCCCCATGGCCCTCACGACCCCCGTGGCTCCCGTGGCCGCGGGACGCCGTGACCGTGACACGGCGCGCCCGGACCCCGTACACCCCCGCACGAGCCGTGCCTGGGCGGTCAGGACCCGTGCGGCCGGGTCAGGAGGCGAGCGGGACCGGCCGGTGAACCTCGTGGTGGACACCGGGTGCCGCGCTCTCGCCCCGTGCCGACCCGCGTCACGTTCGCACTGCTAGGGTGCGACGCGTGATCGGACTGCGACGGATCGGACCCGACGAGTTCAGGCTCCGGCTGGACGCGGTCCTCCACGTCTACACCGAGGCGATGAACCCGCCCGCCGACCAGATCGCCGGCCGCAGGCTCATCATGGGAAACCACGCCACCCACCCCGCCTTCACCTGCCTGTTCGCCGAGCTCGCCGACGGCACACCGGTGGGCATCGCCTACGGCTTCCACGGGGTTCCCGGCCAGTGGTGGCACGACGTGGTCAGGCGGGCCCTCGTGGAGAGACACGGCGAGGGCAGCGCCCGCGGCTGGCTGGGCGACGCGCTGGAGCTCGCCGAGATCCACGTCCACCCCGACTACCAGGGGAAGGGCATCGGCCGGGCGATGATCACGGGCATGTGCGCGGGCCGCCTGGAGCGCACCGCCGTGCTGTCGACCCGTGACCAGCCCACCGCGGCCCGGCACCTCTACCGGAGCATCGGCTTCGTGGACCTGCTCACGCAGTTCGTCTTTCCCGGCGGGCACGAGCGCTACGCGATCCTCGGGACCGTCCTGCCGCTGGACGGCTGAGCCACCGGCCGGAGCTCCTGGTCCCCGCAGGAACGCCGCCCTCCCCGGACGCCCCGCACCTGGGAGTCCCGCCCCGGGAGCCGGGCCACCCGGCCAGGCCGGACGCGCCGGGCGGGCCGCGAAGGGCCACAACGGGCCACGGTGACCGGGGCCCGGCCGGACAAGGACCACCCGCCGGCCGCCATGTCCCGGCGGGGGCGGGGCAGCGGGGACGCGGCGGCGTCAGACCGGCAGCGGGGCGGCCTTCTGCGTGTGGTCGAGGGCCTGGAAGACCTCTCGGGTCGCGCTGGAGCGGTTGAAGGTGATGAAGTGGATGCCGGGCGCCCCCTCGTCGAGCAGGGTCTGGCAGAGCTCGGCGGCGTGCTCGATGCCGAGGCTGCGCACGGCGGCCGGATCGTCGGCGACGGCCGCGAACCTCTCGGCCACCTCCGGCGGGAACGGGGCGCCGGAGAGCTGCTCGGACCTGGCGATGGTGCTCATCTGCGTGACGGGCATGATCCCGGGGATGATCGGCGTGTCACAGCCGCCGGCCGCCACCCGGTCGCGCAGCCGCAGGTAGTCCTCGGCGCGGAAGAACATCTGGGTGATCGCGTAGTCGGCGCCCGCGCGGCACTTGCGCACGAAGTACTCGGTGTCGGACTCGATCGAATCCGACCTGGGGTGCTTGTACGGGAAGGCGGCCACGCCCACGCAGAAGTCGCCGGACTGGCGGATGAGCCGGACCAGGTCCTCGGCGTACTGGACGCCCTCGGGGTGGCGCACCCACTCGCCCGTCACGTCGCCGGGCGGGTCGCCCCGCACGGCGAGGATGTTGCGCACGCCCGCCCCCGCGAAGCGGCCGATCAGGTGGCGCAGCTCGCGGACGGAGTGGTTGACGGCGGTGAAGTGGGCCACCGGGGTGAGCGTGGTCTCGTGGGCGATCCGCTCGACGATGTCGACGGTGCGGTCGCGGGTGCTGCCGCCCGCGCCGTAGGTGACGGACACGAAGGTGGGGTGCAGCGACTCCAGCTCACGGACGGCGCGCCAGAGCTGACGCTCTCCCTCGTCGGTCTTCGGAGGGGAGAACTCGAAGGAGAACGAGCGGGCACCGGCGGCGAGGAGTTCGCGGACGGTGGCGACACGATCGGGGAGGACAGATGCGCGACCCAGAGCCATGGGGCAAGGATACTTGCCCGGCCGCCCGGGTGCCCGGTCAGATCATCTCCGCCACCCGCAGAACGGCCCTGTGTCAATTATCGCGCAAATCAACCACCCCTCTAGATCGAAATGTCCTCTTGGACCGTTAATCTCATTACCTGACCTCCTCCCGCCGTCGAAGGCGGGGGATTCCGATTTTCATAGATTGGGTTTCCTGCCTCATCGCCAGTCGCAAGGAACCCGGAGGTGTCGTGCCTTACATCGGCTCCACAGGCGTTCCACCTCTCCGCCGGACCGGCGGAGAGGATCTTGTCGATCATGCGTACGGTGATCGGTGCGTCATCACCGCTGGTCACGCTGCCGCGACGCACGGCAACGTACCGCGTTTCCCCCCCAGAGCTGAAGCCCAGGGTCTCCACACTGGAGGTATTCGATGATCACTTCTGCAGCCGCGCTGGACACGATCCGGTCCGAGGTGGACCGCTCTCTTCGGCGATTCGTCGAACGGCAGCGCCCGCAGGTCAGCGCTCCGGAGCTGGCCCCGCTCATCTCGGCGGCCGAGGACTTCCTCGCGGGCGGCAAACGGCTGCGGCCCGCCTTCTGCTACTGGGGCTGGCGTGGCGCGGGCGGAGGTGACGATCCCGCGCTCTTCGCCGCCGCGGCCTCACTGGAGCTGCTCCAGGCCAGCGCCCTGGTGCACGACGACGTGATGGACGCCAGCGACCTGCGCCGGGGCATGCCCTCGGCGCACCGCAGGTTCGAGGGGCTGCACAGGGATGCGGGCTGGCACGGCTCGGCCGAGCAGTTCGGCGAGGGGGCGGCCATCCTGCTGGGCAACCTGATGCTCATCTGGTCCGGTGAGATGTGGCGGAACAGCGGCCTGCCGGCCGCCTCGCTGGCGGCGGCGCAGAAGGTCCACGACGACATGCGCACCGAGCTGATGTGCGGGCAGTACTTCGATCTGCTGGAGCAGGCGCACGGGGAGGGCACCTTCGACAGCGCGCTGCGGGTCGCCCTCTTCAAGAGCGGCAAGTACTCCGTGGAACAACCGCTCCGGCTCGGCCTGGTGCTGGCCGCCCGGGGCAGGGAGCCGTGGATCGACCGGCTCTGCGAGGAGTACGGGCAGTCCGTGGGCATCGCCTTCCAGTTGCGCGACGACATCCTCGGCGTGTTCGGCGACCCTGACGAGACCGGCAAACCGGCCGGCGACGATCTCCGCGAGGGCAAGCGGACCATGCTCATCGCCCGCACGCTGGCCGCGGCCTCGGAGTCGCAGGCCCAGGTGGTGCGCACCACGCTGGGCGACCCCGGCCTGGACGAGGCGGGGGTCGACCGGCTGCGCCGGATCATCGAGGAGACGGGGGCCCTCGTGGCGTGCGAGGACCTGATCAAGGGGTATCTGGAGAACGCCCTCGGCTCGCTGGAGGGCGCCCCGATCCTTCCCGAGGCCCGCGCGGCCCTGGCCGACCTCGCGGTGGCCGCCACCTCCCGGCGGACCTGACCGCGCGCCGGACGCACACCCGGCCGGCGGCGGGTTCGCCAACCGGCCGGTTGGCGAAAAAGCCCGCGGACAGGCCGGCCCGCGAAAAGGTCCGCGGACAGGCCGGTCCGCCCGGCAGGGGACGCGGTCCTCGCCGGGCGGAGGGGCCTCAGGCGGGGGCGGCCAGCCTCCGCTTGAACTCCTCGGCCGCCGCCTTGGGGTCGTCTGCCTCGGTGATCGCCCGCACGACCACGACCCGGCGCACGCCGTACGACATCACCTCGTCGAGGTTGGCGAGGTCGATGCCGCCGATGCCGAACCAGGGCCGGTCGGTCTCCAGGGCCGCGGCGTGCCTGAGCAGGCCGGGGCCCGGGGCGAACCTGCCGGGCTTGGTGGGCGTCGGCCAGATCGGGCCGCAGCAGAAGTAGTCGACACCGGGCTCGACGGCCGCGGCGGAGGCCTCCTCGGGGGCGTGAGTGGAACGCCCGATGAGGATGTCGTCGCCGAGCATGTCGCGCGCGACCCGCACCGGCAGATCATCCTGGCCGAGGTGGAGCACGTCGGGACGGATCGCGTAGGCGATGTCGGCCCTGTCGTTCACGGCCAGGAGGGTGCCGTGCCGGTCGCAGGCCTCGCGGAAGACGGCGAGGAGGTCGAGCTCCTCGCGCGCCTCAAGGCCCTTCTCGCGCAGTTGCACGATGTCGACCCCGCCCGCGAGGGCGGCGTCGAGGAAGTCCGCGAGGTCCCCCCGGTCCCGGCGCCCGTCCGTACAGAGATACAGGCGGGCGTCAGAAACCGAGGGCTTGAGCACGTCTCTTCACCTCGGTGTGGCGGCCCGCCAGGATCGCGTCGACCGGCGATCCCGGAAGCGTGTCGTCGGGGGTGAAAAGCCAGCGAAGGGATTCGACGTCGTCGTATCCGGCGTCCAGGAGCACCGTGAGGGTGCCGGGGAGGCCCTTGACGACGTCTCCGTCGGCGAGGAACGCGGCGGGGACCTGTGGCTCGCCACCGCCCCTGCGCACTCCGATGAGCTTGCGGTCCTTGAGAAGTTGCTTGGCGCGACCGGCGCTCAGGTTGAGCCTTCTGGCCACCTCGGTCAGGGTGAGCCACTCGCCCACCAGCTGGTCGGTTTCCCGGTCGATCTGCGCAACAGAAAGCGTCACGAATCCACCACTACCACATCGAGCCCTTCGCCAAACACCTGGCGGCGAGGTTACGCCACCGTACAATCGCGCAACGCTATCGCAGGGTCGGTGAGGCGATCGACGTCGAGGCGCTGCCCGCCCTCGATGAGGCGGCGCCCCTGGACCAGGTCGCGGGGGCGGTTGACGGAGAGCACCGCGGTGAGCCGGTCGTCCTCGGTCACCCAGCAGATCGCCCACCTGGGTTTTCCCTCGGCCGCCGGGTCGCCGCGCAGGATCAGGCGGGCGCCGTCGTGGTGGCCCGCGTACTGGACCATGTGGCCGAACTGCTCGGACCAGAAGTAGGGGACCGGGTCGTAGACCGCGGCGTCGCCGACGAGGGTGGCCGCCGCGACGTCCGGGGCGCCCAGGGCGGTGTCCCAGTGCTCGACACGGAGGCGGATGCCGTAGCGGCGCGACCACCAGGCCGCGCAGTCGCCCACCGCGACCACGCCGGGCAGCGAGGTGCGCAGGTGCTCGTCGGTGACCACGCCGTTGTCGAGCCTGATGCCGGACCCGGCCAGCCACTCGGTCGCGGGCCGCACGCCCACGCCGGTGACGACCACGTCGGCCTCGATCGCCGAGCCGTCGGCCAGGGTGAGCCCTCCGTGGTCGACGGAGGCGACCATCGTGCCCAGGCGCAGGTCGACGCCCGCCTCGGCGTACCAGGGGGCGGTGTACCCGCCGGCCTGGCCGAGCGCGGCGGCCAGCGGGGTGCCCGCGGCCTCGACGACCGTCACGGCGCAGCCGGCCCTGCGGGCGGCGGTGGCCACCTCGGCGCCGATCCAGCCCGCGCCGATGACGGCGACCGTGGTTCCCTCGCCGAGCAGTGAACGCAGCCGGAGCGCGTCGTCGATGGTGCGCACCACGTGCTGGGGGCCGTCCCCGCGCAGCCTGATCGGGCGGGCCCCGGTGGCGACGACCAGGCCCTCGTAGGCCAGCTCGCCCTCGGTGGTCTCGACCACGCCGGGGTGGAGCCCCTTGGCGGACACGCCCGCGCGGAAGTCGACCTCGAGCGCGTCGAGGTCGGAGTCGACGACCGTGGAGTCGGTCTCGCCGAGCAGCACCCCCTTGGACAGGGGCGGGCGGTCGTAGGGCCGGTGCCGTTCCTCTCCGATCAGGGTGATCCTGCCGCCGAACCCACGGGCCCGTAACGCCTCGACGCTGCGTACACCGGCCAGGCCGGCGCCAACCACCACGACATGATTCACACTTCCCGACCATAAGCGGGAACCCCGTACTCCTACCAACGGTCGTTGATAACGAAAACGGGATTTACCTCACATCTAACGCGCTAAGCGTGTTGTCCGAACCCTTAGGGTGGGGGGTGAAGACGCGCGGGAGCCCGGTACGCACCGGGCTGAGAGGAGGGCTGCGGGCGAAGAAGGACCCTGCGAGCCGGTGATGTGCGAGGAGACGCGCCCTGGGGCGCGATCGGGCACGGCACGGGCGAGCGAGGTCCGGACAGCGGCCGCGAGCGAGCCCTCGACCGCCACGAACCTGATCCGGGTCATGCCGGCGAAGGGAGCGGAGCACGTATGGCGGACCATTTCGATCTTCTCGTCGCCGGCGGGGGCGTGATCGGCCTGTCGGTGGCGTGGCGCGCCGCCCGCCGGGGCCTGAGGGTGGCGGTGGCCGACCCCGCACCGGCCTCCGGCGCCTCGCACGCGGCGGCGGGCATGCTCGCCCCGGTCAGCGAGGTCACCTACACCGAGGAGCCGCTGCTGCGGCTGGGCCTGGCCTCCCTGGAGCGCTGGCCCGCCTTCGCCGCCGAACTGGCGGACGCGAGCGGGCACGATCTCGACTACCGCACCGACGGCACCCTCGACGTCGCCTTCGGCTCCGACGACCTGGCCGCGCTGGACGACCTCGCCGCCTTCACCGCCAGGCTGGGACTGCCCGCCGAGCGGCTCACCGGCCGCGAGTGCCGCCGCCTGGAGCCCATGCTGGCCCCCGCCGTCCGGGGCGGCCTGCTGGCCGGCGGCGACGCCTGGGTGGACCCCAGGAGGGTCACCGCGGCACTCCTGGCGGCCCTGGAGCGTACGGGCGGCGCCCTGGTGCGCGCCCGCGTGGCCGAGCTGCTCACGTCCTCGGGAACGGTCACCGGAGTACGCCTGGCGGGTGGCGAGACCGTCGGTGCCGGCCTGGTGGTCCTCGCCACGGGAGCCTGGTCGGGCTCCCTGGAGGGGGTGCCCCCGGAGGCGCTGCCCCCGGTGCGGCCCGTCAAGGGCCAGATCATGCGGCTGCGCTCTCCCGCGCCGATCCTGCGGCGGTGCGTGCGCGGGGTCGTCCACGGCTCGCACGTCTACCTGGTGCCGCGCGGCGACGGCGAGACGGTCCTCGGCGCCACCCAGGAGGAGATGGGCTTCGACACCCGTGTCACCGCCGGGGGGCTGTGGGAGCTGCTGCGCGACGCGCGGGAGCTCGTCCCCGGGGTGACCGAGCTGGAGGTGTCCGAGGTGGCCGCGGGACTGCGCCCCGGCACCCCGGACAACCTGCCGCTGATCGGCCCCACGATCGTGCCCGGTCTCCACCTGGCCACCGGCCACCACCGGGGCGGGGTCCTGCTCGCGCCGCTCACCGCCGACCTCTGCGTGAGCGAGACGGGTGAGGGGGGCGGGACGGGTGAGCCGGACCCGGGGCTCGCCGCGGTCTGCTCTCCCCTCCGCTTCCGGGAGCCGGGTTCCCGGGAGCACACCCCCCACAAGCACGGCTCCCAGGAGCACACCCCACAGGAGCGCGCCCTCCGGGAGCGCGGCTCCCGGGAACACCCGCCGCGGGAACACCGCCTCCGGGAGCACACACCTCAGGAGTACCGATGAACGTGACCATCAACGGCGCCGCGCACGAGTTGCCCTCGGGGGCGACCGTCGCGCAGGCCGTGCGGCGGCTGACCGACGTGCGGAGCGGGGTGGCCGTCGCGGTGAACGACGAGGTCGTCTCGCGCGGCGCCTGGGAGTCCACGGCGCTCGCGGAGGCCGACCGCGTCGAGGTGCTCACCGCGGTTCAGGGAGGGTGACGGGCGATGACGAACATGACTGACATGACTGACGCAGCTGACATGACGGGTATGGCGGGCATGGCGGACGAGCTGATCATCGGCGGCGAGAAGTTCTCCTCCCGCCTGATCATGGGCACCGGGGGCGCCCCCTCCCTGGAGATCCTCGACCAGGCGCTCGCCGCCTCGGGGACCGAGCTGACCACGGTCGCGATGCGGCGGCTCGACCCGGCCGCGCGGGGCTCGGTGCTCGACGTGCTGCGCCGGCGCGACATCAAGGTGCTGCCGAACACCGCGGGCTGCTTCACCGCCGGTGAGGCCGTGCTGACCGCCAGGCTGGCCAGGGAGGCGCTGGAGACGAACTGGGTCAAGCTGGAGGTCATCGCCGACGAGCGCACCCTGCTGCCCGACCCCATCGAGACCTTCGACGCGGCGGAGCGGCTGGTCGCCGACGGGTTCACGGTGCTGCCCTACATCGGCGACGACCCCGTGCTGGCGCGCAGGCTGGAGCAGGCGGGCTGCGCGGCGGTGATGCCGCTGGGCGCGCCGATCGGCTCGGGGCTGGGCATCCGCAACCCGCACAACATCGAACTGATCGTGGAGTTCGCGAGCGTGCCGGTGATCCTGGACGCCGGGATCGGCACGGCCAGCGACGCGGCGCTCGCCATGGAGCTGGGTTGCGACGCGGTCCTGCTGGCCACGGCGGTCACCCGCGCGCAGCGTCCTGACCTGATGGCCCGGGCGATGCGCTCGGCCGTCTCCGCGGGCCGGGCGGCCCGTATGGCCGGGCGGATACCCCGGCGTCGCTACGCGGAAGCCTCCTCTCCCTCGATCGACAGCACGCCGGTGGTTCATCGATAGAAAACCACCACGTCTCGGCATCGGTTTGGGATTCGGGGATCCTGTCGGCGCCAAATCGCCCGTAAACTCGGCCACGTGGACACGACGCTTACGGACCCCCTGGTCGGGAAACTCCTCGACGGGCGTTACCGCGTCGAGTCCCGGATCGCCCGGGGCGGAATGGCGACCGTCTATCTGGCCCTGGACGTCCGGCTCGACCGCACGGTCGCCGTCAAGGTGATGCACCGCTCGCTCGCCGAGGACCCCGCCTTCGTGCGGCGCTTCATCGGCGAGGCCAAGTCGGTGGCGAGCCTGTCGCACCCCAACGTGGTGCACGTGTTCGACCAGGGCACGGACGGCGACAACGTCTACCTCTCGATGGAGTACGTGCCGGGGCGGACCCTGCGCGACGTGCTCCGCGCCCGGGGCAGGCTGCCCGCCCGCGAGGCGCTGGAGGTCATGATCCCCGTCCTCGCCGCGCTGGGCGCCGCCCACCAGTCCGGCCTCATCCACCGGGACGTCAAGCCGGAGAACGTGCTGCTCGCCGACGACGGCCGGGTCAAGGTCGTCGACTTCGGCCTGGCCCGTGCGATCGAGGCGAGCAACCAGACGCGCACGGGTGTCATGATCGGCACCATCGGCTACATGTCGCCCGAGCAGGTGACCTCCGGCGGCGCCGACGCCCGCAGCGACGTCTACGCGGCCGGCATCATGCTGTTCGAGCTCCTGACCGGCCGCCAGCCGTACGAGGGCGAGACCCCGATGTCGGTGGCCTACCGGCACGTGCACGACACGGTGCCCGTGCCCTCGGCGCTGCTGCCCGGCTCCTCCCCGCTGCTCGACACGCTGGTGGCCAGGGCGACGGCCCGCGACCCCGCCAACCGTCCGGCGGACGCCACCGCGCTGCTGGTCGCCGCCGTCGAGGCGCACCGGATGCTGCCCAGGGAGAGCGGACCGGTGCCGTCGGTCCCCGTCGGCCCGCCGCACGGCCACGAGATGGTGGCGCCCGCGCCCCCCGCCCCGGCCAACCACACGCTGATCCAGCCCCGCGCCGACCTGCTCACCGGCCCGGCCGGCGACCGCCCCGAGGCCGCCCCCAGGGCGCGCGGGGGGTCGGGGGCCCGCTGGTTCCTGATCGGGCTGGCCGTGGTCATGGTGATCGCGGTGGGGGTGACCGGCTGGCTGTTCTCGCAGAACACCTCCATCGTGGTGCCCGCCACCCTGGTGGGCAAGAACATCATGGCCGCCGCCGGCGAGGCCAAGCGGAGCGGCTTCACGGTCGAGACGGGCAAGGCCGAGCACGACGAGAAGGTTCCCAAGGGGATCGTGCTGCGCACCGAGCCCGCGGCGGGCACCGAGGCCGAGCCGAACAGCAAGCTGATCCTCATCGCCTCGGCCGGCCCCAAGCGGGTGGCGGTGCCCAACGTGGTGGGGATGACCGAACCGCAGGCCAGGAGCAAGCTGGCGGAGTCCTCCCTCCTCGTCGACGACGTCAGGAAGCAGGCCAGCGAGACCGTGCCGCGCGGCCAGGTGATGCGGACCATCCCCGCCGTGGGAAACCCGGTCAAGGAGAACAGCAAGCTCGACCTGGTCGTGAGCGCGGGCCTGGTCATGCCCGACCTCAGGGGAATGCCCCGCGACCAGGCCGACGCGGTGCTGCGCGGGGACGGGTTCGTTCCCGAGTTCGTCGAGCAGACCGACTCCGCCCAGCCGTGCACCGTCATCGCCCAGGACCCGCTGCCCAGGGCCGAGGTCGACAGGGGTGCCGTGGTCCGGCTGACCCTGTCGCAGTGCGGCGGCGACTGGCGCTGGCCCTGGGAGCGCGAGGGCGAGCCACCACCCGGCGACGACCAGAAGATCGTGGTGATCCCGAACATCGTGTTCAAGGACTACCGGGCGGCGAGGGACGAGCTGCGCGCCGCGGGAGTCACGGTGAAGCTGAGGCGCACCCTGGGCAAGGGCAGGGTGCTGGCCCAGGTTCCGCCGGGCGGCCAGGCGGTCCCGCCCGGCACCGAGGTCACCATCTGGTACTGACTCTCCGGCACCGGGGCGGGATCAGCCCCCGGTCTCGGCGAGGAAGCCGTGCAGGCGGATCCGGGCCAGGCCGCCGTCGGGATGGATGTCGACCCTGGCGTACGTGGCCGCGGGCGCGTCCCGGATGCGGAAGCGGTGCCGGGTGTCGGGCAGCAGGCGGGTCCTGGGCAGCAGCGGGAACCAGGTGGTGCCGTCCGCGCTGCCCGTGACGGAGACCTCGGCGGGGGCGTTGAACACCAGGTTGGTGGTGTCGATCTCGGCGAGGCTGACGACGCCGGGGCCCGCCAGGCGGATCACCAGCCAGTCGTTGCCGTCGTCGCGGCGGCGGGCGGTCTCCCAGCCCTCGGCCTGGTGGCGGGCGAGGCCGGGTGAGATGGCGTTGTTGGGCGAGGAGTAGAACTCGTCGGAGCACGCGGTGACGAGCGCGCCGTTCTCCAGGGCGGCCAGGTCCAGGCCGAGTCCCTCGTACAGGGACAGGTCGGGTCTGACCTCGCCGTGCACCCGCAGGCGGGCGATGCCCCCGTCGGGGAACATGTTCAGCCGTACGTGCGTGTAGCGGCGCTCGCCGGGCACCGCGAAGAGGTGCTCGGCGTCCCCCTTCAGCTCGCTCCTGGGAACGATCTCCGTCCAGCCGGCCGTCTCCAGCTCGGCGACCGTGGGGTAGCCCTCGACCTCGGCGGCCTCGACGGAGGCGTACGGCGGGTAGTTGCCCTTGAACCAGGCGGTGTCGATCACGACGCCCCTGATCACCCCGGGCATGCCGAGCCTGACCAGGGCCCAGTCGTGGCCGGGCTCGCGGCGCCTGCGGGTCTCCCAGCCGTCGTAGACCTGGCCCTTGGCCCCGAAGGTGTGCGGCATGAAGCCGGGGCGGCCCGGCCTGATGAGACTCTCCTTCTCGGCGAAGGACTCGTCGTTGGCCGCGATGACCGAGCCGCCGAGGGTGCGCAGGGCGAGGTCGGGCAGTGCGGTGAATCCGATCGTGAACTCGGTCAAGGAGAGAACCTTTCTCGCGGGGAGCCGGCCCGGCCACCGGGGTCGTTCCACGGTCCTTCGGGTCCCGACGGCCCTACAGGAGGGCGCCCCGGGGTTCCCTACCCACGGCCCGGCCGCGCAGCCACGTCGTGCGCACCTCCCCCACCAGCGTCCTGCCGTGGTAGGGCGTGACCGGATTCCTGTGGTGCAGGGCGGAGACGTCCACGGTGTGGACGGCGTCGGGGTCGAAGGCGACGAGGTCGGCGTCCGCACCCACCGCGATCGCGCCCTTGCCGCGCAGCCCGGCCAGCTCGGCCGGGTTTCCCGCCATCCAGCGCACGACGTCGCCCAGGTCGTGCCCGCGCCGCGCCGCCTCGGTCCAGACGGCGGTCAGGCCGAGCTGGAGGGAGGAGATCCCGCCCCAGGCGGCGGCGAAGTCGGGCACCTTCAGGTCGGGGGTGGACGGCGAGTGGTCGGAGACGACGCAGCCGAGCACCCCGTCGGCGAGCCCGCGCCAGAGCTCGTCTCGGTTGGCCGAGGAGCGGATCGGCGGGCAGCACTTGAACTGGGTGGCGCCCTCGGGCACCTCCTCGGCCATCAGCGTGAGGTAGTGCGGGCAGGTCTCCGCGGTGAGCCGCACCCCCTCCCGCCGGGCCTTCGCCAGCGGTTCCAGGCACAATGCGGACGACACGTGCAGGATGTGCGCCCGCACCCCGGTCTCCCCCGCCAGCGCGGCGACCCGTTCGACGGCGCGGCGCTCGGCCTCTCCCGGCCGGGAGTCGAGGAACTCCGGGTATCCCGGCCCCTCGGGGTCGGCGAGCAGCGCGGGGTCCTCGGCGTGGACGACCAGCAGGCCGTCGAAGGAGGCGATCTCCACCATGGCGGCCCGCAGGCCGTCCGCGTCCAGCGGCGGGAACTCGTCCACGCCCGACGGGGACAGGAAGCACTTGAACCCGCGTACGCCCGCCTCGTGCAGCGCCCGCAGGTCCCCGACGTTGCCGGGGACGGCCCCGCCCCAGAAGGCGACGTCCACCGCGCACTGCCCGTCCGCGGCCCTCCGCTTCACGGCCAGGGCGTCCGCGTTCACGGTCGGCGGCAGCGAGTTGAGCGGCATGTCCACGATCGTGGTCACCCCGCCCGCCGCGGCCGCCCGGGTGGCGGAGGCGAACCCCTCCCAGTGGGTGCGGCCGGGCTCGTTGACGTGCACGTGGGTGTCGACCAGGCCGGGCAGCAGCGCGACGTCGCCGAGGTCGACCCGCTCGACGGCGTCCGGCCCGGCGTCGTGGGCGTGCACCCCGACGATCCTCCCGTCCCGTACGGCGACCGCCGCCGGTTCCTCTCCCCCGGGCAGCACGACCCTGCGGGACCGGATGACCAGATCCGGTACGTCCTCAGCCCCTGCGCTCATCCGCTCTCCGTCCTCGCCGTCTGTCAAAGGTGCCTTTCCGCGACCCTGCGGGCGAGCCGCTCCAGCAGCGGGCCCGCCTGGGACATGCACACGGCCGGGTCGGGCTCGATGTCGGTGAGCGCGTAGGCGGCCGTGATGCCCGCCGCGTTCAGCTCCTCGTCGCCGAGGCTGCGGCGCCCGCAGACCGCGACGACCGGGACCCCCGCCTTGGCCGCGGCGCTCGCCACCCCGGCGGGTGCCTTGCCGCGCAGCGTCTGCTCGTCGAGCGAGCCCTCACCGGTGACGACGAGGCGCGCGCCCTCGAGCCGGTCGCGGAAGCCGAGCAGTTCCAGGAGATAGTCGATGCCCGGGCGGAAGTCGGCGGCCAGGAAGGCCAGCGCGGCGAAGCCCACTCCTCCCGCGGCGCCCGCGCCCGGCTGCCCGGCCACGCCCATCGAGCGGACGACGCCGTCGTGCTCGATGGCCCCGACCAGGCCGTGGGTGTGCGCGGCGACGGCGGCGAGCCGGGCGAGGGCCCGGTCGAGCAGCCGCACGTCGTCGGGGCTCGCGCCCTTCTGCGGTCCGTACACGGCGGCGGCGCCGTGCGGGCCGAGCAGCGGGTTGTCCACGTCGCCCGCGACCACGAACTCGACCCCGTCAACGGCGATGAGTCCTGAGGTGTCGATTCTCGCCAGGTCGCGGAGGGCCGCTCCCCCGAAGGGGAGTTCCCACCCCTCGGCGTCCAGGAAGCGGACGCCGAGCGCCCGCATCATGCCCGTGCCGCCGTCGGTGCAGGCACTGCCGCCGAGGCCGAGCACGACCCGCCGGGCCCCGCGCCGTACGGCGTGGGCGATCAGCTCGCCGGTGCCGTGGCTGGTCGCGGTGAGCGGGGCCAGCTCGACGCCCTCGTGGGCGGGCGATCCCGCCGGGGCGGCGGGCCCGGAGGCGACCGGCAGCCGCCGCAGGCCGGACGCCTCGGCCAGCTCGACGACCGCCGTCGGCACGTCCGCCCCCGGAGCACCGCCCTCCGGCGGGGAGGCGTCGCGCCAGGCGTAGGAGGCGAGGACCGGTACGCCGACGGGACCGGTGACCTCGGTCTCGACGCGGGTGAAACCGCAGGCCACGACGGCGTCCACGGTGCCGTCACCGCCGTCGGCCACCGGCAGCGCGACCGTGGCGACGCCGGGCCCGAGACCCGCCGCGATCCGCGCGGCGACCTCGGCACCGGTCAGCGAACCCTTGAACTTGTCCGGGGCGATCACGACGTGTCCCGACGACTCAGACAACCCTGCTCCCTGGTGACGGATGGGGGGCACGCGTTCCCGGCCGGTACGAGCGGACGGGAGGCGGATGCCGGACCCCGGTGAGACGGAGCACCATCTTGACATCCGCCCCCGGACGCCCCGGACGCCCGGCCCCTCCCCCCGGACGCCCCGGACCCCCTGGACACCCCGGACGCTCCGGATGCTCCAGATCCTCCGGACGTCCGGTCCTGCCCGGCGACGCCTCCGGGCCACCGGCGGGGAAGGTCACGAGATCCCGAAGCCCTGCTCCGCCGCCAGGCGCATGAGGCGGCGGTGCGCCTCGCCTCCCTCGCGGCCGAGCTCGTCCTGGGCGACGGTACGCAGCTCGTCGTCCTCGACGACGGTCCGGCCGCCGACCAGCAGCCGGGCCAGCGGGGGCTGCCGGGTGCCGAAGACCAGGGCGCAGACCGGGTCGGCGACCGCGGAGGCGAAGGCCCCGGTACGCCAGAGGGCGATGTCGGCGAGCTTCCCGGCCTCCAGGGAGCCGAGCTCCTCCTGCCGTCCCAGGTTCCTCGCCCCGCCGAGGGTGGCGATCTCCAGGGCCTGGCGGGCGGTGAGCGCGGTGGGCCCGTACCTGGCCCGCTGGAACAGCAGAGCCTGCCGCATCTCGCCGGACAGGGAGGTCAGCTCGGCGGAGGCGCTGCCGTCCACCCCCAGGCCGACGTTCGCGCCCCGGTGGAGCATCTCGGAGACGCGGGCGATCCCGGCGCCGAGACGGCCGTTGGAGCTGGGACAGTGCGCCGAACCGGTACCGGTCTGGGCGAAGACGTCGATGTCGCCGTCACTCAGGTGGACGGCGTGGGCGAACCACACGTCCGGGCCGAGCCAGCCGAGTTTCTCCATGTAGTCGACCGGGCGCTGCCCGACCTGCCGCAGGCAGTGCTCCTCCTCGTCGAGGGTCTCGGCGAGGTGGGTGTGCAGGCGCACGCCCTTGGACCTGGCCAGCGCGGCGGCCTCGGTCATCAGGTCGGCGCTGACGGAGAACGGCGAGCAGGGGGCTACCGCGACGCGGAGCATGGAGGAGAAGGACGGGTCGTGGTAGGTGTCGACGGCCTCGGCCGTGGCGTCGAGGATCTCGTCGAGCCGCTCGACCACGACGTCCGGTGGCAGGCCGCCCTGCGACCTCCCGCGGTCCATCGAGCCCCGGGCGGGGTGGAAGCGCAGTCCGACCTCCCTCGCCGCCTCGATCTCCGCGGCGAACAGGTCCCCGCGCCCGGAGGGGAAGATGTAGTGATGGTCGCTGGAGGTGGTGCAGCCGGACAGCGCCAGATGGCCCAGCCCCGCGCCCGCCGCGCCCCTGACGACCTCGGCGTCCATCGCGGCCCACACCTGGTAGAGCGCCGTCAGCCACTCGAACAGGGTGGCGTCCTGGGCGAGCCCCTGGGAGGCCCACTGGTAGAGGTGGTGGTGGGTGTTGACCAGGCCGGGGGTGGCCAGGCAGCCGGTGCCGTCGATCCTGGCCGCTCCCGGGACGTCCGGCGCCGGGCCGGCGCCCACGGCCGCGATCCTGTCGCCCTCGACGTGGATGTGCCCCGAGAGGATCTCCGGGCCCGCGACCGGGGCGATGTGGACGTTCTCGATCAGGATGGAGCTCACCGGGCCGCCTTCCCGTGGACGTTCTCGATCAGGGTGGGACTCACGAGGCCTCCGCCTTCCGTGCCGCGGCGAGGCGCACGGCGTCGAGGATCTTCTCGTAGCCGGTGCACCGGCACAGGTTGCCCGCCAGAGCCTCGCGGATCTCCGCGTCGGACGGCTGCCCGACCCGTTCGATCAGGTCGTGGGCCTGGACGAGGAGTCCGGGGGTGCAGAAGCCGCACTGGACGGCGCCGCACTCGACGAAGGCCTCCTGGATCGGGTCGAGCCGGTCGCCGTCGGCGAGCCCCTCGACGGTGCGGACCTGACGCCCCTCGGCCTGCCCGGCCGCGACCAGGCACGCGCAGACGGGGATCCCGTCGAGGTAGACCGTGCAGGAGCCGCACTCGCCCTGCTCGCACGCGTTCTTGGAGCCCGGCAGGCCGACCCGCTCTCGCAGGACGTACAGGAGGCTCTCGCCCTCCCAGACGTCGTCGGCGGTCTCCGTGCGGCCGTTGACGGTGAAGGTGACGCGCATCAGCCGGCCCTCCTCTCGAAGTGTCCGGAGCGGAACTCGTTCCACGCCCAGGTGAGGGTGCGCCGCGCCATCACCGCGATGGCGTGGCGCCGGTAATCGGCGGTGCCGCGCACGTCGTCGATCGGCGAGGCGGCCTCGGCGGCCAGCTCGCCGAAACGGCCGAGCACCGCCGGGTCGAGCCGTGCCTCCCAGTCGAGTTCGGCGGCCAGGAACTCCTCGGCGGCGACGGCGCGGCGGGGGGTCGGGGCGGCCGAGCCGATGCCGGTGCCGACCCGGCGCTCACCGGGGCGCAGCGCGATCGCGAACGAGCAGACCGCGATCACCATGGCGTTGCGGGTGCCGACCTTGGAGAAGTACTGGGGGCCGCTCGCGGGGCTCATCCAGAACGCCCGGATCAGCTCGTCGGCCTCCAGCGCGCTGCGCTTGACCCCGAGGTAGAAGCCGTCGGCCGGGATCATCCGCACGCCCCTGGCGGCGGACTCGACCTCGACGACCGCGTCCCCGGCCAGCAGCGGCGGATGGCCGTCCCCGGCGGGCGAGGCCGCGCCGAGGTTGCCTCCCACGGTGCCCCGGTTGCGGATCTGCGGCGAGCCGACCGTGCGGGAGGCCTGGGCCAGGCCGGGCAGCCGGTCGCCCAGCTCGGCGATCAGCCGGGCGTACGTCACGCCCGCGCCGACCCTGAGCCTGCCGTCCGGCTCCTCGCTCCACTCCGCGAGCTCGGCGACCCGGTTCAGGTCGAGCAGCGCGCCGGGCCGCCGCACGTCGAAGTTGAGCTCGACCATCATGTCGGTGCCGCCCTGAATGGGCACCGCGTCCGGCCGGTCGGCCCTGGCGGCGAGTGCCTCCGCCCACGTGGCGGGTCGCAGGAAGTCCATGCTCGTCACTCCCAGCTGAAGCGGGCGTCGGGGGCGTCGTCGCGGAGCACGCTGCCCTCGATCAGCCCGTAGGGACGGTCGGCCGCGTAGAACACCTCGTTGGGGTTGTCCAGCCCGAACGGGGTGAGGTCGACCAGGAAGTGGTGCTTGTTCGGCATCGCCAGGCGCACCTCGCAGACCTCCTCGCGGGCGTTCAGCACCCGCTCGCCCATCGCGTAGAGCGTCTGCTGCAGCGACAGGCTGTAGGTCTCGGCGAACGCCCCGAGCAGGTGGCGGCGCACCTCGTCGTACGACTCCCCGTACGCCGTCCCCGGCGGTTCCGCGCCGGGCAGGTGCCGCCAGCGGGCCGAGACGGCGGTGGCCAGGACGCGGTCCTTGGTGGGCGGGAGGGTGGTGTACTCGTCCTCGACGAAGCCGGAGAACTCCGAGTCGGTCGAGTTCAGCACCACCAGGTCCCTCAGCCCGGAGACCACGGTGGTGGTGCCGTCCCGGTCGTGGTGGACGGCGCAGGTGCGCGTCTCCCGGCCCGAGCGGACGAAGGAGTGCCGCCCGCGTTCCCCTGCGACGTCGTCGGACACCGGGATGCGGTCCCAGAAGTGTTCCTCGATCTCCACGCGGGCGTGGTGGACGGTGGGCTGCGACTCCACGTAGTGGCGGGCCAGGAGGACCGCGAAATCCTCGATCTCCGCCACGCCGTGCTTCCTGGCGAAGGCGTACACGGTGTTCTTCTGCGTGTCGGTCGGCAGGACCGCTGCGTTGTCGCCGGTGAGGTGGACCGCCTCCATGTCACCGGACAGCGCCGAGCCGACGGTGACGTCCTTGACGTGGTGGACGCCGCCGTCCCTGACGACGCGGACCAGGCGGGTCTCCGCCTTGCCGTAGCGGTTGGGGCCGAGAACGACGGGCATGCTAGCTCCCTCGATACGTCGAGTAGGCGAACGGGCTGAGCAGCAGGGGCACGTGGTGGTGCTCCCGCGGGTCCGCCACCGTGAAGTCGATCGAGACCCGGGGGTAGAAGGCCTTCACCGCGCGGGCGGCGAAGTAGCCGCCGGTCTCGAAGACCAGGCGGTGGTCGCCTTCCCCGCAGGTCCATCCCGCGATCCGCCCGTCGGCGTCGGTGACGCCCTCGGCGAGCACCTCGCCGTCCCTTTCCAGGCGTACGGCGACCCCCGCCGCGGGTCTGCCCAGGGCGGCGTCCAGCACGTGGGTGGACAGGCTCATGTGTGACCCTTCCCCGGCGCGCGGTCTTCGAGGGGTACGGAGGCCGTGACGGCTCCCGGGTTCGTGACGGCTCCCAGGGGCACGAAACTCGTGACGGCTCCCGGAGGTGCGGGGCTCATGTGGCGGTTCCCAGGAGTTTCGCCAGCCGCAGCCGGGTGATCTTCGCGAGCTCGGCCCTGACGACCTCCCGCTCGGTGTCCTCGTCGTTGCCGAGCCGCTCCGTGAGACGGGCCAGCATCTCCCCGGCCGACAGGCCGGTGGCGCAGATCAGGTAGACGTGGCCGAACCGCCGCTCGTAGGCGCGGTTTCCCTCCGCCAGCCGGTCGAGGACCTCCCGCCCGGCCGTGCCGACCCCCGCCTGCTCCCCCCGCGACCAGGCCGCTTCGGTTTCCGAGCGCCTTTCCACGCGTTTTCCCGATTGGCCGGGCGGCTCGGAACCGGTCGCCGGACCACCCTCCCGGGGCGGCTCGCCGATCCGGGGGTGGGCGGCCAGCGCCTCGCGGACGCCGGACCAGTCCAGCCCCCGCACTGCGGCCTCCGCCGCCTCGGCCAGCCGGTCGAGGTCGCGGTAGGGGCGCAGCGCGGCCACCTCCCGGGCGAAGGCCCGGCAGGCGCAGCAGGCCAGCAGCCCGGCCTCGGCCTCCTCGGCGCCCAGCGCGTTGAACGCGGCCAGCCCCGGGACCGGCGGCGCGGAGTTCGGCGCGGAGTCCACGTTACGCATGTGAGCAGTACACACACCGCCGGTGTGCGCGGTCCAGCGCCAAGAACCGCAAAGTGAGCCATGATTTGCCCCAGATTTTCGTAACATGCTCCAAACTCGCTGAACGGCGGGTGCCGTCGGGCGATAAGGAACACCGATCGCCGGGGACAGGCCGACCGCCCGGGTGGCGCCTAAAATGGGTTCACTATGACTTCACTCTCCCTCATCGGCGGGCACGTCTCCGTCACCGGTGGTCTCGCCAAGGGCGGGCTGCGGTACGCCGCGGACATCGGCGCCGAGATGATCCAGGTGTTCGTCAGCAACCCCCGCGGCTGGGCGCTCGCCGCGGGCGACCCCGCCCAGGACGCCAAGCTGCGCGAGTCGGGCGTGCTGTCCTTCGTGCACGCCTCCTACCTCGTCAACGTGGGGTCTCCCAGCCCCGAGACGCTGGAGAAGTCGGTGGCCACCGTGCGGCACAACCTGCTGCGCGGCCACGCGATCGGCGCGAAGGGAGTGGTCATCCACACGGGGTCGGCGGTGAGCCAGTCCCGTGACGCCGCCCTGCGCCAGCTGCACGAGCACCTGCTGCCGCTCCTGGAGGAGATCCCCGACGACGGTCCCGACCTGCTGCTGGAGTCGATGGCGGGGCAGGGCGGGGTGCTCTGCGCGACCGTCCAGGACCTGGAGCCCTACCTGGAGGCCCTCGACTGGCACCCGAAGGCGGGCATCTGCTTCGACACCTGCCACGTCTTCTCCGCCGGGCACGACCTGTCGACCTCCGAGGGCGTCAAGGAGACCCTGGACGCCCTGCACGCGATCGCCCCGGGGCGGCTCAAGCTGGTCCACGCCAACGACTCCAAGGACCCGTGCGCCTCCAGGAGGGACCGGCACGAGAACATCGGCGCCGGCCACATCGGCGCCGCCCCCTTCGCCGAGATGATGCGCCACCCCGCGGTGGCGGGGGTGCCGTTCTGCATCGAGACGCCGGGCGGCGCCGAGAAGCACCGCGAGGACATCGACGTGCTCAAGAAGCTGCGCGACTCCTGATCCGGCGACCGGCCGCCTGCCGGTGATCGCCGGCCGGGAGGGCGCGCGTCCCCGGGGTCCGCGAGGTCAGACGGGACGCCCGTCCTCGTGATCCGGCCGCCCCCGTGTGGCCGGATCACGGTCCGGCCCGCTGGCTGGCGCGGGCGTCCCGTCATATCGGAGATCGGCGGCCCCTCCCCTTCCGGCCAAGGACCCGGCGGCCGAGTGACCGGATGTCGCCGGCTCTCGACGGTCACCCGATGTCCGCACGTCAGGTCTTGTGCGAGCCTTCCGGCTCTGTCCCCCCTGACGCGGCGGGTCTCGCTCTCCGATGAGGGAACACTAGAGGCGCGTCCAGACGAGTGAGCGGCGCTTTCCCCCCAGCGCGATTAACGGTTCGTAGTTGTCGATGTACGGAGAGTGCCGGTACGACGAACGGCCGCCGACGGACGACGAACGGTCGATCGGGGGCTTCCGGGGCCCGTGGGACCACCGGTACGGGGGAACGCGGGCAGGGCGCGCGAAACGCGTGCCGGCGAGCGGGGTCGGGGACCGGGAGCCCGGCGACGGCAGGCAGGCGTCCCGGGCGAGGATGGCCGCGGCGAGCGCGGGGCGCCGTCCGGGCCACGGCCGGGGCGGCGATCGGAGACACGGCCGGCGGCCCGGCGGCCCGGGAGTGGGCGTGCCGGGGTCCACCCGGGCGTGAATCGCCACCCGGGGGCGTGGGAACGCGGGGCAGGGCCCTGGGCGAAGACGTGGTCGCACGGCGGCCGTACGGCCCGGAGAGGGGCGAGGACCCCCGGAACCATCCCCGTGGGCCCCGCGACCACGCACGGCCCACGCACGGCCCACCCGCGACCACGCGCGGCCCGCCGGTACGAACGGGGAGGGACGAGCGGCCGCCACGGAACGTCCCTCGCGCCTCGGGAGGGAACGCCGGAGGGAGCCCTCACCTCCCGGAGGGAGCTCTCGATCCCCGGAAGGGAGCGGGACGAAACGGGAAGGGGCGCGGTTAGCGCAGGGCGGCGGAGGGCAGGGACCTGCCCCGGGCCACCCCGGGGGCGGCAGGGCGGTCGCGGAACTGGCGGATGAGCCGCTCGCGGACCTGGCGGGTGTGGCGGCGGCTGACCGGGAGCGTCTCGGTGCCCACCCTGAGCATCACCCGGCCGCCGTCGAAGCGCAGCTCGCTCACGTGCCGCACCGAGACGAGCGTGCTGCGGTGCACCCTGATGAACCCCGACCCGGCCCAGCGCCGCTCCAGGGCGGCCAGCGGCATGCGGACCAGATAGCTGCCCTCGTCGGTGTGCAGCCGGACGTAATCGCCCTGCGCCTCGGCGAACCAGACGGCCTGCTGCGGCACGAACCTCGTCCGCCCGGCGAGCTCGACCGGGATGACGTCCTCGGCCACGGGGTCGGCCGCCGCGGGGGTCGCGGGGGGCGCGGGGATCAGCGCCTCCAGCCGCCGCACCGCCTCGGCCAGCCGGTCGGTCCTGATCGGCTTGAGCAGGTAGTCGACCGCCTCCAGTTCGAAGGCCTGCACCGCGCACTCCTCGTGGGCGGTGACGAAGACCAGCCGGGGCGGGTTGGGGAAGCCCGCGATGAGCCTGGCCAGGTCGAGGCCGTCGAGGCCGGGCATCCGGATGTCGAGGAAGACCCCGTCCAGCCGCTCGCCCGTACCGATCATCTGGACCATGTCCTGGAGCGCGGTGACGCCGCCCACGGCGGTGGAGACGTGCTCGATCCGGGGGTCCTGGCGGAGGAGATAGGCGATCTCCTCAAGAGCGGGGACCTCGTCGTCAACGGCCAGGACTCGCAACATGACCCTACGCTGCCCCCTGAACCACATCCGCCGCAAGCCGCATGGCGACTTCAGGTAATAGTTTGACTACATGTAGCTATTGGCGAGGGAGCTTGGGAACGCGGAGCCTCACCGTGGTACCCGCGTTCGGGGCACTCTCCACGACCAGGCCGTAGTCCTCGCCGTAGATCTGGCGGAACCGCACGTCCACGCCGGCCAGCCCGATCCCGCCCTCCTCGTCCTCGTGCGGGGGGCCGCCGTCGAGGAGCGGCCGGGTCCGCTCGGACGGCACGGCCAGGCCGTCGTCCTCCACGCTGATGTGCGCCTCGGGGCCGGCGTCGCTGACCACCACCCGGACCTCGCCCCGACGTCCCACCGCGGCCACCCCGCGCTTGACGGCGTTCTCCACCAGGGGTTGCAGGCAGAGGAAGGGGACGGGGAGCGACAGCACCTCCGGCGCGACCCGGAGGGTGACGCGGAGCCGGTCGCCGAATCTGGCACGTTCCAGAAGCAGGTAGCGGTCCACGCAGTGCACCTCCTCGGCGAGGGTGGCGAAGTCGCGGGCCCGGCGCAGCGCGTACCGGTTGAAGTCGGCGAACTCCACCAGCAGCTCCCGCGCCCGGTCGGGGTCGGTACGGACGAAGGAGGCGATGGTGGTCAGCGCGTTGTAGACGAAGTGCGGGGACATCTGGGCGCGCAGCACCCGCATCTCGGCCGCCATCGTCCGCCGCCGCGAGGAGTCGACCTCGGCCATCTCCAGCTGTCCCGAGACCCACCGGCCGACCTCGGTGACGGTCCGCACCAGCGCAGCGCTCACCACGGTGTCGTACGCGGCGAGCGCCCCGACCACCCGCCCGTCGACGGTGAGCGGCACGACGACCCCGCCCCCGATGGCGCAGCCCGGCGTGTCGCAGGCCAGCTCGTCTCCGGCCACCGTGCGCGGGCGGGCGGAGGCGAGGACCGCACGGGCGTGCTCGGGCGCGTGGTCGCGGTGGCAGCCCGCCACGCCGTCCCAGGCGAGCAGTCCGCCGGAGTCGGTGACCGCGATGGCGCTGGTGCCCAGCAGGGCACGCAGGTGGCGGACCGCCTTGCGGGCGGAGTCGCGGGTGAGCCCGGCCCGCAGCGAGGGCGCCGCCATCGCCGCGATGTGCAGGGTGAGGAAGGTGGCCTCGTCCGTCGGGCCGCCCGGACGGTCCGGGTGCCGCCGGCGCGGGCGGGGAAGGAGGAATCCGAGGAGGGTGCTGAAGGCGCACAGCAGCACCCAGCCGGTGGTCGACATGCGGAAAACCGTAGTCAACCCGTCCCTCTGATCAGGGGCGAACGCCGATCACGGCGGGCCTTCGCCCGCTTCCTCCTGATAGGAGTAGCGCTGCTCGCGCCAGGGGTCGGCGATGTTGTGGTAACCGCGCTCCTCCCAGAAACCGCGCTTGTCCTCCACCAGGTACTCCACGGCGCGAACCCACTTGACGCTCTTCCACGCGTACAGGTGCGGGACGACCATCCGCACCGGGAACCCGCGTTCCGGGGAGATGGGCTTCTCCTCGAACTCCAGCGCGAACATCGTCTGGGAGCGGGCGAAGTCGCCGATCCGGAGGTTGGCGCTGTAGCCGTACTCACCCCAGATCATCACGTGCTTCACGTCGGGCGCGGGCGGAGCGATCTTCATCAGCGTCTCCGTGGACACCCCGCTCCACTCGTTGCCCATGATCGAGAACTTGGTGACGCAGTGGAAGTCGGCCACGATCGTGGTGCGCGGCAGCTCGGAGAACTGGGGCCAGGTGAAGCGGTGCTGCTCGCCCGAGGCGGTCGCCCCCATGACGTGCAACTGCCAGGTCGCCGGGCGGAAGGTGGGCACCCGGCCATAGTGGATCACCGGCCTGCCCCGGGGGACGTACTGGCCGGGGGGCAGGCGAGGCTCCTCCGGTGATTCGGACTGCTCCACCGTCACTCCCCTCGCCGTTTCCCCGCTGGCACGGGGTAATCCTGCCATCGTCGGTTTTCCGCCTCCTCGGTGGCCACCGCATTGCACCCTTCCCCCTCCGGACCCCGGGTCACGGGAGAGCGCATTCTCGTCGTGCGCTATCATTTGCGGCTATGCGCACCGCGTTCTGGTTTTGGTATGGCGACGGACCCTCAGGTCGGACCGTTCGCCTCCAGATGCTGCGCTGACAGCCTGGCGAACAGAAGGCCCCGGGTCCGGTTTTCGGACCCGGGGCCTTCTGCTTTTCCCGGCCTTCGCCGAGAACGTCACAACCACGAGAACCATCGGGGCCCGCCGGGATCGGCCGGCACCGGCGGAGCGATCGAGAGGGAGAGAAATGGTCATCGTCATGGGCCCGGACGCCACGCGAGAGGACGTCGAGGCGATCGTGAAGATCATCAGCACGGCGGGCGGCGAGGCGTTCGTCAGCCGGGGCGTGAGCCGTACGATCATCGGCCTGGTCGGCGACATCGCCCAGTTCGCCACCCTGGACCTGCGCGGGATGCCGGGGGTGGCCGACGTGATGCGGGTGAGCGCGCCGTACAAGCTGGTGAGCCGCGACAACCACCCCGAGCGGTCCACCGTGCGCGTCGGCGGCGTGCCGATCGGCCCGGACACGGTCACCCTGATCGCCGGGCCGTGCGCGGTGGAGACCCCGCAGCAGACCCTGGAGGCCGCCCTGATGGCGAAGGCGGCCGGGGCCACCCTGCTGCGCGGCGGCGCCTACAAGCCCCGCACCTCCCCGTACGCCTTCCAGGGGCTCGGTGAGGCGGGCCTGCGCATCCTCGCCGACGTGCGCGAGCAGACCGGGCTTCCCGTCGTCACCGAGGTCGTCGACGCCGACGACGTGGAGCTGGTGGCCTCCTACGCCGACATGCTCCAGGTCGGCACCCGCAACGCGCAGAACTTCGCGCTGCTGCAGGCCGTCGGCGCCGCCGGCAGGCCGGTGATGCTCAAGCGAGGGATGAGCGCCACCATCGAGGAGTGGCTGATGGCCGCCGAGTACGTCGCCCAGCGCGGCAACCTCGACATCGTGCTGTGCGAGCGCGGCATCCGCACCTTCGAGACCGCCACCCGCAACACCCTGGACGTCTCGGCGGTGCCGCTCGCCCAGCGGCTGTCGCACCTGCCGGTGATCGTCGACCCGTCCCACTCCGGCGGCCACCGCGACCTGGTCCTGCCGCTCACCCGCGCGGCCGTCGCGGCCGGCGCCGACGGCGTGATCATCGATGTCCACCCGCACCCCGACCAAGCCCTCTGCGACGGCCCGCAGGCACTGGTCGACGGCGACCTGGACGAGCTCGCCCGGGTGATGGAGCACTTCCCGCCGCTGCTGGGCAAGGTCGCCGCCGGTGACCTCCTGGCCCCCGCCTGACCTCCCCCCGGGCGTGCCCGGGGGGGTTCAGGTGTCGATCTTGTACTCCTGCAGGGACCCGGCCAGCTGGACGGCGAGCTCCTCGGCGTCGAGGCGGCGCTCGATCTTCTTCAGGTCGACGAGCTTCGCGGCGGTCTCGGCCCTGCGGGGGGCCAGGAGCGTGCAGCAGTCCTCGTCCGGCAGCTCGGAGATCGCCAGGGTGCCGATGCGGCGGGCCTCGGCCATGATCTCGGTCTTGTCGAGGCCGATGAGGGGACGCAGGATCGGCATGTCGACGGCGTCGTCCTGGGCGGTGATGTTCTGCAGGGTCTGCGAGGAGACCTGCCCCAGGGAGTCGCCGGTGACCAGGGCCCCGGCGCGCAGGCGGCGGGCGACCTCCTCGCCGGTCTTCAGCATCAGGCGCCGCTGGGTGATGATCGCCAGGCGGTCCTGCCCGGAGGCCTTGATCGACTGCTGGGCCTTGCCGAAGGGGACGACCCACAGCCGGGACCCGCCCTGGAACTTGTCGAGCGCCCTGACCAGCGCGTACGCCTTGTAGATGGACTCCGAGGTGGTGAAGGGGATGCCGGAGAAGTGCAGGAAGTCGACCCGCAGGCCGCGGCGCATCATCCGGTAGGCGGCCACCGGGGAGTCGATGCCGCCGGACATCAGCACCAGGCCCCTGCCGCTGGTGCCGACCGGCAGCCCGCCCTGGCCCGGCTGCCCGCCGGTGAAGACGAACGCCTCGTCGCGGTCGACCTCGATGGAGACCACCAGCTCGGGGCGCTTCAGGTCGACCGGCAGGCCGTAGATGTCGTTGAGCTCGCCGCCGACCGAGCGGTCCAGCTGCATCGAGGTGAGCGGGAAGCGCTTGTCGCGGCGGCGGGAGCGGACCGCGAAGGAGACGCCGCGCCTGACGTCGTCGCGGTCGGCCAGCAACTCGATGGCGGCCTTGGTGATCGCCGAGGGGTCCTTCTCCACCCGCCAGGCGCGGTGCACCCAGACCAGGCCGGGGACGTACGAGACACGCTCGGCGACCGCGTCGGCGATCTCCGCGCTACTGCCGTCGGGCAGGAAGAGCGCGATGACACCGTGGCGCTGCCGTACGTCGACCTTGACGCCGACGTCCTTCAGGGCGGCCTTGATGTTGGCCTGCAACCTGCGCTCGAAGAGCTCGCGGTTGTTGCCCTTGAGGACGACCTCGCCCAGTTTGAGCAGAACGCAGGGCTCGCCCAAGGCGGACATGGTCATGGTGCGACCTCCGGTGGAACGTCGAGGGGAACGGGGAGTCGGGGGACGTCAGGGAAACCCGGAGAACCCGGGGGTCCGGGTACCACGGTCAAGTCTCTCGCGTACTCACGCAAAGACAACGTCTCGACCTTGTCACTTTAGTCGCGCTTACGACTCGTCGAGGCCCTGCTCGATCGCGTAGCGGACCAGCTCCACCCGATTGTGGAGCTGGAGCTTGTTCAAGGTGTTCTGGACGTGGTTCTGCACCGTCCGGTGGGAGAGCACGAGACGCTCGGCGATCTGCTTGTACGACAGGCCCTTGGCGACCAGGCGGAGCACCTCGGTCTCCCGCTCGGTCAGGCGGGGGGTCGTCTCGGGCGCGGGCCTGGCGGCCAGCCTGCGGTACTCCCCCAGGACGAGTCCCGCAAGGCCGGGGGTGAACACCGCGTCGCCCTCGGCGGTGCGCCTGACCGCGTCGAGGAACTCCTCCTTGCTCGCTGATTTCAGGAGATATCCGGACGCGCCTGCCTTGACGGCCTCCAGCACGTCCTCCTGCTCGCCGCTGGCCGACAGCATCAGCACCCGGGGCGGCGGCTCCGACGCGGCCAGCCTCCTGGCCACCTCGACCCCCGGCAGGTCGGGCAGCTGCAGGTCGAGCACGACCAGCTCGGGCCGGACCGCCGCGGCCACCCGGACCGCCTGCCGCCCCTCCCCGACCGTCGCCACGACCTCGTACCCGGCCTCGGCCAGATCCCTGGCCACCCCGTCCCTCCACATCGGGTGGTCGTCCACCACCATCACGCGCATTGGCCCACCTTAGGGCTGTTATGTCCCGACCGGCCGGTCTTCTTCACCCGGCCGGCACCGACATCTCGATCTCGGTGCCCCGGCCCGGGTCCGAGATCACGGTGACCGTGCCGCCGAGGTCGGCGATGCGGCCCCGGATGGACTGCGCGACGCCCAGCCGCCCGTCGGCGGCGGCCTCCTCCAGGCGTCCGGGCGCGATGCCCGGCCCCTCGTCCCTGACGGTCACGGTGACCAGCCCGCCGTCGCCCTCGGCGAAGACCCAGGCGGGCGCCCGCGCCCCGCAGTGGCGGGCGACGTTGTCCAGGGCGGCCCCGACCGCGGCGGCCATCTCGGCCGCGGTGGCCGCGGGCAGGGTCAGCGGGGTCGCCGGGGCCGAGACGGTCACCGTGGCCGAGCCGTACCCGTGCAGCAGGGCGCACAGGTCGGCGGTGCCGAGGGCGGACGTCTCGGGCCTGAGCCTGACCAGCTCGCGCAGCGCGGCCTCCTGCTCGCCCGCGAGCCTGCCCAGCTCGGCCGCCTCGCCGCCGATCTCCTGCCCGCGCCGCTGGACCAGCGCCAGCACCTGGAGCACCGAGTCGTGGATTCCCCTGGCGAGCCGCTCCCGCTCCCGCCCGGCCGCCTCCAGCTCGATCGCCTGCTGCATGCGCTCCTCGGCCTTCTTGGCCAGCCGGGCCACGTGCCCGACGACCACCCCGGCGAGGAAGAGCAGGACGGTTCCGTTGATCGGCAGCATCTCGAAGCCGCCCCCGGGGACGCCGTGCAGCCACAGATCGGCCAGCGAGACGATCAGCGCGGCCACCGCCCCCAACCGCCGCCCGCCGTACACTCCCCAGGCGAGCACCGCCCCGCCCATCCAGGTGCCGGTGATCGGCAGGCTACCCTGCTGGTAGGGGCCCTGCACGGCCGGAGTGGCGAGCAGGCAGCCCACCGTCACGAGCATGTCGGCGGCGAGCAGGGGCCGGCCGCGCAGCTCCCTGACGGAGTAGGCGAAGATCGTCGCCACGGTCCACAGTGCCATGACGCCGATCACCAGCCAGCCGGTCACCGGGTGGGCGTACCCTCCGGCGCGGACGAGCAGGACCGCCGCGTACCCGAGGGATGCGACGCGGAAAACCGCGACCGCTCGCCAAAACGGGTCCTCGATTCCCGTCATCGGCCGCCCGCCCCTTTCTCCGGAAAGGCCGCGAGCTGCAATAATCCCCTGGTTTCCCTCTCAATAGAAACTGGAACATGTCCCACGTAGATCACTTCTCCTATGGCCTGCTCACCCCCGCGCTGGCCTACGTCATGTCGAGTGTCGGATGCATGCTCGGTCTCCTGCTCACCGCCAGGGCCCGCGCGGCGACGGGCGCGGCCCGCGTCCGCTGGCTGGCGGGCGGGGCGCTGTCCATCGGCGGCACCGGCATCTGGGTCATGCACTTCGTCGCCATGATGGGCTTCGCCGTCGGCGGTGGCCAGATCCGTTACGACGTGCCGTTGACGATCGGCTCGGCGGCCCTGGCGGTCGTCATCGTGGGCGCGGGCCTGTTCCTGGTCTCCTACCAGGGCGAGAGGCCGCTCTCCCTGCTGTCCGGCGGCGTGCTCACCGGCCTCGGCGTGGCGGGCATGCACTACATCGGGATGTTCGCGATGAACATGTCGGCGCAGGTCTCCTACGATCCGCCGCTGGTCGGGCTCTCGGTACTGATCGCGATCGCCGCGTCCACGGTGGCACTCTGGTTCACCCTGCGGGTCAGCGGCGCGCTCGCCACCGGCGGCGCCGCGCTGATCATGGCTCTGGCCGTCTGCGGCATGCACTACACCGGCATGTTCGCGCTCGAGGTGCGGCCCCTGATCTCGCTGACGCCGGTCGAGGGGGCCAGGGGCGTCGACTTCATGCTGCCCACGCTGGCCCTGGTGAGCCTGCTCACCCTCGGCCTGCTGCTGGCCGTCATCCTGGCGCCGTCGCAGCGGGAGATGGAGAGCGACGCCGCCCTGCTGGCCAGACTGGAGAGCCTCCGCGACGAGGACCACCTCCGGGAGCCGGTCGCCCCGCCGCCGGCTCCCGCGCGGAAGGGCCCGTCGCTGTTCGACTCGCAAGGGCGATGATGTACGGCTTGCGCCCCCGCTGGTGCCTGGTCAAGGCGCAAGCCGTACATGGAGGGGAATCGCGGGCGGCCGCCCTGCCGGGAGGCTAGGGGAGGCCGCTTGCAGAACACTTACCGGCGCGCCCGGAGACGCCTCGGGGGCGGGCTCCGGGGGCGATCCGGCTCAGCCGAAGAAGACCTCGGCCTCCTCGTAGCGGCCGGCCGGCACGGTCTTCAGCTCCTTGGTGGCCTCGTCGAGGCCGACCCTGACGATGTCGGTGCCCTGCAGGGCGACCATCTTGCCGAAGTCGCCCTCCTGCACCGCGTCGATGGCCTGCAGGCCGAACCGGGTGGCCAGCACCCGGTCGAAGGCCGTGGGGGTGCCCCCGCGCTGGATGTGGCCGAGCACGGTGGTGCGGGCCTCCTTGCCGGTGCGCTTCTCGATCTCCTTGGCGAGGTTCTCGCCGATGCCGCCGAGTCGCACGTGGCCGAAGGCGTCGAGCTCGCCCGCCTGCAGCGCCATCTGGCCCTCGACCGGGTGCGCCCCCTCGGCCACGACGATGATCGGCGCGTAACGCGTCTCGAAGCGGGACTCGACGTAGGCGCAGACCTTGTCGATGTCGAAGGGCTTCTCCGGGATGAGGATGACGTTGGCGCCGCCCGCCATTCCGGCGTGCAGGGCGATCCAGCCCGCGTGACGGCCCATGACCTCGCAGATCAGCGCGCGGTGGTGGGACTCGGCGGTGGTGTGCAGGCGGTCGATCGCCTCGACGGCGATGTTGACGGCCGTGTCGAAGCCGAAGGTGTAGTCGGTCGCGTTGAGGTCGTTGTCGATCGTCTTGGGCACGCCGACGACCTTCACGCCCTTGTCGAAGAGCTGCTTGGCCACACCGAGGGTGTCCTCGCCGCCGATCGCGATCAGCGCGTCGACCCCGCCCTTCGCGAGGTTTTCCTTGATCTTCTCAACGCCGCCCTCGATCTTGATCGGGTTGGTCCTGGAAGAGCCAAGGATCGTTCCGCCACGCGGCAGGATCCCGCGTACGGCCTCGATGTCAAGCGGCATGGTGTCGCCCTCGAGGGGACCGCGCCAGCCGTCGCGGAACCCGACGAACTCATGCCCGTGAACGCCCACTCCCTTGCGCACGACGGCGCGGATAACGGCGTTCAGGCCAGGGCAGTCGCCGCCCCCGGTGAGCACTCCGATACGCATGGCATCCTCCGGTAGTGAGTTCGATACAAGATGGCCAGACTAAGTGGCACGGTCGGTCCGGCGACGGGTTTTCGCCACCGACGCAACGCATTCTGCCCGCAGATGCGCCCAGTGGTCTAGACCAAGGGGGGTAGTCCTCACATGTCCTTTCCCATGATCGACAGGTGAGCCGCCCGGCGGACCGTCTCCCCGCGTCCGGCCGGGCGCGCACGTCGAAGGCCCGGCGCGGGCCCGATGGAGGCACGCCGGAGGCGGGCCGGGGCCCCGGGAGGCCCCCAGGGAAATGTTAGGACAGTGGGAGCACGCAGGAGGGGGTGCCGACGGCGAGGACCTCCTCCGCGGGCTGCGGCACGCCCCCCTTGAGCGGGAGCACGGCGACGCCGTCCGAGCGCTGGTTGGCCACGTACACGCGGTCGTCGGCGATGGCGAAGTGCCGCGGCCAGACGCCGCCGCAGGGGACCTCCGCCACCGGCTCCAGCCCGGGACCCGCGAAGACCGAGATCGTGTCGGGTCCCCGGTTGGCGACGTAGACGAGGCCGCCGGAGACCTCCAGGTGCGAGGGCTGGTTGTGTCCGTCGGTCCCGCTGGCCGGGACGGCGGCGACCTCGCGCCACTCCCCGCCGGAGACACCCGAGACGCCGGAGGCCTCGGAGTCGCCGGAGTCGCCGGAGTCGTCGAGGCCGTCGGAGACCTCGTAGACGCGCACGGTGCCGTCCAGTTCCCCCGCCACGTACCAGTGGCCGTCCGACCAGGCCATGTGCCGGGGGCCCATGCCGGACGCGAGCCGCACCGGACCCGCGGGGTGCGGGACCACCTCGTCCCCGACCAGGTAGCGGCGGACCTCGTCGGAGCCCAGGTCGCTCACGTACAGCACCCCGTCGGGGCCGAAGACCGCCTGGTGGGCGTGGGCGCCCTCGCGGTAGGGGAAGATCCATACGTCGGTCAGGAGGCCGGAGCCGTCGATGCCGTGCACGCTGACCGTGCCGTCGCCGTAGTTGGCCACCGCGAGGCGCGTGCCGGTGGGGTCCACCGCCAGGTGGCAGGGGGCCGATCCCTCGCTGGGCCGCTGCGCGAGCGGGCTCAGCGTGCCGTCCCCGGCGCGGGCGAAGACGCAGACCGTGCCGCGCTCGCTCTCCCCCACCGCGTAGAGGACCGGGAGGGTGGGGTGGACGGCGAGGAAGGAGGGGCCGGAGGCCGCCGTCTCCCCGAGCCGCGCGAGGCTCCCCAGCTCGACCAGGGTGATCCCCGGCCCGGACCCGTTGGTGTCCGGGGTGTATCCGCCGATGTACGCGACCTCAGCCATCATGCTCCCGCCGTGGGCGCGGCGCGCGCCGCCCCCGCTCATCATCCGTTCTCAGCCAAAGTGCGAAGTTAGCGCAGCGGGCCGCCGATCTCACAGGAGGCTACGTCGACAAATTCTTTGACTGCGTCAATGAATTGGTTGATGCTGTCAAGCATGGAGAGACACGTGGCGGACGTACGCGACTTCAACCGCTTCTACACGAGGCTGATCGGCCTGCTCCATCAGGGCCTCTTGGACAGCCCCTACTCGCTGACCGAGATGAGGGTGCTGTTCGAGCTGGACCGGGCGGGCCGGATGGAGGTGAGCGACCTGCGGCGGCTGCTCGGGGTCGACGCCGGATACCTCAGCCGGATGCTCGGCAGGTTCGAGGGCGACGGCCTGGTGGTGCGCGAGCGGTCCGCCGCCGACGCGCGGCGGCAGGTGGTCGAGCTGACCGCCGAGGGCCGGACCAGGTTCGCGGGCTTCGACGAGCGCGCGGCGCAGGAGGTACGCGACCTGATGGCCGGGGTGACCGACGAGGACGGCGACCGGCTGGTCGCGAGCATGGCGACGATCAAAGAGATCTTCGGCCGGACGCCGAAGGCGGACCTGCCGTACGTCATCCGTCCGCCCCGTTCCGGCGACCTCGGCTGGGTGGTCTACCGGCACGGCACGCTCTACAGCCAGGAGCGGGGCTGGGGGATGGACTTCGAGGCGTTGGTGGCCAGGGTCGTGGCCGACTACGTGGACGGCCACGACCCCCGGCGCGAGGCGGCCTGGATCGCCGAGGTGGACGGCGAGCGCGCCGGATGCGTCTTCTGCGTGCGTAAGGACGACGAGACCGCGCAGCTGCGGATGCTGCTGGTCGAGCCGTCCGCGCGCGGCATGGGGATCGGCACCCGGCTCGTGGACGAGTGCGTGCGCTTCGCCAGGGCCGCCGGCTACCGGCGGATGGTGCTGTGGACCAGGGACGTCCTGCTGGGCGCCAGGCGCATCTACAAGGCGGCGGGCTTCGAGCTGGTCGAGAAGGAGCGGGGCCGGGGCGGCCCGGGCGGCGGGGACTTCATCGAGGAGATCTGGGCCCGCGACCTCTGAGACCGCTTCCTCGCTTCCGAACCTCCAAGATCCGGGCCCGCACCTCTGAGACGGCCTCTCCGCCTCTGAAACTCTGAGCTCCGGGCCCGCGACCACTGAGAGCGCCTCCTCACCTCTGAGATCGCCTCCTCGCGGAACCCGGCCGGTCGGTCCCGGGCCAAGGGCCCTGCCCAGGGGCCGTCTCCAACCTCGCCCTAAACCGTGTCACGTTCGGTGATCGATCGTTGATCCGATCATGAAGACGTTCCCAGGGCGCGCGGGACGGCGCACCCATGAGAAGGACAGTCCGGCCTGGTCAAACCGTAGTGGGACACAGCGGCGGCGAGCAGGCCCGAGCCCCACAACGTATAGCCGAACATTTCCATCGACACCTTCCAGACCGGGGCTTGAGCCAGGTTGCCCTTGCCGAGGAGCCATGCCGTCATCCCGGCCACGCCGAAGTAGCCGGCCAAGCTCGCGCCCACGAACAAGGCGGGCCCGAGCACGAGCCATCGCGGCACATCACGGCCTGCCAGCGGGACCACCCAACGCGGCCAGATCCTGCCGAACCGGTGGACCAACGCCAGCGGCAGAAGGGTGCCGGCCAGGATCAGCAGGGCGACGAAGATCCCGAAGGGCGCACCGAGCGCGAACGGCAGCGGCTTGTGCGTCGTGATGGAGTCGACTACCAGCACGAGCACACGAGCTGCGCAACCGGCGATCGCGACGTAGGCGGCGAGGTAGGCCCACCGCGGTGTGGGATCGGTGCGCCGCTCCGGCGAACGGCCGTGGACTCGGGCGCAGTGAGAGCAGGCCCGCCTTACCCTGCGCTGCTCGGCGACGGCACACGCCAGCGTCAGCGCGCCCGCCGTCGCTCCGGCCGCGCGGGTCAACAGGCTCCCCCAGTCGTCGACCTGGCCGAACAGCATGGCGGCAAGGCTGATGGCGAGCATGTACGAATAAACGATCAGTCCGGCCCCGATCACCCACGCCAGCGCCACCAGCATCCACCGCACAGGCGCCGCCCAGTGGTGTCCGATCCCGGCGGCGATCGCTGAGCACACCGCCGTGGCCATGAAGGCGAGCGTCACCGCCACCCACCGGCCAGGTGAGAACGCCTCCTCCGGAGGAGCCAGCGGCGACCCCGGGTCTGCCAGCCACCACACGTGGGCCGCACCGTAGACCGAGCTCCACACCGCAGCAACGCACGGCCACCTGCGCCGTTCGCCCGACACCTCTGCTCTCATCCGGACTCCTCAACCCCGTGAAACGGTGACCCGGTCGGTGACCCGGTGACCCGGTGACCCGGTGACCCGGTGACCCGGTGAAGCCTGCTACGCCGGACCTGTGACCTCGCTGAGGGACACTGAGAGTCCTCTCAACGTAGGACACGGCGGCGAGCCTCGGCGCGGTCCCGCGGGACGCGGGGTCAGCAGCCGGAGCAGGTCGCCCGCCTGCGCCGGTGACAGGCCGGCGTGGCCAGGCCCGACCCGGTTCCCCACGGCAGTCGCGGCAGGGCGACCGCGCCGCACTCGATCAGCGGCCCGATTTCCTTCGCGGCCATGTCGGCCGCCAGGTCCTGGACGAACTGCCGGTCCACGCCCAGCGGGATGCCGAGATTCCACACCGCCGTGGGTGACGCCGCCCCGGCTCCCCGCCGCAAACTTTGCGGAAACCGGCGATCAAACATCCGTCAAAACAGGTCGACCTATCGCCAAGATCGCCATCTGTCCCGTCCGACGCGTCCACAGTGGGATGACCGCCGTCAGATCGGGAGGACCGTTGAGCGAGGGACTCGCGTTCGCGAATCCAGTTTTCGAGACCACGCCCCACGTGGGCACCCGCCGAGCCCTCGTCTTCCTCGACTCCCTCACGGCCGCGACCCCGCCACCGTCACCTGTCCCTCCCTCTCCCTCTCCCTCTCCTCCGCTCCCGCTCCCGCTCCCGCCCTCGGCCTCGCCGGACGCGGGCACCTCCGCCACCGGGCCGTACGCCGCCCCGCCGGACGCGCGGCTGGCGAGCGCGCTGCGCGCCGAGGGGTTCACCGTCGAGTCCGAGACCAGCGAGGGGGCCGGCGCGGACGGCGAGCGCGTGTGGAACCTGCTGCGCTCGGCGCGGGAGGGCGACCTGCTGGTGATCCGGCTGCCCGCCGACGGCGGCTGGACCTCGGGACAGCTGGGATCGATGATCGGCGCGTTCGGGCGGCAGGTCGGCGAGTCGCTGGCGGCCGCCGTACTGATGATCGTCGACTTCGGCTGGAGCGCCCTGGACGGCTCCGCCGAACCGGTCAGGCAGCTCGCCGTGGCCGGGGAGCCGAGGGTGGCCGCGGCGGCCCTCACCCTCACGCTGAGGCTCGACGAGACGGTACCCGGCCCGGTACGCACGCTGACCGACGTCATCGCGGAGGGCCTCACGACGCGGGCCGCCGACCTCGACGGGGACGGGACGATCAGCGTCGGGGACCTGCACGCCTACGCGCTCGCCCGCTACGCGGCGGCCTCGGCCGCCCGCACGCCCATCCTGATCTCGTACGGGGCCGTCGCGGGGGTCGCCCTCACCCCGGCGCGGGACACCGCCGCCGTGCCGCACGCCGCCTTCGCCCGCGTCCTGGCGCGGCTCGGCGACCACGCCCCGCCCGCCTGCGGGATCGAGATCGTCCGGCGGGTCTACGAGCTCCACCTGAGCGAGCCCGCCAGGGAGATCCTGCGCAGGGCGGCCCTCCTCGACGAGGACGAGCCGATCGACGAGATCCTCGGCGACGCCGCCGAGCTGAGGCACTGGGGTCTGCTGGGCGAGACGACCACGTTCGTCCACCCGGACGTGCGGGCCTTCGGCCACTCGCGGCTGTCGGCGGCCGAGCGGGCGCAGACCTCGGCGCTGCTGCGCCGCCGCCGGGCCGGGCTGCGGACGGTACGGCCCAGGGCCAGGCTCACCGCCGACCGGTGGACCACCGAGGACCAGCTCGGGCACCGGGTCTACGCCGAGGCCATCGCCGCGTTCGTCCGCCATCCCGAGACCCGGCCCCCGCTCACGATCGGCGTCAAGGGCCCCTGGGGCGCGGGCAAGACCTCGCTGATGCGGATGATCCAGGACCTGCTGGACCCCGGGGCCGCCGGGGACGACCCCGCCCCGATCCACCTGCCCGGCTCCCGCGCGGAGCGGACGCTGACCAACGCCGAGGTGCTCGCCAGGACGGGACGGCGCCCCCGGGAGAGCTCCGGGCAGGCCGAGCCGGGCCCGCTCCCGCTGCGGCGGGCGGACTGGCGGCCCACGGTCTGGTTCAACCCGTGGATGTACCAGAGCGGCGAGCAGGTCTGGGCCGGGCTGGCCCACGAGATCATCACCCAGGTCACCCGGCGGCTGCCCCGCGCCGAGCGGGAACGGTTCTGGCTGGAGCTGAACCTGTCCAGGATCGACCGGGAGGCGGTCCGCAGGCGCGCCTACCATCTGGCGATGACCCGTCTGGCGCCGGTGGCCCTCGGCCTGGTCGCCACCGTCGTCCTCACCGGGGCGCTCCTGGCCGCCGCCGCGCTGCTGCCCGCGCTCGGCGCCTTCCTGGGGAACGCCGCGGCGGCCGTCGGCTCCGCCGGGTCGGCGCTGGTGGTGGGGGCGGGCGCCGTACGGCTGGCGCGGTTCTTCGGGGAGTCGGCGGACAACGCGTTCCGCGGCCTGGTCACCCAACCCGACCTGCTCGGCCCCGGCGCGGCCGACGGGTTCGTCAACGAGGTCGCGACCACCCCCGGGTACCGGTCCAGGACCGGCTTCCTGCACCTGGTGCAGACCGACATGCGGCAGGTCCTCGACCTCGTCGCCACCGGGGAGCGCCCGCTGGTGGTGTTCGTGGACGACCTGGACCGCTGCTCGCCGGGAACGGTGGCGCAGGTCATCGAGGCGATCAACCTCTTCCTCGCCGGGGAGTTCCCCAACTGCGTGTTCGTGCTGGCCATGGAACCGGAGGTGGTCGTGGCGCACGTCGAGGCGGCCTACCCGGAGCTGGCCGGGACGCTGCCGGGCGGCGGGCGGTCCGGCCTGGGCTGGCGGTTCCTGGAGAAGATCGTGCAGCTCCCGCTGAGCGTGCCGCTGCTGGACGACGCCGACCGGCTGCCCGCCTTCGTACGGGCCCTGCTGGGCGTGTCCGACCTGGCGCGGCCCGCGACCGTCCCCCAGGACGATCCCGGCGCGCACGCCGGTCCTGCCACCGTTCCCGCCACTCCCGCCGCTCCCGCCGCTCCCGCCGCTCCCGCGGGCACGGGTACCGCGTGGCCGCGGGACCCGGACACCACACGGACACCGAATCCGGCCGGACCGCGTCCGGCGGGTCCCCCAGCCGCCCTGGAACGGCTCGACCCGCCACCGGATCCGGCCGGGCCGCGTTCGCGCGGTCCCCTGCCTCCCGCACGGCCCTCCCCCCTCGGCGCGGTCACACCGGGCTTTCCCGGCACCACCACGCCACCGGGAGCGGCCGTGCCGGGACTGCGGGCACCGGCGGAGCCGCGAAGACCCGGATCGCGAACGCCGGTGGCGATACCGGGGCTCGGGCTGCGGGCGACGATGGAGCTGCAGGGATTCGGGCCGCGAACGCCGGCGGAGACCCCCGACCCCGGATCGCGGGCGGCGGAACCGCCGGACCCGGTCCAGGTGAGCCGGTTGCAGGACGCCATCTGGGCGCTGCGCCCGACCACAACGACCCTCGACGAGGCGGCGCGGCTGGCGCAGGACGCCCTGGGCATCGAGTGCTCCGACGCCGTCGGCGGGCTCTGCGCGGCGACCCGGGAGGCCGCCGACCGGGTCTTCGACGACCTCTACAGCGACGAGAACGCCTACCGGGCGATCGAGTTCGTGCTCCCGGCCCTGACGTTCTTCAACCCGCGCGAGATCAAGCGGTACGTGAACGTGTTCCGCTTCTACTCGTTCCTGACCTACCGCCGAGCCCTCGCCGGTGCGGCCCCCGCCTCGGACGGCAAGGTCGCCAAGCTCGCGGCGCTCGCCGTCCAGTGGCCGCACCTGCTGACGCTGCTGGCCGGGGAGACGGACGGGGCGAGCGTGCTGCGGCGGCTGGAGGAGGCCGCGAACGACGACGGGGGCTGGGAGCGGGCCGTCCACGACACCGGCCTCGTCGCCCACCACACCTCGGGCGCCACCCACCTGGACACCCTGCGCGACCTGCTCTCCGGACCGCACCCCATCGCCGACCTGGCCCGTTATCTCCTCTGAGCCCCCGTCCCGCTACCGTGTGACCACCGGGGGCGGATCACCGGCCCACCTGGCCGCCTACGACCGGCGTGGCTTCGGCCGCTCGAGCCGGCCCACTGCCGGCTACGACTACGGCACCTTCGCCGCCGACCTCGACGCCCTCATCGACGAACTCGACCGGCAGGGCGCGGTGCCGGCCGGGTCCTCGACGGGCAGCGGCGAGGTGACCCGCCGCCTGGGTGCGGCGTCGACCGTCGATCGCGTACGGGTCCTACGGGGTGCCGCCCCGGGCGGCGCGGCGGCGCTCGGTGAGCCGCCGGGCCTTGGCCGTGTTGCCGCAGTCGGCCATGCGGCACCAGCGGCGGGAGCCGTTGCGGCTCTGGTCGAGGAACAGCCATCCGCAGCCGCCGTCGCGTACGGGGCAGCGGCGTACCCGGGTCAGGTCGGCCGTCCGCAGGACGTCGAGTGCGGCCTCGGCGACCCGGTCGGGTATCAGCATGGCGGGTATCGTGCCGTAGGTGAGCCGCACCTGCGGCGGGTCGCCTCTGTCGAGCACCAGCGCGGCTCTGGCAACTGCTCCGGCCCATCGCTCGTGCAGCACGACCAGCGCGGCCCCGGCCGCGATCGGATCCCCCTCGCCCGCGTCGTCCGCCGGCCCGCCGTCGGCGGGCCGGATCGTTGCGAGCACCACGAGGTGCAGCCCTTCCCGGATGTCCCGTACGGTGGCCAGCCCCGCCCGCGCCGACGCGGGATCGTCGTGCCACGCCTGGCCGGCCCGATCGCGCTCCGCGTCGCTGATCAGGCCTGCCCTGGCCGCCCAGCGCAGCAATGCGGGGGCGTCGGACAGATGGTCGTGGGGCGGCCCGCCGTCGAGCGGTACCCCTCGTTCGAGCGTGTTGACCAGATCGAGCGCGGGGTGCCCGCCGACCAGGGGAAGGTGTCCCACGTCGAGTGACATGCCCTTGAGGCTACCACTCAAGGCAGGTAGGGAGGTTGCACGGTTCGGTGCGTTGAGCATCGGATCACGTGACTCGGGCGCCCTCGGGCAGGGGGGCGGCGGCCGTGGCCGGTGCGCCCTTCCGCCGGCTGGACAGGACCGGCTCGGCCAGCACGATGGCGAACGCCGCCAGGCTGAGCAGCGCCCCGGCCAGTGCCGTGCTGCGCACGCCCGGACCGGGCAGGAGCACGCTGCCGAGGAACGCGCCCGCGGTGATGCCCACATTGAACGCCATGGAGGTAGCGGCGCTCGCCATGACCGACTCGCCCGGCGCGTACACGAGCACCCGCGATCCCAGTACGGCGGTCAGGCCTGCGAGTGTGAAGCCGGACAGGGAGATCGCGATGACGGTCCCGGCCGGGGAGGCGCCGAACGCGTACTGCCCGGCGAGCGCCAACGCCTGCAGGCCTATGAGTCCCGTCATGGTGCTCCAGCCGTGGCGGTCGACGAGGCAGCCCACCACGAACACGCCGGCCAGGCCCGCGATCCCGCGTGCCAGCAGGAGCGGGCCGATCGATGACTCGGTGAAGCCGCTGACGTCGCTCAGGAACGGGCTGATGTAGGTGAACGCCGTGAACGCGCCGGTGACCGCGACCGCCGTGGTGGCCACGATCGACAGGTACCGGCCGCGGTCGGGCGCGCTGCCCCGGTCCGCAGCGCCCTGCCCGGCGGGCGTGTCGGGCAGGACGGCCGCGATCGTGGCGAGGACGAGCAGGGCCAGGCCGCTGAGCGCGAGGAACGCCACCCGCCAGTTGGTCTGCTGGCCGAGCCACGTGCCGGCCGGGATGCCGGTCAGCGCGGCGCTGGAGGCGCCGGCGTACAGGATGGACAGGGCCCGGCCGCGCACCTCGGCCCGGAAGAGGCCGGCGGCGGCCGGCGTCACGATGGCCCAGAACAGCGCCTGGCTCAGCGCGGTCACCATCCGGGCGCCCATGAGCAGCCAGTAGTTCCCCGCCATGGCCGACAGGCAGGTCGCCACGACGAAGACGCCCAACAGGACGCACAGCAGCCGCCGCCGGGGCAGCCGGCGAGTCAGTCGCGTGAGCGGCAGGGACACCAGCACGATGATCAGGCCGTATCCGGTGACCAGGAGCCCGACCGCTGACGGGCTGGTGCCGAGATCCCGGGCGATCAGGGGGAGCAGGCCGATGGGCAGCGACTCGGTGGTCACGTAGACGAACACGGCCAGGGTCAGGGCGGTCAGTGCGACGATCGCCGACTTGCCTCCGAAGCGTTCTTGCACGCGGCCTCCTCGGCTGGTTCACCATCGTTCGGGATGATGAAGGTAGCTTTTTCATGTCGTCTCGCGTGAATATCCTGTTAGACATGAATGTAGACGGGTGCGTGCTACCGGTCAATGCAATTTAGACGGTACGCTGACGGCCGTGCAGGAGCCCGAGCACGGGCGACTTCCGGCCATGTCATGCGCCTGGAAACTCAACAGGGTCGCGGGGGTGCGCCGGCCGGGCCGATCGAGCGGCGCACCCGGGACCTGGGCCACCTCGCCGGTAGCGGCAAGTACGAGAACCAGATCCTGCCGGCCGGGCTGCCGAAATGCGGGCTGGTGCCTCGACCTTCAGGCCGGGGAGCACGTCAACCATCGGCACCGCCCAGGAAGCCCTCGACTGCGCCTGCGATCCCCTACCTCAACCACTGACCCCCGACGAACCTCCGGGCGGGACCACTAAGCGTCCAGGCCTGCCGAGACCGAGGTCCGCCGAGGCGCGGAGCGTGAGCCCGTTCCCCGACGCGGCGACGGAACGGACCTCCTCGCGATCACGCCTGAGCGCTGAGGGCCCGCGCGACCGTGAGGCTGTCCTCGTAGATGTGGAAGCGGGTGACGAGCCCGTCCTCGACGGTGAGGTGCAGCGCGAACGGTGAGGTGTACGCGGCCCCGCCGTCCCGCACCGTCTGCGCGATCTCCCCGAGCACGACGGCGTCCGCGCCGTCGACCAGGATGCGCGTCACCGACGTGCCGTTCAGTTCGGGCACGTGATGGGCCTCCAGCGACCGGAAGTGGTCCGCCACCTCGGCCCGGCCGGACCGGGGGCGAATCCACGGCACCGCCGGATGCCCCTCGGCGGGCCAGGCGAGCCGCCAGTCGACCGGCTCGGCGAACAACTCCGCCGTACGGTCGTGATCGCCCTCGGCCATCCGGCGCAGCAGTTCTTCTACGATTTCACGGGTTTCACCACTCATGCCGCAAGTATCCAGACTCGGGGCGCCGCCCGTCGATTACCACCGAAGTATGGTGATACCCACATAAACCGGGACAAGGTGAATCGCCTCATTGTGAGCCGGTACGGTCAGCGGGCGGGGAAGTCGAACTCGCCGTCCTTGACGCCGCCGACGAACGCCTCCCACTCGGCCCGGGTGTAGACGATCACCTCGGCGTCGGGACGACGGCTGTGCCGCACGGCAATGCGCCCACTGCCATCGGCCGGCGGACCGGCCTCGACACACTGACCGTTGCTGTCGGCACTCCTGGTACCGATGTGCCAGGCCACACCCGCCAGCTCCTCAGGGCTGATCATCACGTGCTCCTCCCTCTCGCTCGCTCGACGCGGCCGACCGCTCTTGAACGACGGTCGCGGACTCATCCGGTGTGCGAGCGGCGCTTCGCGGGGGATCGTACGCTCGCGGGAAGCCCGCGACACCGGCCCCTCGCATCACACTTTTGTGAGCATCGGCGTCAGCGATGGAGGCCGGGAGACTGTTCCAGGGCGTAGTCGGCCGAGAGCTCGCGACCGGGGCCGAGAAAGTCCACGGCGTACTCGGTCACCTCGCCGTGCTGATCCCAGTAGAGGTTCGTCATGGTGAGTGCCGGCAGACCGCTTTCCATGCCGAGCACCGAGGCGACGTCCTCGGGAACCGGCCTGATGGCGACGATGTCGCGCCGCCGGACGGCCCGTCGGCCCGCCCTGTCCTCGACCAGCCCGAACGCCATCCTCGGGAGCGGTTCCGCGATCAGCAGCTCGGGTATCACCTGGCCCAGCTCACCCGGAAGCCACGATGTGGACAGCGCCACGAGCCCTCTGTCGTCATAGTAGGCGCGACGGCGCTGGACAACGGCGACTCCCTCTTCGATCTCCAGCGCGTCCGCGACCACCTCGGGTGCCGGGACGAGACCGGCGCTCAAGATCTCGGCCCGTTCCCCCCGGCGGTAGCCGCTCCCGCTCGCCCGCAGCATTTGAAGACGATCGGAACCTGCTGTGATCTTCTTCGGCAGGGTGGCCAGGGTTCCGATCCCCGGAACCGACTCCGCGTAGCCTTCCGCCCTCAGCACGGCCGCGACCCGGGTGGCGGTCGCGGTGGAAACCCCTTCGTCCCGCATGATCTCCCGCACCGACGGAATGCGGTCACCCGGCCGGATCTCCCCGCTGTCGATCCTGGCCTTGATCTGTGCGGCGATCCGCCTGTACGGCGCCATCGCCTGCGGGCTGTCAGCCATCATGGGACCTCTGTTCTAGTGCACTCTGAATCAGTCGTTGACTTCACTGGTGCTCTAGAACACTATAGAGCTGCCGTGGACCAAAGAACAGACAGGCTGATTCGTGCTTGCACGAGGAGGTCCCGCGTGGCCTCCCCTCAAGGCCGAAGGCTTGAGAGCTCGGCCGATGGCGCGCCATACGCAGGACTGTCTCTCCGGGTAGTCGGCCGAGACGAATTCAGATCGGGCGGCCTTCACAGGCGCCAGGCAGGAAGAGAGCACCCGCCGTGGAACATTCCCTTGAGTTCGGCCAACCATCCGCCTGCCATGATTCGGGCGTCGGCGGACACCTCGCACGCGACACGGAGCCGGAGCACGCCCGTGAAGAGACACGCACCCTGACAGATGAGCCACCACGCCTGTTCGCCCTGATCCAGGAGTGCGGAGGGGACGACGAAGGAGTCGTCACGGAGGTGGTGGCCTACGGGCTGACGTTGCCGGGCGGGACGGCGGCGACCTTCGGGGCGAACGGCCACGGATTCGGCCGGTGGACGAGCGCGCACAGCGCCGCGCGGCGGCTTCGCTCCGACCTTGTCTGGCTCGGGGACGGCCACACGCGGAATCCCCCGCCTTAGCGCCCATGTGGCGCGATCACCCTCTCCCCGCGCCCGAGCTCCGGGAGACCCCGAAAGCCGGGAACGTGTCGGGTTCCGGACGACGGCCGCGCGACGCGGACGCGACACGGACCCGTTCCCGCAGAGCGCCGGGGGTGCCCACCGTGATGATGAGCACATGGACGTCAACGAGGTGCTCCTGCCCGGTGTCGGGCTGCGGTACGAGTTCACCAATCACGAGGGGGACCTGATCGGCGTCGTCGCACGCCGTACGGGTGACTTCGAGGTGGTCGTCTACGGCGACGACGACCAGGACGAGGCCAGGCCGGTGTTCCGGCTGAACGAGGAGGAGGCCGAGACCCTGGCCCAGATCCTGGGAGCGCCGCGCATCGCCGAGCGGTTCGCCGACCTGAGCAGGGAGGTGCCCGGGTTGAACTCGAGCAGGGTCGAGCTCCCGGCCTGTTCCGCCTACGCCGACCGGCCGCTGGGGCACACCAGGGCTCGAACCCGCACCGGCGTGTCGGTGGTGGCGATCGTCCGCGGGGAGGAGGTGATCGCCTCGCCGAGCCCGCAGGAGGTGCTGCGGGCCGGTGACGTCCTGGTGGTGATCGGGACCGACAGGGGTATCGCCGACGTGACCCGCATCCTGCGGGCCTGAGCGGGTGCACGTCTCCGTCGTCCTGCTGCTGGAGCTGGGCCTCATCCTGGTCGCGCTCAGTGTCCTCGGCGCGATGGCGCGCCGCCTGACCCTGTCACCGGTCCCGCTCTACCTGCTGACGGGGCTGGCGCTGGGCGAGGAAAGCGTCCTGCCCGTACCCGCGGCGGGAGGGTTCCTGCGAACGGGGGCCTCCATCGGGATCGTGCTGCTGCTCCTGGTGCTCGGCCTGGAGTTCTCCATCGGAGAGTTCACCGTCAGCCTGCGCCGCCACGTGCCCTCCGCCGCGGTCGACCTGGTGCTGAACGCCGCGCCCGGCGCGGTGGCCGGATGGCTGCTCGGCCTGGACGGCGTGAGCGTCCTGGCGCTGGCCGGTGCGACGTACATCTCCTCTTCGGGGATCATCGCCCGGCTCCTGGGCGACCTGCGCCGGCTGGGCAACCGGGAGACCCCGGCCGTGCTGTCGGTGCTGGTCCTGGAGGACTTCGCGATGGCCGCCTACCTGCCGGTGCTGGCGGTGCTGGTCTCCGGCGGCACCTGGTGGCAGGCCGTACTCGGCGTGCTGGTCGCGCTCGGCGCGGTGCTGGCCGCCTTCGCCACCTCCTACCGGTGGGGCCACCACGTCAGCCGGCTGGTGACGCATCCGGACGCCGAGCAGCTCATGCTCAGGCTGCTCGGCATCACCCTGGTGGTGGCGGCGCTGGCGGAGTACATCCACGCCTCGGCCGCGGTGGGCGCCTTCCTGGTCGGGCTCACCGTCACCGGTGAGACGGCCGAACGCGCCGGTGCCGTCCTCGCCCCGCTGCGCGACCTGTTCGCCGCGGTGTTCTTCGTGGCCATCGGCCTGTCCGTGGACATCGGCGAGCTGCCGCCGGTGCTGCCCGCCGCCCTGGCGCTGGCCGTGGTCACCGGCATGACCAAAGTCGTCACCGGCCGCTATGCCGCCTCCCGGGACGAGGTCGGAAGGCGCGGCCGGGCCCGCGCGGGGGCCGCACTGATCGCCCGGGGCGAGTTCTCCATCGTCATCATCGGCCTGGCCGCGACCCAGCACCCCGTCCTGGCACCCCTGGTGACGGCCTACGTCTTCATCCTGGCGGTCGCGGGACCGCTCATCACCCGCTTCACCGGTACCCGCCCCGCACGGGTGCGGTGACGCGGCGGCCGGTATCGATCGCACCGGCTCCTATGGGCGGGGACGTGACTCGTGGGGAAGGGCGGTGGACGTGGTGCGTGGCGGCGGTTGCCGCCGGAGCCGGCAGCCGCATCCGGGGTGCGGTACCGGGTAGGGGGATGGAGCGGGCGACGAGAGGGGGGCCGATGAAGGCGACGGTCGCGGCCGTACTGATGATCGGTGTGCTCTCCGGTTGCGTGGTCACCACCCAGGTGCCCGGCACGCCCCCGTCCGCGGAGGAATCCGGTGGGGGCCACAACCGGAAGGAGGGCGCGAAGGACGGCTACAGCTTCCTGCACACGCGGGACGACGGCGAGCCCGTGCGGTGGAGTACCTGCGAGCCCATCAGCTATGTCGTGCGGACGAAAGGGCGGCCGGAAGGGGGCGATCGGTTGCTACGGGAGAGCCTCGGGCGCATCTCCGAAGCGACAGGACTCAAGTTCTCCTACCGGGGGAGCACCGACGAGACGCCCGGTGACGGCAGGAAGGCCTACCAGCCGGACCGGTACGGCGACCGGTGGGCACCGGTGCTGATCGCTTACTCCGGCCCGGAGGAGTCCGCGCGCCTGCGCGGGCAGGCGGTCGGGTACGGCGGTCCCGTCTACGTCCGCGCCGGGAGGGGCGTCCCCCGGTATGTGAGCGGGACGGTGGTCTTCGACGCCGGCCAGATGACGTCGATGGGCGGGGACGACGCCATACGTGCCGTGATGCTGCACGAGCTGGCGCATCTGGTCGGTCTGGGGCATGTGGACGACCCCCGTCAGCTGATGAATCCGGTCCAGTACGGCCGGCGGGTGACCACGCTTCAGGAAGGAGACCTCGCCGGGCTCAAGGCCGTCGGCGACGGGCAGTGCTACAAGCGGGTGAAACCACGCGATATCGGGCGTTAAGCTGCCGGGCGGAAGCCGCGCCCGTCGCCGAAGCTCCCGGTATCGAGGCCGGCATCCTCCATCACGAGCCGGGCGACGGCCAGGGCGAGTACGTGGCCCGCCACTGTGAGGGCGGCAGGACGGGCACCTGCACCCGTACGGTCCCGGCGTCCTGGAACCGGAACGACACCGGAAGGTAGGTGCCGCTACGCAGGTCGCCGGTCGACCCGGTCAGCAACGCCTGCGGGTTCACGTCCCCGCCGACCGGCTGACGCACCGGAAGGTCCAGGCCGCCTCCGCGGACGCGAAAACCTTCGAATGTGGGCGACGCGCTGACGGAGACGAGCCGGTCCGGCTCGGTTCGCTGGTTCACCAGCGTCACGTATAGGGGGACGCCCGACCCGGGCGGCAGCGGCTCGCCCGCGGGACCACCGATGATGAAGGCGTTCCTCACGTACACGTCGTTGACGATCTCGTTGGCCCCCGTGTTCGGCGCGAACTCCTCCGTGGAGAATCCGGCATCGCCCTCCTTGCCACAGGCGCATGCGGCCAGCAGTATTACGGCCGCGCACAATGTACTTGTCCTGCTCCGCATGTTCTTCACCAACGATCTTCTACTTACGCTGCGTGCGGGCGAACAGCCGTGCCCGGGAGGTGCGGAGTGGCTTTCGCGTCCTCCGGAGGGGTGCCGGGCCGTCACCTCGACCGGGTCGGCAGATCGCGGTCCTCCGCTCGCGCGGGCCCGGACGCGGCCGATCGGCGCCTGGACGGCCTCGGCGGCCAGGTCGATGTCGGCGGAGCCGGGTGTCGATCATTCCGCGCACCGGCATGGCGCGCTCCTTCCGGTGGTGGAGGTCGTGTGAAGGGCCGGTACCCGTCGGCCGGTCGGATCACCGCATGCGGGACGGATCGGTTTCGTCAAGAGGGGACATGCCGGCACGTCATGGACGGGTGGCCGGGTCGGCCGGGGGCTCGTCGCCCGGACGTTCGCCGTCCTGCGGGCCGGAGGGGTGGCGGCTGAGGAAGTAGGCGCCCATCGCGGCGGCGACGGAGGCGAAGACGACCACGGAGTAGACGGCCAGGAACACCTCGACGACGGCGGCCAGGGCCGTGGTCCTGACGGTGAGCGGTTCACCGGTGACGGTGCCCATGACGGCGTCGTGCAGCGCCAGGGCGTAGTCGTCGTATTCGGCGAACTCGTGCAGCACCTGGCTGGAGGCCAGGGCCACGATGGCGCTGAGCGCGGCCAGCCAGGTCATTCGGCCCGACAGCAGGCGCCCGGCCGAATGGCCGCCGCGCACGGCCGAGCCGAGCACGCCGCCGGCCCGGGCGAGCCGGAACAACCGCAGCAGCCGCAGGAACCGCAGGAACGGCACGAGCAGGAAGATCAACTGCCACCAGGTGCGGCGCAGGAACCGCAGCCGCGCCGGGGCCACGTACAACCTCAGCGCGTATTCGGCGGCGAACGCGGCCCACAGCAGCCAGCCCGCCGCGAAGAGGACATCGGCCAGCACGGGGTGGCGGGCGAGATTCTGCCCGAGCACGACCAGCAGGAACAGCAGGCCCAGGACGCTCATGAGACCGTCGAGGCGGTCGATCAGCCGCTCGGCCCAGGTCTGGCGGTCGTCGGCCGTTTCCTCGTCGCGGGGGTTCATGCCGGCGCCGGGCCCGCTCCGGCGTGAGGTGGTGGCGCGGCCGGGGCAGAGGTCATCGGGACGGCCGGTGCCCGGAACCGGCGGAATCCCCCGGGCCGGCGAATCCGGCCAGGCCGGCCAGGGCGCTGCCCGCGCCGAGCTTCCGGCGGGAAATGACGCTGAAGCTGCCGTCGGTCTCCAGGACGACGGCGGCGACGTCCTCCAGCGCGCCGGAGCCGCCGGCACGGACCGCCTGGCGCACCTCGGAGGCGGTGACGCGCTGGCGGCGCATCGGTTGCTCCAGCAGCCGCCCGTCGCGCAGCACCACGGTCGGCTCGGACTTGATCAGCCGCCGCACCCGGGCCGAGCGGATCGCCAGCCAGGCGACGGCGAACTGCAGTGCCACCAGCAGGGCCAGCGCGAGCCCGCCCTCGGCGAGCGCGACATCGGACGAGAGCACCACGGTGGCCAGCGTGGAACCCAGCGCGACGGTGACCACCAGGTCGAAGGCGTTCATCTTCGCCAGGGTGCGCTTGCCCGACAGCCGCAGCACCGTCACCAGCACGGCGTACGCCGCCACGGCGGCGACGACGGTCCGGACGATCCCGCTCCAGGAGTCGAATACCACGCCCGCCTCCTCCCTCGCCGGCCGTGTGGTCCTCCCCGGATTTACCCAGCGCGGACGGCTTCTACCTCGGTGACGGCCCGGCCCGTGCCCGCCCTGTTCGACCTCGGCGGCGCGGCTCGGTCACGGGGCGGGGACGCCGGTGCGTGTCCGATGGTCGTCCGAGGCCTGACGGCTCGAACGGCCGGGCCCTCAGCCGTCCTCCTCCACCCGAACCGTGCCCGCGGCCCCGTCGATCGTGATGAGCTGCCCTGTCCTGATCTCGTGCGTGGCGTTGCGGACGCAGATGACGGCCGGGATGCCGTACTCCCTGGCGACGGTGGGGCCGTGCGCCATCGGCGACCCGGTCTCGGTCACCAGCCCCGCCGTCGTCAGGAACAACGGGGTCCAGCCGGGATCCGTCGTGGGGGCCACGAGGATCTCGCCCGGCTCGATGTGCGCACCGGCCGGATTGCGGATCACCCGTGCCCTGCCGGTCGCCCGGCCCGCGGCCCCCGCCATCCCGACCAGCACTCCGGCTTCCGCGGGCCCGGGCGGGACGAGCGTCTCCACGTCGGTCCCGTCGGACAGCAGGGCTCCCGGGACGGTGTGCCGCCGCAGTTCCCGCTCGTACTCGGCGCGGCGTGCCGCGACCAGGTCCCGGTGGTCGGCACGGTCGTGTACGGCGGAGCGGGCCTCGGACAGATCGAGGAACATGATGTCGTCGGCGCGCTCCAACAGACCGCGACGGGCCAGGTCGCCTCCGATCAGCAGGAGCTGACGGCGGGCCGTCTGGATCACCGGCAGCCAGGCGAACTTCGCGATCTCCCGGAGCCCGGTGAGCTTGCGCGACCGGCGCATGAAAAAGGTCGCGGGCCGGGCGCGTACCGGTCTGCCGCGCCGCGCCCGCCGCGACAGCGTCTCGATCATCTTCTCCGCCCGCCGCGCGGCCTGTGCGAACCGCCGGTCGGGCGCCTGCTCGGGGTCGCCCACCCGGAGGTAGTTGGCGATCGTGGCGAACAGGGGGGCCGGGTCCTCCTCCCAGCGGGGCATGCCGACGTCGATCTCGGCGGCGGCGCGCATGCCGTACCTGTCGAGGAAGCCGGCCATCCCGATGTCGGGGAGTTCCCCCGCGCGGTACCTCGCGGCGAGTTCCTCCGGCGGGGTGTCGAGGAACAGGTCGCGGTGCCCGCGCGCGTTCACCGCGACCTGCCAGAGCGCGAGGTCCATCTCCGTGGTCACGTTGTGCGGCATCCCGCCCAGGACGATGTCCAGCTCGTCGGCGGTGGCGACACCTTCGAGCAGTGCGGACGGCGCGACCCCGGCGAGGATCCCGGCCGTCAGCGGCCACACGAGCCCCATCATGTCGGGGCTCATGACCGCCCGGTGGGAGTCCTCGACCACCCAGCGGAGCCGTTCGACCGACGTGGCCGGTTCGCTCGGCGGCACGGTCCGGCGCCTGATCTCCTGCACGGCGCGGTAGGCCCTGGCCCTGGCGGCGTCCGGCCTGGCCAGGCTACGGGCGAGGCCGAAGACCGCACCGGGTGCCAGCCGCAGCGTGATCTTCACGGCGCTGCCGAGACGGAACGGCAGGCCGCCGCGCGGGGCGAACCGCGGATCGTCCAGCATGCGCTCGACGGCACCCTGCACCCGCGGCCCGTACACCCGCAGAGACGTCCCCAGCTGCTTCCGCATGGACCTGTTGCGGATGAAATCGGTCAGGTCGAAGTAGAGCCGCCCGCCGATGGGGACCAGCCGGGGCAGCGGATCACGCGGATCGACCGTGGCGCCCACGGCCTTGAACCACATGGCCGAGCCCGTCTTGAGCAGCGACACCCCCATCGGGGTGGTCGGCCGGAGCATTCCCTGGATGTGGCCGAACTCGAGGTAGAGCCGCATGTCGCCAGTGTCCGGCGCGGCGGGGAACAGGGTGGTGATCGGCCGGGACTGCAGCAGCCACAGCGTGCCGGCGGAATCGATCGCCCATTCGATGTCCTGCGGCGAGCCGAAGAGCTCCTGCAGCCGCCGCCCGGCCTCCCGCAGTTCTTCGAGCTGCCGCCCGCCGAGGCACCCGCCGCCGGGTACGTCCGGCGGCGGGTGGCCGAGGACGTAGTGGTCGGGGACGACGGTGCCGTCGACGATGGCGGTCCCCAGTCCGGGGGCGGCGTCGACGACCGTCTCGGTGCGGCAGCCGGTGATCGGGTTGGCGGTGAACAGGACACCGGCGACCACGGGATCGATCATGCGCTGGACCACCACGGCCATGGCGGCGTCGTCGATGCCCGCCGCGGCGCGGTAGGCCACGGCGCGTTCGGTGTACAGGGAGTCCCAGCACCTGCGGACCGCGTCGATGAGCGGGCCGGCGCCCTCGACGTTGAGGTAGGTGTCCTGCTGACCGGCGAAGCTGGCGTACGGCAGGTCCTCGGCGGTGGCGCTGGAGCGGACCGCCACGCGCCCGCCGCCGAGCCGTTCGTAGGCGTCGATCAGCTCGTCCTCCGGGAGATCACGGGACGTGTAGGCCTCGGTGGTCAGGCAGAAACCGTCCGGAACGCGCTCACCCGCCTTGATCATCCCACCTAGCCCGGCGGCCTTGCCGCCCACCAGGCCGGTCGTGGAGGGATCGATCTCCGATAGGTGGATCAGTTTCATCCTGCATCCCCCTCTCGATCCCCCTCGCGGCCTTCGCGTAGGTCTCCATGGAATGGAGTATGAGCGCCCACCCTTCCTCTGTGAACCGGTTCCAGAGCGCCATCCGCGCGTCGACGCGGATCCCGCGGACGCGGCCGGTCGTCCACCCCCTTGCCGGCCGGTGCGGTGATGCCGGTCGGCGGCATGGCCGGACCCGAGCCGGGCCGGGTTTCTCCTTTCCGTGCCGACACACCCCGCAAGCGCGGAGAAGCCGCCGGGAACGCGAAAGGCGCCCCGGCCCTCACGGGCCGGGGCGCCTCGGAAGACGATCTAGCGCTGGGCCTCGATCATCCAGTGGTGCTTCTCGAGGTCCTGCGTGATCTCGATGAGGAGGTCCTGGGTGACCAGGTCGGGCTGTTCGGCGGCCTCGATGCGCTCACGCATCCGGCGGATGATGGAGCCGAGGATGTCCGTCATGGCGGCCACGACCTTGCCGTCGTTGATGTAGCCCGACTCCAGCTGCGGCACCTCGCTGGTGTTCGCGAGCGTGGAGGCCCGGCCGTCGGGGTTGCACCCGAGGGCCACCGCGCGTTCGGCGACGGTGTCCGCGTGCTTCCTGGCCGACGAGACGATCTTGTCGAGCTGCAGGTGCAGCGACCGGAAGTTGTGTCCGATCACGTTCCAGTGGGCCTGCTTGGTCAAGAGCGAAAGGTCGAGCAGGTCGACGAGAGCCCCCTGGAGCACGACGGCAATGGTCTTCTTGGCTTCTGGCGTGAGTGGGCTGGTGATCGCGGACATGAAGCGTCCTCCCCCTGTTTCGAGCTTAGTTTCCCCTTTGCTACGAAATGTCCGTACCCATCTATCCGTCTCCCTATTCCGGCCATCATGTTGACACTGTCATGATTACAGTGTCACTATCGAGGCATGGAATGGACCATCGGTGAACTGGCCGAGCGGGCGTCCGCGGCGCTGGCCCCCACCGCCCAGCTCAACGGGCGGGTCAGGGACATGCCCAACGAGCGCCTCATCCGCTGGTATTCGACGATCGGCCTCCTCGACCCCCCGCTGGCCCGCCGGGGCCGCGTGGCCATGTACGGCAGGCGCCACCTGCTCCAGATCGTCGCCGTCAAGCGGCGCCAGTCCGACGGCCGGACCATCGCCGAGATCCAGGCCGAGCTGGCCGGGGCCACCGACCAGACCCTGGAGTCGATCGCCCGGCTCCCCGAGCCCGCCTCGGAAAGCGCACCGGAGCACCGGCCGGAGCACGCACCCGGGCACCCGCCCCCGCCTCCGGCGGGGACCGGTTCTCCCCGGGCGGCACGCCCGCGTTTCTGGGCCGGGCCGTCCGCCGCCCCGGCAGCCGCCGCCTCGGCGGTCACCGGCCCCGCTCCGCCGAAGCCGCCTCCGGCCCCGGCCCCGTCCGGCGAAGTCCCGCCCGCTCCGGCCCCTCCTGCTTCCTCCGGCCAGGTCCCGCCCGATCCGGCCCCGTCCGGTGAAGCCTCGTCCGGCAAGACCTTCCCCGCCACGGTCCCGCAGGCCCAGAACCCACCCGGCAGGACTCCCCCGGCACCGCCCGCCCCGGAAGCCGTGATCGTCCACGGCGTACGGCTCGCGAACGGCGTGACGCTGCTGCTCGACGCGGGCGGACACGCCCCCTCACCCGACGACCTCGCCGAGATCGCCGTCGCCTCGGAGGGGCTCCTGTCGCTCCTCCGCGAACGCGGCCTCACACCTCCGGAAGGAATTCACACATGATTACCTCGATCACAACGCTGCCGCCGGAGGAGTGCCTGCCCGTCCCCGACGCCGGGATGGGGGCGCTCGCCACCGAACGCGGCAACCTGCCGCTGGAGAGCGTGGACGTGACCGCCGCCGTGTCCGGCCTGAGCGCCGGGGTCGAGGTGGTCCAGGGCTTCCGAAACCCGCACGACGTGGCACTCGAGGCGACGTACGTCTTCCCGCTGCCCGACCGTGCCGCCGTGACGGCCTTCAGGATGGAGGCCGACGGCCGGGTCGTCGAGGGCGTGCTCAAGGAGCGCGGCCAGGCCAGGGCCGACTACGACCAGGCGGTCTCCCAGGGGAAGCGGGCCGCGATCGCCGAGGAGGACCGGCCGGACGTCTTCACCATGAGGGTCGGCAACATCGTGCCGGGCGAGCGGGTCACCGTGCGCCTCACGCTGAACCAGCCGCTCCCGTACGAGGACGGCGCGGCCACCTTCCGCTTCCCGCTGGTCGTCGCCCCCCGCTACGTCCCGGGCACCCCGCTGGACGGCGAGCGCGCGGGCGACGGCTGGGCCCCGGACACCGAAGCGGTCCCCGACGCCTCCCGGATCACCCCGCCGGTGCTGCTGCCCGGTTTCCCCAACCCGGTCCGGCTGTCGCTCGCCGTCTCCGTCGACCCCGCCGGTCTGGAGCTGCGCGAAATCCGTTCCAGCCTGCACGTGGTCCAGGAGGAGGGCACCGTGATCCGCCTCCAGCCGGGTGAGCGGCTGGACCGCGACTTCATCCTGCGCCTGGCCGCGGACGCCTCCACCTCCCTCGCGCTGGCCCCCGACAGGGACGGCGAGAGCGACGAGGGCACGTTCACGCTGACCGTCGTCCCCGAACCGGCGCCTGCCGGGACCGGGGCCAAGGACGTGGTGCTGGTGCTCGACCGCTCGGGCAGCATGACCGGCTGGAAGATGGTGGCCGCCCGGCGCGCCGCCGCGCGCATCGTCGACACGCTCACCTCGGGCGACCGGTTCGCGGTGCTCTCCTTCGACACCGTCGTGGAGTACCCGGAGGGGCTCGGCGAGGGACTGTCCGAGGCGTCCGACCGCAACCGCTACCGGGCCGTGGAGCACCTGGCCAGGCTGGAGGCGCGCGGCGGCACCGAGATGCTGTCACCGCTGGAGCGGGCCGCCGCGCTGCTCGCCGACTCCGCCAGGGAGCGGGTGCTGGTGCTCGTCACCGACGGGCAGGTCGGCAACGAGGACCAGATCCTGGAGCGGACCGGCGCCGGGCTCGCCGGGGTGCGGGTGCACACGGTCGGCATCGACAGGGCGGTCAACGCCGGTTTCCTGGGCAGGCTGGCCGGGCTGGGCGGGGGCAGGTGCGAGCTGGTCGAGTCCGAGGACCGGCTGGACGAGGCGATGGAGCACATCCACCGCCGGATCGGCGCCCCCCTGGTCACCGACCTGTCCCTCAAGGCCGACGGGCTCGACCTGGTCACCGAGACGGTCAGCCACCTCGGCTCGATCTACTCGGGCGTCCCGCTCACCGTGCTCGGCCGCTACCGCGGCACGGCCGCCGGAGCGCTGGCCGTACGGGGCCTGGGCCCCGACGGCTCGCCGTGGGAGCGGAGGGTCACCGCGTCGACGGTGGACAATCCGGCCGTGCGGGCGATCTGGGCGCGGGCACGGCTGCGGGCCCTGGAGGACCGCTACGCGGCCGGTGACCGGTCGCTGGAGGCCGAGATCGTCGAGACCTCGCTCAGGTACGGGGTGCTCTGCCGGTTCACCGCCTTCGTCGCGGTCGACACGCGGGTGGTCGCCGAGGGCGGTCCTGCGCATCGGGTGATCCAGCCGGTGGAGCTGCCCAGCGGCTGGGAGGGCCCGGTCGCCGCCGCGCCGATGATGATGACCTCGATGGCCTTCGAGAGCGCGGCCCCGAGCCCTCCGCCGTCCCCCGGGGCGCCTCCGGGGATGGCCCGTCCCGGCTCCATGCCGAAGTTCGCGGCGAGCCCGGCCGTCGGCGGCCTGCCGCAGGACGCGGCGGCCGGAGGCTTCGACGACCGCGCCCGGATGCTGCGTCCCGCGCCGGCCGGGGCTCCCCCGAGGCAGGGCACGTCGCAGGAGCCGCCGAGGGAGCAGCTCGCCGAGGAGCTGAGGCGGCTGCGCGCCGCGGCGTCCCTGCCCGCCGCCGAGCGGCTGCGCCTGCTGGAGGACCTGGGCAGCCGCCTCGCGGCCCTGGCCGTCTACCTCGGCGGCCACGCGGAGCTGGCGGCCCTGGCCGAGGAGCTGCGGGCCGGCGGGGACGTGGACACCCTGTGGCGGCGGGCCGAGGAGGTCCTGGAGTCCCTGGCGGGCCCCGCCAAACGGCGCCCGTTCTGGAAGCGGTGACCTCCTCGCCACCATCCCGGGAAGCCCTGGCGACCTGAGGGCCCGGAGGTGGTCTCGCGACCGTCCAGAACGGTCACGAGACCACCTCCGGGCGGGACTCTCGCGAGGTCGCCCCGGACCCGCCGGCGGACGGTCCCGCCCTCTTCACGATCCGGCTCCCGGTTCGACGGTGACGGCACTCGTCGGAGCCGGCCCCGGCGGTGTCGTCGTATCCGATCGATCGTCCGGTTCGACGGTACTCGGCGCGGTCGGCCTCGGTGGTGCGGTCCTGCCCGCCTGATCGTAGACCCCGACCGCCCACCGCCCCGGTCGCCGCTCGATTTCGGCGAACACCCGTTCGATGACTCCGGGATTGAGCAACTCCGACGCCATGTACTTGCCGTCACACAGACCCACTTTTTTCCTCACCACCTTGCAGCCGTCGTACGAGTTCGGGGGGCGGCCGGGAGGATCCATCACCACGTCACCGGGCAGGACCCAGACCTTGAGACGCTGGGGCCGCTCCAACGAGATGGTGCGGTCAAAGTGGTAGCCGTACAGGCCGTCCTTTCTGCACGCGCCGGCCGAACCGTTTCCGTTGTCCTTCCGGATCACCACCACCGCCTTCGGATCGGCGCATACCACCATGTACGAGCTGAAGGCGCTCAACGGCTGGAACGTGACCGTCGTTCTGCCGGGCATGGTCGTGGAGCCGTATGACGTGATCAGAGGGGCGTCCAGGAGGTCCGTAGTGGGCAGAGCGGACGGCGGTGAGATCCTCGCCGCCGTCGACGACTCCTTCTCCACCGGTTCCGCGTCCCTCCAGAGCCCCCGGACCGGAAAGGCCACGACGGCCACGACGGCCACCGCCACGCCCACCATGCCCGCCACGCCCGCCACGACCCTGCGCCGCCTGATGCGACGGCCACGCCGTACGATCTCCCGCACGTCGGGGAGCCCCTCGGAGACGTCCTCGGCCAGCGCCGCGCGCAACTCGTCCTCGGTGTAGATCATCGCTTCGCTCCCGTCATCTCGATCTCCGAATGGACGCGAAGGCGTTTCAGCGCCCTGCCGAGCTGGGTCTTCACCGTGCCGAGGGAGCAGCCGAGCACGTCGGCGCACTGCGCGAGGGTGAGCTCCTCGAAGTAGTGCAGGACGATGACCGCGCGCTGCCGCCCCGACAGGCCGCCGATCGCCTCCCGGAGCATCTGGCGGCTGCCGACCTCGGCGGTGAAGTCCCGCGGATCGGCGCGCTCGGGAAGGTGCTCGGCGGGCACCTCGTCGCGCCACTTCCTGCGCCACCAGGAGGCGTGGGTGTTGACGATGATCCGGTGCACGTACGGGTCGGGGTCACCCTCGATCCGACGCCACGCCACCCAGGCCTTGGCCAGCGCCGTCTGCACGAGATCCTCGGCGGTCGCCCTGTTGCCCGTCAGCAGGTGCGCCGTATGCCGGAGCCGCTCGTAACGCGTCGCCACGTAAGCGTCGAACCCGTCGTCCATTCACGATCTCCGTCCTGAAGCCTCACAGACATCTACTCGGCGGCGAGCCGGTTCGGACGACAGCGGGAGGTGACGCGTAGCGGTTTCCCCCCGTTTCACGGAAACGAGGCGCGGTCATCGGCACGGCGGCCTCCCTGGATCCGGCCCTCGCGCGGGCGCGGATCACCGGCGGATCACCGTGCGCGACGAAGATGCCGCGAGACCGATATGGGACAGAGCGGGACCAAGGGCGGGAAGAGCGGGGTTCCAACTCGGGCCGCGCCACATAAAGTAGCGGGATGGTGATTCTGGACGGCGGCCTGGCCACCCATTTGGAGGAGCTGGGCGCGGACCTGCGAGACGATCTCTGGTCGGCGAAACTCCTGTTGGAGAACCCCTCCGTGATCCGGCAGGCGCATCTCGACTACTTCGCCGCGGGCGCCGAGGTGGCGATAACGGCGAGTTACCAGGCGAGCATCCCCGCGTTCGTACGGCGCGGCCTGAGCGCCGCCGAGGCCGAGGACCTCATCCTGCTCTCCGTGCACCTGGCCGCCCAGGCCAGGGACGCCCACGGCTCGGGCACCGTGGCCGCCAGCGTCGGCCCGTACGGCGCCTACCTGTCCAACGGCGCCGAGTACACCGGCGACTACGACCTCGACGAGGACGGCCTGACCGACTGGCACCGCGACCGCTGGCACATCCTGGCCGACAGCGAGGCCGACCTGATGGCCTGCGAGACCATCCCGTCCTACACCGAGGCCAGGGCGCTGAGGCGGCTGCTCGCCGAGACGCCGGGGATGCGGGCGTGGGTGAGCTTCTCCTGCCGCGACGGCGAGCACATCAACGACGGCACCCCGCTCAAGATGGCCGCCGGGTTGTTCACCGGGAACCCCCAGGTGATCGCGATCGGCGTCAACTGCACGGCACCGCGCCACGTGCTCAGCCTGATCTCGCAGATCAAGGGCAAGCCCACCATGGTCTACCCCAACTCCGGCGAGGTCTGGGACTCCGCGAACCGGCGCTGGCTCGGGCTGGCCGACCCGGTGGAGTTCGGAGAGGCCGCGGCCGGGTGGACCGCCGCGGGCTCCGCCTTCGTCGGCGGCTGCTGCCGTACCACTCCGGAGCACATCCGCCAGATCCGCACCCACCTCATGGGGTCGGACACCCCGTGAGGCCCTGACCGGCCGCCGCGCCTTCCGGGCGTCCGAACGTCCCACGCCCAGGATCCCCGGCCGCACGCCTCCGGGGATCCGGCGGGCCCTCCGCCGGCCCCTCGATGGGAACAGGCCGGCCGACACTCACCCTTCGGCGGGAACAGGCCGGCCGAGCGTCTCCGCCGGCGGGATCCCGGCATCGGGGCGCGGCTCGTAGCGCTCCAGGCGCTGGGTGCGCCGGACCAGGGCGCGCAGGTCGGCGAGGGTGCCGGAGACGACCCCGTCGGCTCTGGCCTGGACCAGGACGTTGCCGATCGAGGTGGCCTCGACGGGTCCCGCGACCACGGGGAGGCCGCAGGCGTCGGCGGTGAGCCGGCACAGCAGCGCGTTGCGCGAGCCTCCCCCGACGATGTGGATCGTGTCCACCGCCTGCCCGGTGAGCCGCCGGGCGTCCTCGATCGCCGCCCGGTGGGCCAGCGCCAGGGAGTCGATCACGCAGCGGACGGTCTGGGCGCGGGTCTCCGGCACGGGCCTGCCGGTACGGCGGCAGAAGTCGGCGATGCGTCCGGGCATGTCGCCGGGCGCGTGGAAGATCGGGTCGTCGGCGTCCACGACCGACCGGAACGGCACCTCCCCTGCGGCCTGCCTGAGCAGTTCCTCCAGGTCGACCCGCCCTCCCGGCGCCCCGGCGGGCCGCTCTTCGAGCGACCCGGTGAACGACCCGGTGGACGGTCTGGCGGACGACTCCGTGGACGACCCGGTGAACGACTCCGTGGACGGTCTGGCGGACGAACCGGTGGACGGCTCCGCGCCGGGCGGGGTCTCCGCCGGGGCGGCCTCCGCCTCCCAGGTGCGGATGCACTCCTGCAGCAGCCACAACCCGGTGACGTTACGGAGGTAGCGCACGGTGTCGTCGATGCCCGCCTCGTTGGTGAAGTTGGCCCGCCGCCCCTCCTCACTGATCATGGGCTGGTCCAGCTCGACGCCGACCAGCGACCACGTTCCGCAGGAGATGTAGGCGAACCGCTCGCTCTCCGCGGGGACCGCCGCCACCGCGGAGGCGGTGTCGTGGGAACCGACCGCGATGACCCGGGTGTCCGGGGAGAGCCCGAGCTCGCCCGCGACCTCCGGCGCCAGCGGGCCGATCACCTCGCCGGGACGCCGGATCGGCGGCAGGACCCTGGCCGCGGGGCCGAGGCCGCCCGTCAGCACGGTGTCCCACCGGCGGGTCCTGGCGTCGAGCAGCTGGGTGGTGGAGGCGTTGGTCAGCTCCGCGCCGACCTGCCCGGTCAGCCAGTACGCGATCAGGTCGGGAATGAGCAGCAACGTCGAGGCCGAGGCCAGCCGGGTCTCGGCGGCGAGCTGGTGGATGGTGTTGAACGGCTGGCGGGCGATGCCGGTGCGGGCGTAGAGCTCCTCGAAGGGGACCCGGCTGGCCGCCTTCTCGGTGCGGGCGTCACGGTAGTGGACGGGGTTGCCGAGCAGCGCGCCGTCCTGGTCCAGGAGCCCGTAGTCGACGGCCCAGGAGTCGATCCCGATGCCGTCGACGGGGCCCGCCGCGCGCAGGCCGTCCAGCACCCCACGGTGGATCCGCAGGATGTCCCAGTACAGCGTGCCGCCGGCCCGGACGGGCACGTTCGCGAAACGGTGCGCCTCGTGCAGTTCCAGGGTGTCCGGCCCGATCTCGGCGACGACCACCCGGCCGTTCGACGCGCCGAGGTCGACCGCGGCGTACCTCCCGGTCCGCCCGGTCCGCCCGGACGGCGCGGGCTGCGCCGACTGCGCGGACTCTTCGGATCGCGCGAGATGTCCGGCCTGCGCGAACCCTCCGGTCCCCGGTGCCGACTGCATGCGAGCCCCTCTCGGAAAGCGGGAAACAGGAACGAGAAATCAAAAGGCGGAAAGCGGGAACGTCCCCCGGCCCCCGCCTCGCGGGACGGGAGCCGGGCGAGGAGAACCGAGGACCGGTGACCGGCGGTCAGCGCAGGAAGGCCGCCGCGACGCCCGCGTCGACCGGGATGTGCAGCCCGGTGGTCTGCGTGAGCTGGGTCAGCTGGAAGACCGCCCCCGCGACGTGCTCGGGCAGCACCTCGCGCTTGAGCAGGGTGCGCTGCGCGTAGTACTCGCCCAGCTTCTCCTCCTCCACCCCGTACACCGCGGCCCGGTTGGCCCCCCACCCCGAGGCGAAGATGCCGGACCCGCGTACCACCCCGTCGGGGTTGACCCCGTTGACCCGGATCCCGTGCCCGCCGAGCTCGGCCGCCAGCAGCCGCACCTGGTGCGCCTGGTCGGCCTTGGCCGCCCCGTAGGCCACGTTGTTCGGTCCGGCGAACACCGCGTTCTTGGAGGAGATGTACACGATCTCCCCGCCCATCCCCTGGGCGATCATCACCCGGGCGCTCTCCCGCGAGACCAGGAACGACCCGCGGGCCATCACGCCGTGCTGCAGGTCCCAGTCGGCCGTCGTGGTCTCCAGCAGCGAGCGCGACAGCGACAGGCCCGCGTTGTTGACGATCAGGTCCACCCCGCCGAACGCCAGCACCGCCGCCCGGAGCGCGGCGACCACCTGTGCCTCGTCGGTGACGTCCACCTCCACCGCGACCGCGACGTCCTCGGGCCGGTACGCCTTCGCGCCCAGCTCGGCGGCCACCTTCCGCGCGGCGCCGAGGTCGCGGTCGGCCACCACCACGCACGCCCCCTCGGCGGCGAGCCGGCGCGCTGTCGCCGCCCCGATGCCCGAACCGCCGCCGGTCACCACGGCCACCCGCGTCGCCAGCGGGCGGGCGGGCGGCATCCGGCGCAGCTTGGCCTCCTCCAACTCCCAGTACTCGATCCGGAACTTCTCGCTCTCCCCGATCGGCGCGTACGAGGAGAGCGCCTCGGCGCCGCACATCACGTTGACGGCGTTGACGTAGAACTCCCCGGCCACCCGCGCGGTCTGCTTGTCCTTGCCGAAGGAGAACATGCCCACCCCCGGCACCAGTACGATCGCCGGGTCGGCACCGCGCATCGCGGGCGAGCCCTCCACGGCGTGCCGCCGGTAGTAGGCCGCGTACTCCTCGCGGTAGCCGGCGTGCAGCTCCCGCAGCCGGGCGATCACGTCCTCGATCGGCGCGCCGGCGGGCAGGTCCACCACCAGCGGGGCCACCTTGGTCCGCAGGAAGTGGTCGGGGCACGAGGTGCCCAGCGCGGCCAGCTCGGGGTGGCGCTCGCGCGACAGGAAGTCCAGCACCTCGCCGGTGGCGGTGTAGTGGCCGACCTGCGGGGCGTCGGTGGAGGCCAGCCCGCGCACCACGGGGAACAGCGCCGCCGCCCGCGCGGCCCGCGCCTCCTCGTCCAGCGGCTCGTACCCGGCGAGCACCGGCCCGAACGGCTCCGCCCTGCCGTGCTCGGCGATGTACGCCTCCGCGGTACGGATGATCTCCAGTGAGTTGGCCTCGCAGGCGGCCGAGGTGTCGCCCCAGGCGGTGATGCCGTGCCCGCCCAGGACGCACCCGATCGCCCGGGGGTTGTCCTTCTTGATCGCCGCGATGTCCAGTCCCAGCTGGAAGCCGGGCCGCCGCCAGGGCACCCACACCACCCGGTCCCCGAAGATCCGCGCCGTCAGCGCCTCCCCGTCGGCGGCGGTGGCGATCGCGATCCCCGCGTCGGGGTGCAGGTGGTCCACGTGCGCCGCGTCCACCAGGCCGTGCATCGCGGTGTCGATCGAGGGCGCGGCGCCGCCCGTGCCGAAGGCGCAGAAGTCGAACGCCGCGACCATCTCGTCCTCGCGCTCGACCCCGGGGTACACCCCCGCCAGCGCCCGCAGCCGGTCCAGCCGCAGCACCGCCAGGCCGCGCTCGGCCAGGGTGCCCAGGTCTCCCCCGGACCCCTTGACCCACATCACCTCGGCCGGGGTGCCGGTCACGGGATCGGCCGCCGTCCCCTTGGCCGAGGTGTTGCCCCCCGCGAAGTTCGTGTTCCGCGGATCGGCCCCCAGCGCGTGCGACCGCTGCAGCAGTTCCTCAACCGGCGACGTCATGACACCTCTCCGCTCGCTCGTTCACCCGTCACCTCCCGCGGACACCCGGCGGAGCCTTCGTGGGAGACCCGGGGCGCGGCGAGGTGAGATTTTTTTAAAAACGTTTTAACGACGGTGAAAAAGCTATGTGACACGCATGACACTGTCAACGCCCCCATGCCGGATCACGGGCCGAAAACCGTCAGGTGGGCCGAAAGTACCGGCGCCGACTGGCGGACCATCGGTTGTTACGTTTTAATCAATGCACATGAGTTCGGTGAGCATAAAGGAAGTCGCGACACGGGCCGGGGTGTCCCCCGGCACGGTCTCCAACGTGCTCAACCGCCCGGAGAAGGTCGCCGAGGCCACCCGCACCCGGGTCGAGGAGGCCATCCGCGACCTCGGGTTCGTCCGGCACGGCTCCGCCTCCAGCCTCCGGGCCGGGCACAGCCGCACCGTCGGCCTGTCGGTGATCGACATCGGCAACCCCTTCTTCACCGACGTGGCGGCGGGGGTCGAGGAGGTGGCCAGCGAGCGCGGGTACGCGGTGATCCTGGGCAACTCCTCGGGCGACCGGCTCAAGGAGGAGCGCAACCTGCTCGTCTTCGCCGAACAGCGGGTCCGCGGGGTGCTCATCACGCCCGCCGGGGCGAACCTGGCCAAGCTCGACCAGCTCAAGGAACGCGGCATCAGCGTGGTGCTGGTGGACCACCCCGCCGAACGCGCCGACCAGTGCTCGGTCGCGGTCAACGACATCACCGGCGGCTCGCTGGCGGTCTCCCACCTGCTGTCCACCGGCGCCGAGCGGATCGCCTACGTCACCGGTCCCCTCACCATCCGCCAGTGCGCCGACCGCCTGATCGGCGCGGAGCGGGCGCTGGCCGCGGCGGGCCGCGACCCCGGGGAGACGCTGGAGGAGATCGCGATGAGCGCGATGAACGCCAGGTCGGGGCAGCAGGCGGCGGAGAAGATGATCGCCGAGGGGCGTCTGCCCGACGCCGTGTTCTGCGCGAACGACCTGCTCGCCCTGGGCATGCTGCGCGGGCTGCTCCAGGCGGGCGTGCGGGTCCCCCGGGACGTCTCCCTCATCGGCTACGACGACATCGACTTCGCCTCGGCGTCGACCGTCTCGCTCAGCTCCGTCCGGCAGCCGACCCACCGGCTCGGCCGGGTCGCCACCGAGCTACTGCTGGACGAGTGCGACAATCCCGAGTCGCACGCCCATCAGCAGATCATGTTCCAGCCCGAGCTGGTCATCCGCGAGTCGACTCTCTGAACCCGCTTCACCCGGTGGTCCCGTCCCCACCCGGGGAAGGACGCCTGCGCGCCTCCTTGGCGGCCTGCCTGGCCGCCTCCTTCGCCTCCTTGGCGGCACGGGCGGCCTCGACCTTGGCGCTCGCGGCGTACTTGTCGACGTACTCCTGACCCGAGAGCTCCATCAGCGCGTACATGATCTCGTCGGTGACGGCGCGCAGGACGAGGCGGTCCTCCTCCATCCCGTAGTAGCGGGTGAAGTCGAGCGGCTTGCCGAACTTCACCCCCGGGCGGATGCCCAGCTTGGGAAGGACGCTGCCCGGGGGCATCATCTCGAAGGTGTTGACCATCGCCCACGGGATGACCGGCACGCGCGACTCCAGCGCCAGGCGGGCCACACCGGTCTTGCCCTTGTAGAGGCGGCCGTCGTGGGAGCGGGTCCCCTCCGGGTAGATGGCGAGCACGTGCCCCTCGTCGAGGATGCGCCTGCCGGTGCGCAGGGCCGCCTCGCTGGCCTTGCCTCCGGAGCGGTCGATGGGGACGGTGCCGACACCGCTGAAGAAGGCCTTGCTCATCATTCCCTTGAGACCGCGGCCGGTGAAGTAGTCGGACTTGCCGAGGGAGATCACCTTGCGCCGCAGGAACAGCGCACCGAAGAAGTGGTCGGCGAACGACAGGTGGTTTCCGGCCAGGATCACCGGCCCTTCCTTCGGCACGTTCCCCACGCCCTCCACCCAGGGACGGAAAATCAGATGGAGGAAGGGCGAAAGGATGGCCTTCACCACCCAGTAGAACACTCGATGCTCCTTCGGTTGACAGGCGTGGACCTGGAGTTATCCTCCCACTTCCGATCCCGGTCACCTACCCCGCCGAACCACCCAAATCGACCTCTCGCAAAACACGTCCCAGTCGTGCGACGATCGGGCGAAACTTACTAGGAGCCGCGATGCCAGTCATGCCCGGTGCGGAGGCGTACCACCATGCGGGGGGACAGATCGGCGTCCTGCTCTGTCATGGATTCACCGGATCGCCACAGTCGTTGCGCCCCTGGGGTGAATACCTGGCGGCGGCGGGCATGACGGTGGCGCTCCCGAGGCTGCCCGGCCACGGCACCACCTGGCGGGAGATGGCGCGCACCCGCTGGGAGGACTGGTACGCCGAGCTGGACAAGGCCCTGGCGGACCTGCGCGGCAGCTGCGCCGAGGTCTTCGTCATGGGCCTGTCGCTCGGCGGGTGCATGGCGCTGCGGCTGGCCGAGGTGCACGGTGACGGGATCAAGGGACTGGTGGTCGTCAACCCGTCGATCGTCAACGACGCGCCGCTGCTCAGGCTGGCTCCCCTGCTCAAGTTCGTGGTCGCGTCGGTCCCCGGCGTCGCCGGGGACATCAAGAAGGAGGGGGCGGCCGAACTCGGCTACACGCGTACGCCGGTCAAGGCCGCGGCCACCCTCCTGCGGCTGTGGTCGTTGACCCGATCGGAGCTGGGTAAGATCACCCAGCCTGTCCTGGTTTTCCATAGTCCGCAGGATCATGTTGTGAAACCGGGGAGTGTGCGTATTCTGCGTGAGAGGCTGACCGGGGGGAATCTGAATGTGGTGGAGCTCGCCGACAGCTATCACGTCGCGACGCTTGACAACGATGCTGATCGGATCTTTGCGGGGAGCCTGGAGTTCATCACCGCGAACGCGTCTGTACCCTTGCAGAGAGACTGATCGCGAGCGGGGGATGCGCGGTCTCCGGGAGAAAGTGATCGGCCGATGAACAACGGGCCCAGCTAGGTGACACCTCAAAGCGATGAGGACGAGGTCTGGCGTCAGATCGTCGCGTCCTTCAACGACACCGCCGAGCGTGACTCGGCGAATCAGCCGTGGCCGGACAGTGAGAACCTTCCGGCCGAGCCTCCGCGACGGGTGATCAAACAGTCGGACGAGGAGGACCTCCTGAGGGAGGACGACCCCGCGGACGACACCGAATCCGGTACGGAACAGTCCGGCGGCGAGGAAGAAGAGGGGCACTACGTGCCCCCGCCCCCACCCCCACTGCCCAAGACCGACGCCACCACCAAGATCGCATGGCTGGCGCTGTTCGGCGGCCCCGCCTACCTGCTGCTGAGCGCCGCGCTCAACTGGAACCTGGAGGGGTGGATGCTCTTCACCGCGGTCGCCGCGTTCATCGGCGGTTTCGTGGCGCTGGTGGTCCGCATGGGCGACGGCCCGCCCAACGACTCCGGCTGGGACGACGGCGCCGTCATCTGAGCGGGGCGCCCGGCCACGGCCACCCCACCCGGGCGGGTCATCGGCCGCGGCCGTCCGAGCTGGTCATCCGGTCGCGACCGGATGACCAGAGCATCTGCCACGCTCGCCCGAGCGGGTCGTCCACGATCGCCGAGCACGACCGTCGCCGCCCGAACTACGGCTTGGCGCGCTCCGAGGTGCCGAAGCGCTCGATCACGTCGGTGTACTTGCCGGAGGCGTCGACCACGTGGCCGACGGTCCACACGGTGCCGGTGCCCGGCAGGTAGGCCACCGACTGGAGCCGCACCGTCCGGGGAGAGGCGGTCTCCGGACCGCGCAGCGCCTTGACCGTGCGCCCGTCGTAGCGGAGCAGGAACGCCTCGCCGGGCCGCTCCAGGTCGACCCCGGAGATCCAGAAGTGACCCTTGCGGTCACCCGTCACCCCGTACAGGCGGACGTCACCGGCGGGGAGGGACACCCGGGACCACTTCTTGCCGTTCCACGACAGGACCAGCGGGACGATCCCGCCGGCCTCCCGGTAGACGCCGCCGACGGCGAGGGCCCGCTTGGGCCCGTCGAGGTGGACGTCACGCAGATAGCCGCCGGCGATATCGGGGGTCTTGAAGGTCTTCCAGCGCCCGCCGGACTGCTTCATGATCAACGGCTTGCCGCCGGTGTCGCCCACCGCCCACCCGTCGTTCTTGCCCGACAGCGCCACCCCGTACAGCGTGCCCCGGTCGCGAAGGTGGGTGAGCTTCCACTTCGAGCCGGCGCCGGTGCCGGTGACGATCATGGGCAGCTTGTCGCGGCGGCCGACCGCGACCACCCGGCCGGGAACGGCCGCCACCCCGCCCAGCCAGTCGCCCGAGTGCAGCTTGTCGACGATGACCCTGTCGAAGGACGCCCCGTCCCCCCTCGCCAGATAGGGGAGGCCGTCGTGCCCCTCGCCGACGGCCCACAGCTCGGTCGCCGAGGCCGCGGCGACGGAACGCAGGGGCCCTGCGCCGGTCGGGTCGTTGCGGATGCCGACCTCGTTCCAGGAGGAACCGTCCCAGTGGGTGATCGCGCCGCGGCTCTGCCAGACGTCCCAGACGCTCTGCTGGCCGACCGCCCACACGCTCGTGGCCGAGACCCCCGCCACGTCGGACAGCGATCCGTCACTGCTCAGGCCCGCGCTCACCGGAGCCTGCCATGCCTCGGCCGCGGGCGGGCTGACGGGGTCGGCGTGGGCTGGGAACGTTTGCGGAGACAGCAGGAGCAGGCCTCCCGCGCAGAGAACCAGCGCACGCCGCGGAAGGCGACGGGTCATGTTTCAAATGGTACGGGGCTCGCGTGCTCCCCGTGTGCCGGTCTCCCCACTTGACCGGCGCGATCTGGAAAGACGGCCTGCCCTTGGTCATCGGAACGGTCACCGGGAAGCCGGTCCTCCCGGCTCCCCCGGCTCTCCCGCCTCCCCCGGAAGGCCCGGAAGGCCCGGAAGGCCCGGATCGGGCTCCCCTCGCGCGGGGCCCGCGTGGTCGCCGGTGCCGGGGGATCTCGCCGGGGCCGTACCGGGACCGGCGTCCGCGACGGGGTCCGCGACGGGGTCCGCGACGGGGTCCGGGGGCGCCTCGCCTTCGGGGCGCGGGTGGTCCAGTTCGGCGACCACCGGCAGGTGGTCGGTGGCGGCCACCAGATCGGCCGGGTCGGCGTCGACCCCGCCGCAGGAGACCACGGAGAAACCCTCGACCGCGAAGATCGCGTCGATCCGCTTGTGCGGGCCCCTGGCGGGGAAGGTGAAGCCGTCGCCGCGCGGCGAGACCGGATAGCAGTCGGTCAGCCGTTCGGCGAGGTGTTGCCAGCTCGGCTGGCCGGACTGCTCGTTGATGTCCCCCGCCAGCACCGGCAGCGCGCCGAACCGGTCGGCCACCTCCCGCAGGAGCCTCACCGCCTCGTCCGCGTGACGGCGGCGGGCGGTCTCGTCGAGGTCCAGGTGGATGGAACCGACGGCGACCCGCCGTCCGCCCGCCTCCACCACGGCGATCGCGATGGCGCGCCGCTCCAGGGGGAAGAAGGACTCCAGGAGACGACCCTCCCCGTGCAGCAACCGCACCCCGGGACCGGTCAGTACGGCGACCCCGCCCCTGCGGCGGCCCGCGGCCACGACCAGCCCGCCGAAGGCGGCCAGCCGCCTTCGCCTGCGGCGCCAGCACAGGAACCGGGGCGCCTCCTGCACGCAGAGCACGTCGGCGCGGAGCGCGGCGACCACCCGCCCCAGCGCCGGGACGTCGTCCTTCATGGAGCGCACGTTGTAGCTGGCGATCCTGAGCACCACGGCCACCTCACTTCGCGACGCGTGCCGCGAGGATAGCCGCGCGCCGCCGGGCGTACCAGCCGCCCGCTCCGATCGGCATGCTCACCGCCGGGCGTGCCGGCCGTTCACCCCGGCCGGCACGCTCACCGCCGGACGTGCCGACCGCCCGCCCTCATCGGCATGCGGGCGGCCGTACGCGCCGGAAGCGGTCAGCGCCTGCGGGCGAGATCCGCGGCACCCACCAGACCCGCCGCCGCGCCGAGCTCGGCGCAGCGGATGTCGGCCAGCGGGCGGTGCCCCCGGCCGCTCAGATGGGTGTTGTAGAACTCGCGGGTCTCGTCGATCCACAGGTCGGCGGCACGCGAGACGCCACCGCCGAGGACGAAGCAGCCCGGGTCGAGGACCGCGGCGAGGTCGGCCAGGCCCTGGCCGATCCAGCGGGCCATCGAGGAGAACGCGGCCAGCGCGGCCGGGTCGCCCTGCCGGGCGGCCTCCGTGACCTCCTGACCCTCGATCTGGTCGGGCGTTCCTCCGGCGATCTCCAGGAGTTTGACCGCCTGGTCCGGCTCGGCCTCGGCGATCCTCTTGGCCTCGCTGACCAGGGCGCTCCCGCTGGCGTACTGCTCCCAGCAGCCGAGGTTGCCGCACCCGCACAGACGTCCGCCGGGAACCGCCTGCATGTGGCCGAGCTCGGCGCCCATGCCCCAGCGCCCCCGGTAGAGGGAGCCGTCGAACACGATGCCGCCGCCGATGCCGGTACCGACGGTCACGCACACCAGGTGGGTCTCGCCGCGACCGGCGCCGAACCTGGCCTCGCCCCACGCCATCGCGTTGGCGTCGTTCTCCACCACGACGGGAAGGCCGACCATGTCGGAGACCTTCTTCTGCAGGGGCTCCTCGCGCCAGGCGAGGTTGGGGGCGAACCGGACAATGGACCTGGTCTCGTCGACGAACCCGGCCGCGCCGAGACCGACGGCCTCGATCTCCCGGCCCTTGGAGAGCTCCAGGATCGCGTCACCGATCGTGTGGGCGACCTGGTCCGGATTCTCCGCCGGGGTGGGCCGCAAGAGATGCTCGACGATCTGGCCGTCCTCGTCCACGACTCCCGCCGCGACCTTCGTCCCGCCAATGTCCACACCGATGGTCAGCGCCATTGTCCATTCATCCTCTCCCCCTGGGCTCACCCCAGGTCGATGTGCTCCACGGGGGTGTCTCCTCGCTCGCGCTCCCGTTCCCGCTGCGCGGGAGCGGGCTTGCCGAGTCCGTCGACGGCCGACTTGAAGGCGGCGAACAGCTCGGTGCCCGCCTGCATGAGGTGGTCGGTGACGGCACCGCCACCGCCCGACTCGCGCTGTGCGGCCATCGCGCGGCAGACGGGGCAGGCCCGGCAGATGTACTCCTCATGCTCCGAGACCGCCTCCTCCCACACGTCCCGCTCTCTTCTGCGGCCACCACCGGAGAACGCGCCGCCGACCCCGGTCATCGTGCCCTTGATCAGGTTCTTGCGCAGTTCCCTGGTCGCTTTCTGCTGCAGCGTGTCGAAGAGCTTGAACGCCTCCTCGGCGGCGGTGCCCAGCGGGTCCTTGCCGCTCTGGGACCGCTCGTCACGCGCTCGTTCGTCCCGTGCCCGTTCCTTTTCCTGCTTTCCGGCCGCGCTGTCCTTCTCGCGCTCCACGGACCCGGCGCGGTCGCCGGGCCGGGCCCACGGGGTCCATCCGGCCCGCTCCTCCTGCCTGGCCCGCCTGGCGCGTTCCTCGAACCACTCGGCGCGCGCGTCGCGATCGGTCTGCGCCGGACCCGAGGCTCCCTCGGAACCCGTGGCCTGCTCAGGGCTCGGGTCCTGCTCGGAGCTCGGAGCCCGCTCGGAAGGCGCGGCCTCGGCCACGGCCTCCACCTCGACCACCTCCAGGCGCGCGACCTTCTCGACGCGCTCGCCCCCCGTGGGCTTCCCGGCGTTCTCCGGCCGCTCGACGGCCTCGGCCCGCTCGACCCGCACGACGGACTCGACGGACTCGGACGATCCGGTGCGCCCGCCCTTCGGGGACTTCCCCGCCGGGTCCGCGCTCCGCCCCTTCTGGGTCGTCTTCCCCGCGCGCCGGCCCTTCTGAGCCTTGCCGGCGCCCTCGGCGCCCTCGGTGCTTCCGGCGATCCCGATGTTCTCGGTGCTCTCGGTGCTCTCGGCGCCTATGGCCTCGGACGGCGGCGTCACGGCGCCTGCGGCCTTCCGTGGCTTCCTCGGCGCGCGCGGCTTCGGGGTCTTCTCTGCGTCGTTCGTGTTATCGGTCATCAGGCCCTCCCGATTCGAACCGTACCCGGAGAAACCCGTCTCGGAGCGCGGCGTCCCGCACCGACCTGCGGGCCAGCGCGGCGGGCAGGGCCAGGACCCGGCGGTAGGAACCGGCGTTGACTATCAGCTCGTCGCCCTTGCGCGCCAGATCCACCTCGTCCTTGTCCGCGAGCGGCAGGGCCAGGATCAGCTCGCCCTCGGCGGTGATCCGCAGCGGCGGGTCGACGGAGGGCGGGGCGAAGGGGTCGCCCTCGCCGTACATGGCCTCGGCGACGGCGGCGAGGGCGTCGAGGCCGACGGGCTCGGCCGCGAGGTACGGCACGGTGTGCACGGGCAGCGGCGCGAAGGACTCCCCGACCTCGGCCAGGTGCCGGGCCTGAGCCCGCACCCATTTCCGCCGCCACGGGTCGGCGCCCTCGGAGGGGAAGACACGGTTGGCGATCACCGCGTCCACCCGGTAGCCGTACAGGCTGAGGGAGGTGAGCGTGCGCCGGGCCTCGGCGAGCACGACGGCCTCGGGGGTGAGCACCAGCCGGACGCTCGCCCCGGGCCCGGTGAGCAGTTCGCGCACCTCCATCAGGCCCCGGTGGAGCCGCTCGCCCGCGCCGATCACCTGGTCTTCCGGCATGCTGACCTGCGCCAGGCGGCGGACCAGCGGGGAGATGGTGCCCAGCAGCCGCCTGCCGATGGGCAGCAACCGGTTCACGTGCCAGTCGAGGGCCTCGGGCAGGGCGAGCAGCCGGAGCGTCTCGGCGGTCGGGGCGCAGTCGATGACGATGACGTCCCACAGCCCGGTGCGCGCCTGCTCGCGCAGCTCCAGCAGCGCGATGACCTCCTCGGCGCCGGGCAGCACCGTGATCTCCTCGGCGGTCACCTCGTCGAGGCCGAGCTCGGCGAAGACGCCTCTGGCGTAGTCGCGCAGCTCACCCCACTGGCGTTCCAGCGCCCTCTGGGTGTCGACCTGGTGGAGGGAGAGACCGGGCGCGATCTCCGTGGGCTCCCCGCCGGCCCGCACACCGAGGGCGTCGGCCAGCGAGTGGGCGGTGTCGGTGGAGACCACCAGGGTCTTCAGCCCGGACCTGGCGGCGAGCGTGGCCGTGGCGGCGGCGACGGTCGTCTTGCCGACGCCGCCCTTGCCGGTGAAGAGCAGGACCCTGCTCACGCCGACTCCCGGCGGGAGGGCGCGGGACTCCGCTCCGCGACCGCGCCGTGCCGCGCGCCCCGCTCCCTCATGGGGTCTCGACGCGCTTCTTCAGCCCCTTCAGGGCGGTGTCGATGATGACCTTCTCCGCCTTCCGCTTGATCATGCCGATCATCGGCACCTTGAGGTCGACGGCGAGCTCGTACGTCACCTCGGTGCCGCTGCCCGCGTCGGCAAGACGATAACTTCCGGTGAGCCCGGAGACCATCTTTCCCGCCTCGGCGACGCTCCAGTCGACGGACTCGTCACCGTGCCAGGTGTAGCGGAGGGTGTACTCGTCGCTGATCACGCCCGCGTCGAGAACGAACCGGACCGTCTCCGGCCGGCCGTCCTCCCCTGTGGAGAGGACCCGCGCGGCCTTCACCTGCCCGGCCCACTCCGGGTACGAGGGGAAGTCGGCGATGACCGTCATGATGGTCGACCGGTCCGCGCCGATCGTGATGCTGGAGGTGGTGCGATCAGCCATGGGGCAACCGTACTGCTTCACGATCGTCCGCGTACGCCCGGCGGGGCCGGGCGCGGCCACCGCGCCGGCGGGAGGCGGCGGCACGAAGCGGGCACCTCGCGCGTCCGCCGCTCCCGTCGGAGGATCACCGCCCGGATGCCGAAGGATCGCCGCCCGGATGAGGGATGGCGTCCTGCCGGACCGCGCGGCTACCACTCCAGGACGTAGGGGACGCCTCTGTTCCGGAAGTGCCCCACGTTGAGGCATTCGGTCCTGCCGATCCGGGTGCGGGCGGCGAGGGGCTGGTGCACGTGGCCGAAGAGGGCGTAGCGCGGCTGGGTCCGCCTGATCGCCTCCAGGGTGGCCTCGCTGCCCCGCTCGAAGCGCCGGGCGACCACGTCGTAGAGCAGTTCGGGGATCGCGGGAGGGATGTGGCAGCAGAGCACGTCGACCTCGCCGACGGCCTCGACCTTGCGGGCGAACTCCTCGTCGTCGATCTCGTGCGGCGTCCGGTACTGGGTGCGCAGGCCGCCCCCGACGAAGCCGAAACGCAGGCCGCCGATCTCCACGGTCTCGCCGTCGAGCACGTGGTGGCCCTCCCTGACGTACTCGGGCCAGTAGACCGGCAGGTCCACGTTGCCGTAGGTGAGGTACGCGGGAGTCGGCATCGCGGCGAAGATCTCGCCGTACTGCCGCCGGACGGAGCGCTCGATGTGGTCGCGCGGGTCGCCCTCCAGCGAGGCCCACAGCGCGGAGGACATCGCCCGCGCCTCGTCGAACCGCTTGGCCGTCCGCAGCGCGATGAACTCCCCCGCCCGCTCGGCCCCGAAGAGCTCGGCGAAGATGCCCTGGGAGTGGTCCTCGTAGTCGACGAACAGGATCAGGTCGCCCAGGCAGATCAGCGCGTCGGCGCCGTCTCCCGCGCGGGCCAGCGCGTCGGCTCTTCCGTGCACATCGCTGACGACATGAACCCGCATGCCGGACATCCTAACTACCAATAAATAGGGCCACATGGGACGAACCCGACGAGGCGGGAACGTGACGGGACACACGGCGCGGCCGACGGTCCGGCGCGACGGTAGTTGCTACCGTGAAATCCCTCTTCATAACGCCTGGGTGACGAATTTACTCATGCGTAACTTATCGCGATAACTTCCAGGCAGCCCCATCGATCGTGCGTCTCCAGGAGTGACCCGTGCGCGAGTACAGCGTCCCCGTGCTGGTGGATGTCCCCGCCTCCGCCAACCTCACCGACACGGTGTTCCGGCGTGCCGAGGAGGAGCCCGACGTCGTCGCCCTGCGGCGCAAGGTCGGCGACGACTGGACGGCGGTCACCGCCAGGGAGTTCCGCGACCAGGTCGCCGGGGTGGCCAAGGGCCTGATCGCGGCGGGGGTGGAGCCCGGCGACCGGGTGGCCCTGATGTCGCGCACCCGCTACGAGTGGACCGTGATCGACTACGCGATCTGGACCGCCGGGGCGGTCGGCGTGCCGATCTACGAGTCCTCCTCGGCCGACCAGGTCGCCTGGATCATCTCCGACAGCGGCGCGAAGGCCGTTTTCGCCGAGCTGGAGTCGCACGAGGAGACCATCCGCGAGGACGCGGCCGGCCTGCCGGGCCTCAGGAACATCTGGCGCATCGACGGCGGCGCCCTGGACGAGCTCACCGCGCTCGGCGCCGAGGTCCCCGACGGCACGCTCGCCGAGCGCAGGACCGGGCGCGGGACCGCCGACCTGGCGACCATCGTCTACACCTCGGGCACCACCGGCAGGCCCAAGGGCTGCAGCCTGACCCACGACAACCTGCTGTTCACCGCCAGGAACGTCGCGCAGGGACCGCTGGAGCGCCTGTTCGTCGTGGACGGCAGGGCGGCGCTGCTCTTCCTCCCGCTCGCGCACGTCTTCGCCCGCATCATCGAGATCGTGCTGATCGAGACCGGCACGATCCTCGCCCACACCCCCAACATGAAGAACGTCGCCCCCGACCTGCAGGCCTTCAAGCCCACGTTCCTGCTGGGCGTGCCCCGCGTGTTCGAGAAGGTCTACAACGGCGCCGAGCAGAAGGCGTCCGCCGAGGGCAAGGGGAAGATCTTCCACGCCGCGGCCGACACCGCCGTCGCGTGGAGCAGGGCGGAGTCGGCGGGCGGCGCGGGGCTGGGCCTCCGGCTCAGGCACGCCCTGTTCGACAAGCTCGTCTACCGCAAGATCCGCGCCGCGACCGGAGGCAGGCTGACGACGGCGGTGTCCGGCGGTTCCGCCCTCGGCGAGCGGCTCGGCCACTTCTTCCGCGGCGTGGGCATCGAGACCCTGGAGGGCTGGGGCCTCACCGAGACCTCCGCGCCGTCCTCGGTCAACATGCCGGGGGCCAACAAGATCGGCACCGTCGGCAAGCCGTTCCCCGGCGTCACCATCGGCATCGGCGACGACGGTGAGGTGCTCGTCAAGGGCCGCCACGTCTTCCAGGGCTACTGGAACAACGACGAGGCCACCGCCGAGGCGATCGACGCGGACGGCTGGTTCCACACCGGCGACATCGGCGAGCTCGACAAGGACGGCTACCTCCGCATCACCGGGCGCAAGAAGGAGATCATCGTCACCGCCGCGGGCAAGAACGTCGCCCCGGCCCCGATGGAGGACCACATCCGCGCCCACCCGCTGATCAGCCAGGCGATGGTGGTCGGCGACGACAGGCCGTTCGTCGCGGCGCTCGTCACGCTCGACGTCGAGGCCCTGGAGCAGTGGAAGGCCGCCAACGGCAAGGCGGGGGCGGACCTCACCGAGCTCAGCTCCGACCCGGCGATCGTCGCCGAGGTGCAGAAGGCGGTGGACGGCGCCAACAGGTTCGTCTCCAAGGCCGAGCAGATCAAGAAGTTCACCGTCCTCGACATCGACATCAGCGAGGAGAGCGGGCACCTCACCCCGACCCTGAAGATCAAGCGCAACATCGTGATGCGCGACTTCGCCAAGCAGGTCGACTCCCTCTACAGCTAGGGGTCTCCGCGGGCTCCGGGCACCCCGGAGCCCGCGGGTCTCCGTGCGGCTCGGCGCGCGACATGGCAGCCCGCGGCTGTGATCCGCGTCGCTGTCAGGCGACGTGTCCCAGTACCAGCGCGGCGATGACCGGGCCCATGTACAGCAGGGGGAAGACGACGGTCGAGTACGAGCGCGCCCGGAGCACGGTGACGACGGCTCCGGTGAAGTACAGCACCAGGCAGATCCCGGCCAGGACGCCGATGACCGGCACGAACAGGCCGACGAGCAGGCCCACGGCCCCCGCGGCCTTGGCCGCGCCGAGCCAGGTCCACCACGAGCGGGGAACGCCGTAGTCCGTCAGCGGCTCCACGACCCAATCGGCGCGGCGGAGGAGAGAGAAGGCCGAGAAACCCACCCAGAGGGCGGCGAGGACGGTGACGACGACGGCAGTGGTGGACATGGGGACACTCCCTGGTAGCGCTTCCTTGTGACACCGATCCTGCGAGCCCCGGTTGATATCTCCGCGATGCGTTCACGATGCGCGGCCTCCCGACCGGCCTGCGACCCGGCGGGGACCGTTTCGCTCGAGGTCCGGTCAGCGGCCGCGGGCGATCGGTGACCGGATGACGGGCCGGCCGGTGGCGCGGTGGCGCCGGAGGGCGGCGGTCGGCGCGGTCCGGCCGCCGGACGGCACGGGGGCATCCGGCCCGCCAGGGACGTGCCTCACGGGCTGGCTCACCGGCCGGTACGCGTCGCCGTACCTGTTCCGTACCCGTTCCCGGCATCGGGACCTGCTCGTCTAAGGGGTCTCCGCGGGCTCCAGGAGTCGGGCGAAGCGGGAGGCGGCGAGGTCCCAGTTCCACTCGCGCGCCGCCCACTCGCGACCGCGCTCCCCCATCGCACGCGCCCCGGCCGGGTCCTTGAGCAGGCCGACCAGGGCCGCCGCGACCTCGTCGGGACGGGTGCCGTCGACGACCAGGCCGGTCTCCCCGTTCAGCACGGCGTCGGGGGCGCCGCCCGAGGAACCGGCCACCACGGGCAGGCCGCTGGCGGAGGCCTCCAGGTAGACGATGCCGAGTCCCTCCACGTCGACGCCGCCCAGGCGGGTACGGCACGGCATGGCGAACACGTCGCCCGCGGCGAGGTAGCCGGGCAGCTCCGCCTCCGGCACCGGGCCGGTGAGCCTCACCGAAGCGCCCATCGGCCGGGCCAGCCGTTCCAGGGTCCTGCGGTACGGGCCCCCGCCGACGATCAGGAGCACCGCGCCGGGCACGTCCCCGACCACGCCTGGCCAGGCCCGCAGGAGCGTGTCCTGGCCCTTGCGCGGCACCAGCCTGGACAGGCAGACCACCACCGGCCGCTCCCCCAGGCCGAGTCGCGCGCGCACCCGCTCCCCGCCGGCCCCCGGGTGGAACACCCCGGTGTCGACGCCGGGCGCGAGCCGCACCAGCTTGTCCGCCGCTATCACCCTGGCCAGCCGCCGCCGGGTGTACTCCCCCAGGTAGGTGACCACGTCGGCGTCCGCCCCGATTCTGGCGAGCACCCGGCGGCCGACCGGGATCCCGGCCCAGCCCGCCTCGTGGCCGTGGGTGACCATGACGACGCGACGGGCCCCGGCCTCGCGCATCCGGGGCGCGAGCAGCCCGAGCGGCGCCGCCGCCCCGAAGACCACGGTGTCGCACCCGAACTCGGCGACCAGCCCGGCGGCCCGGCGGGCGACGGCGGGCGTGGGCAGCATCAGCGAGGTCGGGTGCCGCACGACGGGGTACGGCTGGCGCAGGTCGAAGGCCGCGCTGCCGGCCCACCGGGGGGCGTAGACGACGACGGAGCCGGGCGGGCGGCGGGCGATGAGACCGTACACGAACGACTGGATCCCCCCCGCGCGGGGCGGGAAGTCGTTCGTGACGACCAGCGTGCGGCTCACGGTTCGGGGAGGCCGTTCAGCCGTGCCCAGGATCGCGCCAGGGCGATGCGCTGCGGCGTCGTGGGATGCGATGCATAAAGTACATATTCGACTAGATCGGGTGACAAATCCGAAATATTGGTACCCGCCAGTCGTCTCTGCATGGCGACGAACGTCGCCGGGTCCCTGGTCAGGTCCAGCGCGTGCACGTCCGCACGGGCCTCGATCTGCCTGCTCACCAGGTTCTGGGCCGGTCCCGACAGGACCGTGGCCAGGCTCAGCAGCCCCATGACCAGCCCCACCGCCCTCGGGTCGCCGAGGGAGGAGATCCCCGCCCGGCGCCGTACGGCCCCCGCGGAGGTCACCGCGTAGAGCAGGCACGCCCCGAACGCCGCGCCCAGGCCGCCGACGAGCGTGCCCGACAGCACGTCGCCCGCCTTGGCGTGGCCCAGCTCGTGGGCGACCACCAGCTCGACCTCGCCGGCGGGCGCGCGGAGCAGCGTGTCGTAGACCACGATCCTGCGGGTCGCGCCGAATCCGGAGACGTAGGCGTTGAGCGCGGTGGTCCGCCGGGAGGCGTCGGCGACGAGCACGTTCTCGACCGGCACGCCGTCCCTGGCGGCCATGGCGAGCAGGTCGTCGCGGAGCTGCCCGGCCTCCAGCGGCCTGAAGTCGTTGAAGACCGGCTCGACGAGCACCGGGTAGGCGAAGGAGGCGACCACGGTCAGGGCGAAGGCCCCGGCCGCCGCGGGGATCCACCAGCGCCGGTAGCGCCGCGCCAGGGCGATCACCGCCAGCACCATGATCGCGGTCAGCGCGGTGCCGATGCCGGTGCTCTTGGCCCGGTCGGCCGCCCACGCCGGCCAGGCCTGGGTGGACAGCCCGAAGTCGCGCAGGTAGCTCTCCGACCACATCCCCAGGGGCCAGCGCAGGATCGCCACGGCCACCGACAGCGCCAGCACGCCGAGGAGCGCCCGCAGCCACCAGGGCCCCGGCAGCCGGCCGGCGAGCCGCGCGCCCAGCGGGGTGGCCACCAGCACCCCCGCCACGACCAGCGTCAGGCCGAGCGACAGATAGCCGGGAAGGCTGATCAGCGCGTCGAACGTCTCGGCCCTGGCGATCTGCTCGGCGGTGAAGTCGCGGGCCGGATCGGGAGCGACGGCCGGGGCCCCCCCGGGCAGCGCCCTCCAGGGCGTGGTGAACGCCACGACCGCCAGCGTGACCACCCCCAGGGCGGCCAGCGCCCACCCCGCCGACCGCACGCCCGCGGGCGTGTCCGTCATGCTCAGCGTCACGTGAGTTCCTCCCTGAGGTAGTCGCGCCAGGCTCGGGTGAACTCGTCCACCGGCAGGCCGAGCGTGCTCTCGACATCGCTACCGTAGAGCCTCACCAGGGCCTTCTCCCCGAAGCGCTCCGCGACGAACCGGCAGGCGAGCCACGCCTCCTCGTAGGCCTGCGCGAGCCTCGGCGCGCCGGGGGCGAAGTCGGCCGGGCCGGGGAGCCGGTCGGGCAGGACGCCCGAGCGCACCTCGGCGGCCAGTTCGGCGGCGGCCGTGCGCACCGCGATCCCGGCGTCGCGGTAGCCCGCGTAGTCGGCGAAGCCCTCCGACAGCCACATCGGCACCCGACCGCCGCGGGTCGCGCCGGTGGCCACGTGGGCGAGCTCGTGGGTGATCACCACGTCCCTTCCGGTCGCGGTGAGCCGGGCGTACCCCGACGGCAGGACGATCACCCGGTCCGCGGTCGCCATCGCGGCCAGGCCGCGGGTGCTCCCGGCCCCGGCGAGCGCCGCGGCCTCGGCGTCGGTGGCGGGGAAGAGGACGACCGCGGGGACCGGCCCCCAGATCGCCGCGATCGTCGCGCGGGCCCGGTCGGCCCTGGCCGCCAGATCCCGCAGGACGCCGGCCGGGACACCGTGGCCGATCACGAGGGAGTGCTCGCCCCGGACGGTGACCGCGGCGCCCTGCCACAGGTCGCGGGGGTCGCTCGGGCTCCGGGAGGCGTACGGGACGAGGGGGCGGGGGGCGCGAGGGAGGGGCGCGGCTCCGGCCAGGAGGGGTCCCGTCCCGGCGAACGGACCGGCGCTCATCAGCGCCAGCATCCCGGCGAGCACGGCGCGGCGCCCTTTCGGGACGGACACGAGCCGATGGTACTCGACCGGCATGGAGCGGCCCCGGCCCTCCTGGTGGAGGGCCGGGGCCGCTTTTCCGTGCTCGGGCATGTGCTCGAGCGCGTGCCCCGACGCGGGCTCGGGCTCAGGTTCCATACCTGGGCTCCGTGCTCACGCGGGTGCCGGGCGCCGTACGGGGCTCAGGCCCCGGGCCGTACCGCTCCGGCGAAGGAGGACCTGTAGTAGCCCGCCAGCCTCACGACACGGACCGTCTTGCCGCTGCTCGGCGAGTGGACCATCCTGCCCTTGCCGACGTACATGCCGACATGGCCCTTTCCACTGAAGAACAGCAGGTCACCGGGGCGCAAGTTGCTCCACGAGACCTTTTTCCTGATCGACCTGTACTGGCTGTGCGTGATCCTGGGAAGGGACACGCCCGCCTTCCGCCAGGCGTACCGGACGAGCCCCGAGCAGTCGAACGCTCCGGGACCGGAGGCTCCCCACCGGTACGGATCGCCGATCTGCCTCTTGGCCGCCGAGACCGCCTTACCGGCCCGGACCTTCTGCAGTGCCGCCCTGCTCTTCTTGACCTTGACCTTGACCTTGACCTTGGCCTTGGTTTCTGCCTTGGCCCTGGTCCCGGCCTGAGAGGCGGTCTTCTTGGTGCTCCCGGCCTTCTCGGAGACACCGGTCACGCTGTTGACCAGTATCTCGGAGGGGCCGTCCACCGCCTGCGCCGCCGTGGACCCCAGGGTGACCGCTCCGGCTGAGGCGGTCAGGGTGAGGGCGATGCCGCCGAGGGAAAGGCGGAAAAGGCGCGACAGACGGGGGTTGTACGGGGTGGTAGACAGGATTTCTCCTTGGGACTTCCACTGATGCCTACCGGGTTAGCTGACGGATTCGGGCTTGGAAGATGCCCTACGGCACAAACGCGCCGATTCACCCCTGGCCACGCTGTATCGGGCCTTTTGGGTCCCCGGTTCCATGCCTCCTGGCTGCATAGATTCGGCGGGCCGCCGCGATGAGCCCTGCCCCCGGGTGGGGGCGCGGCGGCCGGTTGGATTTCTATAGGGACACCGGCCCGAAGACCGACATTCGCCGCGACGGCGTGGCTTGCACGTCGCGACGCCAGAAGTTACCCCGATCTCCAACTTTCGGCAAAGCATTCGCCAAATTGGAAGATCTACTACCCCTCTTGATCTTCCTGTTATCCCTGCATAATGGCTATTTATGCTATTGAGATATGACTCTCGTCACACCCTTCTCGCTAGTCCGACAAATCACGATTTATGTAATCTTCATCACACTCACCGCCCGTGGAGCGGTCCCGGACGATCCGGCCGGGTGACCTCAGCGCCTGACGCACGTGTAGGCGCCGTATATCGACTCCCGGAAATCCGCCTCGACGATCTCGAATCCGGCGGCGTCGAGCATCGGTTCGAGCAGCCACCTGAAGGTGCTGTACTCGGTGCGCAGATGCTCGGCGTAGTCGTCGCGGGTGTAGCCCAGCGCGGGATCGTCCGCCGCGCCGTCGAGCCAGCGGCCGAGCACGGCGTCGGTGTCGGCCGGCCGGAAGTCGAAGATCAGGTCCCGCAGGCGCAGGACGCCCCCGGGCCGTACGATCCGCGCGACGCGGTCGAGCGCGACGGCCTTCCAGAAGTCGGGGAGCTGGTGGAGCGCGTGGCGGGTGTAGACCGCGTCGGCGGGCGGCCCCGCGTGCTCGTACGACAGGAAGCCCGCGCGCACGCGCTCAAGGCCGGAGAGGCCCTCCTCGGCGGCGCGGGCGCCGAGGAAGTCGTGCATCGCCGGGGAGACGTCCACCGCCACCACCCGCCGGAACCGCCGCGCCGCGGCGAGGGCGAACTGCCCCGTCCCCGCGCCGAACTCCACGACCGTCGCCGCCTCCCCCACGCCGTGCCCCGCGAGCACGGCGAGGTCCTCCCCGGGGTCGGGCCTGCCCTGCTTGCGGTCGAACCCGGCGACGAACGCGGCGTCGAGGTGCTCGGGACCGGCGTACGCGAGCTCGTCGGGCATCCATGACTTGATCATGTCCCGATGCTGGCAGTACCCACGCGCCCGGCACATCCGGTTTTTCCCGGCGCTCCGTCAAGCGCGAGGCGGGGCCTGGACGTCCCCGGTGGGACCGCGGCCCGGCGCGGTCAGGGGCGGACGGCTCCGACGATGCGGCGGCCGTAGGCGGACAGCGGGACGACCTTGACGACGTCGCCGGTCTGCGGGGCGTGCACGATCTGGCCGTTGCCCGCGTACATGCTGACATGGCCGAGACCCTCGCTGAAGATGAGGTCGCCCGGCTGGAGCTCGCTCAGCGAGACCTTGCGGCTCGCGCCCCAGCTCCACTGCTCCCAGGTCGTGCGGGGGAGGCTGACTCCTCCGCTGCGCCAGGCGCTCTGGACCAGGCCGGAGCAGTCCCAGCCGCCGGGGCCCGTGCCACCGTACTGGTAGGGCTTGCCGACCTGGGCGAAGGCGAACTGCAGGGCGGCGCGGGCGTTGCCCGAGGCGGAGCCGTTGTACTGGATCCCGGCGCTCTCGGGGTTGCCCGTCCTGAAGGCGTTGAGCTCGCGCAGGATCTTCGTCTGTGCCTTGACCATCTTGTCGGCCTTGGCCTTCTCCCTGGCCAGCTCGTCACGCGTCTCGTCGGCCTCGGCCAGCGCCTTCTTGGCCTGGTCCCGGCTGGTCCGCAGCGCCTTGGTGGCCTCGTCGAAGGCGTTCAGGGACTGGGCGCGGGAGGTGGACATCTGGTCGGCGGCGGCCAGGCCGCTCAGCAGGGCGCCGGGATCGGCCTGGTAGATCATGCCTTCCCAGCCGTTGACCACGCCGACCTGGTAGGTGCTGACGGCCATCGTGACGAGCTCCTTGCGCAGCCCGGCGACCTGCTCGTTCTGGCGGGTCAGGTCCTCGTTGAGCGTGCTGTACTTCTTCCTGGCCCGCTTCCACTTCTCCGAGGCCTGGTTGTACTTCTCGACGACCTGGTCGGCCTGCTCGTTGAGCTTCTCCAGCTTCTTCTTGGCCTGGGCGGCCGTCGGCCTCGGCTCGGCGGACGCTCCGCCCACCGGCAGCGTCAGCAGCGCGAGAGCGAGCCCGGCCGCCACCGGTATCCGAATCAGTCCAACCGGCAAACCCGCCACGGCCACGTCAACGCCTCCCGACTGCACCAGACCTGCGGCGAATAGTACAGAAGAAGTAATGATTGACTCACCTTTTCGCCGGGTTTGCTCCTTAATTGCAGGTGAACCCCTTTACCCGCGACCGGCGGCGCCCGTCTCGCGAGCGGCGGCGCCCCGGCCACGGGGGCGGTCCGCCTTCGCGGGAAGCGGTCCGCTCCTGCCCCTGGGAGCGGGGAGCGGCCCGCCCCGGACCCCGCCCGGTCGCGCTACCCGCAGGCGGCGATGGCGCAGATCTTGGCGGTCATCCTCCTGGCGTCACGCAGCTGAACGGTCCAGTCGCTCCTCGCGGGCTTGGCGTACTCGCCCGCCCAGAGGTAGACCAGGACGGCGTTGCCCTTCCTGACCAGCACGCTCCGGTCGCCGCCCACCCCGGCTTTCCTGCCGTAGTAGACCTGCCCGGAGATCCTCAGCGCCTCGTCGCCGAGCCCGGTCAGGCGCGAGGAGGCGTAGCGGTAGCCGGTACCCGAGCCGGTCCTGGCCCCGCACCTGGTCAGGGCGGCGCGCACCTGGGCGACGGCCGAGGCGGCCGAGGCCCGCGAACCGTACAGGATCACCTGCTCGACCTTCATGAAGTCCGGCACGCCGGTGAAGGTCACCGTCCGCGCGGCCACCCGGCCGGTCGCGGCCAGCGTGCTCCTGTCACACGGGTTGACGGCCAGCCTGGCCTTCGCCGAGTTGCCGACCTGCCAGTTGGTCTCGGGGTCGTCGTCCTTCTTGGCGGCGTCCTTCTCGTACAGCAGGAAGCCCTTGGGGATGGCGGCCGTCGTGGCCGCCGCGGGTGTGGTGACGGTCGCTCCGGCGGCCAGGACGGCGAGGGCGAGCGTTATGATCTTCTTCATCGAATCAATCCTCCTGGGTGATCCGATGCCCGGCGACCACGAAAGGTTTACCCGCGCCCCAGACGCCGGAGAAGAAGCACCGAGGGCACCGGCCTGGCGCCCATCCTGCGGACCGACTCGGCCACCTCGCGATCAGAGGAGACCACCGCGACCGCACGCCCCGCGGGCTCGGCGCGGACCAGCTGGCGGATCAGGTCGTCGGCGATCTGGTTCGGGGCGCTGAACATCACGCGCACCCCCCTGGGTGCCGACACCGGGACCGGCCCGTTCAGCTCGGCGCCGTCGAAGACGCAGGTCAGCTCGGTGCGGGTCTGCGCGTAGAGCGCGCCGAGACCGGTGAGGAGGCGGGTGCGCTGGTCGGCCAGGGTGAACGTGCCGTAACCGGTCTTGGTCACGTTGTAGCCGTCGACGATCAGGTGGATCTGCGGCAGCGCGAGCAGCTGGTCGAGCAGGGCGGGGTCGTCGTCGGCGAGCGCCCGCGCGGGAACCGCCTGGACCCCCTGCCCGCCGGGCGCCACCGAGGCCACCGAGTCGGCGGGACGGTGGATGCCCGAGGGCAGGGCGAGCTCCCTGCGCAGCCCGGCGGCGGCGTCCTGCAGGGCGTCGAGCAGCATGCGCACCTTGGTGTCCTCCACGCTGCGGCCCTCGCGGGCGGCCCTGCGCGTCGACTCCAGCTGCCGCTCGGCGTCGGCCAGCCGCTCGCGCAGGCGGCGCAGCTCGCTCTCCACCGTGCTCCCCGCCGAGAGCGCGGCGGCGCGCGCCTCCTCGGCCACCTCCTGGGCGGCGGCGGCGCGCGCCTCGGCCGCCCTGGTCCGCTCACGGGCGTCGTGCAGCCTGCGGCGCAGGTCGGAGACCTCCGAGCGCGAGGTCTTGAGCTGCTCGCGCAATCGCTCGGACTCCTCCTTGGCCGCGGTCTTCTGGGCGGCCAGCTGCTCGCGCAGCCGGGATACCGTCTGCTCCTGCGCCGAGCCCTCGGCCGCGGCGGCCGACCGCTCCAGGTCGGCGCGGGCCGTCTCCACCATGTCCACCCAGCCGGGCGGCCGGGTCAGGTAGGCGGCCGCGGCCACCATGACGGGCTCGGCGGCCGGCGGGACCGTGCCCTCGGCGAGGCTCGCGACCAGCTCGGGCCAGCCCTCGGTCAGCGTCTCCGCGACCAGCTCGCGGAACTTCTTGTCGGTCTCCAGCTGCGCGGCGATCGGCGCCCCGCCCAGCCTGGCCCGCTTGCGGGGGTCGAACCTGGCGATCCCCTTCAGGGGCAGCGGCACCGAGGCGGCGGGCATCGAACCGAGAATCTGGGAGGCCAGCTCCACGACATGTAAGCGAACCTGCTCGGGTAACGGACGAGACAGGCCCTCTCCGGCTGAACTCATCACGGCCCCTACTCGGATCGGTCTTCACGTCAAGGGTACGGCTACCGCACCCTGACCCCGACCTGACCGGGAGCCGACCGGTGGCCGACGAGCCCGTGAACGCTTTGTGGACAAGCGCTTGCTGGTGGGTTACGACTGTGCGGATCGCCTTGTGACGCACGCCACCCGGGAGAGCGCGATGGACGAGCCGACGAACGAGCCCGGCCGGCAGGCCGACAAGAGCCTGCGGACATCGACCCGCGACCTCGAGGAGTTGCGGGAGCGGATGGGCTCGTGGCTCGCCGGAAGGGTGGGCTCCCCCGTCGCCGTCTCCCCGCTGTCCCGCCCCTCGGGCAACGGCATGTCCAGCGAGACCCTGCTCTTCGACGCCTCCTGGACCTCCGCCGAGGGCGGGCACGACCTCGCGTGCGTCGCCAGGATGGCCCCGGCGGCCGAGGCGGTGCCGGTCTTCCCCGGCTACGACCTCGGCAGGCAGTACGAGGTCATGCGGATGGTCAGGGAGCGCGCGGGCGTGCTCGCGCCCCGGGCCCTGTGGTACGAGCCCGACCCCGGGCGGCTGGGCGCCCCGTTCTTCGTGATGGAGCGGCTCACCGGCGACGTGCCTCCGGACGTGATGCCCTACACCTTCGGGAGCTGGCTGCTGGACGCCTCCCCCGCCGACCGCGACCGGCTGCAGCGGAGCAGCGTCGAGATCCTGGCCACGCTGCACGACGCCCCGTTCACCGCCGAGGAACTGCGCCCCCTGGAGATCCCCGGGACGGGCGGGACCGCGCTGCGCAGGCACGTCGACGAGCAGCGGGCCTACTACGAGTGGGCGCACGGCTCGATGCCCGTCCCGCTGCTGGAGCGGGCGTTCGGCTGGCTGGAGGAGCACTGGCCGGCCGAGCCGGGGCCCGACGTGCTGAACTGGGGCGACGCCCGCATCGGGAACGTGATGTACCGCGACTTCACCCCGGTGGCGGTGCTCGACTGGGAGATGGCCGCGATCGCCCCCCGCGAGCTGGACATCTCCTGGATGATCTTCCTGCACACCTTCTTCCAGGACATCACCGAGTTCATGGAACTGCCGGGGATGCCCGACTTCATGCGGCGCGAGGACGTCTGCCAGACGTACCACGAAATAACGGGATACAAGCCCCGGGACATGGAGTTCTACGAGACGTACGCCGCCCTCAGGCACGGCATCATCATGGCCCGCGTCCTGCAGCGCCAGGTCCACTTCGGCGAGCAGGCCATGCCCGACGACCCCGACGACCTGGTGATGCACCGGGCCCTCCTCGAACGGATGCTGGACGGGAGTCACTGGAGCTGAGGCCCCTCAGGAGGCCCTCCGGAGGCCCTCGCGGCCGCCGGAGGGCGCGGGTTCTCCCGGCACCGGCGCGCACCGGCCCGGGAAGGGCCCGGTGCGGTAAATGTCGGTCGGGGCTTCTATGGTCGTGAATCGTGGACTACGCCGTGCAGGGAACACTCGACGAGCTGGGCACCCCGCTCAGCCAGATCACCTTCGTCGTGTTCGACCTGGAGACCACCGGCGTCTCGGCGGGCGAGCACGCGATCACCGAGATCGGGGCGGTCAAGGTCAGGGGCGGCGAGGTGCTCGGCGAGTTCGCCACCCTGGTCGACCCCGGCTCGCCGATCCCGCCGTTCATCTCGGTGCTGACCGGCATCACCGACAGCATGGTGGTGGCGGCGCCGAGGATCGAGTCGGTGCTGCCGTCCTTCCTGGAGTTCGCGGCCGGTTCCACCCTGGTGGCGCACAACGCGGGCTTCGACCTGGGGTTCGTCAGGGCGGCCTGCGCCGCGCACGGCTATCCCCCGCCGGCCCACCAGGTGGTCGACACCGTCGACCTGGCCCGCAAGCTGCTCACCCGCGACGAGGCGCCCAACTGCAAGCTGTCCACGCTCGCCAAGATCTTCAGCCACACCGAGCCCTGCCACCGGGCGCTCGCCGACGCGCGGGCCACCGTCGACGTGCTGCACGCCCTGCTGGAGCGGGCTGGCTCCTTCGGGGTGCAGACGCTGGAGGAGCTCAAGGGCTTCGTCCGCGCGCCCACCCCCGAGCAGCGCCGCAAGCGGCACCTGGCCGACTCGGTGCCGGCCGGCCCCGGCGTCTACGTGTTCGAGGACGAGGGCGGCGACCCGCTCTACGTCGGCAAGAGCACCAACCTGCGCAACCGCGTGCGCGGTTACTTCACCGCGAGCGAGACCAGGCCGCGCGTCCGCGAGATGATCGGCATCGCCGCGCGGGTCAGGTCGATCGCCTGCGCGACCTCGCTGGAGGCCGAGGTCAGGGAGCTGCGGCTGATCGGCTCGGCCAAGCCCCGCTACAACCGCAGGTCGCGCTTCCCCGAGAAGATGTTCTGGCTCAAGCTGACCGACGAGCCGTTCCCCCGCCTGTCGGTCGTCCGCGAGGTCAGGGACGACGAGGCCTCCTACCTCGGCCCGTTCAACAGCACCCGCGCCGCCGAGGACGCCCGCACGGCCCTGCACGAGACGATCCCGCTGCGGCAGTGCACCGAGCGGATCACCCCGCGCACCAGGCGCTCCGCCTGCGCCCTCGCCGAGATCGGGAGGTGCGGGGCGCCGTGCGAGGGCCGCCAGAGCCCGGACGAGTACGCCGTGCACGTCGTGGCGGCCCGCCGGGCGATGGAGCTGGACGCGGCCCCGGTCTTCTCCGCGATCGAGGCCAGGATGGAGCGGCTCGCCCTCGACCAGCGCTACGAGGAGGCCGCGGCCGACCGCGACCGGCTCGCCTCCTACATCCGCACCTCGGCCCGCATGCAGCGGCTGCGGTCGCTGACCTCGATCTCCCAGATGGTCGCCGCCGCCCCCCTGCCGGGCGGCGCCTGGGAGATCCACGTCATCCGGTACGGGCGGCTCGCCTCGGCCGGGGTGATGCCGAAGGGCGCCCACCCCACCCCGTTCGTCGAGGCGCTGACCGCCACCGCGGAGACGGTGCCGCCGGGCCCCGGGCCGGTCCACGCGGCCAGCGCCGAGGAGACCGAGTGCGTCCTGCGCTGGCTGGAGACCCCCGGGGTGCGGCTGGTGCAGGTCGAGGGCACCTGGAGCCTGCCCGTCTCGGGCGCGGGGCGGCTCAAGGCCCGCATCGACCGCGCCTACCAGACGGCCGAGCCGCGCCGGACGCGCGAGGGCCGCCCGCTGCGCTGACGTCCGCGCTGATAGCTTCTGAGACGAAATGCCGCACTCAACGAGGAGGAAGCTCGTGGTCACCGCGATCGTTCACATCAACGCCGAGGTGGACCGGATCTCCGAGGTCGCCCAGACGGTCGCCGAGATCGACGGGGTGAGCGAGGTCTACTCCATAACCGGGGAGTACGACCTGCTGGCCATGGTCCGCGTCCCCGCCTACGAGGAGATCGCCGAGGTCGTCCCCGGCCGGATCAACAAGGTGGACGGGGTGCTGCACACCGAGACCCACGTCGCCTTCCGCGCCTACTCGCGGCACGACCTGGACGCCGCCTTCTCGATCGGCCTCGGCGAGTCCGACTGATCCTCACCCGGGCCGGCGGGGCCCGGGCGCGGCCCGAGGCGCGCCGTGACGGTGACGTCACCCTCGCCGGTACGGCCGCCGGTCTCGCCCGCGGTGGGCAGCCGCGCCCGCACCTCGAACCCCCCTCCGGGCAGGGTGCCGGCCGCCAGCGTCCCGCCGAAGAGGGCGGCCCGCTCGCGCATGCCGAGCAGGCCGTGCCCCGCGGCCGCCGCGGGGACGATCCTGCCGTCGTCCCGTACGAGAACGTCGAGGAGACCCGGCCGCCAGCGCAGCGTGACGCGGGCCGAGCGGGCACCGGCGTGCCGCAGGGTGTTGTCGAGCGCCTCCTGGACGATGCGGTAGGCCACCAGTTCCAGGGCGAGCCCGACCTCGGCGGGCCTGCCGTCCTCGACCACGTCCACCCGCAGGCCCCGCGCCCTGACCCCGGCGAGCAGGTCGCGCAGGTCGGAGAGCCTGGGCTGGGGCGTCCTGCCGGCCGAGAGACCGTCGAGGTCGAGCAGCGCCAGGGTGCGCTGGAGCTCGACGAGTGCCTGGCGCCCCGACTCCTCGGCCACCCTCAGGGTCTCCCTGGCCCGCTCGGGGTCCTTGTCCATGATCATTCGACCGGCGCCCACCCCGAGCGTCATCATGCTGATCCCGTGGGCGACGACGTCGTGCAGTTCCCGGGCGATGCGCGCCCGCCTCTGGGCGAGCTGGGCGCCGGCCAGCGCCTCCCCCTGGTCGGCGAACCTGGTCTCCCAGGACCTGAGCCTCAGCAGCAGGAGCCTGCGCTCCCGCACCAGGCCCGCCACGGCCACGCACAGGACGAGCGTCGCGCACGACAGCAGGATGGGGAACATCTGCCCGGTCAGGAGGTCGGCACGCCACATGGCCGCAATCTAGAACGGCCGCCCGGGACGCTGCATCCCCTCGTGGGCGGATCTTGCATCCGCCCACGAGAGGAGGACCTCCGGCGCCGGGACGGCCCGGCGCGCCGTGGCGACTCCGGCCGCCCGGCCGGGACGGTTCCCGGCCGCGGGCCGGAACGCCTCCGGCCGTCCGGGACGACGCCGCCGGGACGGCCTTGGCGGGCGAGGCGGCCGGGGCCTCGCCCGGCCCCCTCCCCGGCGAAGGTCAGGACGGCTTCAGTGCCCGGCTGACCTCGATCCAGCGGTCGAGGGTCTCGGCCGCGGCACCGGAGTCGACGGCCTTCGTCGCGCGCTCGTACCCCGCGGCCATCGCGGCGTTCAGGTCGTCGCCGGCACCGTCACCGGCACCGTCGTCCGCGCCCTCGCCCGCGCCGTCGAGGGCGACCAGCGCGGCGGCGGCGTTCAGCAGCACCGCGTCGCGGACCGGCCCCGTCTTGCCGCCGACCAGGTCGCGGACGGCCTGGGCGTTGAACACCACGTCCCCCCCGCGCAGCGCGTCGGGCGCCGCCCTGGGGATGCCGAGGGCGGCCGGGTCGAAGACGACCTTCTCCAGGGCGCCCCTGCGCACCACCCAGACCGTGGAGGTCGTGGCGATGGTGAGTTCGTCCAGCCCGTCGTCGCCCCTGAAGACCAGCGCGGAGACCCCGCGCTCGGCGAAGACGCCCGCGACGGTGGGGAGCATCCCCGCGTCGAAGATGCCGATCGCCTGGGCGGCGGGCCTGGCCGGGTTGGTCAGCGGGCCCAGGAAGTTGAAGATCGTGGGGACGCCGAGCTCCTTGCGCGTGGGGCCCACGAAGCGCAGCGCCGGGTGGTACACCGGCGCGAAGCAGAAGGCGATCCCGGCCTCGACGGCGACCCTGGCGGTGTCGGCCGGGGCCAGGTCGAGCACGATCCCGAGGTGTTCCAGGACGTCGGCGGCCCCGCAGGAGGAGGAGGCGGCCCGGTTGCCGTGCTTGACGACCCTGGCCCCCGCCGCGGCGGCCACGATCGCGGCCATGGTGGAGACGTTGACGGTGTGGGCCCGGTCGCCGCCGGTGCCGACGACGTCGACGACGGGGCCCTCGACCGACAGCGGGGTGGCCCGCTCCAGCATCGTGCGCGCCAGGCCGGTCACCTCCGCGACCGTCTCGCCCTTCGCCCTCATCGCCACCGCGAAGCCCGCGATCTGGGCGGACGTGGCGGAGCCGGACATGATCTGGTTCATCGCCCAGGCGGCCTCGTCGGCCGTCAGGTGCTCGCCCGCGATCAGGGCGGACAACAGCGCGGGCCAGGTGGTGCGCGCGTCCATGGAGGTCTCCAGGGGGGTTTCCGGGGGGTCTACCGGGCGGACAGGCGGGTGGACAGGCGGCGGCGCATCAGGTCGGCGACGGTCTCGGCGAGGACGACCGGGTCGATCGGCTGCGGCACGACGGCCTCGGCCCGCGACCACTCGGCCAGCCAGCGGTCGTCGCGGCGGGCGATCAGCAGGCAGATCGGCGGGCAGTCGTGGACCTCGTCCTTGGCCTGGCGGGCCACGCCCATGCCGCCGGCCGGCTGTGCCTCGGCGTCGAGCACCGCGACGTCGATCTCCCCGGAGTCGAAGTGCTGGACGACCTTGGCGTGGGTGGCGCACTCCACGATCTCCACGAGGGGCACGTCGCCGGCGGGGCGGCGGCCGATCGCCTGCCGCACCTTCTCGCGGGTGCTCGCGTCGTCGCTGTAGACGAGGACCCTCATCTTGTCGTCGGTGCTCACGGTCGCGCTCACTATCCCTCGTCGATGTATGGTCACCTGGGATGCTACCGGTCAGCCGGTCCGGAGACCCAGGCCGGAGCCGACGGCGAGCGAATTGCCCCATACGTCCACTTTGGGGGGACGTGCGCACCCGCTATCGGGGGGTCGTGCGGCGACCCGAGCAGGAGAGCCGCAATAATGCTGCCCGTGGCGACAGCATCCGCAATTTCAACGACGACGACAGCACACTCGTCCCGCAGACCCGATCTGGTCAGCGTCGGGACGATTGTCTGGCTGTCCTCCGAGCTCATGTTCTTCGCGGCGCTGTTCGCGATGTACTTCACCATCCGGTCGGTGAGCATCGGCCAGGGCCTGCCCTGGCCCGAGGCCCATCTGAACGTCCCGTTCGCCCTGGCCAACACGATCATCCTGGTCCTGTCGAGTGTGACCTGCCAGCTGGGCGTGTGGGCGGCAGAGAAGGGCCAGGTCGCCAAGCTGCGCTTCTGGTACATCGTCAGCTTCCTGATGGGCGCCGTGTTCGTGGGCGGCCAGCTGTACGAGTACAGCCAGCTGGTCCACGAGGGGCACACGCTGTCGCACTCCGCGTACGACTCCGTGTTCTACCTGACCACGGGCTTTCACGGCCTGCACGTGACCGGTGGACTGATCGCGTTCCTGTTCATGCTGGGACGCACGTACGCCGCGAAGCGCTTCACCCGTGAGCAGGCGACCAGCGCGATCGTCGTGTCCTACTACTGGCACTTCGTCGACGTGGTCTGGATTGGCCTTTTCGTAACCATCTATGGCATTCACTAAGGAATCGGGGATCTCTGTGAATAGGATCACCGCTGGGCGGCGGCATCCCCTCGCGAGATACGCCGTCCTGCTCCTGGCCCTGGGCCTGATCGGCGGGGTCTACACCGTCGCGCTCGCGATCTCCCCCAGCCGGCAGGCCGACGCCGCCATCGCGTCCGGCAGGGCCGACGACGTGGCGGAGGGCAAGAAACTCTTCGAGCAGAGCTGCTCCAGCTGCCACGGCCTCAACGCCGAGGGCACCGCGCAGGGTCCGACCCTGATCGGCGTCGGCGCCGCCTCCGTGGACTTCCAGGTCGGCAGCGGCCGCATGCCCCTGGCCAACCCCGGCGCGCAGGCACCGCGCAAGCCCCTGGCGCCCTGGGTCAACGAGGACACCGTCCGGCAGCTCGCCGCCTACGTGCAGTCACTCGGCGGCGGCCCGACCGTCCCGACCGACGAGCAGGTCGACGCCTCCAAGGGCGACAAGTCCAAGGGCGGGGAGCTGTTTCGCGCGAACTGCATCCAGTGCCACAACTTCGTCGGCTCCGGCGGCGCCCTGACCCAGGGCAAGTACGCACCGCCGCTCCACGAGGCCACCGAGAAGCAGATCTACGAGGCGATGATCACCGGCCCGCAGGCGATGCCGGTGTTCAACGACAGCATCATCACCCCCGAGCAGAAGCGGGACATGATCGCCTACATCGTGGGCGTGCGTGAGGAGCCCAACCCGGGCGGCGCCGGTCTCGGCCGCATCGGCCCGGTCACGGAGGGTCTGGTGGCCTGGGTCGTCGGGCTCAGCCTCCTCTCCCTGGCCGCCATCTGGATCACCGCGAAGAGGCGACAGGCCAAATGACTGACAACAATCACGACATCGAGCAGCCGGAGGAGCGCGCGCCGAAGCGCGTGATCGGCACCCCCTCCCCGGCGGCGAGCACCTCGCTTCTCGGCCGCGACGAGCCGAGGAAGACGGACGTCGTCCAGGTTCCCGGGGTGGTCCCGCAGGACGAGGCGACCGCGAGGAAGGGCGAGCGGTACGCCGCCCTCTGCTTCCTGGTCGCCTTCCTGGGGGGCATCGGCTTCGTGGTGTCGTACGTCGTCTTCCAGGTCGGCGACATCGAGAAGACGCAGGTCTCCAACCTCGCGCTGGGCGGCACGCTCACCCTGGCCCTGCTCGGGCTGGCCGCGGGCCTGACCACCTGGGTCCGCCTGGTCATGCCCAAGTACAACCTGGTCCAGGAGCGCCACACGATGGCCTCCGACCCCGAGACCAGGTCCTACGTGGGCGAGACCTTCCTGCAGGGCGCGAACGAGAGCGGCATCGTCAAGCGCCCGCTGCTGCGCCGCACCCTGTTGCTCGCCGCCGCCCCGCTCGGTCTGGCCCCGCTGGTCCTGCTGCGCGACCTCGGCCCGAGTTACACGAACTTCCCGGAAAAGCTCCGGCACACCGTCTGGGGAGAGAAGACCAAGGACGGCGAGCCGCGCAAGCTCCTCGTCGAGGGAAGCGGCTCTCCCATCAGGGCCGCCGACTTCAACTCCCCCGGCGGCATCCTCTCCGTGGTGCCCGAAGGGTACGAGCACGACCTGAACGCGCTGGCCAAGGCCACGCTGATCCTGATCAAGTTCCGTCCCGAGGAGCTCAAATCCGGGACTAACCTGAACTGGACACATGACGGGATCGTGGCGTACTCCAAGATCTGCACGCACGTCGGCTGCCCCGCGGCCCTGTACGAGCAGACCACCCACCACATCCTGTGCCCGTGTCACCAGTCGACCTTCGACGCCGCCGACGGCGCCAAGGTCATCTTCGGCCCGGCCGCTCGGCCGCTTCCTCAGCTGCCGATCGCCGTCGATAATGAGGGATATCTCGTCGCAACGGCGGATTTCGCGGTCCCTGTCGGTCCCAGCTTCTGGGAGCGCGGCGACGCCGAGGCCGAGGTCCGTGAGAACGGAGCCCAAAAGTCATGAGCATCGAGACCGTGCCCAAGCCCATCGAGGGTGCGAGCACCTTCGTCGACGACCGCATCGGCGCGGGAAACTTCCTCCGGCGCAACCTGCGGAAGATCTTCCCCGACCACTGGTCGTTCCTGCTGGGTGAGATCGCGCTCTACTCGTTCATCATCCTGCTGCTGACCGGCACGTTCCTGACGTTCTTCTTCAAGCCCGGCATGGGCCACGTCGAGTACGCCGGCTCGTACGGCCCGCTGCAGGGCGTCACCATGTCCGAGGCGTACGCCTCGTCGCTGAGCATCAGCTTCGACGTGCGCGGCGGCCTGCTGATGCGGCAGATGCACCACTGGGCGGCCCTGCTGTTCATCGGCGGCATGATGGTGCACGCGCTCCGGGTGTTCTTCACCGGCGCCTACCGCAAGCCGCGCGAGCTCAACTGGCTGATCGGCGTGCTGCTGCTCACGCTGGCGCTGGCCGAGGGCCTGACCGGTTACTCCCTGCCCGACGACCTGCTCTCCGGCGCCGGTCTGCGGATCACCGAGGGTGTGGCGATCTCGCTGCCGCTGGTCGGCACCTGGATCACCTTCTTCCTCTTCGGCGGCGAGTATCCGGGCGAGGACGTCATCGCGCGCTTCTACTCGCTGCACATCCTGCTCATCCCGGGCATCCTGCTCGCGCTCATCACGGCTCACATGATCCTGATGTGGGTCCAGAAGCACACGCAGATGCCGGGCAAGGGCCGCACCAACGAGAACGTGGTGGGCGCGCCGTTCTACCCGGCCTTCATGATCAAGGCCGGCGCCTACTTCATGTTCACGTTCGGGGTCATCGCGCTGCTGGGCACCTTCGCCCAGATCAACCCGATCTGGCTGTTCGGTCCCTACACCCCCGCCGACATCTCGGCGGGCTCGCAGCCCGACTTCTACATGGGCTTCCTCGAAGGCTCGCTGCGCCTGATGCCCGCCTGGGAGCTCAACCTCTTCGGCGGCGCGGGGGGCACGCTCGCGATGAGCGTGCTGATCCCGGCCCTGGTGCCGATGGGCATCGTCATGACGGGCCTGGCGCTGTACCCGTTCATCGAGCAGTGGGTCACCGGCGACCGCCGCGAGCACCACGTCGCGGAGCGTCCCCGCAACAACCCGCACCGCACCGCGATCGGCATGTCGGCGGTCACGTTCTACGGCGTCCTGTGGCTGCTGGGCGCCAACGACGAGATCTCCGCGTTCTTCCACATCTCGCTGAACTGGACGACCTACGCGGGCCGGTTCCTGGTGATCGCCGGCCCCGTGCTGGCGTACATCATCACCTACCGGATCTGCCTGGGCCTGCAGCGCAGCGACGCGGCGATCATCAGCCACGGCGTGGAGTCCGGTGTGATCAAGCGGCTGCCCCACGGCGAGTACATCGAGGTCCACGTCCCGCCGAACGAGGCCATCGAGGCCCACATGCGGGGCAAGGAGGCGATCCCGATCGTCTCCGGAGGCGGCGCGGGCCCGAAGAACCGCGACGACATCCCGTCCAAGGGGATGCGCGGCCCGCTCGGCAGGCTGCGCGCCAAGATGAGCGCGGCGTACGGCGGCGAGAAGATCCCGCTCGACGACGGTCACGGCCACGGCGAGGACCACGACGCCATCGGCGCGGGTCACGGGGAGCACGCGACGGTCGGCAAGGCCGGAGACGACAAGTCCCTGACCCGCTGACCCGCCACGGCTGACGCCACCCGGAGGGCCTGGACACCGCATGGTGTCCGGGCCCTCCGTTTCGCGCGTCACCGGAGGCGTCTTCGGACGACGGCCTCGCATGTCCCCGGAAGCTCGCATGTCCCCGGAAGACGGTCTCGCATGTCCTCGGAAGTCGGAAGACGGCCTCGCACGCACCGGACGACGGCTCCGCACGTCACCTGACGACGGTTCCGAGTGGTGCCGGACGACGGGCACGACGGTGCCCCTGAGCTGCCACAAGACCCCCGCGGAGGCCCCCAGAAGGCTTCTGCGGGCCTTTCCCCGGCCGAGGCCACCCACAACTCGTCCCGTGTCCCCGGCGCTCCCAGGGGGCGTCAGGACGCCGCCGGTCAGACGTCGTCGGTGTTGAAGTGCTTGAGGCTGCTCCACTTGAGCCACTCTTTCCAGCTCTCCTGCCAGTGGCCCCACCCGTTCAGGGGCTCCAGGACGCGGGGCGAGCCGGTGATGATGATCGGGTCCCCGATCAGGGTGTTGTCCAGGAACCACTTGGCGTTGCTCGGGCTGACGTTGACGCAGCCGTGGCTGACGTTGGAGTTGCCCTGGGAGCCGACCGACCACGGAGCGGCGTGGATGTACTCGCCGCTGTTGGAGATGCGGACGGTGTCGTAGACGGTCAGCCGGTAGTAGCCGGGGGAACCGGGCCCGATGCCCGGGGAGGTCATGACGGTGACGTTCTCCCGTGACATGGCCAGGTGCACGCCGCTGGTCGTGTGGTACTTCCAGTTGCCGCCCTGCCCGGCGCTCATGGGAATCTCGCGGACGACCTTGCCGTCGCGCTTCACCGTGAGGTGGTGCGTCTGGACGCTGCCCCGGGTGATCTGCGAGCGGCCGATCTTGAAGTTGACGGTCTTGTTCGCCGCTCCGTACAGGCCGTTGCCGCCGCGTACCCCCGCCAGGCGGGCCTCGACCCGGACCCTCGTACCGGCGGGCCAGAACTTCTTCGGGCGGAAGTGAACGTTCCGGGCGTCGAACCAGTGCCACGCCCCCAGGACCGGCCTGGAGGTGCGGACGAACAGGTTGCGCTCGATGGAGACCCGGTCGGTGACGTCGCGGTCGAAGGTGATCATCACCGGCATGCCGACCCCGACGGTCAGGCCGGTCGTGTCCCTGCCCGGCATGAAGTTCTCGATCGCGAAGGCCTCGCGTTTCCTCACCGTGGAGAAGGAGGAGGTCGTGGTGGTGACGGCGCCCGCCGGGTTGACGGCCGTCACGGAGACCTCGTAGGAGGCCCCTGGAGCCGCGACGCCCCTGCTGCGCCACTGGGTACCGTCGGCGCTGAGAACGCCCGGCAGGGAGCCTTTGGCGCCCTTCACGGCCCTGACGGCGACCTGCCGCAGGGTACCGCCCTGCGCCGCGACCAGGACGGGGGTGTCCGTGGGAACGCCCCTGGTCCTGTCGAGAGGGGCCACGGTGACGACGGCCGCGGCGACGGCGGCGGGTGAGTTCTGCGACGCCTGTGGCGTCCGGCCGCCCTGTACGGCGGTGTTTCCCGAGCAGGAGGCCACCAGCGCGAGAGTCAGCAGTCCCGCTCCCTGGCTCGAACCACGGATCGCGTGCCCCACATGAACTCCCCTGTCCCGGACTGAACCACTGATTCAGTTATTACCCGGAGTAAGCGGTTCACCACATAAGACATCCACCCTAGGCGCCAAATAAACGCCAAAAAGCGGGCCACGGAAGCTTTTCCGTGACCCGCTCGGATGGCGGTGAAACGCGAGGTCAGTGCGAGAAGTTGCCCCGGTAGTACTCGAAGACGAAACCGATCATGCTCATCACGATCGCGAACACGCCGATCAGGAAGAGCCACCAGCCGATGACCAGGCCGACCGCGCTGAGCGCGACGGCCAGGCAGACGAAGAGCGGCCACCAGCTGTGCGGGCTGAAGAAGCCGAGTTCGCCGGCGCCCTCGCTGATCTCGCCCTGCTTGTCGTCCTCCGGCTGATCGCCGATCCGGCGGGCCGTGTACATGAGGTAGTAACCGATCATGAACGCGAAGCCCACCGAGATGGCCATCGCCGTCGTGCCGACCGGCTCCTTGGACCAGTACCAGTAGACGACGTCCACGGCGGCGAAGAAGACGCCGCACAGGATGAACAACCAGCCCTGGACCTTCATCGGTTCTCCTCCAGCTCACGGGCCGGGATGTGCGGGTGCTTGAGGTCGAACGCCGGGCGCTCGGACCGGATGCGGGGCAGCGAGGTGAAGTTGTGCCTCGGCGGCGGGCAGGACGTCGCCCACTCGAGCGAGTTGCCGTACCCCCACGGGTCGTCCACGGTGACCTGCGGAGCGGTCTTGTGGGTCTTCCACACGTTGTAGAGGAACGGCAGCGTGGAGGCGCCCAGCAGGAACGCGCCGACCGAGGAGACCATGTTGAGGTCGGTGAAGCCGTCGATCGGGCTGTAGTCGGCGTAGCGGCGCGGGAAGCCCTGCGCGCCGAGCCAGTGCTGGACCAGGAACGTGGTGTGGAAGCCGACGAACAGCGTCCAGAAGTGGATCTTGCCCATCGTGTCGTTCAGCATCTTGCCGGTGAACTTGGGCCACCAGAAGTAGAAGCCCGCGAACATCGCGAACACCACGGTGCCGAAGACCACGTAGTGGAAGTGCGCGACCACGAAGTAGGAGTCGGAGACCTGGAAGTCCAGCGGCGGGGAGGCCAGGATGACGCCGGTCAGGCCGCCGAACAGGAACGTCACCAGGAAGCCGATCGAGAACAGCATCGGCGACTCGAACGACAGGTGGCCGCGCCACATGGTGCCGATCCAGTTGAAGAACTTCACCCCGGTGGGCACCGCGATGAGGAACGTCATGAAGGAGAAGAACGGTAGCAGCACCTGCCCCGTGGGGAACATGTGGTGCGCCCACACGGTGATCGACAGACCCGCGATGGCGATCGTCGCGCCGACCAGGCCGATGTAGCCGAACAGCGGCTTGCGGCTGAAGACCGGCAGCACCTCGGTCACGATGCCGAAGAACGGCAGCGCGATGATGTAGACCTCCGGATGCCCGAAGAACCAGAACAGGTGTTGCCAGAGCAGCGCGCCGCCGGTCTCGGAGGCGAAGATGTGCGTGCCGAGCTTGCGGTCGGACTCCAGCGCCAGCAGCGCGGCGGCGAGCACCGGGAAGGCCATCAGCACCAGGATCGAGGTGAGCAGGACGTTCCAGGTGAACATCGGCAGGCGGAACATCGTCATGCCGGGCGCGCGCATGCAGATGATCGTGGTGATGAAGTTCACCGAGCCGAGGATCGTGCCCAGACCGCTGATGGTCAGGCCGACGATCCACAGGTCGCCGCCGATTCCCGGCGAGCTGATCGCGTTCGACAGCGGGGTGTAGGCGAACCAGCCGAAGCTGGCCGCGCCGCCCGGGGTGATGAAGCCCGACAGGGCGATGAGGCTGCCGAAGGTGAAGAGCCAGTAGCTGACCATGTTCAGCCGCGGGAAGGCGACGTCGGGGGCGCCGATCTGCAGCGGCATGAGCTCGTTGGCGAAGCCCGCGAACAACGGGGTCGCGAACATCAGCAGCATGACGGTGCCGTGCATGGTGAACAGCTGGTTGAACTGCTCGTTGCTGGTGAACTGAAGACCCGGCTGCGCCAGCTCCGCCCTCATGACCAGCGCCATGACGCCGCCGATCAGGAAGAAGATGAACGAGGTGATCAGGTAGAGATGTCCGATGATCTTGTGATCGGTGGACGACGCCCACTTCGTGATGATCGAGCCCTTGCGGGTCGGCACCGGGGAGAGGACGAGGGGTTCGTTAAGTGCGGTCACTGGGCACCCGCCTGGCTAGCGATGTACTGGTCGAACTCGTTCTGCGGAACGAGCTTCACCGAGAAGAGCATCCTGCTGTGGTCCACGCCGCAGAGCTCGGCGCAGCGGCCGGCGTAGACGCCCGGCTTCACGGTGTCGACCTCGAACTTGTTGGTCACGCCGGGGATCACGTCACGCTTGAAGTGGAACGCCGGGACCCAGAAGGAGTGGATGACGTCCGGCGAGTGCAGGTCGAACTCGACCTTCTTGCCGGCCGGCAGCACCAGCTGCGGGCCCTGCATGTAGTCCGCCGCGGGCTTGCCGACGACCTGGACGGTCTTGCCGTTGTACTCCGTGGTGAAGCGCCAGCTCCACTGGAAGCCCTCGACCTTGACCTTCACGTCGGGCTTGCCGGACATCTCGTTGATGTAGTTCTGGTCCCGCGCGGTGAAGAAGAAGAAGACGCCGACCATGATGATCGGCACCACCGTGTAGAGGATCTCGATCGGGAGGTTGTACCGCACCTGGGGCGGCAGCTCCTCCTTGGAGTTCTTCTTCTTACGGTGGAATGCAACGGACCAGAGGATCAGGCCCCACACGACCACACCGGTGGCGAGGGCGGCGATCCACGAGCCGTTCCACAGACTCTGGACGGCGTCGGACTGCTTGGTGACGCCCTCGGGCAGGCCCCCTCGGGACCAGTCTTCGGCACTGCACGCCGTCAGGGAAACCAGCAGCAGCGCCAGAGCGGCAGCGCGTGGCACCCGGCGGCGGGCCAACGGACGCCGTGCAGAACGGCGGGTCGGACTCACGGATCGCCTACCCCACAGATGAAGCCCAGGAGTCGCTCCTGGGCGGTCGTTTGTTCACGTTCAAGATTTCGTAGTCAACAGCTTCACGCTGGGGGACACATTAGCGCGGACACCCCTCGCCCTCCCCCGCAGCCCCCGTCCGCACCGCGCGTGGTGCGACGATTGAGGCGTGGCGTACTTCGACGCGGCCTCCACGGAGCCGCTGCACCCCCAGGCGCGCGAGGCTCTCATCGCGGCCCTCGACGTCGGCTGGGCCGACCCCGCCAGGCTGTACGGCTCCGCCCGCCGGGCAAGGATGTTACTGGAACAGGCGAGGACCGAGGTGGCCGAGGCCCTGGGCGCCAGGGCCGACGAGGTCTCGTTCACCTCCTCCGGCACCCAGGCGGTGCACCTGGGCGTGCTCGGCACCCTGCGCGGCCGTCACCGGGCCGGTCGCCGTCTGGTGACCTCGGCCGTGGAGCACTCCTGCGTGCTGCACGCGGCGGGCGTCCACGAGCGCGACGGCGGCTCGGTCGAGACGGTCGGCGTCGGGATCACCGGCGCGGTCGACCCGGAGGTCTTCGGCGAGGCGGTCCGCGCCGAGGGCACGGCCCTGGCCTGCCTGCAGAGCGCCAACCACGAGGTCGGCACGCTCCAGCCGGTCGCCGAGGCGGCGGCGGCGTGCGCCGAGGCGGGGGTGCCGCTGCTGGTGGACGCGGCCCAGACGGCGGGCAGGATGCCGCTGCCCCCCGGCTGGTCGGTGCTGGCCGCCAGCGCGCACAAGTGGGGCGGCCCCGCGGGGGTCGGCGTGCTGGTGGTCCGCAAGGGCACCCGGTGGCGCACCCCGCTGCCCGAGGACGACCGCGAGCGCCGCAGGGTCCCCGGTTTCGAGAACGTGCCGGAGATCGTCGCGGCCGCCGCCGCGCTGCGCGCCACGGTGGCCGAGTCGGCCATGGAGTCGGCCAGGCTCTCGGCGCTCGTGGACCGCGTCAGGACCGAGGTGCCCCGGCTGGTCCCGGACGTCGAGGTCATCGGCGATCCGGTCGTACGAGCGCCGCATATTGTCACCTTTTCGTGTCTTTACGTGGAAGGTGAGGCATTGCTGACGGAACTCGACAAGGCCGGGTTCTCGGTATCGTCCGGCAGTTCCTGCACGGCGAGTACGCTTCGTCCGTCGCATGTTCTGGAGGCCATGGGAGTGCTCACGCACGGGAACGTCCGCGTTTCGCTACCCCGGGGCACCTCGGCGACGGATGTCGACCGTTTCCTCGCCTTCCTGCCGGACGCGGTGCGGAGGATACGCGAGGAGGCCGGTGTCAAGCTTTGATCAACATTCGGGGAGTGAAGACGTGATGACGTCCGGCCAGACCACTCCGGCGGGATCGGCACAGCCTCCCGCCCTGACCATCGACGCGCTGGGCAAGAAGTGCCCGATCCCGATCATCATGCTGGCGGCGCAGATCAACGACGTGCCGCGCAACGGGATCGTCGCGGTCCTCGCCGACGATCCGGCCGCCTTCACCGACATCCCCGCCTGGTGCCGGTTGAAGTCACACCACCACGTGGGCAGCTACGAGCTCCCGGAGCGCGGCTGGGCCATTCACGTGCGCCGCAACTACTGACATGTCCTGAAATTGGGTATGACCTCCCCCGAAAACACGCCAAACGGTTCGGGGGGACGGCATGAGCGGTGAGACGGCCAGAGATCTGATGCACGCCGGGGTCCGGTGCGTCGAGGCACACGAGACACTCGACCGGGCGTCACAGATGATGCGGGACATGAACGTGGGCGCGCTGCCCATCTGCGGCAGCGACGACCGACTGAAGGGGATCATCACCGACCGCGACATCGTGGTCAAGTGCGTGGCGCAGGGCCTGGACCCCTCCCAGATGACCGCGGGAGACCTCGCGACCGGTCTGGTCTGGGTGTCCTCGGACGCGAGCGTCGAGGAGGCGCTGGCCAAGATGGAGCAGAACCAGATCCGGCGGCTGCCCGTGATCGAGGACGGCCGCATCGTCGGCATGATCACCGAGGCCGACCTGGCCAGGAAGCTGTCCGACGACAAGCTGGCCGAGTTCGTGCACCGCGTCTACGCGAGCGGCTGACGCCCGGCCCGCGCGAGCACCTGACACGGCGGCCCGGCCGGTGGACCGTGCCGGCGGCACCGGCCGGTCCACCGCCGGGCGACTGGCCCGGCGGCGGACCGGCGGCGGACCGGTGTCCCGGCCGTGGCGGCTCAGGCGTGGTGGCACTTCACGAAGGGGGCCACCTCCGCGGCGGCGTCGGCGCCGTAGGCGTCGGCGAGGCGCTCCAGGAAGACCTTCTGGCCGAGCTCGTACTCCTGACCGCCGACACGCTCCAGGACGTGGGTGGCGGTGAGGTTGCCGACCTGGCCGCAGCGCTCCAGGGACAGGCCCCAGGCCAGGGCGGACAGGAATCCGGAGCGGAAGGCGTCGCCCACGCCGGTGGGATCGGCCTTGCCGAGCTCGGGCGCCGGGGGGACGTGCAGGGACGGCTCGCCCTTGCGGTCGATGACGACACCCTTGGGACCGAGCGTGGTGACGCGGACGCCGACCCGGTCGAGGATCTCCTCGTCGCTCCAGCCGGTCTTCTGCTCGATCATGCCCTTCTCGTAGTCGTTGCCGAACAGGTAGGCGGCACCGTCGACCAGCTCGCGGATCTGCTCCCCGGGCATGCGGGCGAGCTGCTGGGAGGGGTCGGCCGCGAACGGGATGCCGCGCTGGCGCGCCTCGGCGGTGTGCCTGAGCATCGCCTCGGGGTCGTTGGGGCTGATCAGCACCAGGTCGAGGCCGCCGACCCGCCGGGCGACCGGGTCGAGCTCGATGAGGCGGGCCTCGGCCATCGCGCCGGTGTAGAACGACGCGATCTGGTTGTGGTCGTCGTCGGTCGTGCACAGGAAACGGGCGGTGTGGTGCGTCTCGGAGACGTGGACGGAGTCGCAGTCCACACCGTGGCGCTCCAGCCAGGAGCGGTAGTCGGCGAAGTCGGTGCCGACCGCGCCGACCAGAAGGGGCTTGAGCCCCAGGCAGCCCATTCCGAACGCGATGTTGGCCGCGCAGCCGCCGCGGCGGATCTGCAGGTCGTCCACGAGGAACGACAGGGAAACCCGATCAAGCTGGCCGGCGATGAGCTGGTCGCTGAAGCGGCCGGGGAAGGTCATCAGTTGATCGGTCGCGATTGAGCCGGTGACGGCGATGCGCACGGGGTTCTTCTCCTCGTTGTCTGCATCTTCGGAACGTGGGCGATTGAGCCGCACGGGAAGTTGAGCCACGCAAGAATACGCGACCTTTCCCGCGTCCCGCTCTCACCCCGCGGGCTACCCCGATCGGGCACGCGAAAGCCCCGCGGGGTGACCGATGTCACCCCGCGGGGCCGGGCGCTCTCGCCGGTCCGGCTCGCCTGCCGAGCTCGCCTAGTTGAACGAGTCTCCACAGGCGCACGAGCCGGTGGCGTTGGGGTTGTCGATCGTGAAGCCCTGCTTCTCGATGGTGTCGACGAAGTCGACGGTGGCGCCCACGAGGTAGGGAGCGCTCATCCGGTCGGTGACCACGCTCACGCCGTCGAAGTCGGAGACGACGTCGCCGTCCATCGAACGGTCGTCGAAGAAGAGCTGGTAGCGCAGACCGGAACAGCCGCCGGGCTGCACGGCCACGCGCAGCTGGAGACCTTCCTCGCCCTGCTGCTCCAGCAGGCTCTTGACCTTCGCCGCGGCCGCGGAACTGAGGATCAGGCCCTGCGCCGTGGTCTCGCTGCTCTCAACCGACATGTTGATGACTCCCGCGTCTGCGTCAGCCGCTCCCCGGGAACGGCTGTCTGTTTATGACGTCCTTCTCAGACGCTACCAACACCCGTCCCCCTGTACACATTCCTGAGACGACAGACACATCCGTCTTTGGACAAAACCCCCTCCCCCGGAATAAAGCCCCAATCCTGTGTGTCATCATTAGTCGTCACTTCGACGATAAGGGGGTGTGGCCATGACGACCACCGAGACCGGGCTTCCGCTCTTCGTCCTCGGCAGAGGTGTCGACCCGCACAGCGAGCGCGGCGTCGACTGTCCCGGCGAGTTGCCGTCGGCTTCCGACCCGGCGCTCGTGGAGCGCGCCAGGAGGGCCAAGGCGGCGCTCGGCGACCGGGTCTTCGTGCTGGGCCACCACTACCAGCGCGACGAGGTCATCCAGTTCGCCGACGTGACCGGCGACTCGTTCAAGCTCGCGAAGGAGGCCGCGGCCCGCCCCGACGCCGAGTACATCGTCTTCTGCGGCGTGCACTTCATGGCCGAATCCGCCGACATCCTCACGTCGAGCTCCCAGAAGGTCGTGCTGCCCGACCTCGCGGCCGGGTGCTCGATGGCCGACATGGCCACCTTCGACCAGGTGGAGGAGTGCTGGGAGGCTCTGGATGACGCGGGGATCGCCGGGGTCACCGTCCCCGTCACCTACATGAACTCCAGCGCCGACATCAAGGCGTTCTGCGGACGCAACGGCGGCGCCGTGTGCACCTCCTCCAACGCCAGGCGCGCCCTGGAGTGGGCCTTCTCACGCGGCGAGAAGGTGCTCTTCCTCCCCGACCAGCACCTGGGCCGCAACACCGCGGTGCTGGAGATGGGCCTGTCGCTGGACGACTGCGTCGTCTACAACCCGCACCGGCCGAACGGCGGCCTGACCGCCGAGCAGCTCGAGAACGCCAAGGTGATCCTCTGGAAGGGGCACTGCTCGGTGCACGGCCGCTTCAGCGCCGAGTGCGTGGACGACGTCCGCGCCCGCATCCCCGGCGTCAACGTGCTGGTGCACCCCGAGTGCAGGCACGAGGTCGTCACCAAGGCCGATCACGTCGGTTCGACCGAGTACATCATCAAGAAGATCGAGGAGGCTCCGGCCGGGTCCTCCTGGGCGGTGGGCACCGAACTGAACCTGGTCAAGCGGCTCGGCGCCATGTTCCCCGACAAGAACGTGACGTTCCTGGACCGGACGGTCTGCTACTGCTCGACGATGAACCGGATCGACCTGCCGCACCTGGTGTGGGCGCTGGAGTCGCTCGCCGCCGGCCAGGTCGTCAACCAGATCACCGTGGACGACGACACCGCCCACTGGGCCGGGGTCGCCCTGGACCGGATGCTGGCCCTGCCCTGACGTCGGCGGACGTCGGCGGACGCCGGCGGACCTGAGCGTGGACGGGCCCCGGCGGGTGGTGACCCGCCGGGGCCCGTCGCGTGCCGGGGACCTGTCGCGTACCCGGGGTCGGGGGAGCACCGCGTGAGCGGGGCCTATTCGAGCTCGTAGACCACCTTGACGCTGACGGAGACGTTCCGGCGGCCGGGGCTGATCGACGCCCTGTCGACGGCCGCGGCGAAGCCGAGGACCGGCGTCGGCGGGGTGACGTTCTGCTCGCTTATCTCCATGACACGGCCGAGCCCGCGGGCCGCGAGCCTGGCGTACTGCGCGGCGCGGTTCTGGGCGTCCCTGAAGGCGGCCTCGCGCGCCAGCCTGAGCGGCGCGCGGTTGTCGGACACCTCGAAGGAGATGCCGTTCAGCCGGACAGCCTCGCCGACGGCGGCCGCCGCCTCCACCACGTCGTCCGCGTCGTCGATGTCGCGCACTATGGCCTCGACGCCCTGCGTGGCCCGGTAGCCGGAGATCGTGGGGTACTCCTTGTACTCGGGGCCGAGGGTCAGCTCGTCGGTCCGCAGGTCCCTCGCCGCGACCCCGGCCGCGAGCAGCGCCCGCGTCAGGTCGGCGGCGGCGGTACGGGCGGCGGTGAACGCCGCGCCGGCGGTGGGACGGCGCACCTCGACGCCGGTGTCCAGACGCATGATGTCGGGGGTGGTGGACACGGTGCCCTCGCCCACGATCGTGATCTGGGGGCGATTTCTCTCCGCGGTGGTCGCGGAGGGCTCGGAGTCCGCGAGCGCGGTGCCGCCGGGCAGACCGGCGAGGAACAGTCCCGTGGAGACGAGCACGGCCGAGGCGACCGCCTGAGACATCTTGATCATAAAGTCATGGCACCACGGGACCGCGGCCGCGGCGGCGAGCGCTGCGTGGGCCCTGTCGTGTCTTGGCCGAATCCCGGACGGGTATTTTGCCGCCGACCGGGTTGGATTCCGGGCAGATCGCGGCGAGCGGGCACGAGCCGGTCCTGGGCGGGCGGACGCGGCCCGGACCCGGGCGGGTGGACGCCGTCTAGATCCGGGTGAGCCCCCGCCACCAGCCCAGCAGCCCGCCGTCGCCCTCGATGGCGTAGTCGTCGGGGCTGCGCCGCCCCCAGACGACCTGGAGCAGGTCGGCCGACGTGGCGGCGCGCACGGTCACGGTGCCCGGTTGCAGGGACCGCCGGTGGTGGAAGCGGTCGGGATCGAGGGTGATCACCCACCCGGCTCCGGTGTCGGCCTGCAGGGAGATCGTCTCGCCTCCTCCCCTGAGGTCGGCCACGTTCGGGTTCCACTTCACGTACGGCAGGACGTCGAGGAACTCCTCGACCCCGTCGGCCGCCACGTGCTCGTCGATCACGACCGGGACGCCCAGCGCGAGCTCGGCGTCCACCCGGTGCACGAGGGTCTCGTGGAGCATCCGCCTCGACCAGAACCGCACCCGCTTCTCCCCGCCCCAGGACCACACCGGCGCCTGCGGGTCCTGCGACAGCAGCGCCTCGGGCAGGAAGGCGGCGCCCTCCCCGAGCCAGGCGGGATAGCCGGCCGGGTCGGCGGGCAGGCCCATGTCCATGCCGTCGCGGTCATAGCGCCGGTCGGCCAGGTCGCGCACCATGGCGGCCACCCACCGGTGCACGCCTCCGGTGTGGGTGACGAGCCTCGCCAGATCCCAGCCGGGACAGGTCCGTACGGAAACGGACATGTCACGCCCCTTCAGGACGTCGGCCATCCGGGCGATCTCCACGGCGGCGGCCGCGGCGTGCTCGGCGTGGGTCCACTCCCTCATGTCAACCCTCTCGCGTGAAGCGCATGAACTGCTTCTCGTACTCCTTGGCGTCGGTGCTGGTGACCAGCAACCGCTGCACCTTCCCGGTGAAGTCGAACACCACCGCCTCGTAGCCGGAGCCCTTGCGCCGCCAGCCCGCGATGTGCTCGTCGTCGTACCAGCCGATGAGCCGCTCCGTCTCGAACGGGATCCGGACCTTCGCCGGAGCGTCGGAGCCGGTGGACCAGACGCAGATCTCCTTCTTGCCCTCCTTGCAGTACGTCAGCAGGGACGAGCCTGACGGGGAGATGTCGTCGCCCTCGACCGTGATCGGCGTGCCGACGTCCAGCAGCGTCTGCAGCACGGTGCCCTGCGTGTCGTAGAAGCGGATGCGCTGGGTCTTGCCGGTGAGCGCCCAGGTGCCGACGGCCCGGCCGTCTCCCCGCCAGAAATAGCTCCACTTGCCCGCGTCCTTCTCCTTCACGCGGACGACCTTCGCCTTCTTCGTGGCGACGTCGATGATCGCGAAGCCGTACTCCTTGCTGATGTCGCCGACCGCCTCGTAGAGGGTCACCAGGCCGCGCCTGCCGTCCGGCGACCACTGCGGCAACGTCGGGTAGATCGGCGCCTTGGTGATCCTGATCCTACTCGCCGCGCCGGATCGATGATCGACGATCGACACGATCGCGTAGCTCTGCGCGTCGTACATCCGGTCGGTGCCCAGCGCCTGGGTGCCCTCGGCGTTGACCGTGTACTGGAAGTACTTGCCGTTCTTGACGAACCGCCCGGTGTCCCGCTCGCGGACGTAGAGGGTCTTGTCCCAGTCGAGGCTGTAGGAGCTCAGCTTGATCGGGTCCTGGTCGCTCTCGTGGAGCGTGAGCGAGCTGCCGGGCAGCTTGATCGTGCTGTCGGCCTCCGGCACCGTCGGAGCGGTGGGAGTGGGAGTGTTCGCGGCCTTCGTACTGCCCGCCCGGGTGGTCCCCGGCGTCTCGGTGGTGCCGCGCAGCGCCAGCACGACGCCCCCGGCCACGAGGGCGGTGACCAGCACGCCTCCCACGATCGCCGGCCACGCCCCGCGCCCGCGCCGGGCGGGGGCGGCCTGTCCCGGGTACTCCGGTGCCGCGGGGTTCCGGTACGGCGCCCCCTCCGAGGAGGGGTAGGTCGCGGGACCGCCGTAGGGCCGGTGTCCGGGCTGTCCCGGATATCCCGGCGGCGGGTGCCCGGGGCCCTGCGGGGGGTAGCCGCCCGCGTAGCCGTCGGGGCCGGGATACCCGCCGGGGGAGGACCGCGTGTGAGGCGGCCCCTGCTGCGGGAAACCGTGGGGCCCGGACTGCTGGACGTGCCCGGGGTTCTGGGCATGACCGTGGGGGTTCGACTGCTGGGGGTGCGGGGTGTGACCGCGAGGGTCCGAGTGCTGGGGGTACGGGACGTGACCACGCGGGTCCGGCTGCTGGGGGTGACCGGTGGGGCCGCCCTGCGGGCCCTGCGCCGGGTGTCCCCCGCCGGGCCCGCTCGGCTGGGAGAACGGCTGCGGCCCGGAGTGCCGCCGGTGGGCCCACTGGACATGGTCGTCGCCGCCCGGGCTCCGCTGCCCGTACACGGTGTGCCCGGGGTCGTTCCCGCCTGAGCCGGGGCCGGTCCGCTGTGCCGCGGCGGCCGAGCCCTCGGCCAGGATGCCGCGCGGCGCGGTGGGCGGCGCCGCACCGGTCACGCCACCCGGGCCGCCCGCGTGGCCGAGCAGCCGCAGCAGCGCCTCACCCGCCGCGGGCCGCTGGGCGGCGTCCTTGGACAGGCACTGCCCGACCAGGTCGCGCAGCGCCGGATCGGTGATCGCCCCCAGGTCCGGCTCCATGTTCATGATCCGGTTGAAGATCGCCGGAAGGCTGTCCGTACCGAACGGCGGCTGCCCGGTGGCCGCGAAGACCATCGTGCAGCCCCAGGCGAACATGTCGGCGGGCGACCCCGCGTTCTCCCCGGCCAGCTGCTCGGGGGTCATGTACGAAGGGGTGCCGATCGCCATCGCGGTCAGCGTGGAGGTCCGGTCGAGCGCCTTGGCGATGCCGAAGTCGATCACTCGGGGGCCGTCGGGGGCCAGCAGCACGTTGGACGGCTTGAAATCGCGGTGCACGATCCCCGCCTGGTGGATGGCGACGAGCGCGGTGACCGTGCCGATCGCCAGGCGGTGCAGGCCCGCGCCCTCGCGCGGGCCCTCGGCGGTCACGACCGCGTCGAGCGTCGGGCCGTCGATGTACTCGCTGACGATGTACGGGCGATGCCGGTCGACCCCGGTGTCGATCACCGCGGCGGTGCAGAAGGGCGCGACACGCTGGGTCGTGCTGACCTCGCGGACGAAGCGTTCCATCGCCTCCTCGTCCTGCGTGAGATCCGCGCGGAGCAACTTGACCGCGACGCGCGCCCCCGTCGGGGAAACGCCCAGGTAGACCGTGCCCTGGCCTCCCTCGCCGAGCCTGGCGGTGAGCCGGTACTCCCGCACGTGCTCGGGATCCCCGGGCCGCAAGGACGCGAGGTCCGCCATGGTCACACCCTTCTCCCGCGATGGATTTCCGGTCCCATTGTGGGGGCAAAGGGTCACAGGACGTACATCAAATCGCAAGCCGGACAGCCACGATGGCGCGTTCCAGACGGCCTCGCGCATCGCGCGGAAAGGCCGGGCGGGAAGGGCTTCGCGAGGACCTCTCAGAGGCCGGGCGCACCCCAGAGGGGAAACCAGCGGCCGAGATCCGGCTCGATCTCCAGCTCGCCGCCGATCGCGCCGCGCACCTGCAACTCCAGCGCGTTGTCCCTGCGCTGTGCCCGCCCTCCCCCGTACCCGGACGCCTGCCCACCCGCCCGCTCGGCGGGCAGCGGGGCGAACGGGTAGAAGGTGCCCTGCTTGTAGAGGTAGACCAGGGCGAGCCCGCGACCGTCGGGGGCGGCGAAGGAGACCAGCGAGCAGAGCAGGGAGGGGCCGAAACCCGCCGCCTCGAGGGAGGAGTTGACCGCGTGCAGATCCGTCACCAGGTCACCGAGCATGTCGGGGGCACGGCGCACCAGCAGCCACGTGTAGCCGAAGGAGTCCTTCGACGCCTCCACCGGGGGGCCGCCTCCGGCGTCCAGCAGCTGGGTGACGTCGCGCTCCAGCTCGGCGAACGCCCCGCCCTCGGCCGAGCGGAAGCAGACCGCCCCCACCCCCGTCGGCGCCAGATCGGTGGCGGCCTGCAGGGTGACCGCGGCCGAGGGCAGCGCGAACAGCGCGTCCAGGTCGGCCCTGGCCGGTTCGCTGCGCCCCATCAGCGCGTCCCACCAGCGCATCGGATCACTCCCCCCTCACGCCCCATGCGACCGGTCACCCGCCCTGCCCGAGCTGGGCGGAGATCCTGCCGAGCTGCTCCAGTCGCCGCTCCAGCGGCGGGTGGGTCGCGAAGAGCGCGGCCAGGCCGGCCTTGCCGGACAGGGCCGGCGCGAAGAAGAAGGCGTTGAACGGCTCGGCCTCGCGCAGGTCCTTCGTCGGGATGCGGGCCATCTCACCGCTGATCTTGACGAGGGCGCTGGCCAGGGCGGAGGGACGCTGGGTGAGCAGTGCTCCCGCGCGGTCGGCGGCCAGCTCGCGGTAGCGCGACAGGGCACGGGTGAGCAGGAAGCTGACCGCGTACACCAGGACCGAGACGAGCAGGATGATCACGCCGATCGGCAGGCCGCCCCTGTCGTCGCGCCCGCGCCCGCCCAGGCCGCTGTAGAGCGCGACCCTGGTCATCAGCCCGGCGACGATGCCGAGGAAGGACGCGATCGTCATGACCGCGACGTCACGGTGGGCCACGTGGGACATCTCGTGGGCCAGCACGCCCTCCAGCTCGCCGCCGTCGACGCGGCGCAGCAACCCCGTGGTCACGCAGACCACGGAGTTCTTCTGGTTACGGCCGGTGGCGAACGCGTTCGGGACGTCCGAGTCGGCGATCGCCACCCGCGGCTTGGGCATGTCGGCCAGCGCGCACAACCTGTCGACCATGCCGTGTAGCTCCGGAGCCTCCTGCGGGGAGACGACACGTCCGTGCATCGCGAACAGCGCGATGCGATCGGACATGAAGTACTGCACGAGCAGGATGCCGCCGGCGATCAGCAGCACCACGACGGCCCGGACGCCCAGCGCGATCAACACGGCCACGAAGACCACGTAGAGCAGTCCGAGCAGGAACATGGTGACCACCATGCGCCTGGTCAGGCCCCGGTCCGGGGCGAACCGGGTTTGTGCCATATGCCCAAGCTAGCCGGGAATCAGCCCTTCATTGCCGAGCATCTCCCGCACTTCGTCCATGGATGCGTCGGCCGGAGGCAAAATCAGCTCCGAGGACTCCAGGCTGTCGTCGGGCAGCGCCTTGCCGACGTGACGGACCTTGTCGAGCAGGGCGTGCAGCCGCACCCGGAAGGCCTCCTCCTCGCCGGCCTCGATGGCGGCCTCCAGCTCGGCGTCCAGCGCGTTCAGCACGTCGAGGTCTGCGGGGGCGATGTCGATCTGCCCCTCCCCCATGATGCGGACGATCACAGGCCCTCCCCCGGCTGGCGCAGCTGCTGCGTCTGGTTGGACTGCGGCTGCTGCTGCTGAGGCGGCTGCTGGGGCTGGGGCTGCTGGTGGGGCTGGGCCGGGCCGGGCGTGATCGCGCCCTGCGGCGCGGGGCCCTGGCCGAGCTCGGCCTTCATCCGCGCGATCTCCAGCTCCACGTCGTGCCCGCCGCCCATGCGGTCGAGCTCGGCCTGGATGTCGTCGCCTCGCTGGCCGCTGAAGTCGTCGAGCGCGCCGCTGGCCAGCAGCTCGTCGATGGCACCCGCGCGGGCCTGCATGGAGGCGGTCTTGTCCTCGGCGCGCTGGATCGCCAGGCCGACGTCGCCCATCTCCTCGGAGATGCCGGAGAAGGCCTCGTTGATCCGCGTCTGCGCCTCGGCGGCGGTGTAGGTCGCCTTGATCGTCTCCTTCCTCGTACGGAAGGAGTCGACCTTGGCCTGCAGCCGGTGGGAGGCCGTGGTGAGCTTCTCCTCCTCGGCCTGCAGGTTGTCGTGCTGCACGCGCAGGTCGGCGATCTGGGTCTGCAGGCTGCCACGGCGGGTCAGCGCCTCACGGGCCAGGTCCTCGCGGCCGACTCCGAGCGCCTTGCGGCCCTGCTCCTCAAGCTTGCGCGACTGCGCCTCGATCTGGTTGATCTGAAGCTCCACGCGCTTGCGCGAGGTGGCGACGTCCGCCACACCCCGGCGCACCTTCTGCAGCAACTCCAGCTGGCGCTGATATGAGTAGTCCAGGGTCTCGCGAGGATCTTCCATCTTGTCCAACGCGTTGTTCGCCTTGGACCTGAAGATCAGCGAAAGTCTCTTCATCACGCTCATGCGCGTCGGCCGTCCCCTTCTTCAAGTGCGCTTCGGGTCACCCCAAGTGAGTCCAGCCCCCCGAAAAGCACCGGAGCCACCATAGGGTTCACCCTACGCATAACGCGCGGGGGCGTCACTAAGTTGCACTCCCGGTAGGCTGACGTTGTGTTCCGACGTACCCAGACCACCGCGGACGACTCCCCCGCCTCCGCCAACGATCCTAAGCCTGCGGGCAAGGGGCGTCCCACACCCAAGCGACGGGACGCCGAAGGCCGTCGCCGGCAGCCGGTGAACGCCCCCCAGAACCGCAAAGAGGCCTACAAGAACCTCCGCGAACGCCAGGCCAGCGAACGCGTCAAGGCGCGCGAGGGCATGCTGCGCGGCGACGAGCGTTACTTCCCCGCCCGGGACAAGGGGCCCGCCAGGAAGTTCGCGCGTGACTGGGTCGACTCCCGCCGTCTCGCCAGCCAGTACTTCCTGCCGTTCTCCCTCCTCATCCTGCTCCTCACCTGGATCCCCTTCCCCGCTGACATCCGCGGGTACGTCTACGTCGCGGTGATCACGGTCGGCTGGCCGCTCATGATGGTCGGCGTGCTCCTCACCTCGATCTGGGTGTCCTGGAAGGTGAAGAAGCTGACCGCCGAGAAGTTCCCCAACGAGAACCTCAAGGGTGTCGGCTTCTACGCCGCCATGCGGGCGCTGCAGATCCGCAAGCTGCGCTTCCCGCCGCCCACCGTGCTGCCCGGCGGCAGGCCCGTCCCGCCGAAGAACTGACGGCGGAGCCGGCCACGGAGACAGCGGCGCCCGGGAGGCACCGCCGAGCGCGTTCCCGGACCCCGTCCCCTCCACGAGGGGGCGGGGTTCTTCGCGTCCCCGCCGGCGAACCCCACTCGCTAGCCGGACGAGCGTCATCCTGGACGACGGTCACTCATCCATGACGGTCACTCGACGACGTTCCAGTCCAGCTCGCCGCCGGTGACCACCGGTTTCCAGAAACCGATGGACCCGCCGGTCTCCAAGGCGTGCGCCGTCGCCCGCAGCAGGCGGTAGTACGACCTGATCGGAACGCCGCCGGGCAGGAAATCCATCATGCCCTCGTGATCGGTGTCGCCGACGTCGCGCACCACGGAGTCGATCACCAGGTGGTCGCCGCTCCCGTCGGCGCCGAACGGGATCATCCGCCCGTCCCACCACTCCGTCCGCCCGTCGGCTCCGCCCCTGACCTCGCCGTCTATCTCGCACAGCCGCCGCCAGGTGTCACGGATCTCGCGGACCCCCTGGTTCCATTTGCCGAGGAACCCGAACGGCCAGGTGTCGGCCACGGCGGAGGCCCCGTCGTGGCGCAGCAGGGAGGCACGTAGATCATCGGGGAAGCGCAGGCCCATCTGCGCCTCGGCGACGGCGATCGTACGGGCTCTGGCGGGCTTGCCCAGCGTGCGAAGGCTCGCGGGGGCGTTGGCCTCCAGCCACCTCTCGATGCGGCGCCACTGGCGGTTCACCGCCCGGGTCACCCTCGGATCGACCGCCCGCACTCGCGCGGCCCGCGCCCGCGGACGGCAGTCGGCGTCGGGAACGACCACGGGGGTCTCGGCGGTCTCGTACGGGACCGGGGTCTCGTACGGCCGGACGGGATCCGGCCCTTCCCCGGCGGCCTCGAAGAGCTCCTGCACCTCGGGCGCCTCGGGCGCCTCGGGCACTTCGCGGCACGAGTCCCCCGAACACTCGCCCTTCCGGCACACGACGGCGATCAGATTCCTCGTCGGCTCCACCTCGCCCGTGGGGCGCGCCGCCGAGTCCGCCGGGCCGCTCGATCGCGGAAGCTCGCACATGTCGTCCGCGCCGGGCGAGTTCCGGAAACCGGTCGCCTCGACCGTCTCCGTCCCGTTCGAGAAGACCGCGCTCTCCAGCGCCTGCGTGCCGAAGGCGAGCAGGCACAGCCCGACCCCCACGGCACCCCAGCGGACCAGGCGGCCCCGGGTGGCCCCGTCCAGCGGCTCTCGCGGCGTCCGCGGCCCCCGCTCGAACATCCGCTCGACGGCGGTCCGGACGGCGGAGGGGGGCCTGGCGTACCGCCTGAGGTCCTCGTCCGTGGGGGTGCCGAGGATGGGAGCGGGGGGCCATCGCGGCGCGCGCCCGGCTCCCGAGCCCGGTTCCCCGGCCGGGGAGGCGATCCCGGATCTCTCGATCGGGGAGGCGGCCCGGCGTTCCTCCGCCCGGCGCCACAGGCGGGCGACCGCCACGACGACGGCCGCCAGCGCCGCCGCGGCGAGCGCGAACCTTACCCTCCGAGAAGTGATCAACCGCGACACGCCCGGCAGGGTATCCCGAATCATTCCGAAATACGGTGCCTACTAATGTCGGACCATGGAATTCCGCCACCTTGGCCGCAGCGGTCTCATGGTCAGTGAGATCAGCTACGGCAACTGGATCACACACGGTTCCCAGGTAGAGGAGGACGCCGCCAGGCAATGCGTGCGAGCGGCCCTCGACGAGGGGATCACCACCTTCGACACCGCCGACGTGTACGCGGGCACCAAGGCGGAGGAGGTTCTCGGCCGCGCTCTCGCGGGGGTTCGCCGCGAGTCCCTGGAGATCTTCACCAAGGTCTACTGGCCGACCGGACCCGGCCCCAACGACCGGGGGCTGTCGCGCAAGCACATCACCGAGTCACTGCACGGCTCGCTGCGCCGCCTGCAGACCGACTACGTCGACCTGTACCAGGCACACCGCTTCGACAACGAGACGCCGCTCGAGGAGACCCTCAAGACCTTCGACGATCTCGTCCGCCAGGGCAAGGTCCTCTACATCGGTGTCAGCGAGTGGACCGCCGACCAGATCGGCCGGGCACTGAAGATCGCCGACGAGATGGGCTTCGACCGCCTGGTCTCCAACCAGCCCCAGTACTCCATGCTGTGGCGGGTCATCGAGGCCGAGGTCGTGCCGCTGAGCGAGAAGGAGGGCGTCGGCCAGGTCGTCTTCTCCCCCATCGCCCAGGGCGTGCTCACCGGTAAGTACCGGCCGGGGCAGCCGCCTCCCGCCGGTTCCCGGGCCACCGACGACTCCGGAGGGAAGAACTTCATCGCCCGGATGCTCAACGACGACGTGCTCACCCGCGTTCAGCAGCTGGAGCCGGTCGCCGCCGACCTCGGCCTGACCATGGCCCAGCTCGCGGTGGCCTGGGTGCTGCAGAACCCCAACGTGTCCTCCGCCATCGTGGGGGCCAGCAGGCCCGAGCAGGTGCGCGACAACGTCAAGGCCTCCGGGGTGAAGCTGGAGTCCGAGGTGCTGAAGAAGATCGACGACATCCTCGGCCCGATCGTCGAGCGCGACCCCGCCAAGACCGTGAGCCCCGAGCGGCGTCCGTAGCGCGGTGACCGGTCCCGGTGAACGCCGGAGGCGTTCGCCGGGCCTCTCGCGTCCGTGCGCGGGCCCGGAACGGGAAAGAACCCCTCGGTTCCTCATCTTCAGCGAGGGTCCGAGGGGTTCTCCATTCATCCGGGTTCACTCCGGGCGCAGTGACATCCCCTCGTACTCGACGCGCTCGCCTTCGAGCAGGGTGACCTTCTCGACTCCGGACTCAAGCAGCTCACGCCAGCTTTCACCGAGCCACGACTCGGCATCCGCCTGGCTCGGGAACGTGTCGGACGGCGAAACACCCTCGACCACCTCGCCACCATTCGCGTTTTCGTAACGCCAGCGCCACGTCATGCCATAGCTCCTTCTCGCGGGTCCTGCCGGTGCCCCTCGGCGGCTCAGCGAACACTACCTCTCCCGGGCACTCCCGGGCATGAAGGCGAGATCATGACCTCGTGCTCCGCCGCCGGGACGTTCCCGGCACCCCCGGTACGCCGCGGGGATCGTCAGCGTCCGCCAGGAGACGGAGGCGCGCGGCCTCTCGACCGGCTCCTCAACCCGGCAGGAGAGCGGGCGTGAAGATCTTGATCTCCGGCACGGCGAGCGCCGGCGGATGGCCGGCTCCGGACTGCGGGTGCGCCTCCTGCGCCCGTGTCACGCCGGGCCGCCGCCCCGTCTCCGTGATACTCGACGTCCCGGTGGCATCCGGCGGCTCCCTGCCGCTCGACGGTCCCGGTGTCTCGGTGCCCCTCGACGGTTCGGTGACGCCCGGCGGTTCAGTGACGCCCGGCGGTTCGGGAACACTCGACGGCCCGACGGCGCCCGGCGGTCTCGCGCGGCTGCCGCCGGCCGGCCCGCTTCCGCCCGGCTACCACACCTCGGCCGGCCCCGACGGCCTCACCGTCACCACCCCCGGCGGCCGGCGCGTCCTCCACGCCACTGCTTCCTCACCCCTCTCTCCCCCGTACGGCGAGTCTCCGCCCGGTGAATCTCCACGCGGCGGGCCTCCACGCGATGAGCGGGGCGTACGGGAGGGGGACGCCGGTGGCGTGGGAGAGGCGTTGGACCTGGTGCTGCTGGACGTGCTGGACCGGCCGGAACGGCTTGGGGACCTGCGCCGGCGGGGCCTGGTCGGTGAGCGGACGCACGTGGTGGCCGTCGGTGTCGACCACCGGGTCCCCACGGAGGCGGAACTGAACAGGCGGGCCGCGCTGTGGGGCGTGCGCGTCGTACCGGACGGCACGATCGTCGACACCGGCGAGCCTCCGCCCGCTCCGGTTCCCCCGCCCAGGAGGACCCTGCTGCTCGGGGGGAGCCGGTCGGGCAAGTCGGCGGAGGCCGAACTGCGGCTGGCGGCGGAGCCCGAGGTGCTCTACGTCGCGACAGGCCCGTCCGGCGCCGGCGATCCCGAGTGGCTGCGCCGGGTCAGGGCGCACCGCGACCGCAGGCCCGCGCACTGGAGGACCATCGAGACCACCGACCTGGCCGGGCTGCTGCGGTCCGCCGACGTCCCGCTGCTGATCGACGGGCTCGGTACCTGGGTGGCCGCCGTCTTCGACGAGTGCGACGCCTGGCCGGGCGGCGACGGCTCCACCCGCGAGGACGGCAGGGGCGGCGGGAACGGCGGGAACGCGGTCGCGGCCCGGTGCGACGACCTGGTGGCGGCCTGGAGGCAGACCCGGGCCCGGGTCGTGGCGGTCTCCGACGAGGTCGGGCTCGGCGTGGTGCCCGGCACCGCCGCCGGCCGGATGTTCCGGGACGCCCTCGGCCGGCTGAACCAGCGCCTCGCCCTGGAGTCGGAAGACGTCGCCCTCGTCGTCTCCGGCCGTCTCCTCCCGCTCCCCGTCTGATGCCCCCCCGTCTGGCCTTCCCCCTCCGCTCTGTCCCGTGGTCCCCTCCCTCTGATCTCCCCCACCCGCTCCCTCCCCGTGGCAACCCCCGCTTTTCCGGCTCTCCTGCCTGTCCGGCCTTCCTGATGCCGTGGCCGGCAGCCCTCACCGGGCTTCCAGCACGGCTCCGGCCGAGGCCGTCCCCGGGACGGCACGCCACCGGACCTGGTGGACGTGCGCGGGCACGGCGCCGGAGAGACCGAAGGCTACGATCATCAGTCATGTCCGACTCCTCGCCCCCGCCCAAGGACGGCCCGTCCACGTTCGCCGACGGGGTGCGTCTCGCGATCGGCACGCTGAGCGTCTTCCCGGTCCGTCCAGGAGTGGTCGACCGCCGGGCAGGGGGGATCGCGATGACGGTGGCGCCGCTGGTGGGAGCGGTGATCGGGGCCATAGGCGGGCTGGTGCTGGTGATCTCCCTGTGGCTGGGGACGACACCGCTTCCGGCGTCGGTGCTGGCCGTGGCGATCGTGGCGCTGCTCACCCGGGGACTGCACCTGGACGGGCTGGCCGACCTCGCCGACGGGCTGGGCAGCGGGAAACCCGCCGAGCGGGCGCTGGAGATCATGAAGCGGTCGGACATCGGCCCCTTCGGCGTGGTGACGCTGGTCCTCGTCCTGCTGGTCCAGGTGACGGCCCTGCAGGAGGCCGTCACCCGTGCCGGTGCCGGCGCGGGCGCGATCACCCTGGTCGCGGCCTGCGCGGCCGGACGGCTCGCCCTCACCTGGGCCTGCCGCGCGGGCGTTCCCCCGGCACGCCCCGACGGGCTCGGCGCGATGGTCGCGGGCACCGTACGGCGGAGCGTCGCGGTGGCCGTGACCGCGCTGGTGCTCGCGGGAACGACGGCGCTGGTCCACCTCCACGGCATAGGTGCCTTCGCCCTGGGGTCTTCCGGCTCCCCGTCCGAGTCCTCTGGCGGATGGGGCTATTGGGCCTACGCGGAAATGCCCTACTCCGAGGTGGACATCACCGGTGTGGGGTCTCCGGGCCTGGGGCCGTTCCTCGCCCCCTTTGGTCTTCCCCTGGCCATGCTCGTGGGACTGCTGGCGGCCTGGACCGTACGGCGCAGGGCCGTGCGGCGGCTCGGCGGCGTCACCGGCGACGTACTCGGCGCGCTCGTCGAGATCGCCACCGCGACGACCCTGCTGGCCTGCACGATCCTCGCGAACTGACCGTCTCCCCTGCCTGGACCGAAGCGTGCGGGTGCTTTCGCCCCGCCCGCTCCCGTCGCACACTGACCGTCTTCCCCCGCCCGGCCCGAAGTGGTCGACGTCTCCTTCCTCGTCCATGCCGGTTCGACGCCTCGTTCCTCGTTTACGCAGAGGGCGACCTCTCCGCTTCGTTCGCCCACGTCCGCTGGGTGCCGGGCGAACGAAGAGGCCCGGGGCCCTCTCCCGCCCGGTTCTCACGCCACGGCGGCTGGGACCGATCTCTCGACCGGACGGTATTTGAACAGCAGCGCCGAGACCACGGCCAGCAGCGCCGAACCGACCAGGCCGGTGATCCCCGCGACGGCGAACACCGGCGGGTCGGCCGCGTCACCGACGAGCAACATCAGGCCCGCGGAGGCGTTCAGCGATCCGTGCCCGACGACCGCGGGCCAGACGCTTCCCGAATAGAGGCGGAGCCAGCCGAGCAGGGCTCCGAAGGCCACGCAGAAGACGATGAACATCGGCGCGGCCCACGCCCCGAGCTCGGGGTAGTTGTATCCGCGCAGGGTGAGCGGGAAGTGCCAGAGCCCCCAGATCACCCCGGACACCAGGAGCGCCCGCCAGGTGCCGAGTGGCATCAGGCGCGGCAGCAGCCAGCCTCGCCACCCCCACTCCTCGCCGAAGGCCGCGACCGAGTTGATCACCGGGGCGATCAGAACCATCGACGCGACCTGCACGGCCATCAGGACTCCGGCCTCCATCGGAGGCGGCCCGCCCGCCGCGGCCGCCAGGTTCTCGCGGAACAGGCTGAACTCTCGCAGGTCGACGGAGAGCAGGCCGAGGGCGGCGCTGAGCGCGGTCGCGACGACGACCAGCACGGGGATGCCGAACCAGGCCAGCGCGACCAGTGCGAGCGTGCGGCCCCGGCTCCCGCCCGCCGACAGGCCGGTTCGCACGGCCCACTCGCGGCCGGTGGCGACGTCTCCGAGCCGCCTGCCGCGCAGCCGGACGGCGAGGACCCCGAGCGTCGGGGTGAACATTATCGCCACCCCCATCGCCAGGAACACGGGCGTGCTGCTCGACGCGTCCGTCAGCCAGATGGGGAGGGCGAACAACCAGGACAGGCCGAACGCGACGAGCAGGAACAACCACAGGTCAGGGAACCGACGAAGCATGAAACCGCCTTCAGGCGCTTGGACGCGGACGGACGGAAGGAAAGGAGTGGAAGGCGGCGGAGACGGCCACGGGAGGGCCGGACGCCGCGAGGGGGAAGGGGCTGGGCGGGGGAAGGATGGAGCGGAGGGACGGGCGGGAACGGGGTGCAGCGGGCGGGGACAGAGGTCAGCGGGCGGAGGACATGGGGACAGGGGACGGAGGACAGGGGACGGAGGACACGGGGCAAAAAGGCGGCGGGCGGAGGTCAGCGGGCGGCCGGCCCGGTGGACGCCCGGTCCACGAAGGTGTTCAGCAGGGCGGCCCCGCTCTCGGCGTCGTCGATCGAGACGGCGAAGCGGCCACCGGAGACGTAGTCCACCACCAGGCACTCCCCGCCGCGGATCATGACCGTCACGGCCCCGGGCAGGCCCCTGATCCCCCAGCCTCCGACGTTGGACGGGAACCGCTCCTCCGACCAGGCCCGCTCCACCCGCTCGATCGGGATGTGCTTGCGGGGCAGGCGGAACGGCCCGTAGAAGAGCACGACGCCCTCCTCTGTGACCTGCACCCGCACCGAGCCGAAGGTCAGCGCCAGCAGGCCCGCCAGGAACGTGATCGTCGCGGGGATCCACAGCGCGTCGTCGCCGCCGATCAGGGCGAGCACGGCGAGCCCGAGGCCCGCGGCCAGGACGGAGCCGCCGAGCGCGGTGAGCGGGCCGCTGCTCACCGAGGAGACCCACACCGCGCGCTGGCCCTGGCGGAGCGGGAGCCGCCGCGTGGGGACGGCGGACGGCTCGGGACGGTCGTCGGGCCCTGGGCGGGCGGCGAGGGCGCCGAGCCAGCCGCCCAGCACCAATCCCGCGACCGCGAGCAGCGCCCCCCACCCCAGGTCGGCGGCCCGCTCCCAGCCGGGCGCGTCGAGGTTGGCCACCAGCGTGACCGCCTGCAACCCCGGGAAGAACAGGCCGACACCGCCCAGTAGGGCGCCGATCGCCATGCGGCTCGCCCTGCGCCTGAACATCGCGGTGTTGACGAGCGCGAACCCCAGGGGCCCGCCCGCGAGCAGCGCCCACAGGCCCGCCTGGAACAGCAGCGAGACGGTGAACGGCATCGAGCCGTCAGGGGCGCCGGACGGCCCCCAGTGCGTGGCGATCGGATCGGGCAGCCGGTCCCGCAGCGCCAGCGGCGCGGCGATCAGTGCGGCGGTCACCAGTGCGACCCAGCCGGCGGCGATGGACAGGAATCGGGCTCGCAGGCCCATGTCGGTCACCCCTTCCAAGGACCGGGCTCCCGGCCCGGTCACGACAGTTCCCTGATGAGCTCGATGACGTCGTCGTGGCGGTAGCCGTACTGGACCGCCTCGTCGAGCAGGGAGCGCAGCTTCTCCTCGATGACGCTGCGCGGGTTCGGGCGGCTGAGCACGCTCACGCCACGGCCCCGGCGGAACTCCAGCACCCCCTCGTCGCGCAGGTCCCGCAGGGCGCGCAACACCGTGTTGGCGTTGATGCCCAGCGCGGCGGCCAGGTCGCGAGCCGGCGGGAGCCGGTCTCCCGGAGCGTACGAACCCTCGGCGACGGCACGTCTGATCGCCTCGGCGACCTGCTCGTGCAGCGGCCGGGGGTCGTTCAGATCCAAGGTGAGCAACATAGTGCTAGCGACATTAGCACCAAACCCTCGAATGGTGCCACTGTGAATAGCACCATCGGGCGGCAGGATTCGTAGGACGAACCCTCGTTTATGCGTACTGCGCCAGCCCGACTAGCATCGGCCTACGTGACCACTGTGCGGCTTACCCCAACTGACAACGCTGTCTCGTTCGATACCGACGCGCTGGTCGTCGGCGTCCACACCGGACCGGACGGCCTGCTCCCCGCTCCCGGGGCCGAAGGCCTCGACCGGGCGCTCGGCGGCAGACTCGCCGCCACGCTCGAGAGCGTGGGCGCCAAGGGTAAGCCGGGCGAGATCTCCAAGATCCCCACCTTCGGCTCACTGACCGCGCCCCTGCTGGTCGTCGTCGGCCTCGGCGACGCCCCCGGCGACGGCTACGACGCCGAGGTCCTGCGCCGCGCCGCGGGCACCGCGGTCCGCGCCCTGGCCGGCACCGGCCGGGTGGCGCTCGCCCTGCCCGCCGCGAGCGCGGAGCACGCCGGCGCCGCCGCCCTGGGCGGCCTTCTCGGCGCCTACTCGTTCACCAGGTACCGCACCGTGGGAGAGCAGAGCTCCCCGGTGGGCGAGCTGGCCGTGCTGAGCGACGCCGAGGGCGCCCAGGCCGCGATCGAGCGCGCCACCACGCTGGCCGAGTCGGTCTCGCTGGTTCGCGACCTGGTCAACACCCCGCCGTCGGACCTGTGGCCGGCCCGCTTCGCCGAGATCGCCGAGCAGATGGGCGCCGAGGCCGGCCTGTCGGTGGAGGTCCTGGACGAGAAGGCGCTCAAGGAGGGCGGCTACGGCGGCATCGTCGCCGTCGGCCAGGGGTCGGCCAACCCGCCCCGGCTGGTCCGCCTCTCCTACAGCCACCCCGAGGCCACCAAGAAGCTCGCGTACGTCGGCAAGGGCATCACCTTCGACTCCGGCGGCCTGTCGCTCAAGCCGACGGCCTCGATGGACTGGATGAAGTCGGACATGGGCGGTGCCGGCGCGGTCTTCGGCGCGCTCCTGGCGATCGCCAGGCTGGGCCTGAAGGTCAACGCGGTCGGCTACCTCTGCCTGGCCGAGAACATGCCGAGCGGCACCGCGCAGCGCCCCTCCGACGTGTTCACCAGCTTCGCGGGCAAGACCGTCGAGGTGCTCGACACCGACGCCGAGGGCCGCCTGGTCCTGATCGACGGCATCGCCCGCGCCGGGCAGGACGACCCCGACGTGATCGTCGACGTCGCCACGCTCACCGGCGCGCAGATCGTCGCGCTGGGCTGGCGGACGGCGGGCGTGATGGGCAACGACGACGACCTCCGCGCGGAGATCGTCGCCACGGCGGGCGAGCAGGGCGAGGCCGCGTGGCCGATGCCCCTGCCCGACGAGCTCCGCAAGGGGCTCGACTCCCCGGTGGCCGACATCGCCAACCTGCACCCCGAGCGTTTCGGCGGGATGCTGACGGCGGCCATCTTCCTGCGGGAATTCGTACCGGACGGGGTCCGTTGGGCACACATTGACATGGCTGGTCCCGCCTTCAACAAGGGCGAGGCCCACGGCTACACGCCGAAGGGCGGCACCGGGGCGATCACCCGGACGCTCGTCGGCCTCGCCGAGCGCCACGCGGGCGAGCCCGCGCGGTAACCGTCGTCGCCGCGCAAGCGGGTCACAAGCAACCCAGACAAATGAAAAGATGCGGTTGCCGGGGTCAGGCCAAGGGCGGGCACCGGCACGGCGCCGAGCCGGGTTCGGAGGCGGCGTGGATGCGATCGAGGATCCGCGCGGCCGTCCAGGGCACGACGAGGGGCGCGACCGTGAAGACGGTATTCCGATCCGACAAGGAGCTTTCCTGTGGCTGATGGCAGCGGCCCCTACGACATCGTCGTCCTAGGTGGCGGTAGCGGTGGGTATGCCTGCGCTCTGCGGGCGGCCGAGCTGGGCAAGACGGTCGCGCTGATCGAGAAGGACAAGATCGGCGGTACGTGCCTGCACCGCGGGTGCATTCCCACCAAGGCGCTTCTGCACTCCGCGGAGGTCGCCGACGAGACGCGGGAGAGCGCGACCTACGGCGTCAAGGCCCGCTTCGAGGGCATCGACGTGCCCGCGGTCCACGCGTTCAAGGACAAGATCGTCACTCGCGCCTGGAAGGGTGTGCAGGGCCTTCTCAAGAGCAAGGGCATCACGATCATCGAGGGTGAGGGCCGTCTCGCGGGCCCGAACCGGGTGTCGGTGGGCTCCGAGGTCTACGAGGGCCGCAACATCGTGCTGGCGACCGGCTCCGCGCCCAGGTCCCTTCCGGGCCTGGAGATCGACGGCGAGCGGGTCATCACCAGCGAGCACGCGCTCAAGCTCGACCGGGTGCCCACCTCGGTGGTCGTCCTGGGCGGCGGCGTCATCGGCGTGGAGTTCGCCAGCGTCTGGCGCTCCTTCGGCGCCGAGGTGACGATCGTCGAGGCCCTGCCGCACCTGCTGCCCCTGGAGGAGGAGTCCAGCTCCAAGCTGCTGGAGCGCTCCTTCCGCCGCCGCGGCATCAAGCAGGAGCTGGGCGTCTTCTTCGAGGGCGTCAAGACCACCGACACCGGCGTGGTCGTCAGCCTGGCCAACGGCAAGACCCTCGACGCCGAGCTGCTGCTCGTCGCGGTCGGCCGCGGCGCGGTCTCCGCGGGCATGGGTTTCGAGGAGGCGGGCATCGCGATCGAGCGCGGCACCGTCACGGTGAACGAGTTCTGCCAGACCAGCGTGCCCGGCGTGTACGCGGTCGGTGACCTCATCCCGACCCTGCAGCTCGCGCACGCGGGCTTCGCCGAGGGCATCCTGGTGGCCGAGCACATCGCCGGTCTGAACCCCATGCCGATCGACTACGACGGCGTGCCCAGGATCACCTACTCCGACCCCGAGGTCGCCTCGGTGGGCATCACCTCCGCCCAGGCCAGGGAGCGCGGCCACGAGATCGTCGAGCTGACCTACGACCTCGCGGGCAACCCCAAGAGCCAGATCCTGCAGACGCAGGGCGCCGTCAAGATCATCTCGGCGAAGGACGGCCCGGTGCTCGGGGTCCACATGGTCGGCCGCCGCATCGGCGAGCTGGTGACCGAGGGTCAGCTGATCTACAACTGGGAGGCCCTGCCCTCCGAGGTCGCGCAGCTCATCCACGCGCACCCCACCCAGTCCGAGGCCGTCGGCGAGGCGATGCTGGCGCTGGCCGGCAAGCCGCTCCACGTCCACAACTAACGCAAGCCCTCACTCGGAACGCGAGAGAAGACAACCCATGCCGAAGTCCGTACAGATGCCCCAGCTCGGTGAGAGCGTCACGGAGGGCACCGTCACCCGTTGGCTGAAGAAGGAGGGCGAGCGCGTCGAGGCCGACGAGCCGCTTCTCGAAGTCTCCACCGACAAGGTCGACACCGAGATCCCCTCCCCCGCGGCGGGCATCCTCACGAAGATCGTGGTGGCCGAGGACGAGACCGTCGAGGTCGGCGCCGAGCTCGCCGTCATCGACGAGAACGGCACCGAGGGCGCCGCCGCCCCGGCGCAGGAGAAGGCCCCCGAGCCGGAGCCGGAGCCCGAGCCCGCTCCGCAGCAGCAGGCGCAGCCGGCCTCCTCGATCCCGCAGCCCGCTCCGCAGGCCCAGGCCCCGGCGCCCGCGCAGCAGGCTCCCGCCCCGGCGCAGCAGGCTCCGGCCCCGCAGCAGCAGGCCCCCCAGGCCCAGGCTCCGCAGACCGTCCAGCCCTCCCCCTCCGCGCCGCCGTCCCCGATCTCGGCGTCCGAGCCCGTCGCGCAGCCCTCGGGCGACAGCCCGTACGTCACCCCGCTGGTGCGCAAGCTCGCCGGCGAGCACGGCGTGGACCTCGACGCGCTGACCGGCACCGGCGTCGGCGGGCGCATCCGCAAGCAGGACGTGCTGGAGGCCGCCCGCGACCAGCGCGAGCGTGCCGCCGCGGCCCAGGCCCCCCAGGCCCCCCAGGCCCAGGCTCCGCAGGCCGCCCAGGCTCCGGCCCAGGCGTCCGCCCCGCAGGCCCCCGAGCCGGTCGTGGTGGACACCACGCTGCGCGGGCGCACCGAGAAGATGTCGCGGCTGCGCCAGACCATCGCCAAGCGCATGGTCGAGTCGCTGCAGGTCTCTGCCCAGCTCACCAGCGTGGTCGAGGTCGACGTCACCAAGATCGCGCGGCTGCGCGACCAGGCGAAGGCCGAGTTCCAGCGTCGCGAGGGCGTCAAGCTCACGTTCACGCCGTTCTTCGCCCTCGCCACGATCGAGGCGCTCAAGCAGCACCCGAAGCTGAACGCCACGATCAACAGCGAGACCAACGAGGTCACGTACTTCGACACCGAGCACCTCGGTTTCGCGACGGACACCGAGCGCGGCCTGCTCGTCCCGGTGATCAAGGACGCCGGCGACCTCAACATCGCCGGGCTGGCCCGTAAGATCGCCGACCTCGCCGAGCGCACCCGCACCAACAAGGTGAGCCCGGACGAGATCACCGGCGGCACGTTCACGCTGACCAACACCGGCAGCCGCGGCGCGCTGTTCGACACGCCGATCCTCAACCAGCCGCAGGTCGGCATGCTGGGCACCGGCGCCGTCGTCAAGCGCCCGGTGGTCCTGGACACCCCCGAGGGCGAGGTCATCGCCGTCCGCTCGATGATGTACCTGGCGCTCAGCTACGACCACCGCCTGGTCGACGGCGCCGACGCCGCCCGCTTCCTGACGACGATCAAGCGTCGTCTCGAGGAGGGCCGTTTCGAGAACCAGCTGGGCCTGAACGGCTAGTCACCCGTTCTCTCCCACCGGGCCGGTCCGCGATCTCGCGGGCCGGCCCGGCTCGTTCTCCCCCGGGCGCGGGCGGCTTCCGCGTCCCACCGGTCCTCAGGGGTTGAGGGGGCCCGCTAGCCCTCCGAGAGCCCTCGGCGGTGACGCGAATCCGGTGGGCGCCCGGTTTCCGAAGATCCGGGGGGAGGTCGATTACATTGGACGACATGAAGATCACAGTGACCGGGTCCTCGGGCCTGCTGGGATCGGCTCTGGTCAAGGCTCTGCGGGACGACGGCGCCAGGGTGGTCCGTTTGGTCAGGCGGGTGCCGAAGGGCGACGACGAGGCCTTCTGGAACCCGGCGAAGGGGGTCGTCGACCGGGAGGCGCTGGAGGGCGCGGAGGCGGTGATCCATCTCGCCGGCGCGGGCATCGGCGACCGGCGCTGGAGCGAGGAGCACAAGCGCGAGGTGGTCGCCAGCCGGGTCGAGGGGACCAGGACCCTGGCGGGCGCGCTCGCGGGTCTGGCGGCGAAGCCCGCGGTGCTGCTGTCCGGCTCGGCGATCGGCTTCTACGGCGACACCGGGGACGTGGCGGTGGACGAGACGGCCCCGGCCGGTTCCGGGTTCCTCGCGCAGGATGTGGTGGTGCCGTGGGAGGCGGAGACGGCGCCCGCCGAGGAGGCGGGCATCCGGGTGGTGACGCTCCGTACCGGCCTGGTGCTGAGCGGGCGGGGCGGCATGCTGTCGCAGATCCTGCCCCTCTTCAAGGTCGGGCTGGGCGCCCCGCTGGGGTCGGGGCGGCAGTACTGGTCGTGGATCTCCATCGACGACTGGGTGCTCGCCGTACAACACATCCTGAAAAATCCTGAAATCTCGGGCCCGGTGAATCTGACGGCCCCCGAGCCGGTCACCAACGCCGAGTTCACCAAGGCGCTCGGAGCGGCGCTGCACCGGCCCACGATGCCGCTGGCCGTGCCGGGCTTCGTGCTGCGCACGGTCCTCGGGGAGTTCGCCGAGGAGGGGGTGCTGACCGGCCAGCGGGTGCTCCCGCGGCGCCTGCTCGACAGCGGTTACGCGTTCCGGCATACGCGTCTCAACGAGGCACTGGCCGCCGTACTCTAAAATCCCTGTTTTCGGCGTTCTGGCCGATGAGATCACTTGGGAGACAGACATGGGCAGCCCCGGGCAGTCGCACATCCTCGCGATCGGAGGCGGCTCGTTCCGCGCGTCCACGCGTCAGGGGATCATGGAGGCGAGCCCGCTGCTCAGGTACGCCCTCGACCTCACCGGCCAGGACCGGCCCCGCCTGGGCCTGCTCGCCACCGCCACCGGCGACGACGCGGAGTGGCTGCTGAAGATGTACGGCGCCTTCGGCGCGTGGGACGTCGAGGTCAGCCACCTGACCGTGTTCCCGATGACCAACGTCGAGGACCCGCGCGAGTGGGCGCTCAGCCAGGACATCATCTACGTCAGCGGCGGCAGCGTGGCCAACCTGGCGGCCCTGTGGCGGCTGCACGGCCTCGACGAGATCTTCGAGGAGGCGTGGCGGGCGGGCGTGGTGCTGGCGGGCCAGAGCGCCGGGGCGCTCTGCTGGCACGTGGGCGGCAACACCGACTCCTTCGGGCCGACGTTGCGGGTCTGGTCCGACGGCCTGGGCATGCTGCCCTACTCCTGCGGCGTCCACTACAACTCCGACCCGCAGCGCCGCCGGCTGCTGCACGAGGCGGTGGCCTCGGGCGAGCTGCCGGAGGGCTACGCCGCCGACGAGGGCGTCGCCCTGCACTACGTGGGCACCGAGTTCATCCAGGCCGTCAGCGTGCACCCGGACGCCTACGCCTACAAGGTCGAGCACGACGGGGCGGGCGGGGCCAAGGAGTTCCGCATCGAGCCTCGGCTTCTCACGTCTTAACCACGAACGGGTCAACTACTCTTGAGGCGTGAGTGACCTGGCAATCGTCCGTCTTGGCGTTGACTTCCCCTACGAGCAGGCATGGGATCTTCAGCGGCGCATCCACGCGCGCCGGGTGGCCGAGGAGATTCCCGACACCTGCCTGATGCTCGAACACGCGCCGGTCTACACGGCGGGCAGGCGCACCGCACCGCACGAGAGGCCCTCCGACGGCACCCCGGTCGTCGAGGTCGACCGGGGCGGCCGGATCACCTGGCACGGTCCCGGCCAGCTGGTCGGCTACCCGATCGTGCGGCTCGGCGGCCCGCTCGACGTGAACGCCTACGTGAGGCTCCTGGAGGAGACCCTGGTGCACGTCTGCGCCGACTTCGGGGTCCAGGCGGGCCGGGTGGAGGGGCGCGGCGGCGTCTGGGTGGCCGGAGACCCCTCGCACGGCCTGCCGGACCGCAAGGTCGGCGCGATCGGCATCCGGGTCTCGGGCGGCGTCACGATGCACGGGTTCGCGCTCAACTGCTCCAACGACCCGAGCTGGTACAACCGGATCGTCCCGTGTGGCATCAGCGACGCCGGGGTCTCCTCGCTGTCGGCCGAGACCGGCCGCCGGATCGTGGTCGACGAGGTCCTGCCGTACGCCGAGAAGCACCTGGCGGAGGCGCTCGGCGCGCAGGCCTTCGAGCTGCCCGAGGAAGACCTGTTCAGGCGCTGACCCCGGCACCGCCCTCAGGGCCGTTCTCCCCGCCTCCTCACCCACCGCGACCCGGGTCCGCCGCGACCCGCGGCGGGACATAAGCTGGTGAGGTGAGCGAGCGTGACGATATTTACCGCACCTCGATGTGCACCACCTCGGTCCCTCGACCGACGAAGGAGCTCGCATGACCGTCGCCCCCGAAGGGCGGAAGCTCCTCCGCCTCGAGGTCCGCAACGCCGAGACCCCCATCGAGAAGAAGCCCGACTGGATCAAGACCAAGTTCAGGGCGGGCCCGAACCATACCGAGCTCCGGGCGCTGGTCAAACGCGAGGGGCTGCACACCGTCTGCCAGGAGGCCGGGTGTCCCAACATCTCCGAGTGCTGGGAGGACCGCGAGGCCACCTTCCTCATCGGTGGCGACCAGTGCACCCGGCGGTGTGACTTCTGCCAGATCGACACCGGCAAGCCCAAGGCGTACGACACCGACGAGCCGCGCCGCGTGGCCGACTCGGTGCGGCAGATGGGACTCAACTACGCGACCGTGACCGGTGTCGCCCGCGACGACCTGCCTGACGGCGGCGCGTGGCTGTACGCCGAGACCGCGCGGCAGATCCACGCGCTCCTGCCCGGGTGCGGCGTCGAGCTGCTGGTGCCCGACTTCAACGGCGACCAGGCCCAGCTGGAGGAGGTGTTCTCCTCCAGGCCCGAGGTGTTCGCGCACAACATCGAGACCGTGCCGCGGATCTTCAAGCGCATCCGGCCCGCGTTCCGCTACGACCGGTCCCTGGGAGTGATCACCAAGGCCCGCCAGGCCGGTCTGGTGACCAAGTCCAACCTGATCCTCGGCATGGGCGAGGAGCGCGAGGAGATCGTCCAGGCCATGCGCGACCTGCACGAGGCCGGGTGCGACCTGCTCACCGTGACCCAGTACCTGCGGCCCACCCCGCGCCACCATCCCGTCGAGCGCTGGGTGAAGCCCGAGGAGTTCGTGGAGCTGCAGAAGGAGGCGGAGGCCATCGGTTTCGCCGGAGTCCTCTCCGGGCCGCTGGTCCGCTCCTCCTACCGGGCGGGCCGCCTGTACAAGCAGGCCGTCGAGGCTCGCCAGCACGCCTGAGCCCCGGCTCCCCGAGCCCCGCGTGAAACCGGAAGGACCCCGCTCCCGAGCGGGGTCCTTCCGGTTTTCCGCCCTCGGCTCCCATCCGGCGTGGCCGGTCCGCGAGCCCCCTCCACCCGGGAAACGGGAAAGGGGACGGCGGGGCCGCCCGGCGCCGGCGAACGCGTACGGTCACGGGCACCCGGCGGCTCCCCGCGCCGGAACCGGCACTCGGCAGGTCACGTTTTCACTTCTTGAGCCCTGGATTTGTATCCTTCAGAACATGGCCAAGAAGCCCGAAGACTCAGAGCGCCCGGGGCGCATCAAGCAGCTCCGCATGATCGCGAAGATCATCAAGGAGGCCAACCCCAAGGGGATGCCGATCGTCTACGCCTCGGCGCTGGGCACGCTCGCGCTGTGCGTGGTGATCGGCCTGGTCACGGGCTGGTTCTGGTATCTCCTCTTCATCGGGATCATGCTGGCCCTGACCGTCGGGCTGGTGGTGTTCGGCCAGCTCGCCCAGAGGGCCCAGTACTCCATGCTGCACGGGCAGATCGGCGCAGCCGCCGCGATCCTGCAGGGCATGCGCGGCAACTGGGAGGTCACCCCCGCCGTCGCCGTCACCCGCGACCAGGACATCGTGCACCGCGTGGTCGGCTACCCCGGCATCATCCTGGTCTCCGAGGGGCCGGGCAGCCGCGTGCAGAAGATGCTGGTCGCCGAGAAGAAGCGCGTCCAGCGGGTCGCGCTGGACGTCCCCGTCTACGACATCCAGTCCGGCGACGGCGACGGGCAGGTCCCGCTGGCGAAGCTGCAGCGGCATCTGATGAAGCTGCCCCGCAACCTCAAGAAGCCCGCCCTGTACGAGATCAACAACCGGCTGAAGGCCCTCCCGCAGACGCTGCCGATGCCCAAGGGCCCGCTGCCGCGCGGCGCGAAGATGCCGCGTCCGAAGATGCGCTGATGAGCCTCGCCGGGGTGGGCCGCCACCGGGTGGACGCCGCGGCCACCTCCCGGGCCAACCGCGGCTGGTGGGACGGCGCCGCCGACGAGTACCAGGCGGAGCACGGGGAGTTCCTGCGCGACGCCGGGTTCGTCTGGGGCCCCGAGGGCCTGGACGAGGCCGACGCCCGCCTGCTGGGCGACGTCGCGGGCAGGGACGTGCTGGAGATCGGCTGCGGCGCCGGGCAGTGCGGGCGCTGGCTGGCCGGGCAGGGCGCCAGGGTGGCCGCCTTCGACCTGTCCTTCCGGCAGCTCCAGCACTCCGGCCGGATCGACCTGGAGGCCGGGTCCGCGTTGCCGGTGGTCCAGGCGGACGCGGAGGCGCTGCCCTTCGCCGACCGGACGTTCGACCTGGCCTGCTCGGCCTACGGCGCGCTGCCGTTCGTGGCCGACGCCGGGGCCGTCCTGGCCGAGATCCACCGGGTACTGCGCCCGGGGGGCCTGCTGGTCTTCTCGGTGAGCCACCCGGTCCGCTGGGCCTTCCCCGACGACCCGGGCCCCGCCGGGCTGACCTCCGACCGCTCCTACTTCGACCGTTCCGCGTACGTGGAGATCGGCGAGGACGGGCGGCCGTCCTACGTCGAGCACCACCGCACGATGGCCGACTGGGTCGGGCTCATCACCGCGTCGGGGCTGGTGCTGCGAGGGCTGGCCGAGCCCGAGTGGCCGCCGGGCCACGACCGCGAGTGGGGCGGCTGGAGCCCGCTGCGCGGCCGCCACCTGCCCGGCACCGCGATCTTCACCTGCGCGCGGTAGACGACCCGCGCACGGCAAGGCGCGCGGAACCCCGCCGGGTGGCCCGGCGGGGTGGACCGCTCACGCCGGACGCGCCCTAGTGGTCGCCACCGGCGTTCAGGACGAGCCCGCCGAGGGCCTCGAAGGTGGTGAAATCCCCGGCGGAGACGAGATTCTTGGTCACGGCGACCGTGATCCCGGTGGCCGTGTCGGCGTACGCCGCCGATCCGCCGCTGCCCGCCATGCCGAACAGGGTGAGGCTGTCGAGAGTCCCGGTGGCGCCGAGGGCGTACCCGAGGGACCTGGTGGCCGGGAAGGCGGTGACCTCGTCCACGCCGCCGAACTCCGCCGCGGTGATCTCGCGGAGCCGTTCGGGCGAGACGAGCCGGACGCCGTCCACCTCGCCCAGCAGGGCGGCGTACATGCGGGCCACGGCGCGGGCGGACATGGTGCCGCCCGCCGGGATGTCGGAGGTCAGCACGTCGGCGCGGTTGCCGAAAGCGGCGTCGGGCATCGCCGCCATCGGCGCCGCCGTGTAGCCGTCCACGACCCTGAAGAACGGGATGTCCGCGAACATCGTCTCCGCGGACACCCCCTCGGGCATCTCGAAGTCGCTCGGCGCGTCCTCCAGGCGGGCCAGCCTGCCCAGTTCGGACTCGGGGACGCCGAAGAACAGCTCGTCCGCCACTCCCAGCGGCCCGGCGACCTCCTCCCGCAGGACCTGGGAGATCGGCGTGCCGGTGGCCCGGCGGACGATCTCACCGACGATGTAGCCGAACGACTGGGGGTGGTAGCCGCTCTTGGTGCCCGGCTCCCACCAGGGCCTGGCGTCGGCGATCGCCGCGCACATCCCCTCCCAGTCGCACAGGTCCTCCGGGGTGGTGTCCACCGGTACGCCGGGCACGCCCGTCGAGTGGGTCAGGGCGTGCCGCACGGTCGCGCGCTCCTTGCCGTGGGCGCCGAACTCCGGCCACAGCTCGACGATCGGCGTGTCGTAGCCGAAGACGCCCCGCTCCACGAGCACGTGCGCCACGGTCGAGGTGACGCCCTTGCCGGTCGAGGCGCTCCAGAACGGCATGTCCGGCGTGACGAGGCGCCCGGTGGCCGGATCGGCGACGCCCGCGACGACGTCGACCACCTGCTCGCCGTGCCGGTACGCGGCGACCTGCAGGCCCCGCTCGGCCCCGGACTCCACCAGCTTGTCGGCCGCTTCCTGGACCCGCTTCTGCATATCGTTCACGGTCTTTCCCTTCGCGATGAGGTGTGTGACCCGTATGACGGCCGGACTCCGGGAAAGGAATCGGTCCGGGGACGGGAAATCGGGCCGGATCTCGGGAACGGGAGATCAGTGCGAGGATCGCCGGGAGATCGCGAGCAGGACGGCGGGCTCCCGCCCGGGATTGCGCAGCGCTCGCACCGGCAGCCCGTCCAGCCACAGCACGTCGCCGCGCCGGAAGGCCCGGTGATCGCCGTCGGAGCAGACCAGCTCGATACGCCCGCGTTCCAGCAGGACGATCGCCCCCCGCCACTCGGCCTCGTCGTGGACGCGCGAGCCGCCGGGCTCGACCACGACCCTCCGCACGTCGAACGACGGCCCGAACCCTTCGGGAGGCGAGGGCGCCGGGTTCTCACCGGCGCCCGTCACAGCGTCTGGGGAAGATCGAAAGCCGGGAAGAGCTCGGCGCCGAAGGTGGTGATCTGGGTGACCAGCCCGTCCTCGACCCGCAGGACCCCGAGCCACGAGCCGTGGTACTCGGACTCGCCGGCACGTTTGACGTACGCCGCCGCCGCGGGCTGCCGGTTGGCGCGGGTGGGCAGGACCCGCCAGTCGCCCCACGCCTCGGGGCCGATCATCGCCGGACGCCACGCGTCGACGATCGCCGGCCCTCCCAGGATCCAGATCGGCGCCGGTGGCATCGACTGCCACGCGTCCGCGCGCAGCACCCCGGCCAGGACGGCGGGGTCGGCCTGCTCGACGGCGTCGATGTAGCGCTGCAGCACCGCGCGCTCCTCGCCGGTCGGATCCGAGGACGGCGCCCACTCCAGCCGTCGCGCCGGCAGGTTCTCCCGCATCGTCGACCGTGCCCGCTGCAGGGTGCTCTTCACCGAGACGACGCTCACCTCCAGCAGCGCGGCGGTCTCCTGCGCCGACCAGCCGAGGACGTCGCGCAGGATCAGCACCACCCGTTGCCGGGGAGGCAGGTGCTGGATGGCGGCCATGAACGCCAGTTCGATCGTCTCCTTGGCGACCACGGCGGCGTCCGGCTCGGCGCCGGCGGGCGCGACCGGCTCCAGGAGCCGGTCCGGGTAGGGGCGCAGCCAGAAGACCTCGGTCGGCGACGGCGACGGCACGCCGGGAGTGGCCAGCACCGGCGCCTCGCGCGGGCGCGGGCGGCGCGGGTGGCGGTCGAGGAAGTCCAGGCACGCGTTGGTCGCGATCCGGTACAGCCAGGCCCGGAACGTCGAACGCCCCTGGAAGCTCTCCCGCTTGCGCCAGGCGCGCAGGAACGTCTCCTGCACCATGTCCTCCGACTCCTCGAACGAGCCGAGCATCCGGTAGCAGTGCACCCGCAGCTCCCGCCGGTACCTCTCCGCGAGCGCGCCGAACGCCGACTCGTCACCCGCCAGCGCGGCGGCCAGGACCTCGCCGTCCTCCACCGGTTCCCGGCCTGTCTCGTCCCTGGTCACGACCTCATACCTCCCCTATGGCGTCCCGCCCGGCGCGGCCGCCCCCGGTATGACGGCCACCGGCCGGGAAAGGAATCGGTGCCGGCCCCGATTCCCTCCCGCCCGGACCGCGGGATCCGGCACGAGCCCGGAAACGGGCGGCGATCCGGCAGCCGAAACGGGCACGGGGCGAGCGCGGGGCGAGCGCGGGGCGAGCACGGGCACGGGGCGAGGGTAGTGCGGACGCGATCACGAGCGCGAGCACGGACGAGGAAGCGCGGACGCGATCACGAGCACGGAGCACGGACGAGGAAGCGCGGGCGCGGAGCGAACGCCGGGGAGGTGGGAGCGGGAAGCCGGGTGCGGGACCGGCTCAGATGCGTACGACCACGGTGTTCGCCGCGCGGTCGTGCAGGCCGCGCTGGTCGCGGTCCCAGACGAGGGCGGGCACGGCCAGGCAGAGCAGGAAGGTCCGTACCAGCACGGCGACGAAGCCGGGGGCGCCGCCACCGAGCGCGGCGACCCGCACGCCGAGCAGGCGCATCCCGAAGGTCATGCCCATGGTGCCCACCAGCAGGAGGTATTCGGCGGCGAGGACCAGGACCGGCACCCAGGGCGCCCCGGTGGGGTCGATCCGCAGGAGCCCCTGGGTGATGGCCCAGGTGCAGATCAGCCAGTCGATCACGATGGCGCCGATCCTGCGGCCGAACCCGGCCACCGAGCCGCTGCCCTCGGCGGGCAGCCCGAGCCGCTCCCCCGGGTAGCCGAGATCGACTCCGGCGGACCTGACGCCGCCGAGCCAGGTCTGCGTCCAACGCGGCTGCTTGCTGCTCATGACCCCAACGGTAGCCGCCCGGGACGCCGCCCTCGCATCCGCCCGCACCCCCTACCGGCTACCGGTATCACGCGAAAGCCGTGGATCATGTGTGTCGGCATCCCCGAACCTCCGGGAACTGAGATCGGGGACGTGAAACTCGGGTAAAGGAAAGACCTCTCATACCCGTCAAGAGCGGACTTGAGGACTACCGTGGAGGCGATGTTCGCTTAACACGGGTGAAACAAACGAGACACGGGACGGTAACGGCGCAGGCATACTTTCGGGCTGTTAGCCCGTCCCATGGGAGGTTCGCGTGTTCAACTCCGCCGACGACGTCCTGAAGTTCATCAAGGACGAAGGGGTGCAGTTCGTTGACGTCAGGTTCACCGACCTGCCGGGGACGACGCACCATTTCACGTTCCCCTCGGAGAATTTCGGGGCCGGTGTCTTCACCGACGGCCTGATGTTCGACGGCTCGTCGATCCGCGGGTTCCAGGCCATCCACGAGTCGGACATGCTGCTGCTGCCCGACCCGTCCACGGCCGTGCTCGACCCGTTCAGGCAGCACAAGACGCTCAACATCAACTTCTTCGTGCACGACCCGCTGACGGGCGAGGCCTACAGCCGCGACCCGCGCAACGTCGCCCGCAAGGCGGAGGAGTATCTCAAGGGCACCGGCATCGCCGACACGGTCTACTTCGGCCCCGAGGCCGAGTTCTACATCTTCGACGACGTGCGGTTCGAGACCAACGCCCACTCGAGCTACTACCACATCGACTCGATCGAGGGCGCCTGGAACAGCGGCAAGGCCCAGGACGGCGGCAACCTCGGTTACAAGCCGCGTTTCAAGGGCGGCTACTTCCCGGTCCCGCCGATGGACCACTTCACCGACCTGCGCTCGGAGATGGTCCGCAAGCTCATCGACGCCGGGATCGACGTCGAGATGCAGCACCACGAGGTGGGCACGGCCGGTCAGGCCGAGATCGACTTCCGGTTCAACACGCTGCTCAAGTCCGCCGACACCCTGATGCTGTACAAGTACATCGTCAAGAGCACGGCCCTGGAGCACGGCCACACGGTCACCTTCATGCCCAAGCCGATCTTCGGGGACAACGGCTCCGGCATGCACTGCCACCAGTCGCTCTGGAAGGACGGCGAGCCGCTCTTCTACGACGAGGTCGGCTACGCGGGCCTGTCCGACACCGCCCGCTACTACATCGGCGGCCTGCTCAAGCACGCCCCGTCGCTGCTGGCGTTCACCAACCCGACGGTCAACTCCTACCACCGCCTGGTGCCCGGCTACGAGGCCCCGGTCAACCTGGTCTACTCCCAGCGCAACCGCTCGGCGTGCATCCGCATCCCGATCACGGGCTCCAACCCGAAGGCCAAGCGCATCGAGTTCCGGGTCCCCGACCCCTCCTGCAACCCGTACTTCGCCTTCGCCGCCCAGCTCATGGCGGGCATCGACGGCATCCGCAACAAGATCGAGCCGGTCGAGCCGGTCGACAAGGACCTCTACGAGCTTCCCCCGGAGGAGGCCCGCAACATCCCGCAGGTCCCGGGATCGCTGTCGGACGTGCTCGCGGCCCTGGAGGCCGACCACGAGTACCTGCTGGAGGGCGGCGTGTTCACGCCGGACCTGATCGAGACCTGGATCGCCTACAAGCGCGAGAACGAGATCGACCCGATCCGCCTGCGCCCGCACCCGCACGAGTTCGAGCTCTACTACGACGTCTGAGCCATCAAGCTTCTGACCTGCGGAAGCACTGACGGTTGATCTGTCAGTGCACACCCAGGCACTCAGGCATCCCGCGAAAGGCCGTCGATCGTCCCTCCGTTGAGGGCACGCTCGGCGGCCTTTCGCATGCGTTCCTCCCCCGGCGGCATGAAGCGCGTGGAGCTTCGCGGTGTGAATCCGGGATCCTCTGAGTGAACCGGCTAATGTGATCACGTTCGCCGATGAAACTTACATCGGCGAACGTGATCCACCACCGCCGATGTGAGCGGCCTCCTCCTTCGGCCTGCCCGGAACACGGGCCATCTGGTGCGCCGCGGGCACCGCGTGGAGGATTGCGCCGGGCCGCCGGAAACCGGCGCGGCGACAAAGGCACCGGCCCTTGGCCTGGCGGATCGGGCCCACGGGCCGCCAGGTCGCACCGTACACATGACGGCGAGATCCACCGTGCCCCGCGGGAAGTCCGCCCTGTCGCGGAGGACCACCCGGCGTCGGGAGGCCGGGGTGGATGAGAATGCGCCTTCCTCTGCTCCGTCGACTATTGCGAGACACCTCTGTTAATGGGACATTACCCCCAGACATCATTCGGCATACGTCATACGTTACGAGATGGTAACGCCACGTCTGCCACGGATTCTTAGGGCGTGTCATGAGGAGACCTCTCGCCGGCGGCGACCCTCGTCAGCGCGGTGCCGGGGCGGACGGCCAGGGCTTCTTCAGTACCGGCGAGCTCGTCCTTCGCGTGCTGGAGGGCCCATGAGCCGCCTGTGGCCAATGCTCGGTGCGAAAGACCGGCCGGCACCGCTCATCCCGCGGCGAGGACATCCGGCCTCGCCGACGACGAATCCGCCGAGGCCCGCGCCCTGCCGGCGATCGCCGCGCATGGCGTGAGGGCGGCCGGCCTAGGCCCGGAAAGGCGCACGGCCCTCCGATCGATGTCCTCAACCGCAAGACAGGCGCCGCGCCCGCGCGATGGCACACCCCGACGAGTTCTGCCACGGCGGGATGATCGCGCGGCGAACACTCTGCTCGGAACCAGCGAAAGGAACAGAGCGTGAAGTCAGCCTTGTCCACCACTGGGAAGGCGTTAGCGGCACTTGCGGTGTTCGTTGCCGCCGTGTTGCTGCCGACCTTCGCAGGCAGTACCCCGGCATCGGCAGCGGTCCAGGCGACCTACTACGTCGCCCCCGACGGCAACGACGCCAACCCCGGAACGATCACGTCACCGTTCAGGACCCTGCAGCGCGCGAGGGACGTCGTTCGCACGGTGAACGCCAACATGACCGGCGACATCTACGTGTATCTCCGCGGGGGCAACTATTCGGTCGGCAGCACGATCGACTTCACGCCGGCCGACTCCGGCACGAACAACTACCGGGTCGTATACGCCGCGTACCAGAACGAGACGCCGATCCTCAGCGGAGGCGTTCAGGTAACCGGATGGACGCAGCACAGCGGTAACATCTGGAAAGCCCCGCTGAATCGCAGCAACAAGCTCCGCGCGCTCTACGTCAACGACAAGCGGGCGTACATGGCCTCGAAGACAATAGGCTCGGCGGGGTGCACCGGAACCTACAACATCACGGCGGGGCAGGCGTCCTGGGCGTGGGAATCGGGTTCGCAGTGCGCGGGAGCGAAGTACGGTCTGAACGATTTTCCCGCCATCGCCGGCAATCAGGACGACATCGAAATAGAAACGGGAACGACCTGGACCACGGCCATCGTGGGAGTACGGCAGGTCACCTCTGACGGCACGAACCGCATCGCTCAGTTCCAGCAGCCGGGAGCGGCCATCGCCCAGGGCGCCTTCAACGGGAACGCCCAGGTCGGCGGCACCCACAAGGTCATGAACGCCTACGAGTTCCTGGACACACCGGGCGAGTTCTTCTTCGACAAGACGAGCCGGACGGTGTACTACTACAAGGCGAGCTCCGAGAACATGGCGACCGCGACGGTTTTCGCACCGAACAACGTGTCCACCCTTATCAAGGTCGCCGGCACCTCCACGAGCGCTCGCGCCCGGAACATCACATTCTCCGGCCTCACGGTCCAGCACTCCGACTGGAACCTTTTCAACGTGGCCGGCTCGGCGTTCAAGCAGGCCCAGCAGGGTAATCTCGGCGCACAGGCATATGCCAAGCAGAACTTCCACGTCTATTACTACCGCAATGTCGACATGGCGCCCGGCATCATCCAGATCGACAACGCCGACGGGCTCGTCCTGGAGAGGAACCGGATACAGCACACCGGCGTCGACGGAATCAACATGGTCAACGACGTGGTGAACACGCAGCTGATCGGAAACCACACCAACGACATCGCCGGATCCGCCATCGCCGTGGGCCATCCCCAGCACGTCTACATCGGGGACCACACCTCGACGAATCGCGAGAAGTATCCCGCCCAGGTCGAAGGGGCGCCCAAGAACATCACGATAAAGAACAACTACATCTACGACAGCGCCGTGCTGTTCAACGGGCACAGCCCCATCTCGGCGTACTTCGCCGACGGCCTGTCCATCCAGCGCAACCGCATCGAGAAGACCCCGTGGTCCGGCGTGACGCTCGGCTGGGGCTGGTGGAACTTCGACGGATCGTCAGGCTCGATCGCGCCCAACCGGCCGACCACCACGGCGAAGAACAACACCATCAGCCACAACCACTTCATCGACACGGTGCAGCGCCTGAGTGACACGGCTCCCGTCTACACGCTGGGCAACCAGCCGGGAACCACGATCACCAACAACTACATGCAGGGCGTCCCGTCCGGTCACAAGTACGGACTCCACCCGGACGAGGGCTCGGGGAACATGACCTTCCGCGACAACGTCCTGAGCGTGGACAAGAACATCACCTGGCTCATCAACTCCGACGACTTCGGGCGCAAGCACGATCTGAGCATCACGCAGACCTACGGCCCCATCAACAAGGTCTCCAACAAGAACCTGCCGAACAGCACGATCCAGGACATCCTCGTATCCTCCGACTATGTCTGGCCGTCGCAGGCCTACGGCATCGCCGTGAACTCCGGGCTCGAGGACGCGTACCGGAACATCATCCCCCAGAGCAATCTTTCCCTGCCGGATTACGTCCTGCCCGCCAGCACGTTCGTCGCCGCCGGTGTGACGTCGATTCCCATCCGGAGCGCCGGCGACGCGGGCAAGACCGTCTGGCTGGCTCCCTCGGGTACGACCTCCTTCACCGTCGGCAACACGATGACCAGGGCGAGCGGAACCGCGACCTCCATCGCCGTTCCGACGTCGGCCGGTGAGTATCGGCTCTACGTCGTGGACGCCCAGGGGAACCGATCGGCCGAGTCGAAGTCGCTCGTCAGGCAAGGAAACGGCGGGGGCGGCCAGCAGAACGTCATGATCGCGGGTGGCCAGTCGGGCCGATGCGTGGACGTCAACGGCGGCACGGCGACCAACGGCGCCCAGGCGCAGCTGTGGGACTGCAACGGCGGCACCAACCAGCGGTGGACGTACACGTCGGGCAAGCAGCTGCAGGTGTTCGGCAACAAGTGCCTGGACGCCTACAACCAGGGCACCTCGAACGGCACCCAGGTGATCATCTGGGACTGCAACGGGCAGACCAACCAGCAGTGGAACCTCAACTCCAACGGCACCATCACCGGCGTGCAGTCCGGGTTGTGCCTGGACGCCAACGGCGGCGGCACCGCCAACGGTACGAGGATCATCCTGTGGTCGTGCAACGGCGGCGCGAACCAGCAGTGGAGCCTGCGCAGCTGACGTGATGTCCCTACCGGGCCGCGGACGGTCATACGCGCACCGTCCGCGGCCCACCCCGCGACGAGCGGGATTCCGTCCGAAGGCGTCGCAGCCCCCGTACGAGACGGGGACGACTTCGAATTTTCCCCCGTGAAAGTCTTTTGAACTGGGACGATCCAGCCTGCCCAGAGGGTGGGCGTGAGGTCGGCCTACGGCTGGGTGTGGCCGACACCGCCTCCCCTCCCGGCGTTAGATCGCCGCCGGACGGGACAGAGAGGTAGAGCCGGACACCGACGCGTCCGGCCGAGGACCAGCACCTGGAGGTTGTGCATGCTTGCTCAGACCACGCGGAAGGCGGCACTGGTCGCCGCGACGGTGGCGGCGCTCGTCGGCCTGGTCGGCGGTTGCGGGGGCGGCGGGGACGACGACGGGGACGACGGTCCCGACGTCGTCAACACGACCGGCCCCGGCGTGGACGACGACGGCGGCGCAGACGACGACGGGGACGACAACTGACGGCCGCCCCGCGAGGCCACGGGCCGGCTGCGCCTCCACATCGCGCCCCGGCACCGCACCCGGCACCGCACCCGGCACCACCGCGACCCGCGTGCCCCGCACGCGGGTCGCCGCATGTCGCGATGCCCGCCACCCGCTCGTCCCGGTCGTGACGGCCCGATCCTCCGTTTCGAAGCCCTGAGGCCACGATCGGCGATTGCCACCAAGCCCGCACAATGCGCGTCAAAACCACGCGCGCCGCGCATCACCGACTTATTGGGCAGACTGGTCATGGCTCACAGGGACCGACCAGGCGAGGTGACGTGGCGGCGCTCCGGGACGAGGAGGCGTATCTCAGGCCTCCCCTGGCCGGGGAGCGGCATTCCGTTCCCCTCGGACCCCTCGGACCCCTCGGACCCCGGAGACGCTACCGGTTCCCCGGCCGTCGCGGTCTCTCCCGGCTCCTTTCCGGCCTTCCCTGGCTTTCCGGTCCTCCCGGCGGTCACGGTCCTCCCGGGCGCCACGGTCCTCATCGGCACCGCAAGCAGGCCGCGGCGGCCGTGCTCCTGGGAACGTTCCTCCTCCTGAGCGCCTCCACCTGGATACCGACCCGGCCCGTCACCCCCAACCGGATCACCGCCATCGCGTACGCGATCGAGGCCGGGCAGCACCAGCCCGGCTGGCGGGGCGGGGCGATCCCCTACTCCTGGGGCGGCGGCCACGACGATGACCCCGGCCCCTCCTTCGGCACCTGCCAGGGTTACCGGGGGTCGATCAAGCCCTGTCCCGCCACCAGGACCCGCGGCCTCGACTGCTCCGGTCTCGCCCGCTGGGTCTACCACCTCGCCTACGGACGCGACGTGCTGGGACCGGGCAACACCGACGACCACGTCAGACGACTCAAGAAGATCCCCGCCGCCGTGGCGAGGCCGGGGGATCTCGTCTTCTACGGCAAGGTCGGCAAGCGTAAAGTCAGGACCCACCACGTCGGCATCTATGTCGGCCGGGGCAAGATGATCAATGCGCGGAGGACCGGGACCGAGGTGCGGATCGATCGCGTAGCGGCCATCGACGACCTCGCCGGCTACTTCCGCTACGCGAGGAGCCTCTGAGGTCCCGCGAAAACGGCACAGCGGGACCTCCCGCCGTTCACTAGGAGAGATATGCGCCTGGGCGTCATGTTCGACCGTGACCTTCCCCCCGAGTCACTCATCCCCTTCTGCCGCCATCTGGACGCGGCCGAGGTGGACGACGTCTGGGTGGTGGAGGATCTCGGCTGGACCGGGGCCGTCTCGTCGGCGGCCACCGCGCTCGCCGTCACCGAGCGCCTGCGGGTGGGCATCGGGATCACCCCGGCGCCGTTGCGCAACCCGGCCCTGCTCGCCATGGAGCTGGGCAACCTGGCCAGGCTGCACCCGGGCAGGCTCGCGGCCGGCATCGGGCACGGCGTCCAGGACTGGATGCGCCAGGTGGGCGCCCTCGCGCCCTCGCCGCTGGCGTTGCTGGAGGAGACGATCACGGCGGTACGGGGGCTGCTGCGCGGCGAGACGGTCACCCTCCAGGGCAGGGCCGTGCGGCTCGACGGGGTGAGCCTGGTGCATCCCCCCGCCGTCGTGCCGCCGGTGCTGGCCGGGGTGGTGCGACCCCGCTCGCTGGAGCTGTCGGGACGGGTGGCGCAGGGCACGATCCTGCCCGAGGGGGTCGGTCCCCGGCAGATCGAGGACGCCCTGAAGCTGACCGGCGAGGGCGATCACGAGATGGTGGTCTTCGTGAACCTCTACCTCGGTGACGACCCCACGGTGGTCACCGCCCTGGCCGAGGGCACCGCCGGGTTCCTGAAGGTCGCCCCGGAGGAGGTCGTGATGGCGGTGGGCTCTCCCGAGGAGGCCGCCGACCAGGTCAGGTCCCTGTGGGAGGCGGGTGCCCGCACGGTCGTGGTCCGCCCGTACGGGCCGGACCCGCTCCCCCAGGTCGACCTGCTCCTGGGAGAGCTTCGCTAGGAGCGGCCGCCGAGGACCGGGGGCCGTCGTGAGCTAGGAGCGGTCGCCCCGGACGCCGGTGAGGCGGCGCAGGACGTCCCACCAGAACGAGGCGCCGAACAGCAGCGCGACGATGGTGAGCAGGTAGCCGGGCCAGTGCCCGGGAGCGATGAGCCGGTCCCACCAGGCTCCGCCGTTCCAGTGGAAGGACGGATCGGCGGAGCCGTCGGGCGGGATCGTGATGCTCACGATCGCGTGATCGAAGATCTTGACCAGCGCCGGGGAGCTGAGGGACTCGGTCACGCACTGGTACGGCTCGGCGAGACCGATCTCGCCACCGGCGCACTTGTCCTTGAGCGCGGCGTACCCGTCCCCGCCGCCGCCAGCGATGGCGCTCACCCCCGCGCGGTAGGCGTTGTCGCGCAGCAGGGTCTTGCCGTACTCCAGCGCGTCCATGCTGAACGCCAGTGTCAGCACCACGCCCAGCGCGAACACCACCCACTTCACGTAGCGGGCGTACAGCGTGGACAGGCGCTGCATCTCCCCGTTGAACCAGTCCTCGACGCCCTTGCGGAACCTGGGCAGGTCCCGCTGGGCGCCCTCCCAGACGCCCTTGAGGTGGCCCGCGAGCGGGCTGTCGATGGCCTCCAGCTTGGCGAGCAGGCCGTCGATCCCGCCCTCCTCGGCGGCGACCAGCTCCATCACGGCGCCGGAGAACCGCTCGGGCGGGATGTTGGCGATGCTGGTACGGGCGCCCTTGGGGTGGTCGATCTCCTGCAGCCGCTCGTACAGCCGCGCGGTCATGTCCACCGGCGGCGCGAGCCTCTCCGGCGCTTCCCCGGCGCCGGGCCCGCCGTCCACGGGAGAGCCGGGAGAGCCACCGGTGCCGGCCCCCTCGGCGGCCTCCCCCGCGGCGCTCTCCGGGGCGATCCCCTCGGCGACCTCCTCCGAGCCCCTCTCCGCGGCCGCCTGGGCGGCCAGTACCGTGGCCGCGTCGACCCGCATCGGCTCGACCACCGCGGGCGCGGGGTCGGAGCTGTGCACCGGGCGCGGATCGTCCTTGGAGAAGGGCAGCTTCGCGAAGACGTCGGCCATCTTCGACGGGATCCACGACCTGCCGTCCTCCGAGCCGTCCAGGGTGTCCCTGAGGTAGGCCCACAGGAACTTGCTTCGGATCCCGAGCAGCCGGACGAAGGCCTCGTTGATCCCGCTCACCAGGAGTGACAGGAGCAGAAAGGCCAGGATCAGGCCGATGGCCAGATCAATGTAAACGGATATCAAATGGATCACCCGGACCGTTGATACACGGACGCTCCCGGCGGCGCAACGCGATCACCGAAACAGGTCGGTTTTCGTGACCGGGAGGACGCCCGCGCGAACGGTCACGCGGGCGCGCGGGTGAATCCTCGTGGAAACGGGCCAGTCCTCGTGGAAGCGGGTCAGTCCTCGTAGAAGACGCGCTCCACGACCCGGCGGGCACGCCGGGTGGCGCGGCGGTAGTCGTCCACGAAGTCCTCCGTACCGTCGGGCGGGTAGCCGAGGGCGCGGGCGATGAGCCTGCGCTCGCGGGCGTCCACCGGGATCGCGTCGGAGGCGCGGCCCCTGACCACGACGATGGCGTCGCGGATGCGCGAGGCGAACCGCCACGCCTCGGCGAGCACGGCCTCGTCGGCCTCCGACAGCAGCCCCTCCGCGACCGCCGCGCCCAGCGCCTCCAGGGTGCGGGTGGTCCGCAGCGACGGCCGCGACCCCGCGTGCCGGAGCTGGATGAGCTGGGCCACCCACTCCACGTCGGACAGCCCGCCGGGACCGAGCTTGGTGTGCAGCGCGGGGTCGGCTCCGCGGGGAAGGCGTTCGGCCTCCATCCGGGCCTTGAGCCTGCGGATCTCCAGCACGGCCGCGCCGGAGATGCCCCCCTCGGGGTAGCGCAGCGGGTCGGCCAGGTGCAGCAGCCCGACGCCGAGCTCGGCGTCCCCGGCGGAGAAGCGGGCGCGCAGCAGCGCCTGCGACTCCCACGGCGACGACCACCGCTCGTAGTAGGCGGCGTAGGAGGCCAGGGTACGGACCAGTGGCCCCGCCTTGCCCTCGGGGCGCAGGCCGGGGTCGATGAGCAGCGGCGGGTCGGGGGCGGGCAGGGCCAGCAGGCGGCGCAGCTCGTTGGCCACCTCGAACGCCGTCTCGGTGGCCTGGCGCTCAGGCACGCCCTCCAGCGGCGAGTGCACGAACATCACGTCGGCGTCGCTGCCGTACGAGGACTCGATCCCGCCCAGGCGGCCCATCGCGATCACCGCGAACCTCGTGCCCAGCGGGGTGCGGCGCTCCATCTCGACCTTGTCGATCGCGGCGTCGAGCGCGGCCTGGATCGTCACGTCGTTGAGCCCGGACAGCGTCTGGCCGACCTCCTCGATGCCGATGATCCCGGAGAGGTCGGCGACGGCCGTACGGAACAACTCCCTGCGGCGCAGCGCCCGGACCGCGGCCACCGCGCCCTCGGCGTCCCCGGGATGGCGGGCGACCACGGTCCGCGCCTCGGACAGCACCGCCTCGACGGGCCTGGGGGCCAGCTCCGTGTCCGAGCCGAGCATCGCGACCGCCTCGGGGGCGTTCATCAGCAGGCCCGTCACGTAGCGGCTGGTACCTAGCATTCTGGCCAGGCGCGACGCCACGGCGGTCTCGTCGCGGAGCAACCGCAGGTACCAGGGGGTGGAACCGAGCTTGTCGGAGATCTGGCGGAAGCCGAGCAGGCCGGCGTCGGGGTCGGGGGCGTCGGCGAACCAGCCCAGCATGACCGGCAGCAGGGTCCGCTGGATCGCGGCGCGGCGGGAGACCCCCGTGGTCAGCGCGCTGATGTGGTTCAGCGCCCCGCCGGGGTCGGCGTAGCCGAGCGCCTCCAGCCGGGCCTTGGCCGCGGCCGTGGAGAGCCGGTCCTCCGACTCGGGCAGCCGGGCGACGGCCTGCAGCAGCGGCCGGTAGAACAGCTTCTCGTGCAGGCGCCTGGCCTCCATGGCGTGCCGGCGCCACCTGGTGGTGAACTCCCCCACCGGGTCGGCGGTCATGCCCAGGCTCCGGCCGAGGCGGCGCAGGTCGGCGTTGCCCTCGGGCACCACGTGCGTGCGGCGCAGCCGGTGCAGCTGGATCAGGTGCTCGACCTGGCGCAGGAAGGTGTACGCCTCGGCGAGGGCCTTGGCGTCGTCCCTGCCCACGTAGCCGCCGCGGGAGAGGGCGCCGAGCGCGGGGAGCGTGGCCCGCCGCCGCAGCAGCGGGTCGAGGCGGCCGTGGACGAGTTGGAGCAGCTGCACCGCGAACTCGATGTCGCGCAGCCCGCCGGGCCCGAGCTTCAGCTGGCGGTCGGCCTCGCCGCCGCGGACGTGGGCCTCCACCCGTCGGCGCATGGCCTGGACGTCCTCGACGAACTTGTCGCGGGTGGCGGCCTGCCAGACCATCTCGTTCATCGCGGCCACGTACTGCTGGCCGAGCTCGGCGTCGCCCGCGACCGGCCTGGCCTTCAGCAGGGCCTGGAACTCCCAGGTCTTGGCCCAGCGCCGGTAGTAGGCGAGGTGGCTGGCGAGGGTGCGGACCAGTGGCCCTGCCTTGCCCTCGGGGCGCAGCGCCGCGTCGACCTCCCACAGCGCGCCCTCGGGAGTGCTGGTCGAGCAGGCGCGCATCATGCCCTGGGCCAGCCGGGTGGCGAGCTTGATGGCCGCGTGCTCGTCGAGGGAGCCGTCGGGCCCCTCACGCGGCTCGGCCACGAAGACGACGTCGACGTCGCTGATGTAGTTGAGCTCGCGTGCCCCGCACTTGCCCATGCCGATGACGGCGAGCCGTACCGCCCCCGCCTCGGGATGCTCGGATCTGGCGACGGCGAGTCCCGCCTCCAGCGCGGCTCCGGCCAGGTCGGACAGCTCGGCGGTCACCCCGGGCAGCGAGACGACCCCGGTGACGTCGCGCGCGGCGAGGTGGAGCAGGCGGCCCCGGTAGGCGGCGCGCAGCGCCGACAGGGTGGCGGTGGAGGCGTCCGTGGCCCTCGGCTCGGGGTCGTCCGGCTCGGCGCCGACCGCGAGCAGCAGCTCCGCGCGGAGCTCCTCCGCGGTCGGGCGGTTCGCGTCCGGTGCCCCGCCGAGCAGGTGCCAGTGGTCCGGGTGCCTGACGACGTGGTCGCCGAGCGCGGCGCTGACGCCGAAGACGCCGATCAGCCGCGCGCGCAGGCCGGGATCGGCCCGGAGCGCTCCGAGCACGCTGGGATCCTGCTCGGCCAGCCGGTTCAGCGAGGTGAGCGCCAGGTCGGGGTCGGCCGCGGCGACCAGCGAGGTCAGCAGGTCGATGTCGCCGACGGCCTCGGGGCCCAGCTCGTCGAGCAGTCGCTCGGCCCTGGCGCCGTCGGCGAAGCCGAGCCTCGCCAGGCGCCCGGCGGTCGTCTGCATCCGAGGCACGGTTTCCACCGACCCTCCATGTTCCTCGATCACAAGCACGGGTGCCCTTCCTCAGTCCCTACCCCGAGCGATCAAAGGTGCACGCTCCCCGCGGTCGCGTGGACCGCGGTTCTCCCGGCGGGTGAGCGGGATCGGCGCGATCTGCCTCCGGATCCCCACCCTGGCCCGTGTCCCGGGCGTTCGGAGCGTCGCCGCACAGGCTAATCCTGAAACTGTGCGGCGTCGTTAGCGGATTCGCACCGTAATCGCGCGGTCACGCGGTTTGGACGACCCCGACGGCCGCGGCGAAACGCTCGGCGAGCGGCTTCCACGCGGCGACCAGGCCGTCCTCGCTCTCCTTCACCCGCGCGTTGAGCTCCTCGACCGAGTGTCCCAGGCCGGTCAGGGCGTCGGCCGAGCCGGCCGTCCAGCCGACGAAGATCTCCGGGGTGGCCTCGGGATGGAACTGCACCGCCCAGGCGTTCTCCCCCAGCCGGTAGGCCTGGTTGGGGTACGGGTCCCCGGTGGCCAGCGGCACCGCGCCCGGGGGGAGCTCCGTGATCGCGTCACGGTGGTACTGCACGGCGGGGGAAGGGCCGAGGCCGGCGAACAGCGGATCCGCTCCGGCGGCGGGCAGCGGGACGACCTCGGTCACGCCGACCTCCAGCCCGTGCTGCCCGCGCCCGACGGCACCGCCGCAGGCGAGCGCCATGAGCTGCGCCCCCAGGCAGATCCCCAGGGTCGGCACGCCCTCCTCGACGCAGACGCGGATCAGGTCGCGGGTGGCCGGCAGCCAGGAACACCGCTCGTCCTCCCAGGCCGCCGCCTCGCCGCCGAGGACGATCAGCCCTGCGGCGGCCCGCTCGGGCACGGCCTCGCCCAGGTAGGGGCGGACGACCTCGCAGACGGCTCCGGCCCCGGACAGCCATCCGGCGAGAAATCCGAGTCCCGCGTCGGCCTCGTGCTCGATGACGGTAATCCTCATACGGCAATTATGGGCTTATATGGGCACAAGGCGGTCAGGGTCGGCGGGGCATGGGAGCCCGCCGCGCTTCATGTCGGCCGTGGACATTGACCTCGGGCACGGGCACCCGCCACCTTGGCATCAGCCCCGCCGGAACCGGAGGCGGGGCTCCATCTCCAAGGAGAACCGATGAACCCCGTCCTCAGTGATGTCGAGGTCCCCGGCGGCGCGCTGCGTGTCGCCCGCTTCGGCACCGGGCCCCGCGTGATCGTGGCGGTGCACGGCATCACCGCCTCGCTGATGGCCTGGGCCGGCGTCGCCCGCCGGCTCCCCGCCGAGTGGTCGCTGGTCGCGATGGACCTGCGGGGCCGCGGCCGCAGCGCCGGGCTCCCCGGCCCGTACGGCCTGGCCGCGCACGCCGAGGACGTGAACCTCGTCGCCCGCTCCGTGGGCGCCGAGTCCGGCATCGTGCTCACCGGTCACTCGATGGGCGCCTACGTCGCGGCCCTCGCCGCCGCGGGACACGACTACGCCAGGGTGGTGCTGATCGACGGCGGGCTCCCGCTGCCGCCGCCCCCCGGCGCCGACCCCGACGCGGTCCTGGAGGCCACGCTCGGCCCGGCCCTCGCCCGGCTGGACCAGACCTTCCCGAGCGTCGGCGCGTATCTGGACTTCTTCAAGGCCCACCCCGCCTTCGCCGAGGCATGGACGGAGGAGGCGGAGGAGTACGTCCGCTACGACGCGTCGGGGCCCGAGGGGTCGGTGCGCTCACGGGTGCGGCGGGAACCGGTCCGCGAGGACGGCAGGTGGATGCTCACCGAGGGCGAGACGGTCGGCGCGGCGCTGCGCGCGATCACCTCGCCCCTGTCGCTGCTGCGCGCCCCGCGGGGGTTGCTGAACCAGCCGGTCGGCATGCTGCCCGACGAGTTGGCCGCCGCGTGGGCCAGGCGGCTGCCCGCGCTGGAGGACGAGGTGCTCGACGACTGCAACCACTACACGATCCTCTTCGACGACCGCTGCGCCTCGCTGGTCGCCAAGCACCTCTCCCGCTGAGCCACCGGCGGTTCCCGCCGGGCTCCCGGCGGGAACCGGCCGGACCGGGCGCGGGTCAGCCGGCCTGGGCGGGAGTGATCCAGATGGCCTTGGCCGCGGCGACCAGGGTGCCGTCGGTCTCGTAGACGGCGCTCTCACCGAAGAGCTTGCGGCCCTCGCGGCCGGTGGCGCGGGCGACGACGGAGTAGGTGCCACCGGGGTAGATCCGGCGGTGGATCCGCGCGGTCAGGCGGCCGAGCAGGGCGAACTCGCCGGGCCCGAAGTGCGCCCAGCCGGTGGGGCAGTCGAGGGCGGCCCACAGGATCGCGTCGGGGACGGTGCCGTCCGCGTCGGTGATGGTCATCGGGACCCGCCAGCCGGCGGCGACCAGGTCGGTGCCGGGCACCGGGCCGGGGAAGATCCGCAGGCCGTCGCCGGGATCGCGCAGGCCGCACGCGAAGCAGCCGGGGAAGGCGTGCCCGACGAGACCGGCGAAGCCGCCCTCGGCCTTCGCGGCCTCGTTGAAGGGCACGAAGTCGGGGACGTCGAACTCCTCGGCGACCGTGATGGCCTCGACGAGGAGCTTCTCGCCGTGGGTGAGGGTCGCGGTGTTGGCGAGGTGGCCCAGGGACAGCTCGGTGTCCAGCGGGGTGGGTGCGTGCAGCGTGACCTCGACGGCCGAGTCGTGCCGGGCGCCGTGCAACGCCTCCGAGACCGTGCCCGCGATCCAGCCGCCGTTCGCGGAGCCCTCGGGACCACGGAAACGCGCCGGAACGGTCAGCACGGTCTGCAGCTCGGACGTCGTCGTCATGCCGCACCTCCTGTCGCCTTTATGGCGATCAATCCTCAGAAATAACGTTAATCGGACCGACCGATTTTACCGGACTGCTTGTACATACAGCCAACTCGGGCTCGATGACGACCTCATTAGCTGCGGGTAACGCCGGTATGACGTTCGGCGGGCGGTCCCGGAGTACCTCGCCGGGGCGATTCCTCGCCGCGGCCCCGGATCACCGCCCCCGCCCTCCGGAGAGGGCTGGATCTTGTCATCCCGCCGAGGGTTTCTCCCCCTGTCGCCGCAGGACTTCCTCCGCTACGGAGCCTGCTGCCACCGCAATTGACAGGGGGCGGGGCCGGACGGCTCGTCGCCGTCCGGCCCCGCCCCCTTCACGGTGTGAGAATCAATCCGACCCGGGGTTACAGGACCGGCAGGTAGCGCCCCAGCTCGAACTCCGTCACCTGACGGCGGTAGTCGTTCCACTCGGCGCGCTTGTTGCGCAGGAAGTAGTCGAAGACATGCTCGCCGAGGGTCTCGGCGACGAGTTCGCTGCGCTCCATGACCGCGATGGCCTCGTCCAGCGACTGGGGCAGCGGCTGGATGCCCAGCGCCCTGCGCTCGGCCGAGGTCAGCGCCCACACGTCGTCCTCGGCGCCGGGGGGCATCTCGTACCCCTCCTCGATGCCCTTCAGGCCGGCCGCGAGGATCACGGCGAAGGCGAGGTACGGGTTGCAGGCGGAGTCGAGCGAGCGGAACTCGATGCGGGTCGAGCCGCCCTTGTGCGGCTTGTACATCGGCACCCGGACCAGGGCGGAGCGGTTGTTGTGACCCCAGGAGACGTAGCTCGGGGCCTCACCGCCCGCTCCGGCGATCGCCTCGGCGCCGCCCCACAGCCGCTTGTAGGAGTTGACCCACTGGTTGCAGACCGCGGTGATCTCGGCGGCGTGCGTGAGCAGGCCGCCGATGAAGGACCGCCCGATCTTGGAGAGCTGGTAGTCGGCACCGGGCTCGTAGAAGGCGTTGCGGTCGCCCTCGAAGAGCGACATGTGGGTGTGCATGCCGGAGCCGGGGTGCTCGGTGAAGGGCTTGGGCATGAAGCTCGCCCAGATGCCCTGCTCCAGCGCGACCTCCTTCATGACCAGGCGGAAGGTCATGATGTTGTCGGCGGTGGTGAGCGCGTCGGCGTAGCGCAGGTCGATCTCCTGCTGGCCGGGGCCGCCCTCGTGGTGGCTGTACTCGACGGAGATGCCCATCGACTCCAGCATCATGATCGCGTTACGCCGGAAGTCGTGTCCAGAGCTGTGCGGCGTGTGGTCGAAGTAGCCGCCGCCGTCGATCGGCTCGGGCCGCTCGTTGCCCTCCGGCCGGCTCTTCAGCAGGAAGAACTCGATCTCCGGGTGGGTGTAGAAGCTGAAGCCCATGTCCGAGGCCTTCGCCAGGGTGCGCTTGAGCACCCAGCGCGGGTCGGCGTGCGAGGGCGAGCCGTCCGGCATGAGGATGTCGCAGAATATGCGGGCCGCGCCCGGCGTCTCGCTGCGCCAGGGAAGGATCTGGAAGGTCGACGGGTCGGGCTTGGCGAGCATGTCCGACTCGTAGACCCGGGCGAAGCCCTCGATGGCCGAGCCGTCGAAGCCGATGCCCTCGGCGAAGGCCCCTTCGAGTTCGGCCGGGGCGATGGCCACCGACTTCAGGAACCCGAGCACGTCGGTGAACCACAGCCGGATGAACCGGATGTCGCGCTCCTCAAGGGTGCGGAGAACGAACTCCTGCTGGCGGTCCAAGGCTTCTCCTTCATTGCCGACGTGCTGCAACACGCCTAGTGGTCTCCCAGTTTGCCCTCTCAGTGTTTCGCACACGTTACGAGGAAGAACGGTGAGATGTGGCATCCGGGCCGTCGCGCCTCCACGTGCCGGCCCCCCTCTCCTCCTACAGTGTGCGACCGGAGCCGCTGGAAGTTCGATCCGGGGGGAAACGATGACGCGTACCGAAGTTCACGGACCACCGCACGCGGTCTCACCACCGGCCAGGCTCACCGAACGCCTCGCGGCACTGGCGATGCCCTGCCCCGTCCATCCGTCGATACACCTGGTCGAGGCCGCGGCGGCCGACTGGGCGCGCGCGGCCGGGCTGGACCCCGACCCCGCCGCCTCCCGGCTGGCCGGGCGGGCGTTCGCCCGTTGCGAAACCGGCGCGGTCACGTCGCTGGCCCGCTGGCTGACCTGGATGTCGCGCCTGCGCCAGGCCCCCGGGGCCCTCACCCCGGTCCTCGCCGTGGCCGCGGGCGGCGAGCCGGGGCCGGCGCCGCTGGAGCGGGCCTTCTCCGGCCTCTGGGCGGCGTGCGCGCCGAGGATGAGCGGCGCGTGGCGCGAGCGGTTCACGGCCGGGCTGGCCGCCCAGCGCGAGGCGATCCTCCTACGCGAGCCACCCGCGGCCCTCTCCCCAGGGACACCCGCGAACTCCCCCGGGGCACCCGCGAAGCCGCGCCCCGCGGGGACACCCGCGAAGCCCTGCTCCCCAGGGACACCCGCGGAGCCGTGCGGGGACGCCTTCGGCCGCTACCTGTTCGACCTGGTGGAGCCGTGCCTGGGGGTGGAGGTGCCGGCCCCGGTGTGGCGGAGCCCGCAGTGGCGGGCGCTCGTCGAGGCGAGCGGCGACGTGGCCGCCCGGTGCGAGGAGGCGGTGGCCGGACGCGGCCATGCGGGCACCATTTTTTTGGAACGCTCCAATCGGGAGGCGGAAGAGTGGATCATCGACAGGGTCGCCACCCGCATGGAGGAGCTGTGGACGGCCGCCCGCGCGATCCCCGCGCTCACGGAGCGGCACGACCTGGGCTTCACCGCCTCCCGTGAGGTGACGCGGGTGGCATGCGCTTTCTTGACCATCCCTCGGGCTTACCTGGAGTGGCTCCTGGAAACACCTCGCTATCGTCACTTAGGGTAACGGTTCGATTTCGACAAGTAATGCTGGAGTAACGATGAGCACCATGCTCCTCAATCACAAGCTCGACCGTGCCTTCGGGCACATGGACGTCGACGGCAGCGGATCGATCGAGCGCGAGGACCTTCTCGGCCTCGGTGCCCGGATCCTCGTCGGCTTCGGCGAGTCGCCGACCTCCCCGGCCGGTCACAGGCTCGCCCAGGGCTTCGAGGGGATCTGGCGGACCCTGGCCGCGGAGATCGACACCGACGGCGACGGCGCCATCTCGTCCGAGGAGTTCCGCGCGGGCATGACCTCGGCGTTCATCGAGGGTGACCACTTCGACGCGGTGTTCGCGCCCGCCGCCGAGGCGGTGGCCGGCCTGTGCGACACCGACGGCGACGGGGCCGTGGGGCCGGACGAGTTCTGGACCATGATGGCCGCGTTCGGCACCGCGCGCGAGGACGTGCGGGCCACCTTCGAGCGGCTCGACGGCGACGGCGACGGCGTCGTGTCCGTGGGCGAGCTGGTCGAGGCGACCCGGCAGTTCTACACGAGCGCCGATCCGGAAGTGGCCGGCAACTGGCTGTTCGGTCCGCTGTAGTGGCGCTCACCCCAACGTTCGGCGATCCCCTCACCCGTTCCCGACCCCACCCACAGCCCTTGTCACACTCCATGTCACTTTCCCTGTCCCCCTCGTCCGCCGCGCCCTCCGGAACACCGGGCCACCCGGAGCCGCCGCGGCCCTCGGGAGTGGCCGCGGCGCTGCTGCTGCCCCTCACCGAGGTCGTGCCGGTGATGTCGACACCGTGCCCGATGCATCCCTCGGTCGACCTGATCGGCACCGAGCTGGCCGCCTGGGCCCGCGAGGTCGGGCTCGAACCTCCCCCCGGCGCCGGATTCGAGCGGATGGCCGGCCGCGCCTTCTGCGGATTCGGCGTGGAGCCGGCGCTGCTGTTCGCCAAATGGCTGACCTGGCTGTTCCATTTCGACGACGAGTGGGACGAGAAGCCCGCCGGGCGCGCGGCCGAGATCGTCGAAGCCACCTTCGCGCGGCTCGACCTCGTCGCCCGCGCGCCCGCGCACGCCTCCTCGCCCGTCGAGCTGGCCTTCGGCGACCTCTGGAAAACCACCACCGGGCGGATGAGCACCCGCTGGCGGCACCGGTTCCTGGCGGGGCTGGCGGCGCAGGGCGAGGCCTGCCGTACCGAGGCCGAGAACCGCTGCGCGGGCCGCGTGCCCTCCCCCGCCGAGTACCCGCGGCTGCGGCGGGGCACCGCCGGCCCCTACCTGTTCGACCTGGTGGAGCCCTGCCTGGGGGTGGAGGTGCCCGCGGGACTGCGCGAGAGCACGACCTGGCGGACGCTGGTGGACGCCTGCAACGACGTCACCGCCTGGTGCAACGACGTCGCCTCGCACCACAAGGAACGGGCCAACGGCGACGTGCACAACTACGTGACGGTCGCCGCGACCGCGTTCGGCCTCTCCGACACCGGAGCCGTCGCCTGGGTGAACGACCGGATCGCCGCCCGCGCCGAGGACCTGCGGACCTCCGCACGGCGGCTGCCGGCGCTGTTCGACCGTTTCGGGTTCTCGACCGGCCAGGCCAGAGACGTCAGCAAGGTCGCGTGCGCCTTCCTGACGGCGCCGAGGGCCCAGCTGGAATGGCTCCTGGAGTCCAGCCGGTACGAGGTGCCGTGACCCGGTGACCGGCCGCCCCCGCCCGGGCGCACGTGCCCGGGCGGGGGCCGGCGGGCGAACCGGATCCGAGGCGCCGTACGAGATCCGGCCCCCGTTGATCGCTCGTTGATTAAATTGCGGTCTGCGCCGGTTAAGGTCCTTTTAAGCACAAATGAAGGGCCTAAACCATCATGCGCGGGCTGTACCGGGGAATCCCGAGGGTGACGCCCGTCCAGAGGCGGATCGCGGCGGTGCTCGCCGCCGCCGCGTCCGTGGCGATGGAGTGCGTCAACATCTGGGTCACGGCGCAGCTCCCGCAGCCTTCCTACACACCGCTGCCGTTCGCGCCCGAGGACGTGGCCGGCGCCGTGTTCCCCGTCCTCGGTGCGCTCCTGGTGTTCCAGCGGCCCCGGCTGGTCATCGGCTGGCTGCTCTGCCTGGGCGGGCTGTGCTCCGCGCTGAACAGCCTCACGGTGAACCTCGCGCTCCTGGACACCGCGCGAGAGTGGATGGTCCTGCCGAAGGCGATCTGGGCGGTCGCCGGGGTGAGCTGGAAGCTGACCGTCCTCTTCCTGGTCGTGCTGCTGCCGCTGCTCTATCCGGACGGGAAACTGCCCTCCCCGCGCTGGCGGGCGCTGGCCTGGGGTTCCGTCGCCGTCCTGGCGGCCGACGTGCTCGTCACGGACCTGATGCCCCTCCTCGGACAGCGGCCCGTGGGTTCCTCCCCCCACCTCCTGCGGTTCTCGCTGGACATGCTCACCAACGCGATGATGATCCTGGCCTTCGCCTCGCTGGCCACCCGGTTCCGGCGGGCCGGTCACGAGGAGCGCGGGCAGATCGTCTGGACGCTGGTCGCGCTCGCCACCGTGATCGTCCCCTGGGTGGTCGGCAACCCGGTGTGGTGGCTGGCTTCGTTCACGATCCCGCTGGTACCGGTCGCGATCACCTTCTCGGTGCTGCGGCACCGCCTCTACGGAATCGACACGCTCATCACCAGGACGCTGGTCGGCGCGGGCCTGGTCGGCGTGATCGGCGGGGTGTACGTGGCGGTGGGCGCCGCCTCCAGCCTGTTCCTGTCGGACGTGGACCGGATCGGCGGCCTGGTCGCCGCGCTCTGCGCGGGGGCGTTCTTCCACCCGATGCGGCGGCTGCTCCAGCGCGGCGCCGACCGCCTCCTGTACGGCGGCAGGGGCGACCCGGTGGCGCTCGCCGCCGAGCTCGGGCGCAGGCTCCAGCGCACCGATCCCGCGGGGGGACTGGCCGCGGCCCTGGACGTGCTGCGCGACGGCCTGGCGGTCACCGGCACGGGCGTGCGCTTCCAGGGCGGCTGGCCCGAGGAGACGACGGTGGGGACGCTGGAGGAGGTGGCGCGCGACATCCTGCTGGTCTGGCACGGCGAGCCCGTCGGCCGCCTGCTCATCGGCCCGCCGGGCGCCCGGCGCCTGCCGGCCGCGCACAACGAGCGGGTCATCACCGCGCTCACGCCGTACGTGGCCGACGCCGCCCACGCGGTCCGGCTGGTCGGCGCGCTGCGGCGCTCCCGGGAGCGGATCGTCACCACCCGCGAGGAGGAGCGCCGCCGTCTCCGCCGCGACCTGCACGACGGTCTCGGCCAGTCGCTCAGCGGGATGGCGATGTCCATCAACGCGGCCAGGCTCTCCCTGCGCGCCTCCCCCGAGACGGCCGAGCGCATGCTCGGTGAGCTGCGCTCCGGCATGGACAGCGTCACCGACGACATCAGGCACCTGGTGTACGGCCTGCGTCCGCCGGCGCTGGACGACCTCGGCCTGGCCGGGGCCGTGGCGGAGATGGCGGGCCCCGACGTCGCCGTGGAGGTCAGGGGCGAGCTGCCGGGCCTGCCCGCCGCGACCGAGGTCGCCGCGTACCGGATCGCGCAGGAGGCGCTGACCAACGCGCGCAAGCACGCCGGGGCCGCGACGGTGCGGGTGTCGCTGGAGCGGGGCGAGAACGACCTGAGCGTCCGGGTGCGCGACGACGGGATCGGCGTCCCTCCCGGGCGTCGCTCAGGGGTCGGGCTGGCGTCGATGCGCGAGCGCGCCGCCGAACTGGGCGGGACATGCGTGATCACGACGCCTCCCGAGGGGGGCACCGTGGTCGAGGCGGTACTCCCGGTGAACTTGAATGTGAAGATCTGACCACCGATGATTTCTTACGGCTCGTGAACGATGGTGAGTATTGCCCTATGACGTTGGTCCAGGTAGCCCTACCCTTGCGCCTGCAATGCTGACATTTCGTGCTCTCGGCCCGTTCCAGGCCCTTCATGGTGAGACATCACTCGACCTCGGCGGCCAGCGCCAGATGGCGGTGCTGGCCCGGCTCCTCGTGGCCGGTGGCCGCGCCGTCCCGGTGGCCATGCTCATCGACGAACTGTGGCCCGGCGAGCCTCCCGCCCAGGCCCTGTCGACCATCCAGGGATACGTGTCGCGGCTGCGGCGCGCCCTGGAACCCGGCCGCGCGCCACGGGAGGAGGCCGAGGTCCTGGTCTCCGCCCCGCCGGGGTACGCGCTGCGCGCCTCGCCCGGCCAGGTGGACACCTGGAGTTTCGAGAGCGCGGTCAAGACGAGCGGCGAGCCCGCCGAGGTGTGGGATCGCCTGGAGGCGGCCCTCGCCCTCTGGCGCGGCCCGGCCCTGGCCGAGTTCTCCGACCTGCCGTGGGCGGTGAGCGAGGCGGGCAGGCTGGAGGAGCTGCGGCTGATCGCGGTCGAGCGCCGGGCCGACGCGGGGCTGCTGCTGGGACACTCCGGCGCCCTGGTCGCCGACCTGGAGGCGCACGCCTCGGCGCATCCGCTGCGGGAGGAGGCCTGGCGGCTGCTCGCGCTGGCCCTGTACCGCAACGGCAGGCAGGGGGACGCGCTGGGCGCGCTCCGGCGCGCCAGGACGATGCTCCGCGACGAGCTCGGCCTCGACCTGGGCGCCACCCTGCAACGTCTGGAGTCCGACATACTGGCCCAGGCCGTGCATCTCCATCCGCCCGCGGAGCCGGTGCGGGCCGCGGAACCGGCAGCGGCGGCAGCGGCGGCGCGCGTGACGCCCGCCGAGAAGCGGGCGCTGCCGGGGCTGCGGGTCGTGGTGGTGGACGACCAGGCGCTGGTCCGCACCGGCCTGCGCGTGGTACTGGACAGCGAACCCGGTTTCGAGCTGGTCGGCGAGGCCGAGAACGGCGAGCAGGCGATCACGGTGGTCAGGGAGACCTCCCCCGACCTGGTGCTGATGGACATCCAGATGCCCAGGCTGGACGGGCTGACCGCCGCGCGCAGGATCCTGGCCGACGCGGCGCCGCCGAAGGTCGTGATGATGACCACGTTCGGCACGGACGACAACCTCTACGCGGCGCTGCGGGCCGGGGTGAGCGGGTTCGTCCTCAAGACGTCGGCGCCCGAGCAGCTCATCACCGCGATGCGGGCCGCGCAGGCCGGTGATGCGCTGATCGACCCCGCCGTCACCACCCGCCTGATCGCGGCCTTCGCCGGGCGCACCGACCCGTCGGCGCCGCCCGGCCTCGCCGGTCTCGGCGACGCGGAGCTCGACCTGATGAAGCTGGTCGCCCGGGGGCTGACGAACCGGCAGATCGCGGCGACCCTGGCGGTCCCCGAGCGGTCGGTCTCGCAGTCGGTGGTCAAGCTGCTCGACCATCTCGGGCTGTTCGACCGGGCCCAGCTCGTCGTCACCGCGTACGAGTCCGGGCTGGTCAACCCCGGCGACGTGGGCAGATAGCCATGTCCCTGCGGCAGCGCGACCGCGGCCGGGTGCTCGACGGCACCGGTGGCGTGCCCAGGCGGGTCGTCGACGCGGTCACCGTGGCCGGCACCGTGACCGAGGACGCCCCCGCCTGGCCCGCCACCTCGCTCGCACGCGGGCTGCTGCGCTCCCCGCTGCGGCTCGCCGCCCTCTCCACGGCGCTCCTGTCGGTCGGGCTCACCGTGATCGGCCTCGTGCTGCGTCTCGACCTGCCGCCCGGGTGGCAGCCGGAGCAGCCGGCCACGCCCGACCTGGCGGCGGGACTGACGTTCCCCGTGGTGGGGGCCTTCCTGCTGGCGCACCGCTCGCGTCCGGCCACGGCGTGGCTGATGTGCGCGGGTGGCCTGATGTGCGCGGTCAACTCCTTCTCCGAGGCGGCGATGTTCGCCTTCGCCGCGGCGGGCGACATGGAGTCCGCCGGGTACCTCCGCCTGAGCATGGTCACGGGAAAGGTGGCCGGCGGGTTCCTGCTGGCGATCCTGTTCCCGCTGTACTCCCCCGACGGCCGGCTGCCCTCGCGGCGGTGGTGGCCGCTGGCGGCGGTCGGCGTGGTCGTGTTCGCGGCGAGCCTGCTGCTGAACCTCACCCGCCCGGACCCCGACCCCGCGATCTACCCCTGGCCGCGGGTCATCCCCAACCCGCTCGCGGTGGACTTCCTCGCCCCCTACAACATGGCGGCGCGCGAGGTCGTCGCCGTCCTGATCTCGGTCCTCGCGGTCCTGGCGCTGGTCTCCCTGGTGCTGCGCTTCCGGCGGGCGGACTCCGAGCTGCGTCGCCAGATCGCCTGGCCGGTCTTCGCCTTCGCCGTCTACGTCGCCTTCCTGCTCGCCGGTCCGGCCTGGTGGCTGGCCGGGACGATCTGGACCGGGCTGATCCCGGGGGCCATCGTCTTCTCGGTGCTGCGCTACCAGCTCTACGGCATCGACACGGTGGTGAGCCGCGCCTTCGTCGCCGCCGGGCTGATCGCCGCGGTCAGCGCCATGTACGCGGTCGGCGCGGTCGCCGGGCTCGCGCTGTCGGGATACGACCGGATCGGCGGCCTGGTGGCGGCCCTGCTCGCCGGGGTCGTCTTCCAGCCGCTCCGTCACCGGCTCAGGAGCCTGGTCGACCGGCTCATGTACGGCACGCACGGCGACCCGCAGGCGCTCGCCGAGCGCCTGGCCAGAGAGGTCCGCGAGACCGAGCCGGCCAACGCGCTCGCCGCCGTCGCCGCCGTGGTCAAGGACGGGCTGAGCGTCACCGGCGTCGCCGTCGAGGTCTACGAGCCCGGTGCCAGGCAGGTCCAGGTCGGCCTGCTGGGCCCGGCGCCGCGCCGGGTGCCGCTGGTCTGGCACGGCGAGCCGGTCGGGCGGCTGCTCCTCGGCTCCCCCGGCCCCCGCAGGTTCGCCGCCGCGCACAACGGCCGCCTGGTCGCGGCGGCCGTCCCGTACGTCGCCGACGTGGCGCACGCCGTGCGGATGACCGCCGACCTGCAGCGCTCCCGGGAGCGCATCCTCACCGCCCGCGAGGAGGAACGCCGCCGCCTGCGCAGGGACCTGCACGACGGGCTCGGCCACGCGCTGACCGACATGGCGATGTCGATCAACATGGCCAGGATCAGCCTGCGCACCGCCCCCGCCTCGGCGGACAGGCTCCTGCTCGACCTGCGCGGCGGCATGGACGCGGTCAGCGAGGAGATCAGGGAACTGGTGTACGGCCTGCGCCCGCCCACCCTCGACGAGCTCGGCCTGGCGGGGGCCGTACGGGCCCTGGCGCAGGAGGGCACGCCGCGGGTCGCGGTGGAGATCGAGGGCGACCTGTCGGATCTGCCCGCGGCGGCCGAGGTGGCCGCGTACCGCATCGCGCAGGAGGGGCTGACCAACGTCCGCAAGCACGCGGGGGCCGGCTCCGCGGTGATCTCGTTGCGGCGCGGGGAGTCGCTGGTGGTCCGCGTCCAAGACGACGGGCGCGGGCTGCCCTCGGGACCGCGCTCGGGGGTCGGGCTGCTCTCCATGCGTGAGCGGGCCGCCGAGCTGGGCGGTACCTGCGTGATCGAGGCGGCCCCGGGCGGCGGGACGGTCGTGGAGGCCGTGCTGCCGATCCCGGCCGCACCGATCACGGCGGGCCGCCACACCCGGAGCTCACCGAGCCTTTAGGGTTCACCCGTCGACGAATGCTCATGTCCAGCGAGAAACCATACTTTCTCGAAAATTTCCGAAATAAACAAAAAATAGGCAAAATCAGACCCTTCTTAACTTACTCCGAAAATAAGCAAATGGGCAGTTCAGTCCTTTAGTCCGAACGGCTTGCCTTATATCTTTCCCCCTAATCACGGCCGTCGAGCGAGCCCTGCTCGCGGCTCGACCAAAGGAGAAAAGCATGTACGGCAAGCGACAGCTGATGGTGTTCGGGGCGGCGCTCCTCACCGCGCTCACCCTCGGACCGGCCTCGTTCTCACAGGCCTCGGCCACGCCGGATCCCGAGCCGGGCGTGACGGCGAACACCCCGCAGAAAGGGGCCATGACGGATCCGGCCCCATCGGCGGAAAGCCCGAGAGACTACTGGCGGGGATACAGGGACGGCTACCGGGCCGCCGCGCAGGATTGCCGCAGGACCAGGTCACGTAGCTACATCGGGCCGCCCAGCGACTACGACAGAGGTTGGCTGGACGGCTATGACGCCGGATATGCCCGCTTCTGCTGGACGGCGCGCTAGGGACAACGTTCGCGGAGACGTCGTTTGACGTCGCTTGACATCATTTGACGTCGTGTGATGTCGGAGGTGAGGCCTCCCGATCGGAACGGTCGCTCGCGACCTCGGTCCCACGGGGGGCTTCACGCCCGCCTGCGCCGCCGGCCGGAGAAGTCCCGCCCCCGGCTCCTGATCGCCCCTGAACAGCTAACGAGCATCCCCTGACGGTCACGCTCGCCGGCGACCCCGTACCGGGAAAGGAGCGGAAGGTGAGCCGAGGCCCCCGGAGGAGGCCTGACCGGGGAACCCGGCGACGGCAGGCGGTCACCTCCGGATGTCCGCGCTCGTCCATCGGCGGCTCTTGGCGTCCGCGCGCGTCCATCGGCGGCCGGGGCGGAATCACCTGCACGGCGGGCTCCGGGCACGCCCCAATAGGATGGCCACGTGGCTCAACTCCGCATCGCCCTGGCCCAGAGCAATCCCGCCGTCGGTGACCTGTCCGCCAACACGGACAGGCTCGTCGAGTGGACCCGCCGCGCCGCCGACCGCGGCGCGCACCTGGTCGTCTTCACCGAGATGTTCCTGACCGGATACCCCGTCGAGGACCTCGTGCTGCGCACCTCGTTCGTGGAGGCGTCGATCGCCGCGATCGAGGAGGCCGCGCGACGGCTGGACAAGGCGGGGCTCGGCGAGATCCCCGTGGTCGTCGGCTACGTGGACCGCGCGAAGCTCGCCCCGCGCGTCGGCCAGCCCAAGGGCGCCCCGCTCGACGCGGCCGCGCTGCTGCACCGGGGCCGGGTGGTCGTCAAGACCGCCAAGCACCACCTGCCGAACTACGGCGTCTTCGACGAGTACCGCTACTTCGTCCGCGGCGACCGCCTGCCGATCTTCCGGTTGCACGGCGTCGACGTGGCGATCGCGGTCTGCGAGGACCTCTGGCAGGAGGGCGGCCCCGTCGCGGTGGTGGCCGAGGCCGGAGCCGGGCTGCTCGTGGTGCCGAACGCCTCCCCGTACGAGAAGGAGAAGGACGACGTACGCCTGGCCCTGGTGGCCAGGCGCGCCCGCGAGGCCGGATGCGCCCTCGCCTACGTCAACCAGGTCGGTGGCCAGGACGAGCTGGTCTTCGACGGGGACTCGGTGGTCGTCTCCGCCTCCGGCGAGCTGGTCGCGCGCGCGGCGCGCTTCTCCGAGGAGCTGCTGATCACGGACCTGGAGCTGCCCGAGGCCGGGTACGGAGGACTCGGCACCTTCCAGGTGGACGCCGGCGACGGCACCGTGATCACGGTGGAACGGCTGGAGCTGTCGGCCCGCCCCGTCGAGCCGTACGAACCGCAGGCCCCCACGATCGCCGAGCACCTCGACGACACCGCCGAGGTCTACTCGGCACTGGTCCTCGCGGTCCGCGACTACGTCGCCAAGAACGGCTTCCAGTCGGTCGTCCTCGGCCTGTCCGGCGGCATCGACTCGGCGCTGACCGCCACGATCGCCTCCGACGCCATCGGCCCCGACCGGGTGCACGTGGTGCTCATGCCCTCCCGCTACTCCTCGGACCACTCGGTGAGCGACGCCCAGGAGCTGGTCGACCGGCAGGGGATCAACGCCAGGACCGTGCCGATCGCCGACATCGTCAGCGGCTTCGAGAAGGAGATCGAGCTCTCCGGCCTGGCCGCGGAGAACCTCCAGGCCCGGGTGCGCGGCATGATCCTGATGGGCCTGTCCAACGAGCACGGCCACCTCGTCCTCACCACCGGCAACAAGAGCGAACTGGCCACCGGCTACTCCACCCTCTACGGCGACTCGGCGGGCGGCTTCGCCCCCATCAAGGACGTGCTCAAGACCCTGGTCTGGGAGCTGGCGCGCTGGCGCAACGCCCAGGCGGGCCGGTCGGGCGAGTTCCTGCACGGGTTCGCGGTGCCGCCGATCCCGGAGAACTCGATCGAGAAGGAGCCCAGCGCGGAGCTCCGCCCCGACCAGCGCGACACCGACTCCCTGCCCGAGTACGACATCCTGGACAGGCTGCTGGACGACTACGTCGAGAAGGACATGGGATCCGCCGAACTCGTCGCCGCCGGACACGACCCGGCCCTGGTCACCCGGGTGATCCGCCTGGTCGACCTGGCCGAGTACAAGCGCCGCCAGTACCCCCCGGGCCCGAAGATCACCCCGAAGAACTTCGGCCGCGACCGCCGCCTCCCCATCACCAACCGCTGGCGCGAGACCACCACCTGACCCCCAGACCGTTTCCGGACGCCGGGCTCCCTCGCCGGGGAAACGATCAGTACAGTCGACAGGGTGCGTCATGTCGCGGGATGTGCCCTGATACTGCTTCTGGCCGTCGGCTGCACGAGCGGCGGCGGCCCGACTCTCGACGAGGCCGCCCAGGTGCTCGCCCAGGACGTGAACAAACTCGCCCCCTTCCATCCGGCGGCGAACAAAAAGTCTTCGACAAGACCGGAAAAGGGAACGACAACTTCTCGAACTGCCCGGAGAGCGACACCGCGATTCGCTCGTATCAAATCAGCGGCGATTTCGGCGAAGGCGCCCAGGTCACACCTTCCGAGCGAGCCGACCTACTTGGGCGACCTTTACGCGACAAGCTGAAAGAGATCGGCTACGAAATAGATCGAAACGCCAGCTGGTCGCAGCCCGGCCGAAGTGTCTCGATATTGAGAAAGACGGATCCGGGAATTACCTTCATCGTTCTCATACAGGCGTCCGAGCCTAATGTAGAAATCATCGGAAAGACCGATTGCCTGGCAGCCCCCAGCCCGCTAGAGCGGGGCCTTCGGTAGGCGAGCCTGCTCCCGTAGTCGCAGTGCCGCCTGGCGTGAATTGCGTGCGGCACTCCGGCATTGATCGATGAGGCGATCGACCTCCAACCGCTTTCGAGCGAGGTCGTCGTCAAAACGCCGAGCTGCGAGGCCTGTCCAGGTCGGGCCGTCACCGACCGTACTCGTATTGATGCGCTCCAGGAGCTCTTCAAGATTCTTCACGTAGCCTTCACCGAGCGGTGCGACCGGGCGCTCGACGCCAACGGCATGCTCATCCGGATCTGGCCGATGCTGACCTACGGCGTCCTCCCGCCGCGCTTCCGCCCCTGGGTGGACATCGAACGACAGGCCCACACCCTGCGGGGCTGGGACCCGTTGCTCGTCCCCGGCCTCCTCCAGACCCCCGACTACGCCCGTACGATCCTGGAGGCCTATCCGGGGGTGACCGACGAGCGGGTGCAGGAGTTGCTGACCGCCCGCCTGGAGCGCCAGAAAATCCTGGCGCGCGACACCCCTCCGCCGCTGTGGACCGTGCTCGACGAGGGAGTCCTGCACCGGGGCGTCGGGGGTCCGGACATCATGCGCGACCAGCTCGCCGCGCTTCTGACCGCGTCCGAGCATCGGAATATCTCTATCCAGGTCGTACCAAAAGCGCCTACGTGACCGGCGGTGCGATCGCGGGTCTGGAGGGAGGATTCTTCATTGCGAGCGCCGAGGGCAGCCTGGATGGTGTATTCGTGGAGTCCGCCGCCGTAGGGCACGTCACGGACCATCCTCGTGACGTGGCGGCGATCTGCAGGCGATACGAAGCGGTCCGCTCGGCGGCCCTGCCCGCGCGGGCGAGCGCCGATCTCATAGCGAAGGTGATGACGGAATGGCAGCAGACCTGACCGGCGCGACCTGGCGCAAATCCTCCCTGAGCGGCTCTGGCGGCGGCAACTGCGTCGAGGTGGCCGTCGTCTGCGCCCCTCGCACCGGGTACAAGGCGGACCTCGGCGCCCTACACGTCCTGCGCGACTCCAAGAACCCCGGCGGGCCGAAGCTCTTCTTCACCCGGGCCGAATGGGACGTCTTCGTCGCGGGCGTGAAGCTCGGCGAGTTCGACCATCTCGGCGACTGACACCTCACGTCCGAGGCGCCGAGACATCAAGGCGCCGGAGCACCGGAAACGCCGAAACCCCGGCGGCCACCGCCGGGGTTTCGTGACGACGTTCATGACGCCGCCCGTGTGCAACGGGCCATGAAGCGGCCGAAGCCGTGGCCCGCTCGACTTGCATGACGACATCCACGACGTTGCCCGTACGAGGGCCCCCGCCCCCTGGACCGTACGGGAAAGCCTCAGGGGCCGAGGCCCGCCAGGAGGTGGTCGACGATCCGTTCGGCCAGGTCGGAGGACGCGGCGTAGTCGTCGACGCCCTCGGTGCGGATGTACCACATGACGGTGCCGACCAGGTTCGCCATCGCGAGGGGGACGTCGAGGCCGGACCGCAGCTCGCCGGTGGCGACGCCGCGCCGCAGCAGGGCGGTGATCGCCGCCCTGCGCGGCTCGATGGTCGCCTGGCGGATGCGCTCCACCAGGCGGGGGTGCCGCTCGGCCTCGTTCATCGCGATGTTCATCACGCAGCGGTTGCGCGCGTCGCACGCGTCGCGCAGGAACACCCGCGCGTAGACGACGAGATCCTCGCGGACCGAGACGCCCGCGACCGGGGGCAGCGGCGTCTTGAGCGTGGACAGCGCGTCGACGAGCAGATCTTCCTTGTTCGACCAGCGCCGGTAGATCGTGGTCTTGCCGACCCCCGCGCGAGCCGCGATCGCCTCGATCGACAGCTCGGAGAGACCTGCGCTCTCCGCGACCAGGTCGAGGGTCGCGTCGATGATGGCCTTCTCCGCCCTGGCGCTGCGGGGACGGCCCGCGGGACGGGGCGTCTGGGCCCCGGCCGCCTGAATCTCGTCGGTGGTCGTCATAGCGCTCCTACACTACCGCCGGTTCCTTACCTGGGCTGATCTCCTCGGGGACGGGAACGGCCCCGGAGGACTTGCCGGGCAGCCACCTGAACACCACCAGGGCTCCGAGCAGCGCGATGACCGCGGAGACGAGGGCGGTGATGTGCATGCCCTCGACGAAGGCGAGTTTGGCCGGTTCGACCAGCGTCGCGCCCCGGGCGCCGAGGCCCTGGGCCACGCCCAGCGTGCCGGTCAGCGACTCGCCCGCCAGGTGCCTGAGTTGGTCGGGCAGGCCTGTCAGGGCCGGGGCGATCTGGTCGCGGTAGGTGGCCGAGAGCAGCGAGCCGAGAAGCGCGACGCCGAGCGCTCCGGCCACCTGGCGGACCGTGTTGCTCATGGCCGAGCCGACGCCGGCCTTCTCCCTGGGAAGCGCCTCCATGATCGCGGTGGTCGCCGGGGGCATGATGTTGGCCATCGCCGCGCCCTGGACGAAGAAGACGATCTCCAACAGGACGACCGGGGTGTTCTGGTCCATCAGCGCGTAGGAGGCCAGCGCGGCGGCCACGACGACCATGCTGACGGTGGCGCTCAGCTTGCCCCCGAAGCGCGCGGCCATCTGCTGGCTCAGCGGCGCGAAGATCAGCTGTGCGGCGGCGAAGGGGATCATCAGGGCGCCGGCCTGCAGCGCGCTGAATCCCAGCACGATCTGCAGGTAGAAGACCAGGAAGAACATCGCGCCCATCATCGCGAAGAACACGATGCCGATCATGCCGACCGCGGTGGCGAAGCGCGGGTCGCGGAAGTAGCTGACGTCGAAGGCCGGGTGGTCGATACGGCGCTCGTACCAGACGAAGGCGGCGAGCACGACGACGCCGAGGACGGTCGGTACGAGCACCTCGGCGCTGGCGATCGTGGCCAGCTCCCCGCCCCGGATGATGCCGTAGGTGACGGCGACGAGGCCGATGATGGAGAGGACCACGCCGACCGGGTCGAGCCTGGAGGGCTTGGGGTCACGCGACTCGGGCACGACCAGGCTGATGAGCACCATGCTGACCAGCACGATCGGCAGGTTGACCAGGAAGACCGAGCCCCACCAGAAGTGCTCGATGAGCAGGCCGCCGGTGATCGGGCCGATCGCCACGGCCAGGCCCACCCCACCGGCCCAGACGCCGATCGCCTTGCCGCGCTCCTGCGGGGGGAAGACGTTGGAGATGATCGCCAGCGTGGCCGGCATGATCGCGGCACCGCCGATGCCCATGAACGCGCGGGCGACGATCAGCTGCATGGGGTCCTGGGCGTAGGCGCTGGCCAGCGAGGCCAGGCCGAAGAGCACCATGCCGACCATGAGCATGCGCTTGCGCCCGGTGCGGTCACCGATCACCCCGAAGGTGAACAGCAGGCCCGCGAACACGAGCGTGTAGGAGTTGATCGCCCATTCCAGCTGGCTCTGGGTGGCGCCCAGACCCTCCACGGGGTCGGCGATCGTCTTGAGTGCGACGTTGAGGATGGTGTTGTCGAGCACGACTGCCAGGAGGCTGAAGACCAGCACTCCCAGGATCTGCCACCGCCGCGGGTGACCGAGCTGTTGTTCCACGAAGGCCCCGTATTCGATACGCTTGAGTTTCGAAACACAACCGTAGCGCTGATCATTACGATACGCAACCGTATCGTTTCGAATTTATCGTGAAATATCCTGATCTCAGCGTGCGTCCCTGCGAGGTGACGCACCGAGACGGGTGGCGGCCGGGAGCGGTGCCGCCGGGATCGACGACAGCCCGGATCAGGTACGGCCGGAGCGGTGCCGCCCCCGTGCCGGCGACAGCCCGGAATCGGGTACGGCCGAGGTCAGGCGGCCGCCGGGACAGGTTCGTCGACCGCGGCCGCGGTGCGCCGCCAGAACGGCAGGGCGACCAGCACCATCACCACACCGACCAGCCCGGCGGCGGCGAAGGCCCAGCCGGGGCCGGGACCGTCGATGATCACGCCCGCGATGGGCGCCGCGGAGCCGGCGCCGATCAGCAACGCCGTGCCGTGCAGGCCCATCGCCTCGCCACGGGCCCCGGCGGGCACCCAGCGGGTCACGGTCTCGATCGTGGAGGACAGCGCGGGGGCGCACAGCACCCCGGCCGGCAGCAGGGCCAGGACCAGCCAGTGCCAGTCACCGCCGACCAGCCCGACGGGGACGGTGAGCACGCCCATGGCGCCGATCAGGATCAGCGGCGACACCCCTCGGGGCAGCATGCCGTACACGAAACCGCCCATCAGCGAGTAGGCGCACCACAGTCCGATCGCCAGCCCGATCCAGGCGGTGTCGCCGCCCTGCTTCATCGTCGCCACCAGGGACAGCTCGGTGGCGGCCAGCACGAAGGTCGCCGCGACGACCGTGCCGAGCAGCCCGAGCATGCCCGGGGTGAGCCACTGGCGCCGCGAGACCTTCCCCGCCACCTCCTGGAGCTCCTCCTCCGAGCGGACGGGCGGGTTCAGCGCGATCAGCGCCACCCCCGAGGCGACCAGGCCGGCCGCGACGATGCCCATGGTGGGCACGCTGCCGAGGAGGGTCACCCCCGCGACCGCCAGGGCGGGACCGGCCATGTAGGAGAGTTCCACGATCATCGAGTCGAGGGAGAAGCCCATCCTGCGCTGGTCGACCGGGACCAGCGCCGTGAGGCACTGCCTGATCACGCTGAACACCGGAAGGCTGAGCAGGCCCGCGGGCACCGAGGCCGCGAGCAGCAGGGGGAACGGCATCGCCCACGCGGTGGACCAGAAGGCGAGCTGGGCGAGCGTGGTCACCACCAGCACCGGACGCAGGCCGTGGCTGTCGACGAACCTTCCGGCCAGCGGCGAGCCGACCGCCATCCCCACCGTGCTCGCCATGGTCACCAGACCGGCCGCGGCGAAGCCGAGCCCTAACCCGCTGGAGTCGACGACATGCATGGTCAGCGTGATGGCGACCGCGGTCGAGGGGATGCGGGCGACCAGTCCCACCAGCAGCAACGACCGCACGCCCGGGATCGCCAGCAGGCGGCGGTAAGGTTCGAAAGCCATTGTGATTACTTACCTCCGCGAGCATTGTGCCGTACGCCCCTGACACTTCCGCCACTGGATTACCGCGCCGAGGTGCCGCGCACCGCCCGCCGGACACCCCTGACGCACCGCCCGCCCCGCCCTGAACGCGCGCCCCCGCCGGCGCCCGCCCGTGCGGCACCGGCATGTTCGCCACGGAATATCGTCCGAACGCGCGCGTCCTCACACTCCGTTACGGCACCAAAAGGACGAACGTGTCACATACCACCCACACCTGCCCATTGGATTACCACGTCGATCGGGTCTGTTGAACCTGTCGTACGCGTGCAATCATCGAAAACGTCCGGGGACGCCACAGGGGCGCCTCGAGACTTCACTGGAGGTCCCATGTCCTCTTCCGTCACCAACCGGCCGACCTCTCTGTACGGCGGCCAGGCTGGACGAAGGATCACCGTGCGCGACGTCGCCGCCGCCAAGGAGCGCGGCGAACGGTGGCCGATGGTCACCGCGTACGACGCGATGACCGCCAGGGTCTTCGACGAGGCCGGCATCCCCGTGCTGCTCGTCGGCGATTCGGCCGCCATGGTCGTGTACGGGTACGACTCGACACTGCCCGTGTCGGTGGACGATCTCATGCCCCTGACGGCGGCCGTGGTCCGCGGTTCCTCCCGCGCGATGGTCGTGGCCGACCTGCCGTTCGGTTCCTACCAGTCATCTCCCCAGCAGGCCCTGGAGACGGCCGCCCGATTCATGAAGGAGGCCGGGGCCCACGCGGTCAAGCTCGAGGGCGGGCGGCGGGTGCTTCCCCAGGTCGAGGCCCTGGTCTCGGCCGGCATCCCGGTGATGGCCCACCTGGGCCTGACCCCCCAGTCGGTCAACGCGCTCGGCGGCTACCGCGTGCAGGGCCGCGGCCAGTCGGGCGACGAGCTGATGGCCGACGCCAAGGACCTGGAGTACGCCGGGGCGTTCTCGGTGGTCCTGGAGTGCGTGCCCACCGACCTGGCCGAGCGGGTCACCGCGTCCCTGTCGATCCCCACGATCGGCATCGGTGCCGGGCCCGGCACCGACGCGCAGGTCCTCGTCTGGCAGGACCTGATGGGCCTGACCGCCAGCCCCGCCAAGTTCGTCAAGAAGTACTTCGACCTGGCCCACGAGATGGACAGGGCCGTGCGCAGCTTCGCCGACGAGGTGTCGACCGGCGCCTTCCCCACCGCCGAGCACAGCTACCGCTGACCGGCCGGGACCGCGCCGCCCCCGGGCGCCGCGGAACCGGTGACCCCCGCTGAGCCGCCCCGGCGCCCCAGGAGAACCTGGCGGCGCCGGGGCGTCCTTCGTCGTACGGAAAACGTACGAGAGGTCAGACGAGCGTGGCGGGGTCGGTGTTGGCTCCGCACACGACGACGACCACCCGCTCGCCGGGGGCCGGGGTGTGGACGCCGGACAGCAGGGCCGCGTACGCCGCGGCGCCCGCGTGCTCGGCGGCGATCCTGTGCTCCCGCCACAGCTCGCGCCGCGCCTCGACGATGGCCTCGTCGGAGACCAGGAGGCTCCGCACCCCCGCCGCGCTCGTGATCTCGTAGGCGATCTCGCCCGCCCGGCTGGCGCCCAGGGCGTCGGCCCCCACCCCCGAGACCTCGACGCCGACCGGCCCGCCGGCCTCCATGGCCCGGTGCAGGGTCGGGATGAGCTCGGGCTCGACGGCGACCACGCGGGCCCGGCCGCCGAGGGCGACGGTGATCCCGGCGACGAGCCCGCCGCCGCCGACCGCGACGACGACCGTGTCGACGCCCCCGGTCTGCTCCAGGAGCTCCAGTCCGACCGTGCCCTGCCCGGCGACCACCTCCGCCTGGTCGTAGGCGTGGATGTCCAGGGCGCCGGTCTCGGCCGCGCGCTTGACCGAGGCCTCGTACGCCTCGGCGTAGACGGCGCCGATCTGGGTCACCCGCGCGCCCAGCGCGCGCAGTCCGGCGACCTTCACCGGGCTGGACACCGTCGGCACGAAGATCTCCGCCCGGACGCCGAGGCTGCGCGCCACGTACGCCACCGCCAGGCCGTGGTTGCCCCCGCTCGCCGCGATCAGCCCGGCCTCGGGGATCCTCTCCGAGGCCAGGGCGCGGTTGAAGCCTCCGCGCGCCTTGAACGACCCCGAGTGCTGCAGCCCCTCCAGTTTCAGGAACACCCCCGGCGACACCTCGACCACCGGTGTACGCAGGACATGCCCGGCGATGCGCTCGGCGGCCCGCTCCACGTCCCCGATCGACACGCTCACGCGCGCCCCCTCCCTGCAAAGCGATCCGGAAGCGGCCGCCCGGCCCTGCGGGCGGCCCCGCGCCGCAGTGTAGAGGGCCGCAGTGCACAGACGGCGCGGGCCGCGCTCCCGGCGGCGTCAGAAGTCGTCAGGAGAGCGCCTGCTCGAAGTCGGCCCACAGGTCCTCGACGTGCTCGATGCCGACCGCCACCCGCACGGTGCCCTCGCCGATCCCGTGCCGGGCGAGCTCCTCGGCCGTCAGCGTGCGATGGGAGGTGGTCGCGGGGTGCAGGATGAGCGTCTCGACGCCGCCGAGGGACGGGGCCAGCAGGGCCAGCTTCACCGAGCTCATGAACCGCTCCCCCGCCTCCCGCCCGCCCGCCAGGTCGAAGGAGAAGACCCCCCCGAAGTCGGGCAGGAGTTTGGCCGCCAGCTCGTACGAGGGGTGCGAGGGCAGTCCCGGCCAGTGCACGGCGGAGACGGCGGGGTGGGCGTTCAGGCGGGTGGCCAGCTCGCGGGTGTTGGAGCAGTGGCGCTCCATCCGCAGCGGCAGCGTCTGGATGCCGCGCAGGGTGAGCCAGGCGGCGAACGGGTCCGCGGTGGCGCCCAGCTTGGTGGTGAAGGACCACACCTTGCGGTACAGCTCGTCGGAGGCGAAGACGGCGATCCCGCCGAGCACGTCGGTGTGCCCGCTCAGGTACTTGGTGGTGGAGTGCACCACGATGTCGGCGCCGTGCTCGATCGGCCTGCACAGGATCGGGGAGGCGAAGGTGTTGTCGACCACCGAGACCAGTCCGGCCTCGCGGGCCGCGGCGCACATGCCCGGCAGATCGGCGACCTGGGTCACCGGATTGGCGATGGTCTCCAGGTAGACCAGCCTGGTATCCGGCCGCACGGCCTCGCGCAGCGCCGCCGGGTCGTCCTCGGGGACGTAGGAGACCTCGATCCGGAACCGCGCCACCAGGTCGTTGATCATCGCGGCGGTGCCGCCGTAGAGCGGCTTCTGCGCGATCAGGTGGTCGCCGGGCTCCAGCAGCCCGAGCAGTACGGAGTTGACGGCCCCCATCCCGGAGCCGGTGGCCACGGCGCCGACGCCGCCCTCCAGCCCGGCGACGGCCTCCTCCAGGGAGCGGACCGTCGGGTTCGACAGCCGCCCGTAGACGAAGGCTCCGTCCGGACGGCCCATCCCGTCGGCGAAAACGGCCGGGTCGTCGAAGACGAACCCGGAGGTCTGGTAGAGCGGCACCGTGATGGGACGGCTGCCGTTCAGGGGCGGCTGGGGCAGGTGGACGGTGCGGGTCTCCGGACGAAAATCAGTCATGCGTCAAGAATGTCCGGTTCACTAGCTATTTGTCAGATCCAATCAGGCAAGATTGGCCCGCTTTGGGGATCGGATCCGGCCAATTGGCCACCGGCCGAGCCCGAATGCCTCACCACCCCCGCACCCACACGACCGCCCACCAAACCGTCCCCGGCTTCCCTCCACGGGCCGCAGAAGCACCCCGGGGCCACTCCACGGGGCACCGGACCGCGCGGCCGCCCGGCGAGACGACGACCACGGACAAAGGCCCGCTCGTCGCGGGCCGGAACGCCGCCCCGCTAGATGTCGGTGACGCGCAGGCCCGCGTGAGCCTTGTAGCGGCGGTTGATCGAGATGAGGTTGGCGGTCAGCGCCTCGACCTGGTGGGCGTTGCGCAGGCGGCCGGCGTACACGCCGCGCACGCCGGGGATCCGGCCCGCCAGCGCCTGGACGGTGTCGGTGGCCTCGCGGTCGTCACCCGCCACGAGCACGTCCAGGGTGATCTCCTCGACCTCGGGATCCAGCAGCAGGACGGCCGAGACGTGGTGGAAGGCGGCGACCACGCGGCTGTCGGGCAGGACGGCGGCCGCCTGCTGGGCGGCGCTGCCCTCCTCGACCGCGAGCGCGTAGGCGCCCTGCTTGTCGAACCCGAGCGGGTTGACGCAGTCGACGACGATCTTCCCGGCCAGCTCGGAGCGGAGGGACTCCAGCGTTGAGCGGTGCCCGTCCCAGGGAATGGCCACGATCACCACGTCGGCCTCGGCCGCCACGGTCGGGTTGTCCGCGCCGCGCACCGATCCGCCGATGCTCTCCGCCGCGGCCTGAGCCCGTTCCGCGCTCCGCGAGCCGATCAGCACGGTGTGCCCGGCGAGGGCGAACCGCCGGGCCAGGCCCTTGCCCTGGTCGCCGGTCCCGCCCAGGATCCCGATCGAGATCTTGCTCACGTCCGGAATGTCACTGCTCACTCGCCGCTCCTCATCGTCCCCGGTCGCTCAGGGCCGGACTCCGTCGACCATATCGCCTGTTCCGATCATCTCAGGGTCGCGTTTCCAGGATCGGCGCGGGGTGTCTGGGGCACGATGGTGCGATGGACGCTGGGTCGGTGACGCTGCTGCGTGAAATCCTGGCCTCGACCGGCTGGGTCGAGCGGACCCGCGAGCTGGGCCTCGCCCTGCGCGCGACGCGCTCCCCCGGCGGGCTGCTGGTGGTCGGCACGCCTCAGGAGGAACCCTGGCACCTGACCGCGCACCTGAGCGACGAGGCCAGGTTCTCCGGGATGCCCCAGCTCACCCCGACGCTGGTCCGCTGGGCGCCCGCCCCAGGAGCGCCCGAGCACCTGCGGGTCGGGCTGGAGCGGATCGAGCGGGCCGGGCGGGGCGAGACGCTGTTCGTGGTGGCCGAGGAACGCGCCCCCGAGGCGCTGCTGGAACGGGTGAGCGACGCCCGCAGGACCGGTACGACGATCCTGGCCCTGGACGGTGGCGACCCTGATCTGACGGGCCTGGCCCACGACGCGCTGACGATCCCCGAGCGGGCGCCGTTCTCCTTCGACGGAGCCCAGCACCTGGTGAGCATGGCCGCGGGCGAGGTCGCCCGTCGTCCCGGCCCGCGAGACCGCCTGGCCAGACTGCTGGAGCGGATCAGCGGCCCGCGGGTCACCGACTAGGCCCTCGGAGCGCCGACCGGCCCGCCGTCCAGGCCCGCGGCCACCGGCACCACCCGCCCGCCCCAGGCCACCGGCGCCCCTCGCCGTCCGGGCATCGGGTCACCGCCCTGGCCGGGCAGCACGGCCGGACACGACGGGGACAGGGCCGGGACACGGCCAGACGGCTAGGAGGCGTTCCAGCGCGCTCCGAGCCGTCCCGACAGCTCCTCGGCCGCGTCCCTGAGCGCCGCGATGACCACGGCCTGCACCGGGTCGGGCTCACCCGAGCGGGTACGGCCGAGGCGGGTCACCGCGTCCAGCTTCCTGGCGCCCACGTTGGTGATGCCCGTGACGACGACCTCGCCGTCCGGGACGTCGAGCAGGGCCAGCGACGGCACGATCGCCACCCCGTGCCCCGCCGCGACCAGGGCGAGCGTGGGCGGGAACTCCTGGATCATGTGCACCCGGTGCGGGGTGAATCCGTGCAGGGCGGCGAACCGCTCCAGGGCGTGGCCGCAGGCCTGGTCGGGCGGCCCGGCGATCCACGGCACCCCCGCCAGGTCCGCGACCTGGCGCGGGACCTCCGCCCAGCCCGGCGGGGCCACGATCCGGTACTCGTCCACGTAGAGGGGGTGGGAGACGATGGACTGCCGCGCCGCGACGGTCTTGCCGGCCTTGTCGGCGTCCTCCTCGGTGAGGGCGAGGTCGACCCCGCCGAGGCGGAGCTCCTGCAGCGCGGGCGGCCCGTACAGTTCCCGGATGTGCGGCGTGATCTGGGGGTGGCGCTCGGCCAGCCTGCCCAGCGCGGGCACCAGCAGGTGCCGGATGACCGTGGGGAACGCGGCGATCGCCACCGGCCCGGCCAGCCGCTCGGTGAAGCGGATCAGTTCCCGCCTGGCCTCGCCCAGCTCCTCCTCGACGCGCTCGGCGTATCCGGCGAGGACCCTGCCGGCGGGAGTGAGGGCGACCCGGCGCTGCGACCTGTCGATGAGGGAGAGCCCGACCTCCCGCTCCAGGAGCGCGAGCTGCTGCGAGACCGCCGAGGCCGTCAGGTGGAGCGCCTCCGCCGCGCGCATGACGCCGCCGCGACGGGCGACCTCGTGGAGCACCCGCAGCCGCCGGGGATCGATATCCATGCAGCTCAGCTTACGTTGATATTAAGAAAACTTTATTTGCCCTTTAGTGGGCGAGGCGGAAATCATGAGGTCATGAGCTTCTCACGGAAGGAGGTGAGCGCCCCGTGACCCGGCTGGTCGAGCTGAGCCACCCCATCACCGAGGGGATGATCACCTACCCCGGCGTCCCCGGCCCCCGCCTGGGCGTGCACCTGAGCCGGGAGGCCTCGCGGGAGGTCTACGCCCCGGGCACGGAGTTCCACATCGGCAGCGTCGAGCTGGTCGCCAACACCGGCACCTACCTCGACACCCCCTACCACCGCTACCCGCAGGGGCCCGACCTGTCGGGGATGCCGCTGGAGTCGCTCGCCGACCTCCCCGGCCTGGTCGTACGGGCCGAGGGGGCGCCCTCCGTGGGGCTCGACCGGTTCGCGGGGCTGGACGTGCGCGGCAGGGCCGTACTCCTGCACACCGGCTGGGACCGGCACTTCGGCACCGAGACGTACTTCCACGGCCACCCCTACCTCGAACCGGAGGCGGCCCGCTGGCTCGCGGAGCGGGGGCCCGCGCTCGTCGGCATCGACAGCCTCAACATCGACGACACCCCGCCCTGCGGCGAACGTCCCGCGCACACGCTGCTGCTCGGAGCGGGCATCCCGATCGTGGAGCACATGACGGGGCTGGCCGCGCTGCCCGGCAGCGGGTTCCGCCTCCACGCCGCGCCGCCGCTGCTGGCCGGGCTGGGGACCTTCCCCGTCCGCGCGTACGCCGTCGTGGACGGCTAGCGACCAGCCGACGACCTCAGTCGTCCCCGTCCCAGGCGCGGTCGTTCTTCTTCCACTCCTCGTTCCTGTCGGCCGCCGTCTTCAGCGCTGCGGCCGCCGCGTCGCGGGTCGGGTACGGTCCCATCCGGTCCTTGTTCGGGCACCCGTCGTCGGGCTCGACGGCCATGTGCGTCAGGCAGAACCACCATTGATCACTCATGCGGCAATACTGCCCAGTGGGAAGCACAACTAGACTGGGGGACCATGACGACACTGCTCCAGCCCGGGCGGATCTCTCCCATCCGCAAGGTGCCCTCTCACATCCAGCGGCCGGAGTACGTCGGGAAGAAGTCCCCGAAGACCGGGGAGTCCGACGTCAAGACCCCCGAGATCATCGAACGGATGCGGGTCGCGGGCAGGCTGGCGGCCCAGGCGCTCGAAGAGGTCGGCAGGCACGTGGCACCCGGGGTCACCACCGACGAGCTCGACCGGATCGGCCACGAGTTCCTCTGCGACCGCGGCGCGTACCCCAGCACGCTCGGCTACCGCGGGTATCCCAAGTCTCTGTGCACCTCGATCAACGAGGTGATCTGTCACGGCATCCCGGACGACACCGTGCTGCGCGACGGCGACATCGTCAACATCGACATCACCGCCTTCATCGGCGGCGTGCACGGCGACACCGACGCCACCTTCCTGGTCGGCGACGTGGACGAGGAGTCGCGCCTGCTGGTCGAGCGCACCCGCGAGGCCACCGACCGGGCCATCAAGGCCATCGCCCCCGGCCGCCAGCTCAACGTGGCCGGCCGCGTGATCGAGGCCTACGCCAAGCGGTTCGGCTACGGGGTGGTCCGCGACTTCACCGGCCACGGCATCGGCACCACGTTCCACTCGGGTCTGATCGTGCCCCACTACGACGACCCGTCACTGGCGGTCACGCTGGAGCCGGGCATGACGTTCACGATCGAGCCCATGCTGACGCTCGGCACCATCGACTACGACATCTGGCCCGACGGCTGGACCGCCGTCACCAAGGACCGCATGCGGACCGCCCAGTTCGAGCACACCATCCTGGTGACCGAGACCGGTCACGAGATCCTGACACTCCCCTGAGGCGCCGGTCCGCCCCGCGGCCACACCACCTCTGAGCTGGGAGAACGGCGAGATCCCCCGGCCGCGCGAGCCCCCTCCCGCAGGTGGGTGCCCGATCCGGGCTAGTCCTGGCAGGGCACCACGCCGGTGACGGTGGTTCCCTCGCCGGGAACGCCGTTGACGCTGCACGAACCGCCGAGCTGTTCGAAGTGGGCGCGCATGGCGGCGACGCCCCGGCCCTTCGCCTCCCCGAAGAAGCCGATGCCGTTGTCACTCACCGTCATGCGCAGGCCGCCACGCCCGAAGGTGACGGCGACGGAGACGACACGGGCACCGCTGTGCCGCTCGACGTTGGACAGCGCCTCCCCGAGCGCGGCCAGCACGGCTCTGGCGACCCCGGGCGGAACGTCCTGGGCGGGCAGCGCCCAGATCTCGACGGCGACCCCGGTGCGCTCGGCCCATTCGGTGAGATGCTCTTCGAGCGCCTGGGCCAGGCTCCGGCTGCGGCCCTCACGTACGCGCACTTCCTCGGACACAGCTCAACCTTCCTGATGCACATAGCAGCCACCGGCCCCCCGACCGGATGTGTGACTGGGCGTGGCGCGCGGTGAAAAAGCGCTGCACCCGCTGCGGTGAGCACGAGCCCCCTGGAATACAGGCTACCGGGAGGTGTCCAGGAGAGAGCTCGAAGATAGAAGGGCGTAGCCGTCCGGCTACTCCGCGCCGTCGCGCCTGTTGAGTTTGGCCAGGTAATCATTGTAGGCGTCGAGCTGGGCGTCGCCGCTGCCGCCGTCGCGGGCCGCGGCGGCGTCGGCGCGACGGTCGGCGCGGCGGGCCCCGCGGTCGTCGTGGCGCCACCACTGGAAGGCCAGCGCGAGGAGCACGATGAGGGTCGGGATCTCACCGAACCCCCAGGCGATGGCGCCGCCGGTCTGCTGGTCCTCGATCGCGGACGCGCCCCAGGTACGGCCGAGCTGGTCGTACCAGTCGGAGGCCAGCACGGTGGTCATGCTCATCAGCGCGATGCCGAAGAACGCGTGGAACGGCATGGTCACGAACAGCAGGATGAGCCGGGCCACGTGCGGCAGCCGGTAGGGGGCGGGATCGACCCCGATGATCACCCAGAAGAACAGGCACCCGCTGAGCAGGAAGTGCACCGTCATCACGATGTGGCCGAGGTGCTCCTCCATCGCGGCGGCGAACAGCGGCGTGAAGTACAGCGCGTAGGTGGAGACGATGAAGATCGCGGTGGCGATCGCCGGGTGGGCGATGACGCGGACGAACCTGCTGTGCAGGATCGTCGTCAGCCACTCCCTGGGACCCCGGTCGCCCCTGCGGGCGGCGGGGCGCAGGGCGCGCAGCGCCAGGGTGACGGGCGCGCCGAGCACGAGGAAGATCGGCACCATCATCGACAGCGTCATGTGCTCGGCCATGTGCGCGCTGAACAGCACCTTGGCGTAGCGGGCGACCCCGCTCTGGGTGGCGATCAGCAGGATCAGCACACCGGTGAACCAGGCGGCCGTGCGGCCCTTGGACCAGGAGTCGCCGCGCCGGGCGAGCCGTACGACACCGGCGAGGTAGAGGCCGGCCAGCAGGGCGACGAGCGTGCCGGAGAACAGGTCGAACCACCACAGCGTGGCCAGGTTGGCCAGCGAGATCTCCGGCGGCATGGTGTAGCCGAGCACGTCGAAGGCCCTGTCGACGGGCAGGACCGCCGGGGGCGGCGCGGTGCGGGACAGCGCGACGGCCAGCCCGACGGCCGCGAACATGACGACGATCTCACCGGCGGCGAAGCGGAGGAACGTGCCGGATCCGCCCGCCGCGAGCAGCGGCAGGGTCCGCTTGCGGTGCCACCAGCCGACTGCGCCGAGCAGCGCGAACGCGACGGTCTTGGCCACCAGCAGCAGGCCGTAGGCGGAGGTGAACAGCTCGGAGACCGCGCTGAGCCTGGCCAGGACGCTGAAGAGGCCGGACAGCCCCACCCCGACGAAGCACCACAGCGCCAGCGCCGAGAAGCGGGCGACGGCGATCTCCAGATGCGGCTGGCGGCGTAGCGCGTGCGCGCAGAGCATGCCGAGGCCGCCCACCCAGAGCGCGAGGACGACCAGGTGGACGGCGACGCCGGTGGTCGCCAGGTCATGGTTGGGCGAGGAGGAGGAGTGGCCGGTCAGCGCGGGCGGGAGCATGGTCACCAGGGCGAGGACCAGCAGGCCGCCGGCCGCGCCGGCGGTGATCGCCCCACGGGCGAAGAGCGCGATCGCGATCGAGAACAGCACGACCAGGGTCAGCGAGATGCCCTGGGAGACCTGGCTGGCGAAGCTGGTGAGCTCGTCGCCGCCGAGCACGTCGGCCACCGGCATCCCGAGCGCCTCCGAGAGGCTGAACACCATCGTGGCGGCGGCGGCCCCGGCCCAGACGAGGGCGATCCAGGAGGCGGCCTTGACGTAGCCGAGAGCGGATTTGCCCAGCAGGCCCTTGTCGTTGGGGAGCAGGATCGCGGCGGCCAGGAGCGCGCCGACGGCGAGCACGCCCGCCGCGTCCATCGCCAGCTTCGCCAGCGGCAGTCCCCAGCGGGTGAACGCGCCCTGGTCGGGCAGGCCAGGGATGATGCGCGGGCTCGCGGCGCCTCCGGCGATCATGGCGATCACCAGGGCGGCGACGGCCGCCCCCGCGCCCACCAGTGCGAGCTTCACGACCCGGTCGTTCCGCGGCGCCTCGACCTGTGCCGCCTGCGCGGCCCGCGCGGTCTTGCTCATGGCTGCTTCCTGCCGCGCATGCTGAAGAACAGGCCGATGCCGATGCCGGTCAGGCCGCCGACGACGATCCACATCCAGCCGGGCACGCCTCCCGAGGAGCCGGCGTCCTCGGATTCTCCCGCCGCGGCCGGGCTGAGCGTGGCGGCCGGCGTGCTCGCGGCAGGGCCGCCGGCCGTGCTCTCGGCGCTCTCGGCGCTTCCGGCGGGCTCCGGGGTCTCCGATGACGGCGACGGGGAGGCGGAGCCGAGCAGGGTGAAGGGGATCTCCCCCTCGATCGGGTGGCCGTCGGAGGAGGTGACGCGGTAGGCGATGACGTACTCGCCGGGAGGGAGGTCTCCCTTGACCTTCTGGGTCACCACGGAGCCGTCGGCGACGGCCTTGCCGTCCTGGTGGGTCTCGTCCCCGGAGCGGACGATGACGTTCGGGAAGCGCACCGTGGCGCTGAACGTCAGCTTCACCTCCTCCAGGTTCTCGACCTTCGCGCCCTTGGCCGGGTCGCTGCTCTTGAGCCGGTCGTGGGCGAGGGCGGGCGAGGCGAAAGCCGTGCCGAGAACGAGGGCGGCGAGAAGCGCGAGGGCGACCGCGACAGGGGAAGTCTTCATGGCAACCACAAGGCTACCGACGCGACCACGCGGTCTCGACCTCCCTGTCCGATCCACGGCCTCGCGCGGGTCGCCCTCGCCGTCCCGATCTACAGCCCGACGCAGGCCATCGCCCGCTTGTAGGCGTCGACGCTCCGGTCCGGCTTGTCGATCCGCTCCAGGACCCGGGCCGCGGTGAGCCAGGCCTGGGCGGTGAAGCGGGTCTCCGGCGCCTGCTCCAGGCATTCGGCCCCGGCGGACAGCTCCCGCGAGGCCTCCGCCTGCAGGCCCAGCGCCGCGAGGCTCTCGCCGTGCAGCAGCCGGGCCTCTGCCTGCAAGGCCTTGGGCATGCCGTCGAGCAGGTCGCAGACGAAGCGCATGCGCTCCTCGGCCTGCTCGGGCCGGGCGAGCAGCAACTCCGCCCGGACGAGGTTCATCGCGCAGCGCATCTTGTTCATCGAGCTGGCGGAGCTCTCCACCAGCTCCTTCTCCACCTTCAGCAGCACGTCGCGCCAGGTCTTGGCCTCCATGGGCCGGGCGATCAGCATGACCTGGGCGTAGTCGTTGCGCAGCCGGGCCAGCCGCCACGGGTCGCCGTACTCGGACTGGATGGCCAGTGCGCGCTCGGCGTGCGTGACCGCCTCGTCGGCGTGACCGGTCTCGATGGCGGCGATCGCGGCTTCCCAGTGTGCCAGGGTGAGCGCCAGCGGGGTGCCGAGGAGCTCGGCGGCGGCGATCAGCTCGGCGGAGAACTGACGGGCCCTGAGCAGGTCGCCGCGGTCGATGTAGGCGGCGAGGAGCTGGATGCCCAACCTCATGAGGCCGTCGTTCCAGGCGGGCTGGACCGCGCCGGTGAGGATCTGCTCGGGGACCTGCATCGCCCGGGCCAGGTCTCCCGCCTCGCGGTAGCAGCGCGAGAGCGCGACGGCGACCGCGATGTGACGCTCGGGGTTCATGGCCGCCGTGTCGTTCTCGCGCAGCCCGTTGAGCAGGACGATCGCCTGGTCCAGGTCGCCGCAGGCCTCGGTCGCGAGGGCCAGGCCGTACTCGGCGTCCTGCCGCAGCTGGGGCAGGCCCGCCAGGCCACCGTCGGCGAGGAGCTCGGCATAGCGGGTGCGGGCCTCGACGACCTCGCCGTTGTCGAGGGCCATCTGCGCGTAGTTCAGCGCGAGCTCGATCTCCTGCATCTGCTCGGCCGTGACGCCGTTGATCAGATAGGTCAGGGAACAGTCGAGTTTTTCGGCGAGAAGCTCCAGCACCGCGGGTGTCGGAGTACGCTTGCCACTCTCGATGAGAGAGACGTAACTGTCCGACAGTTCGGGATGAGCGAGCTGCGCCTGGGAAAGACCACGTTGCCGACGGACGGTTTTGATGCGCTGCCCCACCAAGTCTTGACCAGTCACGTTACCCCTTGAAAGATATCATTTGAGCAGCAGAACCTACGACAGGAGTCTCCCCGTGCGCCGACGTCTTGCCTTGTCTGCCCTCGCCATGCTGTTTACGGCCGCTTTTGCCGTCACCGGCAATGTTACGACCGCGAGCGTTGATCCGTCTGCCCCCCCGAAGGACACCGGCAAGTATTCTTCGCAGACGATCAGCGCCCAGGGCAGCCTGGGCTGGGACCACGCGGGCTGAGCAAAGGCTCAGCCCGCCAGAAAGACAAGGAACGAAACAACCCCCCGCCCTGTGGAGAGCTTTCAGCCAGCGAGCAGCTCCATACGGCGGAACCGGTGCCCTCGCACCGGAGCGAGCGTGCAGGCATCCGTCATGCACGCTCCAGCGAGAACGGGACCCATTTGAAAATCGGGGCGCCCGCGCCCCGGAATTCGGTGCCACCGATCGCGGCCGAGCCGGGATCCGAACCCTTCCGCGAAGATCGTGTTTTTTCGCGGGGGATCCCGGCCGGCGGAACACCCGCGTATGGTCCGCATTGCATACGTACGGCTTCATCGCAGGTCACGGCTCACGGGCCACCCGGCCCGGGTCGAGGGTGCCGATGACGGCCCTCCGGCCCCTCTCGTCAGCGTCATACCGTTTCCATTCACCCCGTCGCCGACCGGTCCGCAGGCCGGTCGGCGCGGCGGGTCCCGTGTCACCGGCCACCCCGGGGCGCCTTCGCTTTTCGAACCGGTTATTACTCTGAAAATATATTGAAATAATCCATCATCAAGTCGATGTCCTAAAGCGGTCAGCCGGATTCCCAGAAGGCGGGCGGCCGGTTTGTCATGGGCACAAATAAAGCATTCGGCCGCGCGTGCCCGCGAAAAACCGGCGAATCGGCCTGTCCCCGAGGAGGGGAAACAGAATCCTCACTCCGGGGAAACCCGGGAACACGACCCGCCCGTACACCCGCGGCCGCCTCACCCTCTCCGAGCCCTTCCCGGGTTCCGCCTTCTCGCGCACCCGCCCGCGGGCGTCTCTAGATGATCTCTAGGATCACCTGCGACAGTAAGGCGGCGAGAACTCCGGAAAGATCCGGCGGGGACCGGTGACGGGGTCCGTTTCCCCGGGCCCGGCCCGGGAGGGCCTTTTCCTGGCGCCTCCCCCGCCCACCGGCCCGGACGACAGGATGGAGGGACCATCGATGGGCGACTCCCCCTCACACGCGTACGACGGTGACGACCGCTTCCCCGCGCGTGCGCTTCTCCACCCCTGTCCCCACGTGGAGCGCCTCCTCCCCGGTGTCGAACGTCTCGGAGACCCGTCGCGGCGCGGTCCGGCGGCGACGCCCGCCGGGAGGAACACCGGGAGGAACACGGACGCGTCCGGTCCGGCACGGTTCGCGAGCGGCGCATGACCCACGCCCTACCCGCCTCCCCCTCCGCGGGAGAGCGGTCCCAGGTCCGGCACGACGCCGAGACCCTCTGCTCGTCCGCGCGGCGGACGATCGTCATGTTCCTTCCTGAGCCGGCCAGGAACACCGCGTTCCTCCAGATTTTCGAGTCCGCCGTCATCCCGCCGGGGGTGCGGACGAGGATCGTGGTCGATTCGCCGTACGAGACGGCCACGCTCCCCGCGTCCGTGGAGCTGAGGGTCGACCCGCTGATCTCCGAGAGATTCCTGGTGATCGACGATCACATCGTCTTGACGGGCCACACGTCCCGGATGGCCGTGGTGCGCGCCCCCGTGCTGGTCTCGTTGCTGGGAGACCTGTTCGAGCACGTCTGGTCACGCGCCGAGCGGCGGCCCCGGGAGTGGAAGGCGCCGTTCTCGCTGACGGAGCAGGAGAAGACCGTTCTGAGAATGGCCGCGGAGGGCATGACGGACGAGGTGATCGGCCGCCAGCTCGGGCTCACCTCCCGCACCGTACGCCGTCACATGGCCAACGCGATGGAGCGGATGGGGGCGCAGAGCAGGCTCCAGGCGGGGGTCCGGATCGCCAAAGCGGGGATCGTCTAGGTGGTTCGCGGGAAATCCTGCGTCGCAAACCCGTCGGATAGTGTCTTCCTCACGACTTCGCTGCGCCATGCCCGACCGCGTGGAGGTCTGATGGACGAGACGCGCACCACCGCTCCCGTCGGGGAGAACCTCCCGGTGGAAAAGCTCGGCATTGACATTCTTGGGCCCGTGACCGGCCGGAGGGGCTCGCAGCGGCTCGAGCTGGGAGAGCCCAGGCGACAGGCCGTCCTCTGCGTCCTGGCGATCAATGCCGGGCAGGTCGTCACCAAGGAGAGGCTGATCGACGGGGTGTGGGGGGAGAGCCCGCCGAAGACCGCGGAACAGAGCGTCTACACCTACGTGTCCGGACTGCGCAGGACCCTGGACCCGGACCGGGATCCACGCAGGCCTTCGAGGGTGCTGGTCTCCGTCTCGGGCGGATACTCGTTGCGGCTCGCACCTGAGCAGGTGGACGCCCTGGTGTTCGAACGGTGTCTCGACCTGGCGCGGAAGGCGCACGCGGACAACGCGTACGAGACCGCCCTGCGGTCTCTGAACAGGGCCGTGGGACTGTGGCGGGGCACCTGCCTGAGCGGCGTTCCCGGCCCGTCCGCCGAGGTGGAGCGGCACAGGCTGGGCGAGCTGCGCCTGACCGCGCTGGAGCTGCACACGGACCTGCTGCTCCTGCTCGGGCGTCCCCAGGAGGCCGCCGCCCGGCTGGTGCTCCTGACCTCCGAACACCCGCTGCGTGAGCGGCTCCGCGAGCTGTACATGATCGCGCTCTACCGCTGCGGCCGGCAGGTGGAGGCCCTGAGGGTCTACCAGGAGACCCGGCGCCTGCTCGCGGAGGAGTTCGGCATCCAGCCGCACGAGAGTCTCCGCAGGTGTCACGAGCTGATCCTGCGCGCCGACCCGCTGCTCGACCTGCCCTCGGCGCCTCCCACCGCCCCGGAGCCGGTCGCCGCCCCAGTCCCGACGCCCGTCTCCTCTCCCCAGGGCTGGGGGAACCGCGAGAGCTCCCGGAACGCCGGGGGCCTCGGGGGCTCCGGGGGCTCCACGAAGCCGGATGCCGGTGAGCGAAGGTCCTCGAGTTCGCGGCGTCCCGCAGCCCCGGGGACGAAGACGGCTCGCCAGTTGCCACGTGACCCCGTCGACTTCGTCGGACGCGCGGAGGAACTCGTACGGCTGAGAGGACTGCTCTCCCCCTGGGACGGTGGCCCGCCGCACCACGTCGTCGCGATCACCGGAGCGCCCGGATCCGGCAAGTCGACCCTGGCCATCCGGACCGCGCACCTGGTACGCGACCGTTTTCCCGACGGGCAGCTGTACGCGAACCTGCGCGGGGCGACACCGGGCATGAAGCGGCTCGAACCGGTCGAGGTGATCAACAGGTTCCTGCGCGACCTCGGCATGCCCCCGCACGCCATCCCCGCGGACGTCGACGAGGCCGCGGCGCTGTGGCGCGGCGAGCTCGACGGCCGCGAGATGCTCATCGTGCTGGACGACGCCGCCGACCTGGCCCAGATCCGCCCGCTGCTGTCCGTGCCGATGGGCAACGCGATCCTGACGACCAGCCGGGAGAGCTTCACCCTGCTCGACGACTGCGCCCGCGTGCCGATCTCCGGGATGCGGCGGACCGAGTCCTCCGCGATGCTCGCGAAGCTGATCGGGGCGGAGCGGGTCGCCGAGGACGCCCGGGCCACGAGGCGCCTGATCGATCTCTGCGGGGGCCTGCCGCTGGCCGTCGGCATCGCGGGAGCCCGGCTGGCGAACCGGCCGCGCTGGAACGTGACCGATCTGGTGGTCCGGCTGGACGACGAGCACGGGCGGTTGCGGGAACTGGCGGCGGGTGATCTCGCGGTGAGGTCCAGCCTGGCGGTCAGCTACGACATGCTCGCCGGCAGCGACCACCTCCTCGACCGGACGGCCGCCCGCGCGCTGCGCGCGCTCGGCGTGCTGCAGACGGCCGACGTGACGGCGCACATCGTCGGCGCCCTGCTGGACGTCCCGGTGGAGACGGCGGAGCACGCCATGGAACGGCTGGTCGACGCGCATCTCTCGGAGATGGACGAGCCCGGAAGATACCGGCTGCACGACCTCGTGCGGCTGTTCGCCAAGGAGCGGGCCGCGCAGGAGGAGCCGGACGCCGACCGCGACCTCGCACTGGACCGGGCGCTGAGCTCGTACGTCGGGACCACCCGCCTGGCCATGAAACTGGGCCGCTACCCCCGCCCGGCCTCGACGGACGTCGATCTCAGCGCCGCCCCCCTCCCGCTCGCCTCCGACGAGGAGGCCCGCGAGTGGCTGGACCGGGAGCAGGCCAATCTCCTGTCCGCCGTCTCCCAGGCGATCTCCGCCCCCCGGGAGCGGACCGCCCGTCTCGGTGTCGCCCTGGCCCTCGCGCTGTTCTGGCACCTCCACCACGCCGCTCTCCTCCCCTGGCTTCTCGCGATCAGCCCGCAGATTCTCGCGATCGGGCGGCGGCTGGACGATCGCGGCCTCGAGGCGAACGCGCACCACGTGGAGGGCATCCTGAGGAACACGGTCAACCGCCCGGAGGAGGCCGTGCCCCACTTCCAGCGGCAACTGATCCTGTGCCGCCGGCTGTCCGACTCCCACGGGGAGCAGAAGGCGCTGGGCAGTCTCGCCATGAACTACCTCGAGCTCGACCGCTACCAGAAGGCCATCGACTGTGCCAAGAAGCAACGGAAGATCGCGAACGCGATCGGGCACGGGTCGGGCGAGGCCTACGCGCTCACCATGATCGGCGCGGGGTACAACGGCCTGCGCCGGTTCGAACAGGCGCGGGCGGCACTGGAGGAAGCCCTGCTCAAGTGCCGGGTGAGCGGCAACGTCTACCAGGAGTCCTCCGTGCACAACAGGTTCGGGGACCTCTATCTCAACCTGGGGGACGCCGAGTCCGCCAGAGCGTCCTTCGAGGCCGCCCTCGACTGTGCGCGCGTCGTACGGCTGAACGTCGCCGAACCGTACCTGTTCCTCGGCATGGCTCGCTCCCTCCGGCTCCTCGGTGAGACGGAACACGCCTCGACCTACCTGGCGCGCTCCCTCGCGCTGGCCAGGGAGGTGGGAAACGAGGAGGTGGAGAAGCAGGCGTTGGTGGAGGAGGCGGCCATCCTGGGCTCCCAGGAAAAGCCGATCACGCTCCTGGGCCAGGCGATGCTTCTCTGAGCTTCTCCGACCCCGTAGGCGGGCACACGCACGCGGCGCCTCTCCGGGTACCGCGCAGCCGGGCACACGCGCGCGGCGCCTCTCCGGGTACCGCATGGCCGGGCACACGCGCGCGGCCCGGCACGGCCGCCGGGCACGACCGCCGGAGACGAGCGGCCCGGCACGGCGACCGGCACAACCGCAAGATTCGCCAACGGTCACCCCCCGCGTTCCGTCGTGCCTGCCATGTCCTCCCCCGGACCCGGCTGATGTACTGCTGGAATGAGCGGCATCGAAACACGGCGGCATCGCGGCGTCGGCGAGAGCGTCCTGCGTCCCGACGGGACGCTGAAGGTGACGGGCGAGTTCGCCTACTCGTCCGACCTGTACCTGGCGGACATGATCTGGGGGGTCACCCTCCGCAGCCCGCACCCGTCGGCGTGGATCCGCTCGATCGACATCGGCCCCGCGCTGGCCATGCCCGGCGTGTACGCGGTCCTCACCCACGAGGACGTGCCGGGCGCGAAGTTCTACGGCCTGGACCACCGGGACCAGCCGGTGCTCGCCGTCGACCAGGTCCGATACCAGGGCGAGCCGGTCGCGCTGGTCGCGGCCGACCATCCCGAGCGCGCCAGGCGGGCGGCCGAGGCCGTCGTCGTGGAGTACGAGGTCCGCGAGGCCGTCACCGATCCGCGCCGGGCCGCCTTCGACGCCTCCTGCCCCTCGGTCCACGAGAGCGGCAACGTGCTGCGCCACCAGCCGATCCGGGTCGGCTCCTCGTTCGAGGCCCCCGTGGTCGTCACCGGCGAGTACGAGGTCGGCATGCAGGACCAGGCCTTCCTCGGCCCCGAGTCCGGGCTGGCCGTACCGGCCGAGGACGGCGGGGTGGACCTGTACATCGCCACCCAGTGGCTGCACGCCGACCGGGAGCAGATCGCGCCGTGCCTGGGGCTGCCCGAGGAGAAGGTACGGCTCTCGCTGGCCGGGGTGGGCGGGGCGTTCGGCGCCCGCGAGGACCTGTCCATGCAGGTCCACGCGTGCATGCTGGCCCTGCGTACCGGCCGTCCCGTGAAGATCGTCTACAACCGTGAGGAGTCCTTCTACGGCCATGTCCACCGCCACCCGGCCCGGATGCGCTACGAGCACGGCGCCACCAGCGACGGCAGGCTGCTGTACGTCAGGGCGGAGATCCTGCTGGACGGCGGCGCCTACTGCTCCACCTCTCCCGCCGTGGTCGGCAACGCGGCCTCCCTGGGGGTGGGCCCGTACGAGGTGGACAACGTGTGGATCGACGCCTACGGCGTCTACACCAACAACCCGCCCTGCGGCGCGATGCGCGGCTTCGGCGCGGTCCAGGCCTGCTACGCGTACGAGTCGCAGATGGACAGGCTGGCCGAGGCGTGCGGGATCTCCCCGGTCGAGGTCAGGGTCCGCAACGCCGTCTCCCAGGGGTCGGTGCTGGCCACCGGGCAGGTGATCGACTCACCCGCGCCGCTGGCCGAGATGCTCAGGGAACTCGCCGCGATGCCGCTGCCCGCCCCGCCGGAGGCCTCGGACGTTCCAGGTGTCCCGGATCTGCTGAACATGCCGGGCGGCGTCTCGCAGACCACCCACGGCGAGGGGGTGCGGCGCGGTGTCGGGTACGGCGTGGGCATCAAGAACATCTGCTTCTCCGAGGGCTTCGACGACCACTCGACCGCCAGGGTGAGGGTGGAGCTGATCGGCGGCGAGCCGCACGTCCTGGTGCACACCGCGGCGGCCGAGGTGGGGCAGGGCCTGCTGATGGTCCAGGAGCAGATCGCCAGGACCGAGCTGGGGATCGACGCGGTGACGGTCGCGCAGGCGGACACGTCGGTCGGCTCTGCCGGGTCCTCGTCGGCGTCGCGCCAGTCCTACGTCACCGGCGGCGCGGTGAGGGCGGCCTGCGAGGCCGTGCGGGAGCGGCTGGCGAAGCTGACGGGCGACGGGTCGTCGCTGGTGGAGGCGCTGGAGCGGGCCGGGGCGGTGGAGGAGACGAGGGAGTACCGGCACCGGCCCACCTTCCCCCTGGACCCGGTCACCGGGCAGGGCGACTCGCACACCCAGCTCGCCCTGTGCGTCCACCGGGCCGTGGTGGACGTGGACGTGGAGCTGGGACTGGTCAAGGTGGTGGAGCTGGCGGCCGTCCAGGACGTGGGTAAGATCATGAACCCGCTGGCGCTGGAGGGGCAGATCCACGGCGGCTCGGCCCAGGGGCTGGGGCTGGCGCTGATGGAGGAGATACAGGTCCGCGACGGCCTGGTGCTCAACCCGTCGTTCACCGACTACCTGATCCCCACCATCCTCGACATGCCGCCCATGCGGCTGTCGATCATGGAGAATCCCGACCCGAACGCCCCCTACGGCCTGCGCGGCGCGGGCGAGCCGCCCACGCTCTCCTCCACCCCCGCGGTGGCCGCCGCCGTACGGGCCGCCACCGGCCTGCGGCTGCCCCGGGTGCCCATCCGCCCCCACGACATCGCCCTGGGCGGGTGATCCCCTCCGTGGAGGAGGGGAACCGGAGGCGTCGCGCCGGCCGGGGTCAGCCGGCGTCCTCCTGCTCGCAGACGACGCCGTCCTTGTCCCCGTCGATGTACCACTGGTACTCCTCGTGGACGCCCCGGGTGTAGGGGCCGTATCCGTTCTCCGTCGCGGCCCTGCAGCTGGAGAACTTGCGGTCGGTACCCTCACCGGACGCGTTCTGCGAGGTGTCCCCGGTGGTGTCCGCCGGGCGGTTCGCGTCGGTCCCGGCGGTGTTCGTGGTGGCCGGGCCGGTGGCCGGCGGGGTCACGGGCTGGTTCGCCGGCGGAGTCACGGGCTGGTTGGCCGGCGGAGTCACGGGCTGGCTCGCCGGGGGGGTCACGGGCTGGTTGGCCGGCGGGGTGAAGACCGACGCGCTCGGCTGCGTGCCGCCCGTCGGCTGCGGGACGACGGCCCCCGAGCCGAGCAGCCTGACGACCATCGCGTCCGCCTGCTCCTTGGTGAAGGAACCGGCGATGCTCAGGCTGTCGTCGGTGATCGCCTGGGCGACCCGGGGAGCCGCCACCACCTTCTGTCCCACGACGATCGCGATCTGCTGCCTGACCGGGTCGTCCTCGTTGACCGCCTCCGCGGTCAGGTCGTTGATCTGCTCGCGGAAGGCGGGCGCGAACGCGATCCTGACCGAGTAGGCGCCGCTCTTCTCCTGGATCGCCTCGATCTTCCGTACGGCGTTCACGTTGACCCCGGCGGCGACCGAGTAGCAGGTCTGCCCGAGGTCGTCGGGGTAGGTCTCCGGAACCGTGCAGGCTCCGGGCTTCGCCTCGATCACCGGGGCGAAGTGGAGGGGGGTCGCGAGCCGCTTGGGCGGCGTGGCACCGAGCGGCATGTCGGGATTGCGGGTCATGAGCACCGCGATGGTGCCGAGTACACCGGTGATCAGCACGACGACGACCAGGACGGTCACCAGGATCGCGGTGGTGACCCGGCTCGCCCTGGGCTCTGCTGGCGCCCCGTCCGGCGGCTCGCCGGCCCGCCGCCCGCCGCTCCCGGGAACCCCCGCCCCGGGCCCGGCCGCTCCCGGCTCGCCCGGTCCCTGGCCGGTGGGCGCCTGTCCCTCGGCGAGTGCCAGGGTGACGGCATCGGGGCCAACCGGGCCCCCGGGAACCGAGCCCCCCGGGCCGCCGGAGCCCTGCCCGCCGAGGGGGGTCCCTCCGAAGGCCGGATCGCCGATCCTCGTGCTCCCGGGGCCCAGGGGGTCGGGGCCGGGATCGCCGAGCCCCGCACCACCGGCGCCGAAAGCGTCGGAGCCAGAACTCCTGGCGCCGAAGGCATCGAAGTCAGAACCACCGGACCCGGCACCGGGCCCGCCGAAGGCGTCGAAATCAGACCCGCCGGGACCGGGAACGGGGCCGCCGAAGGCGGGGAGGCCGGAACCACCGGACCCGGACCCGGACCCGGGACTGCCGAAGGCGTCGAAGGAGGAGCCGCCGGGACCGGAGCCGGCGCCGCCGAAGGCGTCGAAGGAGGAGGAGCCGCCGGGACCGGGAACGGGGCCGCCGAAACCCCGATCGCCGCGACCCGGCTCGTCGAAGCCGGCCGGACCGCCGGGGCCGGCGGGGTCGGCAGGGGGGCCGTCGTCCGATTTCCCCGTACCGCGGGCGTGGCGTCCGGGAGAGGCGCCAGGGCGGCCCGGCGGGGTGAAGGCGTCATAGGAGCCGGAGGAGGACCACGGCTCGTCAGAGGGGTCGTCAGGCCCGGCTGGAGGTCCCTGCGGTACGGGCGGCCCACCCTGCCCCGCGTGCATCCCCATCGTCATATCCCCGTATTCCTCGCGCCTGTTCGCGGCGAGCCTACCGATCGGCGCGGGGAGCCGGTAACCCCGCACGTCACGACGACTCCCGGGAGACCGGACGCCGACGACCGCCGACGGAATGTCAGCGACCTCGGCCCCATTCCCGCCACCCCGTGCGTGACCACCCCCTTTCGGGGAACGCACAGTGAAGAAGAGGACACGCGCCCACCCTTGGAGGAGCCGTGAAGATCTCCGTTCCCCGTGAGGTCAAGAACCACGAGTATCGTGTGGCGCTGACCCCCGCCGGGGCCCACGAGTTCGTCCGGCACGGCCATCAGGTCTTCGTCGAGAAAGACGCCGGGACGGGATCTTCCATTCCCGACGCCGACTTCCAGAGCGCCGGCGCGACCATCCTCGACTCGGCCGACGACGTGTGGGCCGCGGGAGACCTGGTCCTGAAGGTCAAGGAGCCGGTTCCCGAGGAGTACCACCGGATGCGCAAGGGCCAGGTGCTCTTCACCTACCTGCACCTGGCCGCCTCGCCCGCGTGCACCCGCGCCCTGCTCGACGCCGGGGTCACCGGCATCGCCTACGAGACCGTGCAGAACGCGAACGGCTTCCTGCCCCTGCTGGCCCCCATGTCGGAGGTGGCCGGGCGGCTCGCCCCCCAGGTGGGGGCGTACCACCTGATGCGCCAGGGCGGCGGGCGCGGCGTGCTGATGGGCGGGGTGTCCGGCGTGCACGCGGCCAGCGTGGTCGTGATCGGCGCCGGGGTCTCCGGCATGAACGCCGCGGTCATCGCGCTGGGCATGCAGGCGGAGGTGCTGCTGCTGGACCGCGACATCGACAGGCTCCGCCAGGCGGACGTGATCTACAAGGGCCACTGCAAGACCATCGCCTCCACCACGTACGAGATCGAGCGGGCGGTGCTGAACGCTGACCTGGTCATCGGCGCGGTGCTGATACCGGGCGCGAGGGCGCCCAAGCTGGTCGACAACCAGCTGGTCTCGCGGATGAGGCCGGGATCGGTCCTGGTGGACATCTCCATCGACCAGGGAGGGTGCTTCGAGGACTCCCGGCCCACCACCCACGCCGAACCGACGTACCGGGTGCACGACTCGGTGTTCTACTGCGTGGCCAACATGCCGGGCGCGGTGCCGCACACCTCGACGTACGCGCTGACCAACGTGACCGTCCCCTACGCGCTCGCGATCGCCCACCTGGGCTGGCGGGAGGCCCTGCGGAGCGACCCGGCGCTGGCACTGGGCCTGAACACGCACGAGGGGCACCTGACCAACCGGCCCGTGGCCGAGGCTCACGGGCTGGAGGCGGTGCCCCTGGAACGGATCCTGCGGGCCTAGCGGCCGGGACGCCTCGTCAGGGACGGCGTCACCGGCCTCCGTACCGGTTTTACCGGCCGGATCAGGGCGCCGGGGTGCCGCTGGGAGCCGGGGCGTCGGTGGCCGGGGCGTCCGTGGCGGGCGCGTCGGTGGCCGGGGCGTCGCTGGGAGCCGCGGACGCGTCGGGGGCGGCCGACGGGTTCTGGCTGGGCGCGACGTCCGGGATGGGCGCCTCGGCGGTGGTGGTGCCCACGCCGCCGCTGCAGGACGCGCCGAGCTCGGGGGTGTCCGGGCCGTTCTTGTACTTCTGGATGAACTTGGGCAGGCGCCCGTCGTTCGCGCTCTCCAGCTTGAGCTGGTGGTTCCAGGAGCTGGCCACGACCTTGGAGGGCAGGCCCGGGTACGGGCTCAGGAGCATGTACTCCTTGGAGGCCAGTTCCCTCAGCGTGTCCACCTCGGCCTTGGGGAGGTCCGGCCGGTAGGTGATCCACACGGCGCCGTGCTCCATGGCGTGGACGGCGTTCTCGTTGTTGATCGGCTGTTCGTAGATGCCGCAGTTCTGCCAGGCCGGGTGGTGCTCACCGCCCATCGGCGGGGTTTCCTTGTACGTCACCTTGGTCTGGGTGTGCTGGCTACCCGCGTACTTCGCGGTGACGACGTTGTCCAGCGAGTTCGTGGCCCGCTCGTTGACCATGTAGAAGGCGACCACCGCTACGAGCAGAACGACGACGGCACCTCCGGCACCCCACATCAGGAACGCGGCCCTGCGCTCCTTGCGCTTCTGCTCCTCACGCATACGGGTGAGGTGCTCACGCCTCGCCTGCGCCTTTTCCTTGGTCATCAACCCTCCAGCCGCAAACAACTTCGGGTCACCCTATGCCCTACCGGCGTATGTGGAGAATAAGGGGATGACAACGCCTGATACAGCGACGTTTCTCGACAGTGGGTACTCTGGGCAGGTAATGGAGACCCCCGGTAAAGATGGTACGAAGTCCAGGCGTGGCGTGGCGGCCGGCGTGCTGCTCGGCTGCCTGGTCGCGGCGGTCGCGTTGCTGCTGGTGGTGGGAAGGACGTCCACCCCGACCGACGCCTCGCCGGAGGCGGGCTTCGCCCGCGACATGTCCGTTCATCACGCCCAGGCCGTCGAGATGGCCTTCATCGCCAGGGACGGGAGCGCGGACGACGCGCTCCGGCGGCTGGCCTACGACATCATCGTCACCCAGACGGCCCAGCGCGGCATGTTCATCGGCTGGTTGCAGCAGTGGGGCCTCAACCAGTCGAGCGAGCGCCCCTCCATGGCGTGGATGGCCGGCCACGGCGGCGGTCACGCTGTAACACCGGACGCTCCGGCCGCGATGCCCGGTATGGCAAGTGAGGACGAGCTCAAAAAGCTCCGCGAGGCCACAGGCAAGGACCAGGAGATCCTCTTCCTGCAACTCATGATCCGTCATCACGAGGGCGGCGTGCAGATGGGCAGGGGTCTGCTGAAACTGTCCGACCGCGAAGAGGTGGCCACCATGGCACAGCACATCGTCGACGGTCAGACGGGCGAGATCGAGTTGATGACCGACATGTTGCGGCAGCGCGGCGCCCAGCGGCTGCCTTCCATCCTTTAATGGCGTCGGCGCGTCCCTGTGCGGCCGGTCTCCGGCCAGGGCAGCATGGAGCCAACCTGGCCGGAGGAAAGAGAATGGTGAACGACGAGCCGGAGAACCGCCTGGAGGTGAGCATCTCCGCCGAGGTGGAAATGGGGCAATACGCCAATTTTGCCTCTGTATGGCATACCCAGGATGGTTTTGTCCTGGATTTCGCGGTGATCACCAGGCCGCCCCAGCTGGCCAACGACCCCTCCTCAGGGCAGCACTTCGTGAGCGTGCCGACCCGGATCGTCAGCCGGATCCGCATTCCCCCGAGCCAGGTGTTCGAGCTGATGAAGGCCCTCGAACAGCAGCTGACCGCGTACGAGCACGAGACGGGTCACAAGAACTGAGGCCCGGTGCGGGCGCCCCCACGCCGGGCCCTCACGAGAGGCCTCCACAACAGACTTCACGAGAGGCCTCCACAGACCTTCACGACAGGCCTCGTGACAGGCCTCACGCCAGGCCGATGGCCTCACGCGCCCCGGCCAGCAGCCCGCCGGTGCGCTCGACGGCCAGCGCCGCCCCGCCCTCCAGGAGCCGAGACAGCTCGGCCTGGTCGGCCGACAACTCGGCGTAGCGCTCCTGGACGGGCCGCAGCGTCTCCACCACCGCCTCGGCCGTGTCCCGTTTGAGCGCGCCGTACGACCCGTGCGAGAGCGACTCGACCGGCCGGTCCGAGCAGGCCGCGAGGACGGCGAGCAGGTTGGAGACGCCGGGCTTTCCCGCGGGGTCGTACGCGACCTCGGTGCCGGAGTCGGTCACCGCGCGCATGACCTTGCGCCGCAGGTCGTCGGGCGGGTCGAGCAGGTAGATCGTCCCGGCGGGCGAACCGTCCGACTTGCCCATCTTCGAGGTGGGCGCGCTCAGGTCCATCACCCTGGCGGCGACCTGCGGGCGCACGGCCTCGGGCACGGTGAAGACCTCGCCGTACAGCCGGTTGAACCGCAGGGCCAGGTCCCGGGTCAGCTCCACGTGCTGGCGCTGGTCCTCCCCCACGGGCACGGCGTCCGCCCGGTGCAGCAGGATGTCGGCGGCCATCAGCGCGGGATAGGTGAGCAGCGAGAGCCGCACCTCCTCCTGCCGGGCGGATTTCTCCCTGAACTGGATCATGCGCCGCATCTCACCGAAGTACGCCGTGCTCTCCAGCAGGTAGGCCAGCTCGGTGTGCGCGGGCACCCGCGACTGGACGTAGACGAGGGAGCGGTCCAGACCGCAGGCGAGCAGCAGGGTCGCGGCCTCGCGGGTGCGGGCACGCAGCCGCTCCGGGTCGTGCTTGATCGTCAGGGCGTGCAGGTCCGCGACGGCGTAGACGCAGTCGGCCTCGTCCTGGAGCCGCACGGCGGGCACGATCGCGCCGAGGAGGTTGCCCAGCGTGAGGCGGCCGGTGGGTTTGAAGGCAGAGAAGACGCGCTTTGTCATGGTCACTCCTGGTGAGAAGAGGACCGCCGCACACCGGTCGTACCGCAACGCGCCCGGAGAAGCGAAAACGACCGCCGGTGAACGGCGGCCGTTTGGTGCGCAGTCGGGACTGGCTAGCGGATCCGCCTCTCGACGGCCCGCCACAGACCCAGACTGTGCTTGCTCATGCCGGCGAGTTTAACTCCTGCGCCACCGCGGCGGCAAAGGCGTCCACGTCGGCCTCGGTGGTGTCGAACGCGGTCATCCAGCGGACCTCGCCGGTGGCCTCGTTCCAGGTGTAGAACCGGAAGCGCTTCTGCAGGCGCTCGGTCACGTCCCCGGGCAGGATCGCGAAGACCGCGTTGGCCTGCACGGGACGCGGGATCTCCACCCCGGGCACGTCCCGCACGGCGTCGGCGAGCCGCAGGGCCATCGCGTTGGCGTTGCGGGCGTTGCGCAGCCACAGGTCGCCCGCGAGCAGCGCCTCGAACTGCACCGAGACGAACCGCATCTTGGAGGCGAGCTGCATGGCGCTCTTGCGCAGGTAGCGCAGGCCGCGCACGGCGCCGGGGTTGAGCACCACGACGGCCTCGCCGAACATCAGACCGGCCTTGGTACCGCCGAAGGACAGCACGTCCACGCCCACGTCGGTGGTGAACGCGCGCAGCGGCACGTCCAGCGCGGCGGCGGCGTTGGTCGCGCGGGCGCCGTCGAGGTGGACGACCATGCCGAGGTCGTGGGCGTGATCGCAGATCGCCCCGATCTCCTCCGGCGTGTAGAGCGTGCCCAGCTCGGTGGTCTGGGTGATCGACACCACCCTGGGCTGTGCCCGGTGCTCGTCGCCGAAGCCCCAAGCCTGCCTGTCGATCAGCTCGGGCGTGAGCTTGCCGTCCGGGGTGGCGACCGGCAGCAGCTTGAGCCCGGCCGACCGCTCGGGGGCGCCGCCCTCGTCGGTGTGGATGTGCGCCGACTCCGCGCAGACCACCGCCTCCCAGTGGGCGGTCATCGAGCGGAGCGCGACCACGTTGGCTCCGGTGCCGTTGAACATCGGCCACGCCTGCGCGGCGGGGCCGAAGTGCTTCTTGAAGACCTCCTGCAGCGCGGCGGTGTAGACGTCGTCGCCGTACGCGGTCTGGTGGCCCCCGTTGGCGAGCGCGATCGCCTGGAGGATCTCCGGGTGGACCCCGGCGTAGTTGTCGCTGGCGAAGCCCTTCACCAGCGGGTCGTGCCTGCGGATGGCGTCCGTCACGCGGTCCTCCCCTCCTCCTTCGCGGCGGCCGTGCCGGCGGTGAGGTCGATCCGGGTGCCGTTGGCGTCAGTGCTCCACAGGGCCTCGATCGCCTCGGCGAGGTCGTCGACGTCGGTGAAGCCGGGGAACGCCCGCTCGGGGTTCGCCGCGCGCATGCCCTCGTGCACGAGCGCCTTCACGACCAGGATGTTCGCGGTGGAGCCGGTGCCCTCCAGGGCGTCGGCGAAGGCCAGGGTCCACGCCTCGGAGGCGGCCTTGGCCGTGCCGTACGCCGCGTTGCCCTGGGTGGGACGCTCGGCCGCCTTCGCGGAGACGATGGCGAACCGGCCGCGCTCGCTCGCCTTGAGCAGCGGCTCGAAGGCGAGGGTGACGTGCTGGAGGGTACGGACCAGCAGGTCGTGCAGGAGCGCCCAGTCGTCCAGCGACGTCTCGGCGAAGGTCTTGGACCCGCGCCAGCCGCCGACCAGGTGCACGATCCCGTCCACCCTGCCGTGCTCGGCCCGCACGTCCGCCGCGAGCCTCGCGACGGCGTCGGCGTCGAGCAGGTCGACCGCGAGAGACCCCTCGGCACCGCTCTTGTCGACGCCGATCACCGTGTGGCCCTCGCCGGTGAACCTGCGGACGACGGCACGGCCCGCGGGGCCGCCCGCACCGGTGACAAGGATGATCATGCTCGGATGCCCTTCGTGGAGTCGACGACATCGCCGAGCTTACGGCGCAGGGCCTCGTAGAACATGCTCAGGGGGAACTCGTCGGGCAGCACCGCGTCCACCACGGCCTTGGGGAATCCTTCCACGGGCAGGGCGTCGACCCCGCGGGCCCAGACCGAGGCGGGGTTCGGCTCGACGTAGGCGGCGACCAGCTGGTGGGCGGCGAGCCAGTGGGCGAGCTTGGAGCGGTCGATGCCGTCCCGGTAGAGCTTCTCGACCTCGCCCCGCAGGTCCGCGACGCCCTCGGCGAGCCGGTCCCAGTCGACGCTCAGCCGGTTGTCGGTCCACCGGACGACGTCGTTGCGGTGCAGGTACGAGAAGAGCAGCTGCCCGCCCAGGCCGTCGTAGTTGCGGACCCGGTCACCGGTGATCGGGAAGCGGAACAGCCGGTCGAACAGGATCGCCAGCTGGACGTAGCGGGCGTGCGGCACACCCTCCTTCTCCAGCTTCACGGCCTCGCCGAACGCGGTCAGGTCGCAGCGCAGCTCCTCCAGGGAGTAGAGCCAGTACGGCATCCGCTGCTTGATCATGAAGGGGTCGAACGGCAGGTCGCCGTGGCTGTGGGTGCGGTCGTGGATCAGGTCCCAGAGCACGAAGGTGTCCTGGGCCAGCTCCTGCGACGCGATCAGCCTGGCCGCGTCCGGCGGCAGCGCGAGCTTCAGCGTGGCCGCGGCGGCCCCGCTCACCGCGCGGAACCTCGCGGCCTCCCGGTCGGCAAAGATCCCGCCCCAGGTGAAGCGGGCCGGGGTCTCGCGGACCGCGACGGTCTCGGGGAAGAGCACCGCGGAGTTGGTGTCGTAGCCGGAGGTGAAGTCCTCGAAGGCGATCGGCACGAACATCGGGTTGTCGTAGCCGCTCCGCTCCAGCTCGGCCAGCCACTCGGGCCAGATCGTGCGGATCCACACGGCCTCGAGGTGGCGGAAGGTGGTGCCGTTCTGGGTGTACATCGGGAAGACGACCAGGTGCTCCAGCCCGTCCACCCGCTGGGTGTCGGGGTGGAAGGCGTCGAGCGCGTCGAGGAAGTCGGGAACGCCCAGCCCCCGGTCGGCCCACTTGCGGAGGTCGGCGACGACGGCGGCCAGGTAGGCGGCGTCGTGCGGGAAGCGCGGCGCGAGGCGCTCGACGCGCCCGGCGATCTCGGAGACCAGCTCGGCGGCCCGCGGCCTGTCGCTCTCCTCCGGGACCGAGCCGTCCTTGACCTGCAGCGGCTTGAGCGCCTCGACGGCGTCCTTGAGCCTCTGGAACTCGGCGCGGGCCTCGGCGTCTCCGACGGTCGCGTCTCCGGCGGCCCGGATCTTGGCGGCGGGGACGCGGGCGGCCCAGGTGACGAGGTTGCCCCAGAGCGCGGCGTGGTCGTAGTCGCCGATCGAGTCGTCACCGAACAGGTCGGAGTCGGCGACCACCACGACGCGGCCCTCGCCGTGCCGTACGGCCACCGCCAGCGGGCGGTTCGCGGGGGTCGCGGTGGGCGAGGTGGTGAACAGGACGGCCGCGTGGTCGGGGGCGGTGAGCACGCCCGACCGGTAGAAGCAGGCGCGACGGGCCCCGGCGAGCAGGTCCTGCCCGTTTTCCGGAGCGTTCTGGGTGGCGCCCGGGGCGTTCTGGGGGCCGCCCGGGACGTTCTGGGGGGTGCCCAGGACCCAGGAGGCCACGCCGTTGTGGGCGTTCCCGGGGTCCCGGACGAGGGTGTGCTCGACGCCCACGCCGAAGCGCGCGAGCAGCTCTGTGAGGTTGCTGCCGTACTTCTCCTGCTCGTACTCGGCCAGCACGACCAGCCCGCCGCCGTCGCGGACGTACTCCTCGATCGCGTCGAGCTCCTCGACGGGCAGGACCGGGCTGCCCAGCCCGGTGGTGTGCTCCCACCGGTCACCGGAGGGGTGCGCGATCACCAGCACGTCCCGCGCGCTCAGCAGGCCCGGGGTGAGCGGGCCCTCGACGTGCGCGTCCACGGAGTGCCCCAGCCCGCGCAGCAGCCCGGCCGCGCGCGCGTAGCTGCTGTCGTCGGGATGGCCGGGATTCATCGTCTCGGCCACATCCCGCCGGATGGTCCACGACTCGCTGTGTGCCTCGTCGAACAGTACGCGCGGAAAAGCTGACACGATAAATCCTCCTTCAGATGAGAGTGGGTAACGGAAAATATACACAACCTATGCCCGTTTTGACGCATCCCTTATGGGTCGAGGAGGTTAAAGATCGAGGTCCCGCAGGCAGGGCCAGGCGAAGGGCCGGCCGGCGAACTTGCGCTAGGCGTGGCCGTGAAAGCGCACGCTACAAGTCACGAACCCGCCAAGGAGCCATCTTCTTCACAGAGCGTGTCGAGGCAACCACAAAGGGTACAAAGAGGGCGAAAGGTGACGCCGTAACCGTCATCCAGGGGGGAAGATGCCTGTACGGAGTGCCCGATCCGTTGCCGTCCCGGCAGCGGCACTGCTGGCCGTGGCATTGATCGGCGGCTGCGGCGGCGACAGGCCGGCCACGGTGAGACCCGAGGCCGTCGCGGTCGCGACATCGCCGCCCGCGGCCGTTCCGCCCGCCGCCGACCTCCCCGCGACGGATACCGCCCAGGAGTACACCGAGGACGAGTGCCCGGTCGGCGCCAACACCAAGAGGTTCGCCAAGACCCGCTTCGCGCTGCACGCGGGTCTCGCGCTGGGAGCCTTCTACCGCTACATCTACAAACCGTTGCGGAGCGGTGGGTTCAAGGCCGGAGCGGAGAAGCGGAAGCGGACCTTCGCGAAGGCCGCCCTGGCCGGGCTCTTCACCGTTCACGAGCTGAAGGTCGCCAGGCGCTTCGCCCTGGCCAACCCGACAATGTGCAAGAGCGTCAAAGCGGTCACCGACAGTTTCAGCAACCTGACCGACAAGTTGAAGAACGGCACCGCCACCGAGGCCGACCTTGAGGCCGGCAGGAAATCCTTCGACAGCCTGCGGCAGAACGCCGTGAAGAACGGCTACGACTTCAAGGAGAAGACCGCCGTCGTCCCCGGCGCGGGCTGAGCGCACGTCCGACCGGCAGGCCCCGGAGCGCGGGGCCTGCCGCGACCGCCCGGCAGCCCGGCACGCCGTCGATCAGGAGCCCTGCCGCGACCGCCCACCCGACCAACCGGCCGCCCGGCAGCCCGGCACAGCGCCGAACATCCGGAGGCGATCATCCGGAGAACGGTGCCACCATCGCGCGTACGGCCTTCTCGAACCTCAGCGCCTGGTCGCGGTCGACGGTGAACGCGATGGGCCTGCCCCTGCGGTAGGCGGCGAGCGGCCCGGCCGGGGGCCGGTCGACGAGCGCGGCGATCGGCGGCACGGCCCTGGCCACCGGCTGGGCGAACAACGCCGACATCACCCGCACGAGACCGCGTACCGGCTGGCGGAAGGGTTCGAACAGTCCGGTCGCCACGAACAGCGGGTTGTAGAGCACGTAGCTCGTCCGCTCGCCGTCGTAGATCGAGGCCAGCAGCTCTCCGGCCCTGGCGCCCTGCATCGTCGCCGTGAAGGGCCGGTAGTCCCTGGTGAACTGCAGGTCGTCCCAGTGGATCCGTCCCGCGCGGATGCCCCCGACGCCGCACAGGTTGACGATCACGGGCGCCGGTGCCCTCTCCAGGGGTTCGCGCAGGCCCTCGGCCATCATCCAGCGGCTGATCACGGACAGGGCGAAGGTGTGCTCGAACCCCTCCTCGGTCTCGACCCTCGCCAGGTTGTACCTGAAGGCGCCGAGCACCAGCGCGTCGATCACCGGGTGCTCGTCGCGGAGCCGCTCGATCAGGTCGCGGGTCTGCCGGAGGGAGCTGAGGTCGGCCTGGACGAAGCGCGCCGCGGGCACGTCCTCGAGCAGGCGCCGGCCGCCCGCCTCGCCGCTGCCCACGGCGACGACCAGGTCGCCCCGCTCGGCGTGGTGCCGGGCGAGGGCCTTGCCGATGCCGCTCGTGCCGCCGGTGATCACGATGGTCCGCCGCATAAGTTGAGACCTTCCTCAAGTTGAGATCGACCTCAACTTACGCGAGGATTCCCGGTATGCGCAAGGACGCCCTCCACAACCGCGAGCGCCTCCTCCTGGCGGCCAGGCGGCTCTTCGCCGACCGGGGGCTCGACGTGCCGCTCGAGGAGATCGCGCGTGCGGCGGGGGTGAGCATCGGGACGCTGTACAACCGCTTCCCCACGCGCGCCGAGCTGGTGGCGGCGGTGTTCGAGGACCGGGTGGCGACGGTCGCCGACCTGGCCACGCGCTCGCTCGCGATGGACGACGCGTGGGAGGGGTTCGTCGCGTTCATCACCGGCGTGTGCGAGCTGCAGGCCGCCGACCTCGGCTACAACGATCTCGCCGTACGCGGCGCCACGGCCGACACCGGCACGGGGTACGCGCTGATGCGGCGGATCATCGAGCGCGCCCAGGAGTCCGGCGACCTGCGAGACGACGTCGCGCTCGACGACATGGCGTTCGTGATCTGGGGGGTCGCGGCGACCGTGCGCGCGACGTTCCGCGTCGCTCCCGGTGTCTGGCGGCGGCATCTCGCCCTCACCCTCGACGGCCTGCGCGCCGGCGCGGCCCATCCCCTGCCCGTCCCGCCCATGTCACCGTCGCAGACGCGTGCCGCGATGGGCGAGTGCTGAGAAAGATCCCCCGCGCCCCACGGATTACGGCCCCCGAGGATCCCGATCCACAGCCGCCGTGTCAGACCGCCACCTTCCCGATATCCCATACATCAGGCCTGGCGAACACGCCGCCGGCCGTCGGCAGTCGCACCCCGTCGTGATTTCGGCTTTTTAACCTCAGATGCTTACGTCTTGCCGCTCAGTGGTAACAGGACAGTGAGTCGCTGCGAAATCGGGTCGAAACAGATGCTGCTTACCTTTGCCTGGACCGATGATTCCCAGGCAAAAACGTAAGGCGGTCATCGCCCACATACATTCAGAACACTTTTTTCGGGATGGGATTCGAGGTCAGAAAAGGCTGGCGGCGCCCAGCTACCGGTTGTATGCGCGGTTTCTGACCCGACCCGCCGGAACCCCGTTGGCCCAGGCCGGGATCTCAGCGGTCGGACCAGCGGTCATCGGTCTCCCCCACCCTGTCGCCATCGCTGCCCGCAGAGCCGGCCGAGCACCGGGTGGAACCCGAACTCACGTGAACTCCATTCCTGACCGAGTTTCACAACTCATTCGAAAAGGATCACGCGCAGAGCCGGCGTCGCCGGTCACATCATGCTTACCGGTATGCCGCCGAATTTAACACCCAAAATGGCGCCCGGAACTCCCGGGACCCTGTCATGGGCATTCACGGGTTCGCGGCACGGTAAACCACTGGAGGAAAATCCTTTGTTAGCACGGTTCAAGCTGTTCACGTCCGCGCTGGTCGCGGTGGTACTTGTCGTCCTGATGACGGATACGGCACACGCCGATTTCGATCCCATCGGCTCCGAACCCCATGTCCCCTACGCCCAACCGGCGGACGCGGACATTCCCAAGCGAGGCTGTGCCACCACGCTGTCCGACCCCAGGAACGCCGAAGGGAGCATCCCGGCGGTCCAGGTGATCTATGCCTGGCACGAGGAGTCCGGCAACCGCTACGACGACTTCGTCGAGAGGATCGCCAAGATCGTCGACCGGGTGGACTGGTCACTGGACGAGTCCACGAACTACGACCAGCATGTCAGCCTGAGCTGCCGCACCGGCTACGACACCGGCGGCTACGCGGGCTACGCACGCGCCCTCGTGGTGCCGGAGAAGATCGAGAACGGGGTGATCGGCGGCGAGACCGCCGCGGACGTCATCGAGGACGATCTGGCGGCGGCGGGTTACGACCACACCAACCGTACCTACATGGTGTTCGAGGACTTCGACGGGACGGCGCAGGCCTTCTGCGAAGTCCTCTGCGTCGCGGCGACCGACGAGTGGGACAGCGCGACCATGCTGCACGAGTTCATCCACCTGTTCGACGTCGACCACGCCAAGGTCACCGAGACGGTCCTCCATGAGGACGCCGACGTCATGTCCACCCAGTGGCACACCTGGCAGGTGGACCAGGAGTTCAACAACTACTACGACCCGAGCGAGACCACGGCCGCGTTCTACACGAGCGCCTATCCGCACCCTCGCAAGGCCAACCTCGCCACCTGGTCGATGCTCACCCCGCCGGTCTGCTGCGACGTGGGGTACAGCAACGACCTGCTGACCGCGCAGGAACGCACGATCGAGGCGGACGCGCCCTATGGGTACCCCACGGGCTTCACCTTCTCCGGCGGCGGATGGCTGCAGGTCACTCCACCCGGAACGGACAACCAGGTGTCGGCCCGCTACTACGACGGCCGGCGATCCCTGACCGTGAACGTCCAGTCGTGGGCCGAGGGGATCGTGTCGGTCGCTCGCAGGCCCCAGGTGACCCCGGGGCAACGGTACAAGTTCTTCGTCCGGCTGACGACCGCCACCTCCGGCGACGTCAAGCTGCGGCTCTCCTGGTACAACGCGTCGAACGCGCTGATCTCGAACAGTGACGGCTCGCTCCACGCCCTGACCTCTGATTGGGCGGAGCACAACGTCTCGGCGATCGCACCGGCCGGCGCGGCCACCGTGCAACTCTCGGTGGTGAGCCCGAACGGCCAGTCCTTCGCCTACGTGGTGGACGGCCTCCAGCTCAACCGTTGTGACAACACGCGGACCGCCGACGGATGCCGATTGGACAGCGGCCTGCCCACCCCCTGACAGGGACCCCTGCGTCGATTCGTCCTGTCCCGTTCGCCGGATCGATCAGATGGGGCATACAGGTGATCTTGGGGCGTCCGGCTCTTCCCCGCGTGATCCGCGATCCACCGGTGCCGACGACCGGCGCCCTCGCTGGTTGGCCGACGACCGGCGAGGGCGCCGCTCGTCGGCGGACACCTCAGATCAGGCCGAGGGCGAGCATCGCGTCGGCGACGCGCTTGAAGCCGTCGATGTTGGCCCCGGCCACGTAGTTGCCCGGCATGCCGTACTCGGCGGCGCTCTCCAGGCAGCGGCCGTGGATGTCCTTCATGATCTCCTGAAGGCGGTGCTCGGAGAACTCGAAGGTCCAGGAGTCGCGGCTGGCGTTCTGCTGCATCTCCAGCGCGCTGGTGGCCACGCCGCCCGCGTTGGCGGCCTTGCCCGGGCCGAAGGCGACACCCGCCTCCTGGAAGACCCGGATGCCCTCCGGCGTGGTGGGCATGTTGGCGCCCTCGCCGACCGCGACACACCCGCCGCGCACCAGGTATCCGGCGTCCCTGCCGGTGATCTCGTTCTGGGTGGCCGACGGCATCGCCACCTCGCACGGCACCTCCCAGATGCTCCGCCCCGGCACGAAGGACACGACGCCGCCGCGACGCTCGGCGTAGACGTCCATCCGCAGGCGCTCGACCTGCTTGACCTGCTTGAGCAGGTCGAGGTCGATGCCCTTCTCGTCGACGACGTACCCCGAGGAGTCGGAACAGGCGACCACGGTGCCGCCGAGCTGCTGCATCTTCTCGATCGCGTAGACGGCGACGTTGCCCGAGCCGGAGACGACGACGCGCTTGCCCTCGAAGGAGGTGCCGCGCGCCTTCAGCATCTCGTCGACGAAGAACGCGCAGCCGTACCCGGTCGCCTCGGTGCGGACCTGGGCACCGCCGTAGCCGATCCCCTTACCGGTGATCACCGCGGACTCGTACCGGTTGGTGATGCGCTTGTACTGGCCGAACAGGTAGCCGATCTCGCGCTGGCCGACGCCGATGTCCCCGGCGGGGACGTCGGTGTACTCGCCGATGTGCCGGTAGAGCTCGGTCATGAAGCTCTGGCAGAAGCGCATGACCTCGCGCTGGGAGCGGCCCTTGGGGTCGAAGTCCGAGCCGCCCTTGCCCCCGCCGATCGGCAGGCCGGTCAGGCCGTTCTTGAAGATCTGCTCGAAGCCGAGGAACTTGACGATGCCCAGGTATACCGAGGGATGAAAACGCAGTCCGCCCTTGTAGGGCCCGAGCGCGCTGTTGAACTCGACCCGGAAGCCGCGGTTGATGTGCACCTCGCCCTGGTCGTCCTCCCACGGCACCCGGAAGATGATCTGCCGCTCCGGCTCGCAGATTCGCTCGATGATCTTGGATTCGGCGTACTCGGGGTGCTTGCCGAGGACCGGACCGATGCTCTCCAGCACCTCGCGGACGGCCTGGTGGAACTCGACCTCCCCCGGGTTGCGGCGCAGGACGCTGTCGTAGATCGAATTCAGTTTCTCGTGCAACATCACGCGTCTTTCCGGTCGTGGGTTCACGAACTGCGATCCGGGCCTCCGAGGCGCGCAACTCACATCCTTGATCGACCCATGCTGAGACCTTCTTACCCCAGCAGGGGGATCCCAGATCAACCCCGCGGTTGACGACTGCGCGGGGGCCCTACCCCTACCTTCCTGGCTGACAGACCGTCACAGTCCCGCACAGGCAGGGAGAACCATGTTCAAGGATTCGGCCGACTTCCGGCGCGTCGCCTCCGGCGTGTTGCTGATCGCCGCCCCGCTGCTCCAGCTCGTCGCCCTCCTCGTCGACCCCGGAACCTGGGGTGACGAGCGCGAGGCGGTCAGCTACGGCGCCAACCCCGTGCTGTCCCAGGCGCAGTCGGTGCTCTACCACTGGTCCTACCTGCTGGCGGGCCTGTCGGTCTTCGGCCTGCTGCACGTGATGCGCCGCCGTACCGTGGTCTTCGGGCACCTCGCGGGCACCCTGACCATCCTCGGCTACGTCAACGGATCGGCCCTGCTGATGACCGACCCGGTGGAGTGGTGGCTCGGGCGGCACCACACCCCCGCGGAGAGCCAGAGGATCCTCGGCGAGATGCTGGACCTGCCCGGCGTCGTCTTCGGCTTCCAGATGCCGTGGCTGTTCTTCGCGATCTTCGGCCTGCCGGTCCTGCTGATCGGGGTCTGGCGGGCCGGGTTCGCGCACTGGGCGGTGCCGCTCGTCGCCGTACTGTCCTCCGCCGGCTCGATGGTGACCGAGTACGGGCCCTTGACGGTGCCGTTCTGGGCCGCGACGGCGGGCGCGGTCGGCTGGGTCGGGGTGAGGATGCTCCGGATGAGCCGCGAGGAGTGGATCTCGTACTACCCGACGGCCGCTCCCGGCCGGACCACACCCGACTCGTACGCGAACACCACCGCCTGAGCCCGGTCGCGCAGGTGGAGCTTCATCAGCACCCGCGCCACGTGGGTCTTGACCGTGGCCTCACCGACGAAGAGCTTCCCGGCGATCTCGGCGTTGGTCAGGCCGCGCGCCAGGGAGCGCAGCACCTCCAGCTCGCGCGGGGTGAGGTCGGCCAGCTGCGGCGGGGGCGCCGGGTCGTGGCGTCCGGCGAAGGAGGCGATGACGCGGGTGGTGACGGCCGGGTCGAGCAGGGCGTCCCCGGCCACGACGACCCGGATGGCCTCCACGAGCTGCTCGGGCGGCGAGACCTTGAGCAGGAACCCGCTGGTCCCGGCTCGGAGCGCGGCGTAGAGGTTCTCGTCGGTGTCGAAGGTCGTCAGCATCACGACCTTCGGCGGGTCCGGCTGGCCCAGCAGCTGCCTGGCGGCGGTGAGGCCGTCCATCCGCGGCATCGAGATGTCCATCAGCACGATGTCGGGCCTGGTGCGGCGGACCACGGCGAGGGCCTCGACCCCGTCGGGGGCCTCACCGACCACCTCCAGCCCGGGCTCGCTCTCCACGACGAGTTTCAGCCCGGCGCGGACCATCGCCTGGTCGTCGGCGATCACGACGCGGATGTTCACTGCTCCTCCTTGTCAGGCGGCTGGACACCTCGTTCCGGGGCCGGGCGACCGGCGACCCGCACCCGCGGGGGCCGGAGAAGGGGGAAGGAGAACCGCCATGCGGGGAGACTAAAGCCTGGTGACCGTCTTGCCCATAGGACAAAACGCCCGGACAAGCCGCTCACAAGTGGGACACAAGTCAGCGGTTCAGGACGCCGGGAACGAGACACTCCGCACGAACCGGTTGGCGACCGCGTCGTCGCACCTGCCGGAGGAGCAGAAGTAGATCAGGAGGGCGGGCTCGTCCTGCCGTTCGACGACCCAGCCGGTGAACTCGAGCTGGCCGCCGCGCTGCGGGTCGGCGATCGTCCCCTGCAGGCGCGCGGCGTTTCGCCCGCCCACGCTCAACTGGACGACCTGGGAGAAGACGCTGACCGTCCCGGGAAGCGAGGACTGCAGCGTCTCCTGCAGCTGCTTGGCGCCGCTGAGCGGGTCGAGGGTGTCGAGCGTCTGCGCGTAGAAGCCGGTGGCGTCCTGGGGGGCGTCCTTGATGATCTCGTTCGCCGCGGCCCAGTCGGCGGTGACGGGCGTGGCGAACAGCGCGCGGAACTGCTCCACCTTCGGCGAGGCCGCCACGAACACGTCGGCGTGCGGCTCGAGGGTCCAGGTCCCGGGGTACTGGAAGGCGACCGGCACCGCGGACGAGCCCTCGTACGCCACCCAGGTGTCGTCGCCGCGCAGGAACGTCGCGAGCACCGCCACCAGCGCGACGATCGCCGTGATCGCCACGGCCGCGCCGATGAGGATGCCCTTCCCGCCGGCCGCGGGCTTCTTCTTCGGCGCCTTCCGCGTGCCGGACGCCTCGGTCGTCTCGGACGTCCTGGACGCCGTCTGTGCCGTCGGCGCGTAGGGAGCCCGCACGAGCTGGTACGGCTGGCCGGCGCCGCCGATCGCGTCGCGCAGGTCGGCGATGAACTGGCCGCAGGTGTCGTAGCGCTGCTCGGGCGACTTGGCCAGGGCCCGCATCATGACGCCGTCGACCTCGAGCGGCAGCTCGGGACGGAGCGTGGTGAGCGGCGTGGGGGTCTCGGCGAGATGCGCCCAGAGCAGGGCGATCTCGTTGTCACGCTGGAAGGGCAGCCGCCCGGACAGCGCCTCGTAGACCACGCAGGCCAGGCCGTACTGGTCGCAGCGGCCGTCGATGTGCTCCTTGTTGATCTGCTCGGGCGACATGTATCGGGGGGTGCCGATGAACTGATTGGTCTGGGTCAGCCCGGAGATCGAGGTGCGATGCTTGGTGATGCCGAAGTCGGTGAGATAGGCGTGGTCGCCCTCGGTGTGGGCGGCTATCAGGATGTTGGCGGGCTTGACGTCGCGGTGGACCAGGTCGTGGGCGTGCGCGGTGTCGAGCGCGGCGGCCACCTGGGCGAAGATCCGGCTGACCTGGCTGACCGGCATCGGCCCCCGGTCGTAGAAGAGCTTGCGCAGGTCGGGGCCGTCGACGTAACGCATCGCGATGTAGAGGGTGCCGTCGTCGGCGCTGTCGGCCTCGTAGATGGGGATGATGTTGGGGTGGTCGATGCTCGCGACCGTGCGCGACTCCAGCACGAAGCGCTGGCGGAACCGGTCGTCCTCACCGAGAAGCGGATTGAGGATCTTCAGTGCCACCCGGCGGTTGAGCCTGGAGTCGATCGCGAGATAGACGACGGCCATGCCGCCCTTGCCGATGATGTCCTCGATCTGGTAGCCGGCCACTTCCCGGCCGATCAGCGCCCTGTCGTTCACGGACATCACGTCTTGGTCGGCTGGCCGCAGTAGGCGCAGAAGCTGTGGGCGGGGCCCAGCCGCATCCCGCAGCCCGTGCAGTATCTCTGCACCACCGTGTCGCCGGGTTTCGTTCCCGGCCCCGTGGCGGGACCCGGCCCCGTGTTGTGGCCGGGAGCCGTGTTGTGACCCGGATCGCGTGCCACCAGCACCGGCTGGCCGGGCGTGGAGGAGATCTTGGGCAGCGCCGGGAAGGAGCGGCCGACGACGACCGTGGAGTCGGCCTGCTCGTCGAAGGCCGGTCGCGGTGGCGTCGGTATCGGTATCGGTGGCGAGGTCGGGACCGGGGGCCGGGTCTCCGCGGTCGGACCCGGCTCGGGCTCGGCGTCGTCGGGGTCCTGCGACCCGCGACGCCAGAGCAGGATCGCGGTGGTCAGCACGGCGAGCACCAGCAGGGCGCCGCCGGCGAGGAACGGCCACAGGGGCGGGCCCCCCCGGGGCAGGTCTGTGGAGGCGGCCGCCCTCTTGGTGCCCTCGTCCTCGGCGGTGCCGCGCTTGGCCTGCGACGTCTTCAGGTGCGCGGCCGCCACGGTGTGGCCCGGGTAGAGCTCGAGCACGCGCTGGAAGGCGGGGACGGCGTCGCCGTAGTAATGGGTGTGGAAGCGGGTCAGCGCCTGCTCGAAGGCGGCGTCGATCGGGCCTCTGGCGGGCGCGACGTCCGCCTCGGCCAGGGCCTTGGTGACCTCGCGGACGCCGATCATCCGGGCGTCCTTGCCGCCGCCGATCAGCAGGCCGACGACCTCACCCTTCTTGTCCTCGATCACCGGGCCGCCGAGCAGGCCCTTGTCGACCAGGGCGCCCAGCTTCTCCGGCTCGTTGACCTTGTTCTCCGGGTCCTTGAACTCCCGGCCGCCCTCTCCGGCGCCGCCCGCCCGCAGGTGGGCGATGTCGACGGTCTCCGGCAGGTTCGCGGCGGGCCGCCCGGTGAACCCCGCGACCGCCACCGGCGACCCCTCCTTGGCGGGCACCGCGCCGGCGAGCGGGGCGGTGGGCAGGCCAGCGCTCCCGTCGGCGCGGCCGACGGGCCTCAGCACCGCGGGGCTGTCGGGCCTGTCACCGGTATGGGCGATCTCGGCCTTGAACCCCTCCTTGTCGGCGGAGGAGATGTTGGGGAAGACCGTGATCTCGGTGGTGACGTCGATGATGCAGGTGGCGGTGGGCTGCTTGGGCGGGTAACACTCCTGCAGGTGGTGGTTGAGCTGGTCGTCCTTGAGCTTGTGCCGCTCGAAGTCCTCGGGGATCTTGACCTTGTGGTGCGCGGCGAAGATCTTGTTGGCGGCGTAGACCCGGACGTCGCGGTCGGACTTGACCACCCCGGTGAGGGTGACCATGCCACCCTCGGGGTTGATCACGGTGCCGGTGCCGCTGCCGATCGGCACCTCGTAGGAACGCTCCACGTGAACCAGCTCGCCGATGTGGTCGAGCAACGTGATGTCGACCTTCGCCGTCGCCTCGATCCTGACCACCGCGGGGGTCACCAGGTCGGTGATTCCACTGGGGTGCTCGTGAGCCAGGGCGGGAGTCACCCCGGCGATCACCAAGGAGAGCCCGCCGAACACCACCAGCGCCGAACCGAACCGCCGCATCGCCACTCCCTACAGGGGATAGGACCAGGGTCGCAAACGAGGGTGAATAAGTGAACCGTCCAGCCCCGAGGGCTTGACTTTCTTTTCCGCCATCACCAGTGAAAGGCCATGAGCAGGGCATCGCCACCCCGTCTTGACCCTCCCGTTTTGCGGCCTATCGTCACGCCCACGCCCCGTCGCGGACAGTTACGCAAAGTCTAATCCTGAGCGGACCTCGGCGCGACAACGTATACCGTACGAAGATCGGTCCGCACGAAGGATCCCGCTCTCTCGGGCTCGGCCCCCTCAGCTTCGGGGACGCAGCAGCACGGCGGGATCGAAGGAGACCTCGAACGGGGCGAGCAGGTTCGCCACCTCTCCGGCCTCGTGCTTCTCCGCCGCCTTGTACTCGTCACCGGCGAGCTCGTGAACGTGGACGGACGGCCCCTCGGACAGCTCGATCCGCCAGTAGGCGGGGATCCCTGCCGCCGCGTAGGCGGCCCTCTTGAGGTGGCGGTCTCGCGCCTGGGTGCTCGGGCTGACCATCTCGACGGCCAGGAGGATGTGGCGCGGCGCGAACATCAATTCCGTCTCGTCGACGGCCCCCGCGGGCACCACGACAAGGTCGGGGTTGAAGAAGTCGCGCCTGCTCACCCGGAGGTTGACGTCCGGCAGCGGCTCGAACTCCGGCGGCGCGGCGTCTTCGAGGATCACGAGAAGACGCGCGATCGCACGCTGGTGCAGGGGGACAGGAGAGGGACTCACCAGCAGGCTCCCGTTGAAGAGCTCGTAGCGGTTCCCGTCGTCGGGAAACGTGAGCAGGTCGTCGACGGTGAACGGCGGCTCTCCTTGAAGAACCGTCCGCCTGGTCGTCGGCTCCGTCGTCGCCATCGCGGTCACCTGCTCAGTATCGGGAGTCTCGCCCTCGCCCACATGCTACTTCCCGCGATCTCCCTACTTTAAGTAGCCGATGTGTCACGGTTCGACCATCGGTGGGCGCCCTGGCGGACGGCGGCGTGGACGGCGCGGGCGATGCGGGCGCCCCAGGTGGAGCGGGGGCCGCCGAAGAGCTCCTCGGGACCTCCGGGAACACGGTCGGGGGCGGCCACGCAGACGGCGTCGGAGGCGGTGCCGGTGCAGGGGAAACCGGCCTCCAGCAGTGCCTGGGTCTTGGCCTCGGTCACCGTCATGACCGCGTTGACCAGGGCTGCGTCGCTCATGGCGACCGGTACGGCGACCGCGATGTTGACCGTTCCCGGCAGGAACATGGGAGCCAGCTCGGGGTCGGCGGCGCCTTCCGGGGCGGCGGCCCAGGTGGGGACGCGCAGGCCGACGGTCGCCACGACCTCCGCTCCCCCGTCGCGGGCCCGGGTGAAGTGGTCGACCGAGGCCGCGGTGAGCATGCCGACCCCCGGGCCCGGCGGGGCCAGCTCCAGCAGGTGGTCCACCGGGTCCATCCGCGAGTATCCGGCGACCACCTGCGCGTTGAGCACCCAGGCGGCCGGGCCGATGCCGCCGCCGACCATGGCCGAGGAGATCGCCCGCCAGCCGGGGCCGAACTCCCACAGCAGCGCGGCCAGCCGGGCGCCGTCATCCTCGCGGTGGCTCAGTCTCAGGGACGTTCCGTGCGGCCCCCGGCTCCGCCCGTCGACGTCCGGGCGGACCTCGAACCCGCTCACGAACGCCTCCGAGGTGTCACGGTCCCGCTCAAGGGCGCTCCAGGTGGACCTCGGGCCTGCCGCCGGGACCGGCCGCGACGCGGACGCGGGCGTCGAAGTGCTCACCGATCAGCTCCCCGGTGAGCACCTCGGCCGGGGTGCCGGAGGCGGCCACCCGGCCGCCCGAGAGCAGCATCATCGAGTCGGCGTACTGACCCGCGAGGCTCAGGTCGTGCAGGGTCGTGACGACGGTCAGCCCGTCGGCCAGCCGGAGCCGGTCCACGAGTTCCAGCACCTGCTGCTGGTGCCCCAGGTCGAGGGCCGTGGTGGGCTCGTCGAGCAGGAGCACCGGGGCCTGCTGGGCCAGCGCCCTGGCGAGCACGACGCGCTGGCGCTCGCCGCCGGACAGGTGGGCGAGCGGCCGCGCGGCGAGGGAGGACAGGTCCAGCCGCTCCAGCACCGACCCGGTCACCTCGCGGTCGTGGCGGCTCTCGCGACCCAGGTAGGGGACGTACGGGGTGCGGCCGAGCAGGGCGTAGTCGAACACGGTCATGTCGGCCGGCAGCGCCGGGGACTGCGGGGCGCAGGCCAGCAGCCTGGCCCGCTCCCTGGGTTTGAGCCGCCTGAGCGGCACGTCGTCGACGAGCACCTCGCCCTCGAAGGGCAGCACTCCCGCCAGGGCGCGCAGCAGCGTGGACTTGCCCGCGCCGTTGGCGCCGATGACGGCGAGCCAGTCGCCGTCCCGTACGTCGAGGCCGACGCCGGACAGCACCGCGCGCCGGTCCAGCACGACCGACAGGTCCCTCACCACGAGGTGGCTCACCGGTCTCCCCTCCGCTTCTCCACTTCACGCGACTTCTCCTCGCGCGACTTCTCCTCGCGCGACTTCTCCTCGCGCGACTTCTCCTCGCGCGGCGCGCGGGTCCCGGTGGCGCGCTCACCGTACGGGCGGGCCGGCGCCCTCCCCCCGCCGCTCGCGCGCGGCGTCACGTCTCCACCCGGCGGGTCACGCGCAGCACGGCCACGAAGAACGGCGCGCCGACGAAGGCGGTCACCACCCCGATGGGCAGCTCGGCGGGAGCGAGCACGGTCCTGGCGACCAGGTCGGCGAGGATCAGGAAGGCGGCCCCGCCGATCAGCGAGATCGGCAGCACGATCCGGTACGACGCCCCGGCCAGGCGGCGGACCACGTGCGGCACGACGAGGCCGACGAAGCCGATCAGCCCGCTGACCGCGACGGCCGCCGCGGTGGCCAGCGAGGCGGCGAGCAGGACGACGAGACGGACGCGGGCGGCGTTCAGGCCGAGGGTGACCGCCTCGTCGTCGCCGACCGAGAGCACGTCGAGGAGCCTGCCGTGCAGCAGCATGACCACCACCGAGACGGCGGCGTACGGGGCGACGAGCGTGACCTGGGCCCAGCCTCCGCCGACGTCGCCGAGGATCCAGGCGTAGATGCGCTGGAGTTCCTCCACCCTGAGCTGCTGCAGGAACGTCTGGATCGCGGTGAGGAAGGACGTGACCGCGACGCCCGCGAGGACCAGCGTGGCGGTGCCGCCGCCCCGGCCCGCCGCGCTGCCCAGCGCGTAGGCGAGCAGCACGCCGCCGACGGCCCCGGCGAAGGCCGCGGCGGGAATGCCGATCGCCTCGATGTCGCCGCCGGTGAAGACGATCGCCGCCGTGGTCGTCAGACCCGCGCCCGCGGCGGCTCCCAGCAGGTAGGGGTCCGCGAGCGGGTTGCGGAAGACGCCCTGGTACCCGGCTCCTGCGACGGCCAGCAGGCCGCCGACGATCGCGGCCAGCAGGACCCGGGGCAGCCGCAGCTCTGTCAGCAGGCCCAGCTCGACCGGGGCCAGCCCCGAGTCCACCGAGACGAACGGCAGCCAGTCGAGCAGTTGGAGCATCACGCCGCGCGGCGCGATGCCCGCCGCGCCGGCCAGCAGCCCGGCGAACATGCTCGCCAGGAGCACGACCACGGCCGAGAGCGTCACCAGCGGGCTCAGCCGTGCCGCCTGCCTGCCCTGGCCGCCGGCCTCCCAGACCGCACCGGTACCGGTGCCGGTGTCTTTGCCCGTGCCGGTACCGGTGCCTGAGTCCGTACCGGTATCGGAGCCGGTGCCGGAGTCCGTGCCGGTACCGGAGCCCGTGCCGGTGCCTCTGCCGGTGTCCGTGCCGGGGGACGACGGCCCGGAGGCCGCGTCGCCGGGACCCGCCGGGTGCCCGGGGCGGACGCCTCGTCCTTCGGGGCGGGGAGAGAGCATTTCTCGTTTCTTCTTGTCTTCTTGACGCCGGTCAGCCTGCCGCCACCTTCTGGACGGCGTCGCCGATCTGCCTGGCGAGGTCGACGACGCGCGGCCCCCAGCGAGAGGCGACGTCGTCGTCGAGAAGGACCACCTGGTCGTTCTCGACGGCGGAGAGCTTGGACCAGCCGGGACGCTTGGCGAGGGTGTCCCTGGACTGGCCGCAGCACTTGGTGTCGGCCAGGAAGACGAGGTCGGGGTCGGCCTTGGCGACGAACTCGGCGGAGAGCTTGGGGTAGCCACCGGCCGCGTCGGGAGCCTCGTCGGCGATGTTGGTCATGCCGAACAGCCCGTAGATCTGTCCGATGAAGGTGGTGGAGGTGGCCGAATAGGGAGTGGTGTCCAGCTCGTGGTAGTAGGTGAGCTTCGCGTTCTTCGGCGCGGCGGCGGTGATCTCGTCGAGCTGCTTCCTCATCCCGGCGACGAGCTCGGCGGCCCTGTCGCCGTTGCCGGTGGCGGCGCCGAGGTCGGTGATCTGGTCGTAGGCCTCGTCGAGCTTGGTGGCGGCGGGCTCCAGCAGCACGGGGACGCCGACCTTGCCCAGCGCGGCCACGACGCTGTCGGCGTCGTTGGCGACCACGACCAGGTCGGGCTTCCTGGCGATGATCGCCTCCACGTTCGGCTTGAAACCGGACAGGTCGCTCTTCGGCGCCTCGGCGGGATGGTTGGACTGGTCGTCCACCGCCACGACCTGCGGTCCGGCACCGATCGCGAACAGGCTCTCGGTGGCGGTGGGCGAGAGCGAGACGATCCGCTCCGGCCTCCTGGCGACGGCGACGGGGCCGTTACCCGCCTCGACGGTGACGGGGAATCCCGCCGCCGAGGGGGTGGCCGCCACGCTCGCGGAGGTGGCGGGGGGTGAGGCGGGGGTGCTCTGGCCGCATCCGGCGAGGGTCAGCGTGGCGAGCAGGGCACCGGCGAGGGCGGTGGGGGGAGCAAGGGCAGCGAGGGCAGCGAGGGCGCTGCGTACGGGCCTCACACGAGGTCCTTTCAGTTGCCGGAACCGAGGGACCCAAAGGAGACGGGTCACCCTTTTCCACGAGGGTCGTCGTCGACGCGGCGGAGGCGACCTGGCTCGACCCCGGGGGGCCATGACAGTTGCGGGACAGCGCCGGGCTCACACCGGACTTCGCTCACGCTGCGCGTCAGACGAACGGTATCAATCCCCTCGGAGGTCCCCCCAGGGTCCCCGGTGTCAGGGGGTGCTCGGCCCGTGTCCTGCGGCGAACCGTCCTCGACCCGAGCCGCTCCCCGGCCGAGCCGCTCCCCGGCCGAGCCGCTCCTCAGCCGAGCCGCTCCTCAGCCGAGCCGCTCCTCAGCCGAGCTGCTCCTCGGCGGCGGCGATGATCTCCTGCAGGCGCAGGCCGTGCGCGGCGTCCAGCGGGTGGCCGCCACCGCGCCGTACGGTCAGCTCGAACTCGGCGAGCATGAGGGAGAAGACGTCGGAGCCCAACCGGGTGCCGTCCAGGGACTCCCTGCCGAGACGCCCGTAGATCTCGACGTCGGAGGGCGGGTTCTCCCCCGGCACGCTCATGCACAGCGACGCCTCGCTGACCGCGCCGGTCTCGTGCTCCAGCAGCAGGCCGACCCAGCCCAGCGGGTTACCGTGCGCCCGGACCCCGACGACCCTGCCGAGCGCCACGTCCAGCATGTCGATCATGTGCGGGCCGACGTCGAGGATCGCGCCGCGCTCCAGCCGCCAGGAGGTGGCGAAGGCTCCGCCGAGCATCGCCCCTGAGATGTTGGCCGCCCTCCCGCCGAACGGCTCGATGGCCGAGACCCTGGCCAGGAAGGCACGGGTGGCGGGCGAGTAACGCCAGGTGAGGACCATCTGCGAGGCCACGCCCGCCTCGGCGACCGCCTCGGCCAGCCGCCGGGCTCCGTCCAGGTCGGCGGCGAGCGGTTTCTCCAGCAGCAGCGCCTTGCCCGCCTTGGCGGCACGCACCCCCAGCTCGGCCTGGACCGCGGGCGGCACCGAGAACGCGACCGCCTCGCAGTTGTCGAAGAGTTCCTCGATCCGCTCGAAGACCGGGGCGCCGAACCTGGCCGCGGCCTCGGGACGACGGGCCCACACGCCCGCCAGACGCGTGTTCGGACCAGCCGCCAGCATCGGCGCGTGCACCATCTCGGCCCACGGTCCGGCGCCTACCAGACCCACAGATAACGTCACCGATCCAGTTTCGCACGCTCTCCCACCGTGATCGCGTGCCCCGGAGGGTGTTCCGCGCCCAGCCGCCGGCGCGCCACCGACACGCCACCGGTAGGCCACCGATATGCCACCGGCGGGTCACCGGCGAACCATCCGTACCGGCATGATGGGAACCACGATGAACCAGATGACTCTGCTGCGGCACGGCGAGACCGAGTGGAGCCGGGACGGCCGGCACACCGGGCTCACCGACCTGCCGCTGACCGCCAAGGGCGAGGACCAGGCGCGGGCGCTGGCCCCGCTGATCGCGGGCCGGGCGTTCGACCTGGCCCTGGTGAGCCCGGCCAGGCGCGCGAGGGACACCGCCGAACTGGCCGGGATCGGAAACCCCGAGACCGAGCCCGACCTGTGGGAATGGGACTACGGCGGCTACGAGGGCGTCACCACCGCCACGATCCGCGAGAGCCGTCCCGGCTGGTATCTGTGGCGCGACGGTGTCGTCCCCGGCGACTCCGGCCATCCCGGAGAGAGCGCGGAGCAGGTCGGCGCCCGCGCCGACCGGGTGATCGCCCGCGCCAGGGCGGTGGAGGGGGACGTGGTCGTGGTCGCCCACGGGCACTACCTGCGGGTGCTGTGTGCCCGCTGGCTCGGACTGCCCCCGCGGGACGGGCGTCTCTTCCGTCTGGACACGGGGACCTACTCCCGGCTCGGCTTCGAGCACGGCGAGCCGGTGGTCCTCGCCTGGAACGCCCCCGTCTGACCCCGGAGGGGCCGGGGCGCGACCGGAGCCGGGCAGGGCGCCGCGAGGAGAGCTCCGCGCCCCGGGCCCGCGAGAAACCTCCCGGCCCTCGCGTCCGGGCCGGGCGCGATCACGCCGTACGGAGGGAAGACCTCGCTCGGGCGCCTCGCGTCCCGGCCGGGCGCGATCACGCCGTACGGAGGGAAGACCTCGTTCAGGCGGCGAGCTCGACGGGCTGGGGGCCCCGGCCGGTCAGCCATTCGAGGACCTTGCGATGCCCGTGGCAGGCGTCCTCGAAGTGACCCCAACGCCAGTAACGCGGCTGGTCGCGCACTCCGGTGACCCATGTGCGGTAGGACACCGGAGTGGGCGTACCCTCCCCGGTCGCCGCCGAGGCGACGCCGTAAGTGCGGATCACGACGCGCCCGCCTGGTGCGAACAACACGTCGTCGGCAACCGGATACAAGGTCATCTGGTCGAGCACGGTTTGAGCCCCCAATCACTGTGATCTCAAACTCTTCCGCGCCGATCCACTCCCCCGGTTACGTCACAGGCGCGCCACGGTTAACCTGGCGGCCCTGATGTAAAAACGGTGTTACACCGTTAAACCGTCGAACTCCCCATCCTTCACCCCGAGCACCAGGGCGCGAATCTCATCCCGCGTGTAGATCAGGGCAGGCCCCTCGGGGAAACGCGAGTTACGGACCGCGATGCTGCCATCCGACAGTTCGGCCAGTTCGACGCAGTTACCCGTCGAGTTGCTGTAGCGGCTCTTGCGCCAGCTGGCCCCGGCAAGGTCAGTGGCGGGCATGCCGTTGTAGGTCTGCTTCATTTACATCTCTCTGAGAAGGTCGCCGAGGATCTCGGCGGTGCCCCCGGGCGTGGTGCTTTCCACGCACAACTGCTCCATGGCCGTGAGGTATGGATCGATATCCTCACGTTTATCCAGGTAGAGGGCACCCCAGAGCTGCTCGACATAGACGACGTCCGACAGGTCGGACTCGGGAAACCGCAAGATGCTGAACGCACCACCCTCGGCCGCGTGCATGCCGAATCGGAAGGGCATCACCTGAAGGGTGATGTTGGGGAGCGAGGACACTTCCAGCAGGTGCTGGAGTTGTTCACGCATGATCTCCTTGCCTCCGATGGGACGCCTCAGGGCCGCCTCGTCGATAACCGCCCACAACCGGGGGCCGTCTTTCTTCGTCAGGCGATCCTGCCGCTGCATGCGCATATGCACACGACGCTCGATCTCCGCCTCCGGCACGTCCGGGTAGCCCAGCCGGATCACGGTGTGCGCGTAGGCGGACGTCTGCAGCAGGCCGGGAATGAACTGCACCTCGTAGGTACGGATCATGTTCGTCGCCTCCTCCAGCCCCACGTAGGTGGTGAACCAGTGCGGCAACAGGTCGCCGTACTTGTGCCACCAGCCCGGGGTGTTCGCCTCGCGGACCATCTCCAGCAGGCCGCGCCGTTCTGCGTCGTCGAGCACGCCGTACAGGGTGAGCAGGTCTTCCACGTCACGTGTCTTGAAACCGACGCGGCCGAGTTCCATGCGGCTGATCTTGGACTCGGAGGCGCGGATGTGAAATCCCGCGGCCTCACGGGTGAGCCCCTTCTCCTCACGCAGCCGGCGCAGGCTCGCTCCGAGCATGATTCGCCGAACAGTGGAACCGGTACCGGGCGGATCCATGGACACGTGGTGCTCCTCGCTCGCTTTCCTGATCGACAGTCTGTCACTTCGTGACCTAAGAATCCTCGGCCACGACCAAGATCCCCTTTCGTCCGTAATCACCCAATCATGGGTAACGGTAGCGGTTGCACAGACCTTATGCACGTGCATTCGCTCTTGCACCTGCACGGGAGTTTGCAGCATGATGACGGCTGTGCAGTCCGCCCAAACCGCGCCCCCCCGAGCGTCAACGTCATGGACGGCGCTCGACTGGTGGCCCCCCGCCGGCTGGTGGCCCGATTCCGCGCGCGATCTCCTTTCCGGATCCCCGGCAGCCATGGCCAGCGCCACCTTCGTGCTCCCGCCCCACGCCGAGTCCGTCCACTCCGCCCGCAGCTTCGCGACGGGCACCCTCACCGGATGGAACCTCGGCGAGCTGAGCGAGAACATGGAGCTGGTGGTCTCGGAGCTCGCCACCAACGCCTTCAGACACGGCCTGAGACTGGCCGAGTCACGGGCCAGGGAGCCGATCCGGCTCTCCCTGCTCCGGCGCGGCGAGCTGGTCGCCTGCACGCTCAACGACCCGGGAGCCGGCTTCCCCGCGCTCCGCGACCCCTCTCCCCTCGACATCGGCGGCCTCGGGCTGCACATCGTCGAGTCGCTGAGCCTCCGCTGGGGCTGGGCACCGCTGGCCCCGTACGGCAAGATCGTGTGGGCCGTCCTCAGAACGGGCCTCCCCGAGGAGCCCGGCCCCCTCGACCGCCCGTAGTCCCCGCCCGTAGCTCCCTCACCGCCCGCGATCCCCTTCCCGGGCGATCCGCCGGAACGGCCACCTTCCCCCGGCCGGCCCGCGGAACGCCCTCCGGCCCGCCCGTACTCCCGGGTCCCCGGGTCTTCCCAGAGCCCGGCGACCCCCCCGCTTTTCCAGGACCTCCACCGAACCCCTTCCGGACGGCGCCGCCCCTTCCCCTTCCAGAGGCGCCGATCGGTCCCGGGGCCGCCACCCCTCCCGCCTCGCGGCCCCGGGACCGATCAGAACCGGACGTAGAGCTCTATAACGCATCGCATTCTGCGCGGTAGATGCCGTCAGAGATGCCCTCTGCATTACCGTGGATGTTTATGGCTCACGGAGAGTCCCCGCGCGAGATTCCTGAGAGAGCTGCGAGATGGACGATCACCTGCTCGGCTGGTTGAAAACCCTCGACGAAGAACGGCTCGCCCGAGTTCTGGCCAACCGGCTGGACGCCATCGCCCCACCGTGGCCGCGCCGCCTGGACACCCTGGCGCAGCGGCTGGGCAACGGGTTCGCGGTGATGGAGGTCATGCGCGGGTTGCCGCTGCCCTCGCTGGAGGTGGCGCAGGCGTCACTCGCCCTCGGCGAGCAGGCCGGGCCGGAGACGGTCGCCCGGTTCATGGGCGTGCCCGAGGCCGAGGTGTCGCCCTGGCTCGACCTGCTGTTCGACCACGCGCTGGCGTGGCCGGACGGCGAGGGCCGCATCCGGGTGGCGGAGGGGGTCGCCCGGTGGTGGACGGCGCCCTGCGGGCTCGGCGAGCCGCTCCCCCACTATCTGAACTCCTGGACGGTCAGCGCCGACGCGCTGCGCGGGCTGGCCAGGACGCTCGGCCTGCCGCACGGCCCCAAGCGGCGCACGGTCACCGGGGTCACCGAGATCCTCTCCGACCCGGCGCGGGTGACCGCGCTGCTGGAGAGAGCCCCGGAGGGCGCGAGACGGCTGCTGGACGAGTTCGCCTGGGACGGCCCGGTCCGCGACGTGGACGGCGGCAGGTTCGTGGTGCCCGGCGCCCCCGAGAAGTGGGCGGCCGACCACGGGCTGCTCTTCCGTCCCAGCTGGAACGTGGCCGAGATGCCCCGCGAGGTGGCGCTCGCGCTGCGCGGCCCCGACTACCACCCGCCCTTCACCCCCGTGCCGCCCGACCTCGCCACCATCCCCGTCGACCCCGAGGCCGTCGACCACCTGATGACGCTGGCCGCCCCGCACGTGGTGGAGCGCTGCGCCGCCATGCTGGAGAACACCGCGAAGTTCCCGCTGCCGCTGCTCAAGGCAGGCGGGGTCGGGGTGCGCGAGGTCCGGCGGGTGGCCAGGGACACCGGCTGCGACGAGGACGAGACCCGGCTGCTGCTCGAGGTCTGCGCGGTGGCCCGGCTGCTGGCCTGGGACGAGTCCGCCGGCGGGCTGGTGCCCACCGAGAAGTTCGACCGCTGGCGGCTGGACGACGCCGCCGCCAGGCTCAGGGTGCTGCTGTCGGCGTGGTGGCGGATGGAGCGCTCGTCGCTGCGGAAGGTCGACGGCAAGTACGGCACGGTGCTCGGCGACGACCCCGCCGGAGCCATGGTCGCCCGCGCCCGGCGGGCGCTGCTCGGCGTGCTGGCCCGGCTGCCCGCCAGCACGGCGTGCACCGACCGGGCGGGGCTGGTCAGGTCCGCGCACTGGCACGCCCCGCTGCTGGACCAGTCGCTGCTGGCCGAGTGCGCCCCCGCCGTACTGGAGGAGGCCCGCATGCTCGGGCTGGTCGCCCTCGACACGATCACCGACCTCGGCCGGGCGATGGCCGGGCTGGACGCCTTCCCCGGCGACGAGATCGACGACTCCTCGCCCATCGTGGAGAACGACCCCGTGCTGGTCGAGTGCTCCACCAGGGCGCTGGCCAGCGTGCGGCGGAGCGCGCTCTTCGGTGCCGACCTCACCGCCGTGGTGACCGGCCCGCCCGCCGGGGAACTCGCCGAGTTGCTCGACCGGGCCGCGGAACGCGAGTCACGGGGCGCGGCCTCGGTGTGGCGGTTCACCCCGGCCAGCGTGCGCCGGGCCATGGACTCCGGCTACACCGCCGAGGGCCTGCTGACCGACCTCGCGGAGGTGGGCACGGTGCCGCAGCCCCTCGACTACCTGATACACGACGTGGCCAGGCGGCACGGCGAGGTCACGGTGACCACGGTCGCCTGCATCGTGCAGGCCTCCGACCCGGCACTGCTCGCCGAGATCGCCGGGCACCGGCGGCTGGGCAGGCTGGGCCTGCGGCTGCTCGCCCCGACCGTGCTGGCCAGCTCGGTGCCCGCCGACAAGACCCTGGCGGCGCTACGGGAGAACGGCTACGCGCCGGTGCCGATCGAGGACACCGGTGAGATCACCATCCGCAGGGCCCGCGTCGAGGAACCGCAGAACGGGCGGCTGATCCTGCTTCCCGGGGGCCGGGTGGCCGAGTTCGAGCAGCCTTCGTACCCGCTGGTGGAACCACCTCCCGACCCGCACGAGCACGCCCAGCGCCTGCTCGTCGCCGAGGGCGAGGCCTCCCAGTCCGTCGGCAGGACGTGGGCGGTCATCGGCCGGATGGCCTCCCGCCTGCCGACCGCCCAGCAGTCGCTGCTCGGCTTCGTCGTCGACCGCGGCGTGCGGGCGGCGATCACGCTGACCGACGGTCTGACCGCCACCATCAGCCACGGCGAGCTGCGCAGCGGCGTGCTCGACGCGTGGTGCGAGGAGGCGGGCGACTACCTGGAGTTCCCGCTGGCCGACATCGTCGAGGTCCGCGGCACCTACGCCTGATCCGGGCCGCGCAACCGGCCCGGCCCTGCCCGTCGGCCCCGCCGCCGCCCGCCACCTGCCCGCCACCGCCTGTCACCGCCTGTCACCTGCCGTCGGACCCGGTCGTACGCCGTCCGCCGCCCGGTCCGGCCCGTACGGCGAACGGTCCGCCGGCGCCCGGTGCGCGCCGGCGATCCGGCTAGAGCTTCCTGGCCTTGGCGAGGTCGGCGTGGAGTCGCTCCAGCACGTCGGCGTAGCCCTGGTAGCTGTAGCGCTCCTCGGCGTGCCACTGGTAGACCTGCCCCGCCTTGACCGCGGGCAGCGCGGCGAAGGTCGGCTTCTTCTTCATCTCCTCGGGCCGCATCGACTGGGTGCGGGCGTCCACCAGGATCACGTCCGCCTCGTAGGTGTCGGCGTTCTCCCAGCTCAGGGTCTGCCAGTAGCCGCCGTCGTCGACCTTCTCCGGCACCACCAGGTCCAGGCCGAGTTCCTTGAAGTAGCGCACGTCCGCGTGGTCGTCGGGGTTGGCCACCCACATCGCCTCCGGCCCGCCCGCCATGACCAGGATCTTCAGGCCCTTGGCCTCGGGGGTGGCGAGCGCGGCGGAGGCGGCGTCGAACCTGGCCTTGGCCGCGGTCACCTCGGGGGCGTCGAGGTCGGCGCCGAGGGCGGCCGCGACCTGCCCGTACCTCTCGATGAGCTTGGGCACCGACACCCCGATCAGGCTGACGCCGAGGGTGGGCGCGACCTGTTCGATGGTGGAGGCGGACTTCTGCGGCACGTACCAGAGGGCGTCCTTGGTGTACATGCCGCTGACCAGCAGGTCCGGCTGGAGCGAGATGTACTTCTCGACGTTGAACTCGTCCCACACGTTGCCGATGGACTCGACCTTGGTGATGTCGACGTCGCCGACCTGGGGGTCCTTCGTGCCGTCCTTGAGCTTGTGCGGCCCGAAGACGGCGACGGGGCGGATCCCGAAGTCCCAGAGCGCCGCGGCGGCGCCGACCTGGGCGACGACCCGGGCCGGGCGCTCGGGCGCGTCGATCTTCTTTCCACGGTCGTCGGTGAAAGTCCACGGACCCGCCGCGGGGGAGGCGGCGGCCGGGGAGCCGCTCGGCGCCGCGGCCGTCTCCGCACCGCTGCCGCACGCGGCCAGGACGAACACGAGACCGAGGCCCGCGGCCATGAATCCCCGCCGCGGCAGGACAGGTAGGGACATTTGCGACTCCAAAGGCTAGGCTTACCTAAATGACTCATGCGTTAGATTAGCCTTACCTAATCATTACCGACGAAGAGGGGTACCCGGTGAGCAGGGCCGCTGTGGCCACGGCCGCGTCCGACACGGTCGCGAAACCGGACGTGACGCGTCCGGAGCGAGCGGGAGGGACGAGGCGCCGCTCGGTGCTGCTGGCGGCCGGGCTGCCGGCAGGGCTGGCGGCGCTGGTGCTGCTGGCGATGGTCAGCGTCGCGGTGGGCTCCCGCTCGGTCCCGCTGTCCACGGTGCTGGACGCGCTGCTCGCGCCCGACGGGTCCGCGGACCACACGGTCATCAGGGACCTGCGCGTACCGAGGACCCTGATCGGCATCGGCGTGGGCGCGGCGCTCGGACTGGCCGGCGCGCTGATGCAGAGCCTCACCCGCAACCCGCTCGCCGACCCCGGGCTGCTGGGCGTCAACCAGGGCGCCATGTTCGGCGTGACGGTCGCGATCGGGCTGCTCGGGGTGGGCGACCCCTCCCTCTACGTCTGGTTCGCGTTCGCCGGTGCGGCCGCCGCCGCCGCGCTGGCCTACGCGCTCGGCTCCGCCGGGCGGTCGGGCGGCGGGCCGGTGCGGCTCACGCTCGCCGGTGTCGCGCTGGGCATGGTCTTCAACGCCGCGGCCTCGGCGATCCTGCGGACCGACAACGCGATCTTCGACCGGATGCGGTTCTGGCTCACCGGCTCGCTCGCCGGGATCAGCGCCGACGTCGCGGTACGGCTCGCCCCGTTCCTCGCGGCCGGGCTGGTGCTCGGGCTGCTGCTCGCCAAGCCGCTCAACGCCCTCGCGCTCGGCGACGAGGCGGGGCGCGCGCTCGGCGTGAGCGTGGCCCGCACGCGCGGGCTGACCGCGATCGCCGTCACCCTGCTGTGCGGGGCCGCCACCGCCACCGCCGGGCCCCTGTGGTTCATGGGGCTGGCCGTGCCGCACGCGGTGCGTGCCTTCACGGGGCCCGACCAGCGCTGGGTCCTGCCCTACACCGTCGTGCTCGCCCCCGTGGTGCTGCTCGGCTCGGACATCCTCGGCCGGGTGATCGCCGCTCCCGCCGAGGTGCAGGTGGGCATCATGTGCGCCGTCGTCGGCGCCCCGGTGTTCATCCTGCTCGCCCGCCGCCGGAGGCTCGCCGCCCTATGAGAACCATCCCGTCACCGGCGACCGCCTCGAAGGCCGTTCCCACCGCGCTGCGCCTGGGTTCCTGGTCGCTGCGGCTCTCGCCGCGCGGCCTCGCCGCCGGGACCGCCGTCACCGCCCTGGGAGTGCTCGTCAGCCTGGTCGCGCTGTCCGTCGGCGAGTTCACCGTTCCCATCCCCGACATCGTGGCCGCGCTGTTCGGCGAGGGGCCTCCGGCCGCCGAGCTCATCGTGGGGCGCCTGCGAGCGCCGCGTGTCGTGACCGCCCTGCTGGTCGGCGCCGCGTTCGGGCTGAGCGGGGCCATCTTCCAGAGCCTGACCCGCAACCCGCTCGGCAGTCCCGACTTCATCGGTTTCACCGCCGGAGCCTCCACCGGGGGCATCGCCGCCGTCGTGCTGGGCGGCACCGCCTGGCAGATCGCGGGAGCCTCGCTCGCCGGGTGCGTCGCCTCCGCGCTGGTGGTGTACGCCCTGGCCTTCCGGCGCGGGGTGCAGGGCTACCGGCTGATCCTGGTCGGCATCGGGATCAGCGCGCTGCTGGTCTCCGCCGACTGGTACATGCTGACCCGCGCCAACATCAACGACGCGGCCACCGCCGGGGCGTGGATCACCGGCAGCCTCAGCGGGCGCGGCTGGGAGCACGCGATCCCGGTCGCGTACGCGCTGGTCCTGCTCCTGCCCCTCTGCGCCTGGCTGTCACGCCCGCTGCGGATGATGGAGATGGGCGACGACGCGGCCAAGGCCGCGGGCATCCGCGTCGAGCCGGTGCGCGCGATGGCCATCGTCGTCGGCGTGCTGCTGTGCGGAGTCGCCACCGCCGCCGCCGGACCCGTGATCTTCGTGGCGATGGCCGCGCCCCAGCTGGCCCGCCGGATCGCCCGCTCCCCCGGCGTCACCCTGGTCACCTCGGCGCTGACGGGCGCCACATTGCTGGTGGGCGCCGACCTGGCCGCCCAGCGTGTCTTCGCGCCGGTGCAACTGCCGGTGGGAATCATGACCGCCGCGATCGGCGGCATATACCTGGTGTTTCTACTGCGAAGGGAACGACGTTGAGACTCTACGGCACCGGACTGACGCTCTCCTACGACAAGCGCGTGGTGGCGAGCGACCTGGACGTCACGATCCCCGACGGATCGTTCACCGTGATCATCGGCCCCAACGCGTGCGGCAAGTCCACCATGCTGCGCGCCCTGGCCCGCATGCTCAAACCCCGCACGGGGGCCGTCCACCTGGACGACGCCGTGATCACTTCACTGCCGTCCAAGGAGGTGGCGCGCAGGCTGGGACTGCTGCCGCAGAGCTCGATCGTGCCCGACGGCATCACGGTCGCCGACCTGGTGGGCCGGGGCCGCTACCCGCACCAGCGGCTGATGCGGCAGTGGTCCCGCGAGGACGAGGTCGCGGTGGCGGCGGCCATGAGGTCGACCGACGTGACCGATCTGGCGGACCGCTGCGTGGACGAGCTCTCCGGCGGCCAGCGCCAGCGTGTCTGGCTGGCCATGGCACTGGCCCAGGAGACCCCGATCCTGCTGCTCGACGAGCCGACGACCTTCCTGGACATCGCCCACCAGATCGAGGTGCTCGACCTCTGCGCCGACCTGCACGAGCGGGGCAGGACCCTGGTCGCCGTGCTGCACGACCTGAACCAGGCCTGCCGCTACGCCACCCACCTGATCGTGATGCGCGACGGCCGGATCGTCGCCGAGGGCGATCCCGCCTCGATCATCACGGCCGCGCTGGTGGAGGAGGTCTTCGAGCTGCGCTGCGAGATCATCGAGGACCCGCAGAGCGGCACCCCGCTGATCGTCCCCGAGACCCGCCGCCGCACCCCCGTCCACACGTAGGCGCGAGCGCGGGTCAGCCCTCCAGCGCGACCCGGCGGGCCAGTCCCAGGGGGAGCCCGCCGGAGCCGGCCAGCGTGTCGTGGAAGGCCCGCAGGTCGCCGCGGCCCGCGGCCAGGTAGTCGTCGCGGATGCGGTCGATCTCCAGAGCCCCGGTCAGGTAGGAGGGCGCCTGGGTGGGCCACGCGCAGTAGCGGTCGACCTCGCCCCTGGCCGTGCCGGGGGTGAGCGACGATTTCGTGGTCATGTACTCCTCGGCCTGCTCGATCGTCATGTCGCCGCAGTGCAGCGAGGTGTCGACGACGATGCGGGCCGCCCGGAAGAGCCGGAAGTCGAGGTGGGCGAGCTCCTGGGCCGGGGTGGTGAAGTAGCCCTGCTCGTGCATGAGCTTCTCGACGTACAGGCCCCAGCCCTCGGTGAGGTACGGGGTGCGGAACAGCTTGCGGGCGGGCCGGGGGTTGTCCGCCATCCACGACAGGTGCCAGTGGTGGCCGGGGTAGGCCTCGTGGACGGCGATGGAGGGCATCTGTGCCCTGGCGTTGGTACGCAGCCGCTGGCGGACCTGCTCCCCGGTGAACGAGGACGGGGTGAACGGGACGAAGAAGTGCCCGATCCTGGAGGTCGACAGGGGCGGGGGCGACATGTAGGAGGCGACGGCGACGATGGGCCGCTGGAACTCCGGCGACGGGACGACCCGGCACTCCTCTCCCCGCGCGAAGGTCACCAGGCCGCGCTCGCGGACGAACCTCCTGGCCCGCTCCGTCTCGGCCTCGTACTCGGCCCGCATGTCCTCCAGCGTCGGCGCGTGGTCGTCCTGGAGCTCGGTGACGGCCGCGTGCCAGTCGCCGGAGCCGCCGTCCAGCCTGGCGGCGACCTCGCGCATCCGCGCGTCCAGCTCGTCGTAGGCGGCCTGCCCCCGCTTGAGCAGCTCGCCGGCGCCGTAGCCGAGCATCTCCCTCTCGCGCAGCAGGGTGGAGTAGAGCTCCTCCCCCATCCGCCAGGTGCCGGTCGCCCGGAACCCCTCAAGGAATCCCACCAGCTCGTCGAAGGCCGCCGCCGCGGGCTCGGCCGCCGCGGCCAGCCGGGCGCGCAGTGCCTCGTCGGCGACCTGGCCGGGGACCGTCTCGGTGAGGAAGCGCCGGGCGGTCCGCGACTGGCCCAGCCCTCGCGCGACCAGCAGCGGGGCCGCCAGGGCGGGATCGAGATTGGCCCGGCAGGCGGCGACGACGTCCGGCACCTCGGCCAGCCGCGCGACGGCCGCGTCCACCAGCTCGGCCTCGGTGGACAGCCGCTGCAGGAACGGCCCGAACATCGAGGAGAAGATCGGCCCCACGTAGGCGGCCGGGTCACGCCGCCAGACGGGCCACGCCTCGTACGCGAGCTCGCCGCGCAGCGTGGACATGACCAGCTCCCGGTCGATCTCGTCCTCGAAGCTCTCGGACTCCTCGGCGCCCCCGGCGCCCCCGGCGGTCCCGGTGCTCTCAGGACTTTCGGGACTTCCGGGACTCTCGGCGCCCCCGGGTCTCCCGGGCGCCCGAACCTCCTGGAGCCGCTCCAGCCAGCGGCGCGACTCCCGCTCCCTGGCGAGGATGCCGGACTCGGTGAAGTCGCCGAGAGTTCTGTCGTACCCCTGTGCGCCCGCGAGGTTGGCGTAGGCGGGATTCGCCGCCAGGTACCAGTCGAGGAAGCCGCTTACGAGCTCGGGAGACGTCATAACGCCGGATCCTACTCGGCGGACGAATCTCCATCACCGGTGTCGTCGCCCGCCGATCTCCCGGTGCCCGGGCCCGCCCGGACACCCCCGCGCGGACCCGCTCGGTGCCTCCGGGCATACCCGAGTCCGCGGACGAGCGGGCTCGGCTCCGCGGTTCCCATAAACTTCATGCTGTGGGTGACCCGAAGTTCGAGATCCAGATGCTCCACGACCGTGTCATGGTCAAGATCGAGCAGGAGTCCGAGGAACGGCGCAGCACGGCGGGCATCGTCATCCCGGCGACGGTGAAGATGGCCAACCGCCTCGTCTGGGGTGAGGTCTGCGGCGCGGGCCAGAACGCCCGCACGGTCAAGGTCGGCGACAAGGTCCTGTTCAACCCCGAGGATCAGTACGAGGTCGAGGTCCACGGCCAGCTCTACCTGGTCATGCGCGAGCGCGACCTGCACGCCATCGCCACCCCGCAGACCGACAACGGCACCGGCCTGTATCTGTGAGGCCGGTGAGATCCGCGAGGTCCGTGGACCGCGCGGGTCATTTCCGGGTGTAGCCGAGATAGAGCTTGTTGGACCAGTCGGCGGCGGAGAAGGCGGCCAGGACCCGGGTGGTCTTGCCCTTGAGGGTGGACAGGACCACCTGGTAGTGGCCGGAGGACGGGATGACGGCGATGAAGTGCTTCTCGTCCCACCAGCCCCACAGGGCCTTCGGCTTGATGCCGGGCACCTTGGCCGCGAGCTTGCCCGAGGTGCGGTCCCAGACGCAGACGTGCTCGGTGTAGCTGGACGGGCACCAGGTCATCAGGCCCCGCCCCGAGGGGGTGAAGGCGTCCTCCCCTCCGGCGGGCCTGCCGGTCTTGGCCAGGGTGCGGCGGATCGCGCCGTCCTGCCCGTAGAAGCGGGTGCCACCGGAGTGTTCGGCCACGACGTCGACGCCGTCGGAGCTCCACCGGAACCTCGCGGCCTTGTCGACGTTGGCCACGGTCACCGTTTTCGCGGTCTTCGCGACCGCGTCGACGATCACGAACCCGGAGGTCACCCACGCGGATCCGCTCTTCCTCTCGACGGTCAGCACCGCCTTGCCGCCGTTGCGGTTCCAGTGGGCGTAGTGCGCGACGAGCGGCTTCCTCACCGTACGGATCCTGGTGCCCTTGGAGGTCGCCAGGTCGAGCAGGACGACCGAGTCGTAGCCGCTCTGGTAGGAGGTGGGCACCGCGAGGGCCTTCTTCCCCTTCGGCGCGACCGTGATCTCCTGGTAGGCGGCCTGCCGGGTGAACCCGGCCCCCCTGCGCAGGTACGTCATCTTGCCGAAGGAGTAAGAGGTCACCCTGAGCGCGTCCTTGGAATCCTCCCGGACGGTGACCCGGGTACCGGGCAGCACGATGTCGACGGGCGCGGCGGCGAACGCGGCCGCCGGCTCAACGGCGTCCGCGTCCGCGAACGCGGCGACTGCCGGCTCAACGGCGTCCGCGTCCGCGAACGCGGCGACTGCCGGCTCGGCGGCGTGCGCGGCGGCCGGAACCGGCACGATCACCGAGACCAGGACGGCGAGGCAACCGAACAACCGGTAGATCCCAGGAGTCACAGGCACGGCGGAATCCTAAGCCGGAAAGCCCTCAAGATCCTGATCTAGAACGAATCGGTTAGAACAGGTGTGAGAGAGACCGGCCGGGGTGAGGGGACACCGGAAGACGAGCGTTACGGGAGAACGGCGACACCGGGACGCGGAACCCGGAGTTCCCTTCGAGCCGGGGGCCGACGCGGCGGGCAGACCGAAAACGAACGGCGATTTTACGGCGGCGGGCTTCATCCCTTCCCCCGCCGTTTTCGCGAAGGGTCCGCGGCGCGCAATGCAAAGTCACCGGCGCCAGGCGGGGTGGATTGAGCCTCGGTGAGCTGTGTGGTCATGTTACGGCCTCTATCACCGATTAATGTCCTCCCATGAGGGATCGGTCAGGGGCACCCCGTTCCCGGGTGTCCACCGCGGCCGGTTACGCGGCGATGGCGATCGGCATCCTGGACATCGTCAGGGCCGTGCTGCCCGCGTTCAGGAGGAGCCGGGTCGGCGAGATCACCGGGTTCCTGCCGGGGACGTTCACCTCACTCGCCCAGGCGGTCTCGCTCGTCCTTGGCATCCTGACCGTCATGCTCGCCCACGGCCTGCGGCGCAGGAAGAAACGGGCCTGGCGGGCGGTGATGGTGCTCCTGCCGCTGAGCGTTCTGGTGGATCTCCTGCACTCGCACCGCCCCTTCGCCGCCGGCCTCAGCACGCTGGTCGTCGTCCTGCTCGTGATCAACCGGCGCGAGTTCGACGCCCTCTCCGACCCCCGCACCCGCTGGCGGGCGCTGTGGAACCTCCTCGTCCTGGGCGCCCTGAACATCGTCATCGGCTGGGTCGTGGTCAGCGCCCACCCTCGGATGATCATCGGTGACCCCGGTGCCGGAGACCGGATCCGGCACGTGCTGCTCGGCCTCGTCGGGGTGCAGGGCCCGGTCGGGTACTCCTCGGAGCGAACCGCCGACCTGGTCTACTACTCCCTCCTCGGTCTCGGCGCGCTCACCGCGGTGACGACCCTCTACCTCGTCCTGCGGCCGGAGCGGCCCGTCGCCGAACTGGACCCCGAGCAGGAGGAGAAGGTCCGCGAGCTGCTCGCCCGGCACGGCGCCCGTGACTCGCTCGGCTACTTCGCGCTGCGCCGCGACAAGAGCGTCGTGTTCTCCCCGACGGGCAAGGCGGTGATCGCCTACCGCGTGGTCTCGGGGGTCATGCTCGCCAGCGGCGACCCCATAGGGGACGTCGAGGCGTGGCCGGGCGCGATCAGGCGGTTCATGGAGGAGGCGGAGCGGCACGCCTGGGTGCCCGCCGTGATCGGCTGCAGCGAGACGGGCGGCGAGGTGTGGACCAGGGAGGGCCGCCTGTCCGCCCTGGAGATCGGCGACGAGGCCGTCGTCGACGTCGCCGCCTTCACCCTCGAGGGGAGAACCATGCGCAACGTCCGGCAGATGGTGAACCGGGTGGAGCGCGCGGGCTACACCTGTCTCGTACGGCGGGTCGGGGACCTCACAGAGGCGGAGAAGGACCGGATCCGGCACGCCGCCGACTCCTGGCGCGGCACGGACACCGAGCGGGGCTTCTCCATGGCGCTCGGCCGTTTCGGCGACCCCGCCGACGCCGGATGCGTCGTCGTCACGGCGCACGGTCACGCCGGGGTCGCCTCGGACGGCGAGGGCGACAAGGGCGACGAAGGCGAGGGCGAGGGCGAGGACATCCGCGCCGTCCTGCACTTCGTCCCCTGGGGAACGGACGGCATGTCCCTCGACCTGATGCGTCGCGACCACGCGGCCGACCCGGGCCTCAACGACCTGCTGATCGTCAAGGCCCTGCAGGCGGCCCCGGACCTCGGCGTGCGCACGGTCTCGCTCAATTTCGCCATGTTCCGCGCCGCGCTCGCCAGGGGCGAGCGGCTGGGCGCCGGCCCGATCCTCCGCCTCTGGTACGGCGTCCTGGTCTTCCTGTCCAGGTGGTTCCAGATCGAGTCGTTGTACAGGTTCAACGCGAAGTTCCAGCCGCTGTGGAAACCCCGCTTCCTGGTCTATCCCGCGGCGCGGGACCTTCCGCGAATCGGCATGTCGGCACTGCAGGCGGAGGCCTTCATCTCCCTCCGCCTTCCCGGGACCGTCTCGCGCCGCATCAGGAGCCTCCTCCCGGCATGCTCCCGCACCTCACGCATTCCATGATCATGGTGACGCGGTGCCGCCGGTGCTCGTAGAACCGGTGACCGAGCGCCGTCACGACGAGCACCCCGCCGAGCAGCAGAAGCATGAACGGCCCGTACTTCTCGTGTCCTATCAGGCCCATGACGAGATGGGCTATACCAGCGGCGACGATGATCGCGCCGACGTTGAGCAGTTCCCTGTTGAGCGTCCACCCCGAGGCGGATCGTTCCCGTTCCGTCTCACTCATGCGTCCAGGCTCACCACCGCCAGTTACAGTCCGCCTCGGATCCCGTCACCACGATGTAAAACACCGGGCGCCTTCCCGCGCCGGCGAACGTGTGAACCCTGTGATCCGGCGGGAAACGCACTCCGGCCGGGACAGGGGCCCGGCGAGGGCGCCCGTCAGCCACCGAGCCTGCGGAACGTACGCGTCGACAGGGGCAGGAAGACGGCGATCAGCAGCAGCGGCCAGACCACGGCCATGAGCGTGGCGTTCTGCGTGACCCAGGACTCACCGCCCCAGCCGGGGTTGTCGAAGAGCTGCCTGGCGGCCGTGGCGGTGGCCGAGAGCGGGTTCCACTCCGCGATCGCGCCGAGCCAGCCGGGCATGGTGCCGGGATCGACGAACACGCTGGACAGGAAGCCGGCGGGCCAGACCAGGATCTGCACGGACGTCACCGCCTCCGGTCCTCCCGCGACGAGGCCGATGAAGATGCCCACCCAGATCAGGGCGAAGCGCAGCAGCAGGAGCAGGCCCACGGCGGTCAGCGCCGCGGACGGTCCTCCCCCGGCGCGCCATCCGAGCAGCAGCCCGGTCACGATCATCACGGCCAGCCCGACGACCGAGTTGAGCATGTCGGCGATCCCCCGGCCCATGACGACCGCGGAGGCGCTCATCGGCATCGACCTGAACCGGTCGGTCACCCCCTTGGCCGCGTCGGTGGTGACCGCCGTCATCGTGCTCTCCAGGCCGAAGAGCATCGTCATGGCGAACATGCCGGGGATCAGGAAGTCGAAGTAGTCTCCGCCGGGGACGCCGATGGCGCCGCCGAACAGTCCCCCGAACATCAGCACCATCATGATCGGGAAGAACCATCCGAGGACGACCGGGCCCGGCCGGCGGACCCAGTGGTTCAGGTCGCGCAGGGTGATGGTCCAGGAGTCGGCCAGCGCCCAGCCGAACCGGGACACCGGGGATCCGGCGGGCAGGGTCGAGGTCGTCGTGCTCACAGGGATGCCTCCGTACCGGGGATCGGGGTCGTCGTGCTCACGGGAATGCCTCCCGTACCGGGGATCGGGGTCGTCGTGCCCGCGCGGAAGCGGAAGAGGGCGACGCTCAAGCGGGCGCCTCCGTACGGGTGGCCAGGACGTCGGCCGGGAGCCGCCGGGCTCCTTCTCCGCCGCCCGTCAGGTGCAGGAACACCTCGTCGAGCGTGGGGCGGCGCAGCGTGACGTCGAGCGGCTCGATCCCGGCGTCACCGAGCGCGGTGACCATCGCGACGAGCGCCCGGGTGCGCTCGGCGACCGGGACGCTGACCCGGCGCGCCTCGGCGTCCACGTGGATCTCGCCGGACGCGACCCGTGCCGCGAGCGCCTCCGTCGCGGCCACGTCCGCCCGGTCGGCGAGGACGAGGTCGAGCCAGTCGCCACCGATGGCGGCCTTCAGCTCCTCGGGGGTGCCCTCGGTGACGACCCGGCCCGCCCCCAGCATGGTGATCCGGTCGGCCAGCCGATCCGCCTCCTCCAGGTACTGGGTGGTGAGCAGCACGGTCGTGCCGGAGCCGACCAGGTCGCGGATGGCCGCCCACACCTCCTGGCGGGCGGCCGGGTCGAGGCCGGTCGTGGGCTCGTCCACGAAGAGCACCGGGGGCGCCACGATGAGGCTCGCCGCCAGGTCGAGCCGCCTGCGCATGCCGCCGGAGTACTTGCCGACCGGCCTGCCCCCGGTGTCGGCCAGCGAGAAGCGCTCCAGCAGCTCGTCGGCCCGCCTGCGCGCCCCGGCGGCGGAGAAGTGGTTCAGCCTGCCGAACATCACCAGGTTCTGCCGCCCGCTGAGGATCTCGTCGACCGCGGCGTACTGGCCGACCAGCCCGATCCGCTCGCGTACCTGCCGCGCCTGCGTCCGGACGTCGAACCCCGCGACGCTCGCCCGGCCCGAGTCGGGACGCAGGAGCGTGGACAGGATCCGGATCGCCGTCGTCTTGCCCGCGCCGTTGGGCCCGAGCAGGCCGCAGACCGTTCCGGCCGCCACCCGCAGGTCGAACCCGTTGAGACCCGTCCCCTCGACGGCACCGGCGTAGTTCTTGCGCACGTCGTGCGCGGCGATCGCGAACTCCGTCGCTCTCACACCCACCCGTTTCACCCCTGTTTCGCCTGTTTTCCCGCCCAGCGCCCTCGCGCCCCTATCGCGTAGACCGTACCGTACATCGTACGGCTCGGTTACGGTGGTCCCAACGACGAGAATCTGGAGACTGTTCCCGTGAGTGCGAAGAAAGCTTCCGACGCCGACCCGGCACGCAGCCTGGCGCTCCTGTGGGGATCACACAGCAAGCCGGGGCGTTCCGGGCTGACGGTGCGCTCGATCGTCCTGGCGGCCATCGAACTGGCCAACGAGGAAGGACTCGACGCGGTCTCCATGCGGCACGTCGCCGAGCGGCTGGAGGTCGGGACCATGTCCCTCTACACCCACGTCCCCGGCAAGGGGGAGCTGGTGGATCTCATGATCGACACCGCGTACGGGGAGCTCTACGACGACGTGGACGCCCCGTCCCGGCAGCCCGGCGGGTGGCGGGGCGGGCTGGAGTTCGTCGCGGCCCGCAACTGGGACCTCTACCGGCGCAACCCGTGGTTGCTGCAGATCATCGACGTCCGCTCCACCCTGGGGCCGAACGCCTCACTCAAGTACGAGGCCGAGCTGCGCCCGCTGGAGGGCACCGGCCTGTCGGACGTCGAGATGGACTCCGTCCTGGCCCTGGTGCTCAGCCACGTGGAGAGCACCGCCAGGGCCAAGGCCAACCAGGCCCGCGTCCAGGAGGAGAGCGGGATCACCGACGTCGAGTGGTGGCTGTCCAACGCCCCGATCCTCGAAAAGATCATGGACTCCTCCCGGTTCCCCCTCGCCTCCCGCGTGGGCCGGGCGGCCGGAGAGGCCCACCAGTCCGTCGCCGACCCCGTCCACGCCCTCACCTTCGGCCTGGAACGCATCCTGGACGGAATCGCCGGCCTGATCGCGGGGCGGAACCGCTCCTGACACCGAAGAACCACCGGGGGGCGCGAGGACAGCGCGCGCCTGGCGACGGACGAAGCGGGCGTGGGCACCGCTCCGCCGGAAACAGAAAACCGGGGTGTGCGGGACGGGAACGCCCTCGGTAGCCGTTCCCGTCCCGCACACCCCGGCGGGCCGGTTTAGTAGTAACCGGTGCCCGTGATGGCGGCAGTCTGGTTGCCCATGTTCTTCACCCGGTAACGGATGCACGGGGCGGGCGGGGAGGTGCTGGCGGCGACGTAGGCGGCGTGGTCGTTGGCGGCGATCGGCACCGTCCCGATGTACCTGCCGCGGCAGTTAGCGATCTTGACCTTGACGGGCACGCTGTTGGTGTCGAGCTTGACCAGCACGTTTCCGTTGTACTGGGCCGCGGGAACGAGCTCGGGCGTGAGGAACACCTCCTCGCCGGGCTGGACCCTCGCGGCCAGGTTGACGTCGTCGGCGTGGGCGGGGGTGCCGGTCAGTGCGACGGCTCCGGCGGCCGCCAGGACCAACATCGAGGACAGGGCGCGCATAGAACGTCACTCTCCTTATTCGTCTCTGCCGATCCGTCCCTGCGGATCGGACGTGGAGACACTACGGAGAGTCACATCCGGGAAAGATAACGAGGTGGGCGGACCTGGGTAAAACTCCGGGGAGCGCCGGTCTCCCTCCCGGACACACGGCGACATCGGCGGCCGAAGTATCGCCATTGCCATCGCCGATGGGCAATCACCCCGAAAATCACCCTGAATCAGGTACGCGGCGAAGCCGCCGGGACCGGAACCGGCCTATCGGGTGAGGAGCTTCTGTGCCTCGACGACCAGGTCGAGGTCGAAGCTGAGCTTGAGGCCGTAGTAGACGATGGCGGTGGCGGTCGCCGCGGCGGCGAGGACGACCAGGATCTTGACCGTCCAGCCCCGGCGGCCCAGCCAGGCCGTCCAGCCCGACAGGGTCCGCTTGCCGAACTCCAGCAGCCGGTGGGCCCAGTGGAACTCGGTGGCCAGCACCGCCAGCCCCGCGAAGACGACGAGCCAGCCGGGACCGGGGAAGGGCACCATGATCAGACCGCCGATGACCAGCACGGCGCCGATGGCACCGATGACGATCTTCAGGGTGAGGCGGCCCGCACGGGTGGACCTGATCCCGTCGAGCCGGCCGTGGATGCCGGACCGCCCGGCCGCCGCGCCTTTCAGCGCGTCGGCGTCGCCGGTCTCGATCCCGCCGCCGCCTCGGCCGTCCGTCTCGCCTCGCACGCCGGCGGTGCCGGTCTCAGACAGCCGCCCGGCTGAGCCGTGAGGCTCGCGCACCCCATCTGAGATCGTCATGTTCTCCCCAGGACAGTCGGTTTCTTCCACAATAGGCTCTGCTGGGCGGACCGGCCCCGCCGACGCCCTCAGATCATCCTCACGGGGGAGGACAGGGGGTCCTCCGGGTGGAGACCGCGAGATCGTCGGGACGGTCCCGCCGTGCCCGTTCGGGGCGCGGCGGGACCGTGAGGGCCGGGGTGTCCCGCGGTTCTCGCGGGACACCCCGGCCACCGGCGGACCGTCAGGAAGCGGTGCAGGTGACGGCGGACGGAACGGCGTTGGTGCCGGCCCAGGAGGCGTTGAAGCCGAACACCGTGGAGGCACTGGCGGCCAGGTTGCCGTTCCAGTTCACGTTCCGCACGGTGACGTCGGCACCGGTCTGGGTGTGGGCGCCGCTCCAGAGCTGGCTGATCGTCTGGCCGTTCGGGAACGACCACCTGACCGTCCAGCCGGTGATCGCCGAGGTTCCGGTGTTCCGCACCGTCACCTCGCCCTGGAAGCCGGTCGGCCATGAGTTGGCCACCCGATAGGTCGCGGCGCAGCCGCCGGTGACGGGCCCGGTGAGGGTCCTGAAGGTCACCGGGGCCGAGGCGGTGGAGCTGTTGCCCGCCGCGTCGCGGGCGATCACGTAGAAGGTGTACGAGGTGTCGGCCGTCAACCCGGTCAGCGCGAACGACGCCGAGGTCGGCGAACCCACCTTGACATCCGTCGCCCCCGCCTCCCGGTAGACGTCATAACCGCTCACCCCGACGGCGTCCGTCGAAGCCGTCCAGGTCAGCGTCGCACCCGACGAGGTGATCGACGACGCCACCGGGGTACCCGGCCTGGTCGGCGGAACAGTGTCGATGGGCGGGACGGTCCCGCCGTTGTCGGCGTACACGACGCCTCGGCCGTTGGTGCCGAGGTAGACGCGGCCGTAGACGCGCGGGTCGCCGGTGAGGGCCTCGCCCGCGTTGCCGTACTGGTGCTTGTCGTCGTTGATCCTGACCCAGCTCGCGCCGGTGTCGTCGGAGCGGAAGACGCCGGTCACGCCGCCGATCGTGGCGAGGGTGTACAGCGCCTGGTAGCCGCCGGCGGAGGCGGACTTGCCGAAGCCGATGTTGACGGCGCTCGTGACGCCGGACAGCTTGGTGAACGACGCGCCGCCGTTGGTGGAGTGCCACAAGCCCGAGGCGGCGCCGGTGTCACTAGGCGGCCCGGCCAGCCAGATGTCGCCCTCGCGGCCGGGTACGGCCTTGAACTTCACGTTGCCCTCGGCGGGCAGCCCGGTCGCGGCGGTGGCCGTGAAGGAGGCGCCGCCGTTGGTGCTGACGTAGAACCTCCCGCCGCTGAAGCCGTAGAACTTGCCGGGGTTCACCCGGTCGGACTCGACCACGGCTCCCGTCGGGAGCCCGGTGGAGGCGGTCCAGGAGTTGCCGTAGCCGACCGAGTAGTGCACGCCCACGCCCTTGGGCGCCCAGACGAACCGGGAGCCGTCGGCCGCCGCGGCGATCGTGCCGCCCTCGTTGATCCCGCCGGGCTCGGTGCCCTGGAACCAGTTGGCGCCGCCGTCGGTGGAGAAGGCGGCGTGGCTGTCGTTCGGCCGGTCGGCGTCGGTGAAGTTGCCCGCGCGGACCATGACGGACGGGTTGGTCTCGGCGTAGTCGAGGCTGGTCGTCGTGGTGAAGATCGGCGAGGTGAACAGCATGGGCGGCACGGCGTCGAGGTCGGTGTGCCGGAAGCCGCCGATGTCGCCCAGGGCGCTGACCAGCGGCGCGCCGGACGGCGGGCTGATCAGGTCGAGGACGGCGGTCTCCTCAAGCCCCTTGACCATGGGCTTGATGGTGAGCTTGCCGCCGGTGTCCCACTTCTTGAGGTCCTCGGTGCCGTAGATGGTGGCGCCGGTGCCGTACATCATCCGGTTGCCGTCGAACGGGTCGATCTCCAGCGACTCCGTCATCCAGCCGAGCTTGGGCGTCACCTCCGGTGGCTGGGGGTTGGTCCCGAAGGTCAGCCACGGCGCGGAGGAGATGTCCATCGTGTAGCGGAAGCTGCGCTCCGGGTAAGAGGCGAAGTCCCAGATGCGGGTCCAGGTCGCGCCGGAGTCGGTGGACCTGAAGAAGATCACGTCCGGCCACCAGGACATCTGGGTGGCGACCATGATCGTGCCGGGGTTCTGCCGGTCGATCGTGAGGCCGCTGTAGCCGAAGTAGTCGTCGGCCGAACTGGAGGGGACCGGGCTGATCTGGGTCCAGGCCCCGGTGACGGTGTCGAGCTTCCACACGTCGCCCTTGGCGCCGTCGTATGGGCCCGCGGTGTCGCTGGTCGCGATGTAGAGGGTGTGGTTGACGTGGTCGAGCACGCCCTTGTGCGCGATGTGGCCGGTGGGCTGCCCGGCCACCCTGCTCCAGGTGGTCCCGCCGTCGGAGGAACTGTAGACGGTGTTCTGCTTGTCGGCGACGCCGACGTAGATCTTCTGCGTGGTGTTGCCGGCGGTCGCCGAGCTGGGGTCGAAGGTCACCCAGACCACGCCCGGACGGTGGCTGGTGTAGCCGTTGGGGTCGGAGGGGTTGTCGGCGTAGTTCCCCGGGTTGGGGAAGCTCGCGACCTTGGCCCAGGTCACGCCCTTGTCGGTACTGCGCCACAGGCCGTTGCCCTCAGGCGCGCCGAGGTAGACGACGCTGTTCCTGTTGGGGTCGACGGCCAGCCGCTCGCCCATCCCCCGGCCGGGCATGTTGCCGCCGAGCTTGAACGGCAGCGGCGTGGCCTGCCAGGTCGCGCCCTTGTCCGCGGAACGCAGGATGGCCCCGTTGTTGGGGTCCCAGCTGTTGGTGTACATCCCGGCGGCGACGTAGACCCGGTTGGTCTCCACCGGGTCGGTGGCCAGGCTGACCACGCCGTTGTATCCCCACTTGTCCCAGCCCACCCAGTCGAGCAGCGGGGTCCAGCTCTTGCTCGACTGCTCCCAGCGGTACGCGCCGCCGATGTCGGTGCGGGCGTAGATCAGGTTCTGTTCCTTCTGGTTGAAGATGATCCCCGGCACGAACCCGCCGCCGTCGATCCTGACGTTCCTCCACTCGTACGGTTCGGCGGCGGCCACCGAACCGGCCCCGGTCACCACGGTTCCCGCCCCGGTCACGGCACCGGACGCGGACGCCTGGGCGCTCCCGCCTCCGACGGCCGCGCCGACCGACGCGCACGCCACCGCCACGGCGGCGAGCATGCTGAACAGCCTTCTTCGCATGTACGGCTTCCCTTCGCAATGCAACAGACAAACCGCCATGCACGATCAGGTGACGGGACCCTGACCTTCGACCGCCCACGATGTGCGTGCATGAACGCCCAGAGGTTCACATGCCGAACCCCGGGTCGTCAATAGTTTGAATAGACAACTAACAAACCTGTCGCGAATCGCCGGGAAACCCCCGGACGCCGACGCGGAAGGGCCCGGAGCGCCGGCCTCCCGCGTTCCGCGTCCCGGCCCGCCGCGTCCCGCACCCCGGCCCGCCGCGCCCCGGCCTACCGCGCCTCGCAGGAAGCGCCGTTCTCCCGGGGAGGGAGCATCAGCCGCGAGCCGGGCCCCCGCGCGGCGGCCACGTCGCCGGGGTTGGCCAGCGCGCAGCGGTCCAGCGAGAGGCAGCCACAGGCGATGCAGTCGGTCAGGCCGTGCCGGAGCCGTTCGAGCTGCTTGATGCGGTCGTCGAGCTCGTACTGCCACATCGTCGAGAGTCTCGCCCAGTCGTCCCTGGTGGGGGTGCGCTCGTCGGGAAGGGCGGACAGCGCCTCCTGGATCGTCTTGAGCGGGATCCCGACCCGCTGGGAGACCCTGATGAAGGCGATCCTGCGGAGCGTGTCGCGAGGGAAACGACGCTGGTTGCCCGCGGTGCGGCGGCTGCGGATCAGACCCTTGGCCTCGTAGAAGTGAAGGGCGGAGACCGCGACCCCGCTGCGCGAGGAGAGCTGGCCGACGGTCATCTCCGGATTGTTGGGCATGCGCCAGTCTAACTTGACCTCAATCAATATTGAGGTTGCAGAGTTGGGGGCATGACATTCACGGAGGCGGAAAGAGGGGGAGCATGACATTCACGAAGGCGGAACTCGCCTACCTCGCGGAGCAGCGCCTGGGCCGCCTGGCCACGACGGGCCCCGGCGGCTCCCTGCAGAACAGCCCGACAGGGTTCCGCGTCGACATCGAGACCGGCGTCGTCGACATCTACGGCCGCGCGATGGGCACCACCAGGAAGTTCCACAACGTCCGGACGAACCCGCAGGTGGCCTTCGTGGTGGACGACGTCGCCTCCACCGACCCCTGGCGGGTCAGGGGCGTGGAGATCCGCGGCGAGGCCGAGGCCGTCGAGGACCACGATCCGCCCTCCCCGTACTTCAGCCGGGAGATCATCCGCATCCACCCCAGGCGGATCATCTCCTGGGGCGTCGACCCCGCCCAGGAGGGCATGAAGGGTCGCGACGTCTGAATCCCCGTACCCGGGTGCGCTTCCCCTGCGGGGCAGGCGAATCAGGTAAGAATGGCGCATGACGAGAGCACTGGTGCTGGGTGGCGGGGGCGTGGCGGGCATTGCCTGGGAGGCCGGGATCATCACCGGTCTGCGCCGGGCGGGCGTAGAGCTGGGAGAGGCGGACCTGGTCGTCGGCACCTCCGCCGGGTCGGTGGTCGGGACGCTCGTCGCCACCGAGGCCGACCTGGAGAGCTCGGTCGGCGTCCAGGCGAACACGGAGGTCGCGACCGTCTCCGCCATCGACATGGAGGCGGTCATGACCGCCTTCAGCCTGCTCTACGACCCGTCCCTGGACCCCCAGGAGGCCCGGCGCCGGGTCGGCGAGATGGCCCTCGCGGTGAAGGACACCGGCGCCAGGATCGAGACGATCGGTAACCGGCTGCCCGTCAAGGAATGGCCGGAGCGCCGCCTGCTGATCACCGCCGTCGACGTGGGGACCGGCGAGTTCGTGGTCTGGGAGCGTGACTCGGGGGCGCCGCTGGTGTCGGCGGTCGCCTCCAGCTGCGCGGTCCCGTGCGTGTTCCCGCCGGTGGAGATCGGCGGGCGCCGCTACATGGACGGCGGGGTCCGCTCGGCCACGAACGCCGATCTGGCGGCGGGCAGCTCCGCCGTGGTCCTCCTGGAACCGCTGGCGCACACCTCGCCGAAGGCGCGGCTCAAGGCCGAGCTCGCCGAACTGGGTGACGCCGCGATCGCCCACGTCGTCCCCGACGAGGCGTCGGTCACCGTGTTCGGCACCAACGTCCTCGACCCGGGCCTGTGGCGCCCCGCCTTCGAGGCCGGTCTCGCCCAGGCTCCCGCCGTCGAGGAGAGCGTGGCCAGAGTCTGGAGGGACTGAGATCGGCGTGAGCGGGGTGGCGCCGCTGTGGGTGGTGAGCGGGCCGCCGGGAGGTGGGAAGTCGACCGTCGCGGCGGCGCTGCTGGCGCTGCTCGACCCGGTTCCCGCGCTGCTCGACAAGGACACCGTCTACGGCGGCTTCGTCGCCGCCACCCTTCGCGCCCACGGCCGCGACGACGGGGAACGCGAGGGCCCCTGGTACGACGAGCACGTCAAGCGTCACGAGTACGAGGGACTGACCGAGGTCGCCCGGCAGATCCGTTCGCACGGCTGCCCGGTGATGCTGGAAGGCCCCTTCACCACCCAGGTGCACGACGCGGCGGCGTGGGAACGCTGGGCCGGACAGCTGGGCGGGCCGCCCATACGTCTCCTCTGGGTCCGCTCGGACGGTCCGACGCTGCGTTCCCGGCTGGAGGCCAGAGGTCTCGCCAGGGACGCGGGCAAGCTCGACCGCTTCGAGGACTACCTGCGGGCCATCAGGGTCGACGAACCACCCGTCGTGCCCCACGACGAGATCGACAACCGGCCCGGCGCCCCCGCGCTCACGTCACAGTTGGACAGGCTCGTCACCTCCTGGAAGACCGCCCGCCCCTAGTGCGACGTTCCTTGAAAACCTGGGTCTACGGCGGCCTTCGCATCGCTGATGGCCACGCGGTCACCGTGTGCGCCTCCTCCCGAAGCAGCGCCGGATGACAGCGCTTCCTGACCTTGCCGGAGCAGGCCAACCCGGTCGGCACGATCGCGGTGATCACCGGCAGTCTCTCCAGTCGCAACAGCGTCTCCACCCGCGAATGACTCACCGAGCATCCACCGATCCAGCAGGTGTTCGTCCCCAAGGGTGCCTGCTGGCTCAACCTGCGGGAAGCCTGGTGGCGCATCTTCCGTCGCCAGGCCCTGGCCGGGCAGACCTTCGCCGACCCCGAAGAGATCGCCTACGCCACCGCCGTGGCCACCACCCAGCCCAACACCCGCTCCCCGCCCTTGGATTTGGGGCCGTCCGGCTCCCGAGCCTCGTCGCCGCCGACGCCGTTTTGCCCACCTGCTTTGAGGAACGTCTCACTAGGAGTTCTCCTCGGTGTGGGCTCGCTCGGTGGCGGTCTCCCGCAGCACCCGCTGCACGAGTTCCCGGGCCTGGTCCAGTGACATGGTGTCCAGCAGGAATCTGGCGTCGCCGTCCCTGACATATCTTGGGACCTGCATCGTAACGAGGTCCTGCAGCAGCTTCGGGGCGGCGACGGCGTCGGCGCTGATCTGCTCGATCTTGTTCAGCAGGATGAGTTCTTCCAGCCGTCGACCGTCATCCGGGCTGGTCGTGGTCTCCCTGAGCTGAATCTCCTCGTTCGTGACGATGGCCACTGCCCTGCCCTCGATCTCAGCAGCGGCGATCTGGCGCAGGGCTTCGGTGAGGGCCGGGTCGTCGGGATTGGCTGCGCCCATGGTGAGCGCCTGCAACTGCACACCTCGCGCCGCCAGTGTCTCGGTGAGGGCCGCGGTTAGGTCGGCGCGGAGACGCTCGTAACCGATCAGGAGCTCCTCCAGTGTGCGGGCCTTGAGAAAGCGGGCCCGTACGACCGGGTCGAGTACCCGCTCGACGAATCGCTGGACCGGCAGGTCCTCGCCGAAGGCGCTGACAAGCGCAGGGGCCGCCGACGCGGGGATTCGCAGGAGCACCCCCATCTCGACGCGGAGACGGAATCCTTGCACGACGACGAGAAGGGGTTCCAGGGCTATGTCGTAGTCGTCGGGGTCGTGGTCGTCGGCCCATCGCAGGAACAGGACGCGGGCGGGAATCAGGACTACGTGCTTAAGGCTCGGCTGGTAGGTGCTTCCCTCAGGCAGCGGATCGGGGAGCACACCGTCAGAGGTAACCACTACGCCGATCATGCCGCTGGGGACGGTGACCTCCGGCGGTTCGGGGTCCCAGCGGGCCAGCGCACCCAACAGGCGCCACCCGAAGGAGCTCCCGTGCACTGGCTGCGTCTGTGCGGGAGGTGCGTTGATGTCGTCTAGGCGGGCCAGCGCGGCCAGCAGCCGCTGCCCGAAGGAGGCTTCAGCCCGCATCGGTAGGTGCCTTCTGCTGGGTGACGGCCGGCGGTTTGGCCTCGGCGGGCAGGGTGGCGAGGCGGGCGAATTTCTCCACCACCAGCGGTGCGGCGACCCCTAGCCCGAGTGCGCCAAACGCCCCGGTTATTTGCCCACTGGCCGCTGCCGCCGCCGCGAGCACCGCGCCCACTCCCGCCCGGATCGCCACCGACGTCCAGTAGGCTGCCCGGCCCTGCGGGATCGGTTGTCGCCAGGACCATTTGCGGGCCCGTCTGATTCGCGCGTGCAATTCCAGGGCCTCCACGCACAGCCCTCCCGCCAGGCCCCACAAGGCCGCCCACAACACGAGCATGAGCTGACCGTAGACCCAAACCGGGTGTTCTTTAAGGGGTATCGGCCCGGTGCTGCTGTGCCCAGCGGCTGCCAGGCGCACATGGCGACCGCGTGGCCATCAGCGATGCGAAGGCCGCCGTGGACCCAGGTTTTCTCCGGCCCGCGACTGTATTCCAGAAAGGAACGTCGCACTAGCCGCCCCGGGCTTCGCGTCCCGGGCTTCGCGTCCCGGGCTTCGCGTCCCGGGCTTCGCGCGCGACCTCACGGCCGCGCGCGGGTATGCCCCGCCGAGCCGAAGCGTCCGGCGCGCGCACGGCGTCACGGACGGCCGCGCGACGACGGGAGACGGGCGCCGGGGAGCGGGATCACGGAACCTGGAAGCGGTCGTCCCTGGCGTCGGTGATCGCCATGTGGCCGGGCAGGTGACCGATGGCGAAGGACACCCCGCTCGCCATGACGGCCGCCTGCGGCGTCACCCCGCAGGCCCAGAAGACCGGCGTCTCCCCCGCCCGTACCTCGACGGGGGCGCCGAAGTCGGGCACGCCCAGGTCGGCGATCCCGATCTCGCCGGGGTCGCCGACGTGGATCGGCGCCCCGTGCACGGCCGGATACCTCGCGGTCACCCGTACGGCGGCCGAGACCAGGGAGGCGGGGACCGGGCGCATCGAGACGACCAGCGGGCCGCTCAACGAGCCCGCGGGACGGCAGGCGATCGAGGTGAGGTACATGGGCACGTTCGTCCCCGCCTCGATGTGCCGCACCGGCACCCCGGCCCTCAGCAGGGCGTCCTCGAAGGTGAAGCTGCAGCCCAGCAGGAAGGCGACCAGGTCGTCCCGCCAGACGTCGCGAGCGTCGTCGACGTCGGCCACGGCCCTGCCGTCCTCGTAGACGCGGTAGGCGGGCAGGTCGGTGCGGAGGTCGCCGCCGAACAGGCCGGTACTCACCGCGCCGGGGTCGCCGACGTCCAGGACGGGGCAGGCGACGGGGTTGCGCTGGGCGAACAGGAGCAGGTCGTAGGCGAGCTCGCGGGGCACGGCGAGCAGGTTGGCCTGGGTCCAGCCCCGGCACCACCCCGCGGTGGGTGCCCGCAGCCCCTCCCTGAAGTGCTTACGGGCCTGCGCGGGGGTGAGCGCCGCTACGTCCATCAGCGGATCATAGCCTCGGCCCCGCCTCCCGGCCAGAGTCCCTCACCCGCGTGGGAAACGCGCGACCGGCCTCCGCCGGTACGCGGCCGGGCGACGCGTCCCTCACCCGCGCGGGGAGTGCGCGAGCGACCTCCACCGGTACATGATCAGGCAGTGGTGTCCCCCGCCGCACACGGGGAACGCGGGTGCCGGAGACCGGCGGCTCCGGCGGCTCCGGCGGCCGGAATATCGGCGAAGCCCGAATCCCAGGAATCTCGGATATCGGACACCACCGTCAGGCTGAGGCCAGGTGGAGCGGGAGTTCTCTAGACGAGACGACCGGCAAGGCGCTAAAGGATGTCCATAAATATACCGATCAAGGAGCCAAAATCCCTTTTGGAACGATTCGACAAAATTGAGTTACATTTCATGACATGTTTGCATTGCAGCTATAACGTCCCGGCCTTACGTTCCCGGTATGGATCTCGAGCTCCGACACCTCAAGATCGTGCGCGCGGTGGCACAGGCCGGCAGCGTCACCAAGGCCGCCACCCACCTCGGATTGGCCCAACCCGCCCTGACGGCGCAGCTCAAACGTATAGAGCGGGTTCTCGGGGGAGCTCTTTTCGAACGCGACCACAACGGCGCCAGGCCCACGCCTCTGGGGCAGCTGGTCCTGTCACGCGCGATGGTGCTGCTGCCCGCGGCCCGCGAACTCCAGGAGGAGGCACTTCGATTCGCCAACGCGAACGCCGACATCCCCAGCTACCGGCTGGGCGCCACCCACGGACCGATACTCGGCGGTCTGATGGACCGCCTCGCCACCGCCTGGCCGTCCACCCCGGTGAGCACCCACACCTCCTGGTCCGCGAGGGAGCTCACCGCCATGGTGATGCTGGGCCGGATCGACTTCGCGTTCATCGGCGCCTGCGGGGAGAGCCCTCCTCCGGTGGAGGGGCCGGTGGTGTGGTCGACCGTGGGGACCGACCCGGTCTTCGTGCTGCTCAACGAGGACCATCCGCTGGTGGACAGGGAGGAGGTGGAACTCGCGGAGCTGGCCGACGAGCAGTGGACGGTCACCCCCGGCGACAGCTGCTTCGGCGACTGCTTCGCCACGGCCTGCGCGCGCGCCGGCTTCACTCCCAAGACCATCTACGAGACCGACGTGGCCACCTGCATGCACCTGGCCAAGGTCGGCCGCGCCGCCGCGCTGTGCCAGGCGACCTTCCAGCCCGCCGAGGGGCTGAAGCTGGTACCGCTCGCGGGAGCTCCGCTGCGCTGGCGGCAGCTGCTCGGCTGGCACCCGGAGGCGTCCAGCGCCGCGGTCGCGACGTCGATCCTCGAACACGCGAAGGCCGCGCATTCCGACGCGATCGGGCGGAGCAGGCGATACGCCGCGTGGCTGGCCGGGAACCCCGGGCTGGGCACCTCTCCATAACGTGACGATAGGAGACATCTGGTAGAGGCGCGCCTCATGTGTACGCCGTTACTTTGGCGGCACCCCCCACATGAGGAGAGAACCCATGCTCCGCAGAAGTGCCGTGACAGCGGGCTTCGCGCTCGCTGTCGCGATGGTGGCCACCCCCGCCACCGCCGCTCACCAGGGACCCGGCGAACCCGCCGCCCCGTACACCCTCGCCGAGGCCCGGACACTGGTGCAGGCCACCGCCAAGCCGTCACCGGGCCTGGTCGACGCCGTCCGGCGCGACCTCGGAGGCACCGCCGAGCAGGCCACGGCCAGGCTGATCAACGAGGCGGCCGCCGCCAAGATCGAGCCCGCCCTCCGCGGGCAGCTCGGCGCCGCCTTCGCCGGATCCTGGGTGACCGGTCCCACCTCCAACCTGGTGATCGCCACCAGCGACTCCACCAAGGTCGCCTCACTCGCGAAGTCGGGCGCGGAGGTCAAGCTCGTCAAGAACTCCCTGGCCACGCTCGACACGGCCAAGGAGCGGCTCGACCAGCTCGTGGCCACCGCGCCGAAGTCGATCCCGTCCTGGTACGTCGACCTGCCGAGCAACAGCGTCGTCGTGCTGGCCGGTGACGTCGCCGAGGCGCAGGCGTTCGTGGACGGCAGCGGCGTGGACAGGGCGCTGGTCCGCGTCGAGGCCTCGCAGGAGAAGCCCAGGCCCCTCTACGACGTCCGCGGCGGCGACGCCTTCTACATGGGCGGCCGCTGCTCGGTCGGTTTCTCCGTCACCCGCGGCAGCCAGGGCGGCTTCGCCACCGCCGGCCACTGCGGCACGCCGGGCACCGCCACCCAGGGCTACAACCGGGTCGCCCAGGGCACCTTCCAGGGCTCGTCCTTCCCCGGCAACGACTACGCGTGGGTCGCGGTCAACACCAACTGGACCCCGACCGGCGTGGTGAACGGCTACAGCGCGGGCATCCTTCCGGTGACCGGCTCCACCCAGCAGGTCGTGGGCAGCTCCATCTGCCGCTCCGGCTCCACCACCCAGTACCGCTGCGGCACCATCAGCCAGCACAACACGAGCGTCACCTACCCCGAGGGCACCATCACCGGCCTGACCCGCACCACCGTGTGCGCCGAGCCCGGCGACTCCGGCGGCTCCTACATCTCCGGCAGCCAGGCCCAGGGCGTCACCTCCGGCGGCTCGGGCAACTGCAGCGTCGGCGGCACGACCTACCACCAGCCGATCAACGAGATCCTCTCGGTGTACGGGCTCACCCTGGTGACCAACGGGACCCCGCCGCCCACCGGCTGCAGCGGCTACCAGAACTCCTACACCGGCTCGCTGACGTCCAACGCCAACGCCTACCAGCCCGGCACCTCCGGCTACAGCGCCGGCGCGGGCGTCCACCGCGTCTGCCTGGACGGCCCCAACGGCACCGACTACGACGCCTACCTGCAGAAGCTGAGCGGTTCCACCTGGACGACCGTGGCCAGCGGGACCACCCCCAACCCGGATGAGGCCTTCACCTACAGCGGCACCGCGGGCACCTACCGCGTACGGGTGCACGCCTACAGCGGCTCCGGCTCCTACACCCTCGGCCTGACCAGGCCGTAGGGCTCTCTCCCCGCCGCCCTCCCCCACGAGCCCGTGCGACCTCGTGGGGGAGGGCGGCGTCGCCATGCCCGGACGTCGAGAACAATGGAGAGATGAGCGACCTTCTGACGCTGAGCGAGGGCGCGGTGCTGACGCATCTCGCCACCCGGGCCGAGCTGGCGAGCGGGGTGCTGCCCGCCTCCGACGACCTGCGGCTGTGGGCCCGGCTGGCCGACGGCGAGGGGGTGCCGCTGGCGGGCGGTGGCCGGATACGCACCTCGCTCGACACCGGCGAGCCCGTCCTGACCGGCCCCGACGGCTGGCTCGACGGGGTGGAGCCCGAGCAGGTGGTCGCGCTGCGCCTGCGCGGCGGCACCCTGGAGCTGTCGGTCACCGAGCTGGACGACGTCCCCGCCGAGCGGGCGGTGCGGGTCGTCCAGGAGTTCGGGGAGCAGGCGCTCGACGCGCTGCGCGCCTTCGCCGAGGGGCTGGAGCCCAGTCCCGGCGTGCCGGTCGACGTCGTGGTCCTGGAGTTGCTGATGAAGGCCCCCGAGACCTTCGCCGACCCGCTGCCCCCGCTGTCGCCGCTGCTGCGCAACGCCTCGCTGGAGCTGCGCGACGGCCGGGTGGGCATCGTGGGCGCGCCGTGGGACACCGCGTCGGTCGCCGACCTGGCGCCGCTGGACATCATCAGGCTGGCCCTGGTGCGCAGCGCGCTGCGGACGTACGGCGAGGGCGCCGACCTCTCCAAGGCCGTCACCTACCTGTCGCGGTCGGAGGTGGTGCTCGCGAGGATCGCCGACGAGGTGGAACGCGAGCCGCTCGGTCCGGCGCTGGTCGAGGCCCTGCCCCGCACCGAGCCGGCCGCGCTGCTGCTGATCGCGAGGTCGGCCGAGGGCGAGGGCCGCTCGTTCGAGGCGTCGGGGCTGATCTCCGAGGTGCTCTCCCTCTCCCCCGGCATGGCACCGGCCGTGCGCGACGCCGCCGAGTACGCCGCGTGCCGCACCGACCCCGGCGCCCCGCTGCCCGAACGGGCCGCGCACCTGTTCCGGCAGCTGCTCGCGTACGCCTACCGCCCGGCCCGCCACCGGCTGATCGAGGACCTGATCGCGCTGAGCGTCCGGGTGGCCGAGCCCGCCCTGGCCGACCTGGCGCTGTTCGAGAACGACGTCGTCGGCGAGTTCCTGGACGCGCGGGCCGAGTGGCTGCGCGACGACGAGGTGGAGCTGCTGGAGTCCTGGCGGCGCACGCCGCTGCGGCTGTGGGAGGTCCTCGGCGTGTCCGGGGACGAGATCACCGTGGCCGCCGCCGGCGACGGGGGCGAGGCCGGGGAGCGGGTGACGCTGACCGACGAGCTGCTGTCCGGGCAGGCGCTGCCCGGGGACCTGATGCTGACCAGGGTGCTGGGCGACGGGACGGGGCCGCACGTGTTCGGCCACCCGTTCAAGGTCGATCCTGAGCGCAGGGAGGAGATGCTCGCCCTGCTCGCCGACCCCGTCGACCCCTACGCGGTGGCCGCCTTCTTCAGGCGCCCCCGCCGGGCACCGGGCGCCGCGGGCACGCCCGGCGAGGTGGACGGGGGCGCCGGTCGCTGAACGACTCCGTCGCTCCCGCCGGCACCTTCGGGCAGGGCCGCCCGTGCTCGACCGGTCGTTCTCACCGTTCTCTCACGCCGGGCAGGTAGAACGAGGTCGTGAACGAACAACCCGCCGTGAAGGTGCTGGTCGTCGATGACGAGCCGAACATTCGCGAGCTGCTGTCCGAGGCCCTGGAGTTGAACGGCTTCGCCGTGCGGACCGCCGCGGACGGCCGTCAGGCGCTGGAGGCGGTGGCCCGGGAGCGGCCCGACATCATCGTGCTGGACGTGATGATGCCCGCTCTGGACGGGTTCACGGTCGCGCGCAGGCTCCGCGAAGCCGACGACAGTCCCCTGCTGCTCTTCCTGACCGCCAAGGACGCGGTGGCCGACCGGATCGCGGGGTTGACCGCCGGTGGTGACGACTACGTGACCAAGCCCTTCAGCCTGGAGGAGGTGGTCCTGCGGCTGCGGGCGATCATGCGCAGGATACGGCCCGCGCAGGAGCAGGTCGACGACGGCGTGCTGCGCTACGCCGATCTGGAGCTCGACGAGCAGGCCCACATCGTGCGGCGGGCGGGGCGGGCGATCCACCTGTCGCCGACGGAGTTCAGCCTGCTGCGCTACCTGATGATCAACGCCGAGCGGGTGGTCAGCAAGGCGCAGATCCTCGACCGCGTGTGGGACTACGACTTCGACGGCGAAAGCAGGATCGTGGAGTCCTACATCAGTTACCTGCGGCGGAAGATCGACGCTGAGGGCCCGCCGCTGATCCACACGTTGCGCGGTGTCGGCTACCGGTTGCAGTGCCTCCCGTGAGGCGGGCCTGGCCCCTGCGGCATCGGCTGCTGGCCGCGCTGCTCGGTCTGTGCGCGGTCGGTCTGGCGGCGTTCGCCACCGCGAGTGTGCTGCTGCTGGAGCGTTCGCTGCTGTCCAGGGTGGACGCCCAGCTGACCGAGACGGCCGTCACCTTCGGCAGGCGCCCGCTCCCGCCCCTGCCACCGCCGCCGGTGGCCAGGGGGCAGTCCGTCCAGATCCCGACCCAGTTCAAGATCGCCTTCTACGACCCCTCCGGGACCTTGCTGCGCAGTCTGCCCGTCGAGAACGGCGACGGGCCCGTCGTCCCCGCCGCGGCGATATCCACCGTCCCCCAAGGCCCGATCACCGTGCCCGGCACGGGGACGGGTCAGTGGCGGGTGCTGGTCAGGAGCCTGCCCGACGGCACCAGGCTGACCGTGGCGATGTCGCTGGAGCCCAGCCGGGCGACCGTTCAGCAGATCCTGGTCATCGAGGCGGCGGCGGGCAGCCTGGTGCTGCTGCTGCTGGGCGCGCTCGCCTTCGCCGTGGTACGGCTGGGCCTGCGCCCGCTGACCCGCATGGAACAGACCGCCGAGGCCATCGCGGGCGGGGACATCGACCGCAGGGTCGGTGACACCGACCCCGACACCGAGACAGGCCGCCTCGGCGGCGCGCTGAACACCATGCTGGAACGCCTGGCCACCGCGCTCCGCGAGTCCGAGCGCTCCGAACGGCGGTTGCGGCACTTCGTCGCCGACGCCTCGCACGAACTGCGCACCCCGCTCACCTCCATCAGGGGCTTCGCCGAGCTCTACCATCACGGCCAGGACGCCAGGGACCCGGTGGCCGAGCGGCTGCTGCGCAGGATCGAGGCCGAGGCCGAGCGCATGGGCGTGCTGGTGGAGGACATGCTGTTGCTGGCCAGGCTGGACCAGGAGCCCGCGCTGGAGCCCAGCGTCGTGGACCTGCACGTGCTGGCCGGAGACGTGGTGCACGCCGCTCGCGCCCGCGATCGCGAGCGGCCGATCCGGCTGATCATCTCCGACGGTCCGGTGTTCGTGCGCGGTGACGAACGCCGCCTGCATCAGGTCATCGCCAATCTGGTCGGCAACGCCATCCAGCACACCTCCCCGGGCACCGAGATCGGCCTCACCGTCGCTCCGCGCGCGGTCGCCGGGGTTCTCTCCCCCGGCGTCGTGCACGCCGGGACCGGACCCGCCCCCCACCGCGGAGCCGCGCTCGTCGAAGTGCGGGACGAGGGGCAGGGCATCGATCCCGAGCACCTGCCGTACCTGTTCGACCGCTTCTACCGGGCCGATCCCGACCGCTCCCGCGACAGCGGAGGTACCGGGCTGGGCCTGGCCATAGCCGCCGCGCTCGTGCGGGCGCACGACGGCCGGATCGAGGTGACCAGCGCCCCTGGCCGGGGCACCGCCTTCCGCGTGCTTCTCCCGCTGGAGCAGCCCCAGGACGGCTGAACACCCACCGGCGGTTCATCTTCGCGTCGGACGCGGTTCACACATTGTTCCCAGCTTGGTGCTGTCAGATGTGTGCTGACGAAAGGAGGAACATGCTGGCAAGGTTCCGCAAACCAGCCGTCTCCGTGGTCCGCGGCGGCGATCGAAGCGGGTCCGGCGCCGAACCGGCCGGTGACCAGGGTCACCGGCTGCGGGCCCCGAGCAAGCTGCACGCCTTCAACCGGTATGAGATCAAGTACCTCGTGGAGGCGTCGGAGGCGGCCGCGCTCAGGGAGGAGATCGAGCAGCGGCTGGACCGCGACCGTCACAGCGGCGAAGAGGGTTACGGCATCTGGAGTGTCTACTACGACACCCGGCAGCTGCGCTTCTACTGGGAGAAGATCGAGGGCCTGAGGTTCCGCAGGAAGCTGCGGGTGCGCCACTACGGCGACCGGTTCGCCGTGCGGGACGACACTCCGGTGTTCGTCGAGATCAAGCAGCGGGTCAACCGGGTGACGCAGAAGCGCCGGGTGAGCCTGCCCTACCGGGACGCGCTGCGCCTGTGCGGCGGGCGGCAGATGGTCGAGCACGAGCCGTCCCAGCGCGCTTTCCTTCAGGAGGTGCTCGACCTCGTCTCGCGCCTGGACCTGCGGGCCGTCGCGATGACCGGTTACACCCGGCACGCCTACGTGGGCCGCGACGCCGACGTCGGCCTGCGCGTCACCTTCGACCACCGCGTCCGGGGCCGTGACCGCGACTTCCACCTGGGCGCCGACGCCGAGAACAGGCTCATCGTCCCCGCTCACATGGCCATCGTGGAGGTCAAGGCCAACGAGCGCGTGCCGTACTGGCTGACCGACCTGACCGCCAGGCGGAACCTGCAGGTGGTCCGGGTCTCCAAGTACTGCCAGAGCGTGGAGGCGCACGGGCTGGCCCCCCGCTCGGTCTTCCACATCCCCGACCACGATCTCGATCTCGGCCGCCACCGGCCGACCGTTCTCCCGGAGGCATGACACCCCATGGACTTCTCCTTCCAGGACCTGTCCGGCACGTTCAGCGTGGCCGACATCGCGATCGCGATGTCGCTGTCGTTCGTGCTCAGCGCGGTGATCGGCTGGGTGTACCGGGCCACGCACCGCAACGTGTCCTACAGCCAGTCCTACGTGCAGACGCTGGTCATCCTGGGCATGCTGATCTCACTGATCATGCTGGTCGTCGGCTCGAACATCGCCCGCGCCTTCGCCCTGGTCGGCGCGTTGTCGGTGGTGCGGTTCCGCAACGCCATCAAGGAGACGCGCGACGTCGGGTTCATCTTCCTCGTCATGGGCGTCGGGATGGCCGTCGGTACCCGCTTCTACCTGCTGGCCGTCGTCGCCGCCGTGGCGATCTCGCTGATCATCGTGGTCATGCACCGGTTCAACTGGTTCCAGCTCAACGTGCGGCGGCAGGTGGTCAAGGTGCAGGTTCCCGCGGACGAGGACTACACCGCGGCCATCCAGGACGTGCTCATCCGGCACACCGAGGAGTTCGAGCTGGTCAGCATGGAGTCGATCCGCGGGGGCGCGCTGACGGAACTGATGTACACCGTGAAGATCAAGAAGGGTAGCGAGCCGGCCGACGTGATGGCCGCGCTGCGCGAGCGCAACCACGGCCAGTCGGTCACCGTCCTGACCGGATACGACCAGAGCGACCTGTAGGCCGGCACCATGACGCAGCTCAAGCATCGCATCCCGGTCAAACTCCGGCACAACTGGAAGCTGGTCGTGCTGTGCGTGGCGTTCCCGGCCCTGTGCTGGGGCGTGCTCGGCAGCGGGATGATCCGCCCGTACGTCGCCGTCTCCCAGGCCGCCGAGGCCGAGACCGTCATCACGAACCTGACCGGCACCAAGGACCTGTTCGACACCTCCGTGGCGCACGAGGTGAAGCTCACCTTCACCGACGCGGCCTACGAGGACATGCTGAGCGAGTACTTCAAGGACGGCGAGAAGAAGTACCTCGAAGCCGACCTGACCGTCGACGGCATCCGCGTCCCCAGCGTGGGCGTCCGGCTCAAGGGCAACTCCACCCTGGCCGGGCTGACCTGGAAGGGACAGTCCAGGCAGCGGGGCATGCCCGGCGGCGGACAGCGGCGCGGAGGTGCGCCCGAGGGTTTCCAACCACCCGAGGGTTTCCAACCACCCGAAGGTTTCCAGCCGCCCGAGGGCGGCGGGCCACCTGAGGGCTCCCGGTCACCGGGCGATGGGCCGTCGATCCGGCAGCAGGGCGAGGGCGGGCAGCCCAGGGGCGGCGGGTTCGGCGCGTCCTTGAAGGGCGAGGAGCCGGAGAACCTGCCGTGGCTGATCAGCTTCGACGAGTTCGTGGAGGGCCGCCGCTACCAGGGGCACAGCCAGGTGGCCGTACGGCCGGCCGCGATGGGCTCGACGACGATGCTGAACGAGGCGCTGGGCATCGCGCTGGTCGGCGCCTCCGGTGAGCCCACCCAGCGTTCGGCCCACAGCGCCTTCACCGTCAACGGCCGCGCCTCCACACCGCGCCTGCTCGTGGAGTACCTCGACGAGGGCTACGCGGAAGGCCTCGGCGAAGGCGTGCTGTACAAGTCGCTGGCCAGTGGCTCCTTCACCTACAAGGGCGAGGACCAGACCGGTTACACCACCGACTTCAAGCAGGTCAACAAGGTCGGCGGCCAGGATCTGCAGCCGGTCATCGATCTGGTCAAATGGGTGAACCAGGCCTCCGACGCCGAATTCGCCGCGGACCTGGGCGAGCGTCTGGACGTGGAGTCGTTCGCCCGTTATCTGGTCCTGCAGAACCTCATGGTCAACTTCGACGACATGGCGGGACCCGGACGCAACTACTACCTGTGGTACGACCTGGACACCAAGAAGTTCAAGGTCATCACCTGGGACCTCAACCTCGCCTTCAACGGTGACGCCAAGAGCGGGGTGAACGACACGATCACGATGGGCTTCGGCCGGGGACGCCCCCAGCAAGACCGGCAGGCCCAGCAGGCGCAGCCGTCTCAGGGTCTCGCCCCGCCCCAGGGCGGCCGGCAGCAGCGTCCGGAAGGCGGCGCCATGATGCGCGCGGGCCACCCTCTGAAGGAGAGGTTCCTCAAGAACGCCGCCTTCAAGAAGGTCTACCAAGAGCAGTATCGCGCCCTGTACACCAAGCTGCTCGGCAACGGCGCCGCGTCCGGCCTGCTCGACGATCTCACCACGTCATACAAGCTGAACGAGAACGCCGACACCGCCAAGGCCGACACCGAGGCGCAGACCCTGCGCACGTTCCTGCGAACCCGTACCCAGACGCTGCGGTCCGACAAGGCGATCGGCGGCGCGTGACGTCCTTGCGATCACTCGGGTTCCGGCCGCCCCCACGTCGCGAGGTCAGAGGGTGCGCAGGAAGGCCAGGCCCGACGTGGCGAGCGCGTCCTGGGTGTCGGCGAGGGGGCGCCAGATCGAGGCGGCGGTGGCGATCGTCCGGTTGTGCGCGGTGAACGACTCGATGCAGAGCGGGCCCCGATAGTCCACGGCGCGCAGGGCGTCGGCGAGGGCGGGCCAGTCCATGTGGTCGGCGCCGGGCGCGCCCCGGTCGTTGGCGCAGACCTGTACGTGCGCGACCAGGTCACCGGCCCGCCGCACGGCCGCCGCCGGGTCCCGCTCCTCGATGTTCATGTGGTAGACGTCCAGCGCGAGGCCGACGCCCGGGATCCCGCCGACCGCCTCGACGGCCTGCTCGACGGTGTTGATCAGGCTGGTCTCGTAGCGGTTGAGCGGTTCGACGGCGACCGTCACCCCGCGCTCGGCCGCGTACTCGCCGACCGGGGCCAGGTTCTCCCGCAGCTCGGCGTAGCAGGTCTTGCGCTCCTCGTCCGACATCCGCCAGGTCCGCCCCACCGAGGCGTAGGCGGGTCCGCCGATCACCGGGCTGCCCACCGCCACCGCGGCGTCCACGCACCCGCGCAGGTAGTGCTGGGTGGCGGCGACCGTTCCCGCGTCGGTGCCGACCAGTTCCCTGCCCGGCGGCATGACGAGGACCACCGAGGCCTTCAGCCCGAGGTTCCCCAGCAGTTCGGCCGCCCGCGCGGGGTCCCAGTCGTCGGCCTGCTCCACCGGCAGCTCGATCGTGTCGAACCCCCAGGCGGACACCTTCGGCGCAAGCCGGGCGAGATCCTCGTCCGTCAGCGGCGAGACCCACACCCATGTGTTGACCCCGATGGGAAACATCGGCAACCCCTTCCCTGAGTTCGGCGCGGGCTCGTCGTGAGCCCGTGAACGTGGCGGCGGGTTCCGGGCACCGCCGCCCGGCGGTGCCCGGAACCCGGTGGATCTGCCCTACTTACCGCCCCAGTTGGCGGGGAAGTCGGGCAGCTTCTCGCAACCGCAGAGCGCGTAGTGCAGCGGCGGCATGTTGGGCTGCAGGTAGCTGTCCAGGTTCTCGGAAGTGATCTTGGGCTGGGGCAGCTTCCAGGTCTTGGGCACCTCCTCGCCCTTGAGGATCTTCAGGGCGGCGATGATCGGGGTGCGCCACTGGTAGGTGGGGTAGGTCGGCGCGACGGCCGTGAGGCCGCCGCTCTTCCACTTCTGCAGGAAGTCCTGCTGGTCCTCGCCGACGATCGCCGGCACCGGGACGCCGGCGTCCTCGAACGCCTCGACGGCCGCCACGGCGGTGGCGCCCGCGTCCATCCACACCCCGTCGATCTTGCCGTGCCGCTGGATGTAGTCGCTCACGATGCTCTTGGTCTTGGCGGCGTCGCCGTCGGTGAACTCCACCCCGACCACGTCGAGCTGGCTCTTGTCGAAGGTGACCTTCGCCGCCGACCAGCGGGTCTCCAGCACGTCGACGCCCGGCAGGATCCGCAGCGCGAGGACCTTGCCCCCGGCGGGCACCTTCTCCACCAGGAACTCGGCGCCGTCGGCGCCGAAGGCGTAGCCGCCGATGGGGTTGATGAACGTCACCGGGCAGTCGGTGTCCACGCCGCGGTCGAAGACGATCACCGGGACCTTGGGGCAGGCGCCCGTCACCGCGGGGGTGAGCGTCGCGGTGGTGTTGGGCGAGACGATCAGCGCGTCACAGCCCTTGCCGACCAGCTCGGCGATGTCGGAGATCTGCTTGTCGTCCTTGCCCTCCGCGTCGAGGGCGGTGAACTTCTTGATCTCCTTGTGCAGCGCCACCTCGGCCTGCATGGTCTTCCAGCCCACCTGCCGCCACGGGTTGTTCACGGCGGCGTTGGAGAAGCACAGGTTGTAGGGCCCGTCCTTCTTGTACTTGGCCGTGTCCACCATCTCCGGGGCGATGGCCTGCTCCCACGGCTTGTCCGCGGGCCCCTCCGCGCTCTGGGTCCGCATGGCCAGCTGGGCGTCGTAGTCGGCCTGGACGAAGAACTTCGACTGCTCGCCGGTGTTGGGGGACGCGGCGGCCGTGGCGGCGGACGAGGCCGCCGCGGACGTCTCGGGGGCGGCACTGGAGGTCACCGGCTTGTCGCTGGCACATCCCGCGGCGAGCAACATCGCGGAGACACCCGCGACGAGCACCGTTATCGGCCTGTTCAATGAAGGTCTCCTTCTTTTTTTCTGGGGGTGCGTTCAGACGCGTACTGCGCGCCTGAACGGAAGCCGTACGGCGCTCGCCGCGACCGCGGCGATGATGATCACGCCCTGGACGGCGAACTCCAGGGCCCCCGAGATCCCGTACAGGTTGAGCAGGGTGAACAGCGCCTCGAGGGTGAAGGCGCCGGCCATCGCGGCGATCACGGAGCCTCGCCCGCCGCCGAGCGCCACGCCGCCGAGGACGACGGCCGTGATGGCCTGGAACTCCAGGCCCTGCCCGACCTGGGCCGAGACTCCCGCGAAGCCGCCGAGCAGGATGCCCGCGACGGCCGCGGCCAGGCCGGAGAGGACGAAGGCGGCGATCCGGGTCCGGTTGACCCGGACCCCGGACAGTCCGGCCGCGCGCTCGTTGTCGCCGGTGGCGATGAGCCTCTTGCCGAAGTCGGAGCGCATGAGGAAAATCGCCACGGCGCCCGCGGCCAGGAGGATGAGCACCGACCAGGGCACCGGGCCGAGGTCCTTGCGGCCGAACATCCTGAACGTCTCCGACAGCGCGCCGCGCGGGGCGCCGCCGGTCCACAGGAACACCGCGCCGGACAGCACGAGCATCATGCCGAGCGTGGTGATGAACGACGGCACCCGCAGCCCGGTGGTGATGACCCCGTTGGCGAGCCCGACCAGCAGCCCGATCACGATCAGCAGGGCCAGTACCGGCCAGGTCGCCTGCTCCTGGCCGTCGATCAGCCGGGCGGCCACCACGACCTGCACGGTGACCAGCGACCCGACCGACAGGTCGAACTCCCCGGAGACGATCACGAAGTACTGCCCTGCCGCCAGGATGACCAGCGGCGCGGCCCGCTTGAGGAAGGCGAGGAACCCGGCGGGCTCCAGGAAGAACGGGTTGGCCATCGCGATCAGCACCAGCAGCACCGCGAGCACGGCCAGGATCGGCCCCATGGACCTGAGGGCTCTCATCGGGATCGCCTCCGGGCGGTACGGCGGGCGTAGACGGCCACGGCGGCGACGATGACCACGCCGCGGACCACGTCCTTGAAGAACGCGTTGACCTCCAGCTGGTTGAAGACGCTGTCGAGCACGGCGAGCAGCAGCACCCCGCCGACCGTCCCCACGACCCCGCCCCGGCCTCCGGCCAGGGCCGTGCCGCCGAGGACCACCGCGGCGATCGACTCCAGGTCGTAGCCGCCGTCGGTGCCGACCGTGGGCGCGCCCGCGCCGAGCCTGCTCGCCAGCAGCAGCCCGGCGACGCCCGCGCAGACCGAGCACAGGACGTGCGCGGCGACGACGATCCTGCCGGTCCGCACCCCGGACAGCCGGGCCACCTCCTCGTCCCCGCCGACCGCGTAGATCCGGTACCCGAGCCTCGTGCGGCGCAGCAGGAACCAGACGGCGACCGCGACGGCGGCCCAGAGCAGCGCCGAGACCGGGACCGGCCCGATCCTGTCGTAGCCGAGCCGCTGGAAGGACTCGGGCACGCTGCCCGCGGGCCCGTCGTAGAGGTGGTCCACGATCCCCTTGACGATCAGTGCCGTGCCGAGGGTCGCGATGAAGGCGTGGACGTGCAGCCGGGTGATGACCAGGCCGTTGACCAGCCCGATCAGCGCGCTCACCGCGAGCACCGCCGCGACGCCGGGGACGATCCCGCCGTCCTGCCCGGCCATGATCTCGGCCGCGACGAGCGAGGTGAGGCTGATCAGGTACGCGACCGACAGGTCCAGCGACCCGACCAGGATCGCCAGCGTCTGCCCCACCGCGACGATGCCCAGCGCGGCCGAGCGCTGCTGGATGCCGACGACGGTCTCCAGCGTGAGGAAGTTCCCCCCGTCGAAGGCCACCAGCACCCATCCGACGAGCATCACCCCGACCAGGGCCAGGTAGATGACCTGGGTCGAGCCGATGCGGCCCGCCAGGGCGCGCCGTCCGCCGCCGCCCGGTGGGACAGGGGCGGCGGGACCCGCGGTGCCGGTCGCCGCCGCGGGCCGGACCCGGCCGGTCATGCCGGCACCTCCCCTGCGGCCAGGCGCATGACGGCCTCCTCGGAGGAGCCCGCCGGGAGCGCCCCCGCGACACGGCCGTCGCGCATCACCATGACGCGGTCGCTCATGCCGATCAGCTCGGGAAGCTCGGACGAGATCATCATGATCGCCATTCCGTCCTCCGCCAGGCCGCGCATCAGGTCGTGGATGGCGGCCTTGGCTCCCACGTCGACCCCGCGCGTGGGCTCGTCGAAAATCAGTACCTTCGGCGCCACGGTCATCCACTTGGCCAGCACGACCTTCTGCTGGTTGCCGCCGGACAGGTAGCGGACCTCCTGGTCGGGGCGGGGCGGATGGAGCCGTACCGCCTTCAGGAGTTCGAGGACGCCGGTCCCGCCGGTCCCGCCGATCCGGCCTCCGTCGCCGATCCTGCGCACCGAGCGGGAGACCAGCAGGGCGTTGTCCCGTACGGACTGGCGCAGCGCGAGCCCCTCGGCCTTGCGGTCCTCGTTCACCAGGCCGATCCCGGCGGCCACGGCCTGCCGTACCGACACCGGCCGCAGCGGGCTCATCGTCCCGCGCGTGAACGGCTCGGCGCCGAAGAGGGCCTTGGCCAGCTCGGTGCGCCCCGACCCCTGCAGGCCGGCCACCCCGAGGATCTCGCGTTCGCGCAGTTCGAGGTCGATCCCGTCGAGCACGGCGTTGCCACCGCCGCGCACGCTGAGCCGCACCTCGCCCGGCTCCGTGCCCCTGGCGGGGAAGTAGGTGCCGAGGTCGCGGCCCACCATCAGCCTGACCAGCTCGTCGGAGGTCATCCCGGCGGTGTCGGCGGTCCTGACCAGCGCGCCGTCCTTCAGCACCGTCACCCGGGTGGACAGGTCGAAGACCTCTCGCAGCCGGTGGGAGATGTAGAGGACGGCGATCTTCCGCTCCCGCAGGCGGGCCACCAGCCGGTAGAGCAGTTCCACCTCGTGTTCGGCCAGCGCCGCGGTGGGCTCGTCCATCACGATGATCCGGGCGTCCTGGGAGAGCGCCTTGACGATCTCCACGACCTGCTGCTGGGCGATGGAGAGATGGCGGACCAGGTCGCGGGAGGTGAAGGAGGTCTCGCCGAGTTCCTGGAGCAGCCGGGTGGTGGCGCTCTCCATCGCCTCCCTGTCGACCAGCCCCCGCCGGACGGGCTCGCGGCCCAGGAAGACGTTCTCGGCGACGCTGCGCTCGGGCAGCAGGTTGAACTCCTGGTAGATGATCGCGACACCGGCGCGCTGGGCCTCGACCGGGTGGGCGAAGGACACCTGGGCGCCGTCGATCTCGACGGTGCCCTCGTCCGGGGCGTGCACCCCGGCGAGGACCTTCATCAGCGTGGACTTGCCGGCGCCGTTCTCCCCGACGACCGCGTGCACCTCTCCGGCGGCGACGTCCAGATCGACCCCGCTCAGCACGCGAACCCCGAGAAAACTCTTGGCGATACCACGCATCCTCAGGATCATGGGGTGACCGTCCCGGGGTGAGACTCGGTGACGGTAAATCTCGTCAGGGATGTCAAGAGTAGGGCGAATATGTCCGAAAAGTCGGTTCCGACGATACCGGATGGTAATTGATTCGTCGGTAACCGCCCGATTTCCTCCATGATTCCGGATGCTAAAGCGCCCTTATGCCGACGGTCAAGCAAAAGCACGTCACCATTTGGCATAATGGAACAGGTGGAGGACCTAAGTTGCTTTGACGCGGCGGAAACAAGGAGTGTTGACTGTGCGCATGCTTAGCGAAGCTAACGGTTCGATCGCCGGCGCGGGGGCGCTTCTGAACATCCTGCGCGACGGTCAGGCCAGGACGAGGGCCGAGTTGGTCCAGCTCACCGGGCTGGCCAGATCCACCCTGGCCCAGCGCCTCGACGCGCTGCTGAGCCAGCAGTGGATCATCCCGACCGAGGAGGCCATCTCCTCGGGGGGCCGCCCGGCCATCGCCTTCACGTTCAACCGCACCGCCCGCGTCGTCCTCTCCGCCGACCTCGGCGCCACCCACGCCCGGGTGGCGGTCACCGACCTCGGCACCACGGTCCTCGCCGAGCGCGCGGCCGAGGTGTCGATAGACCGCGGCCCCGAGGAGACCCTCGGCTGGCTCCAGCGCACCTTCGAGGAGATGCTCGCCGAGACCGGCCACCGCCCGGACGAGATCTGCGGCATCGGCGTCGGGCTGCCCGGCCCGGTCGAGCACAGCTCGGGACGACCGGTCAATCCCCCGATAATGCCCGGCTGGGACGGTTTCCCCGTTCCGGAGTGGCTCGGCTCGCGCCTCGGCGCCCCCGTTCTCGTCGACAACGACGTGAACATCATGGCGCTGGGCGAGCACTGGGCCGCCCGCCCCGAGGCCGACCACCTCATCTTCGTCAAGATCGGCACCGGCATCGGCTGCGGCATCATCAGCGACCGCCGCCTGCACCGGGGCGCGCAGGGCGCGGCCGGCGACATCGGGCACATCCGGGTGGCCTCGGCCCTGGACACCGTCTGCCGCTGCGGCAACGTCGGCTGCCTGGAGGCCGTCGCCAGTGGCGCCGCCATGTCCGCCAAGCTGTCCGCGGACGGGGTGCGGGCCGAGGACAGCCGCGACGTGGTCCGCCTCGTACGCGGCGGCAACACCCACGCCGTCCAGCTCATCCGGCAGGCGGGCCGCGAGGTCGGCGACGTGCTCGCCTCGATCGTCAACTTCTTCAACCCCTCGGTGATAGTCGTCGGCGGCGACATCTCCGAGGCCGGGGAGCAGGTGCTCGCCGGTCTTCGCGAGGTCATCTACAGCCGGTCGCTGCCCCTCGCCACCCAGCACCTGACCATCACCGCCAGCGAGCTGGGCGACCGCGCGGGCGTGATCGGCGCCGCCGTCATGGTCATCGAGCACGTGCTCGCCCCCGGCAGCGTCGACCGGTCCGTGTCCGTCCCCACCCTCTGACCGGTCGTGCCCGTTCGCGCCCTTCGACCGCGCCGGTGAGCGAGCGGCGAGCGAGCGGCGCTCGTGGGACACTCGTTCGACCGTGACTCCTCCGCTCCCTGAAGGGAGCGGCTTCTCGCTAGGCCGCTTCCGCAGCGTCGCGAAGGGCAAGCCCTGCCC